>JBFWRS010000029.1:0-46376 GCA_050248795.1 Burkholderiales bacterium | reverse complement strand
CGCGAGCCGGTGGCGCGCAGCCGCTGGGACAGCATCAGCACCAGTTCCATGAGGATCTTCGCGCCGAGCATCGGCTGCTCGACGATGATGCGCGCGAGGCTCTCGCGGTCGAGTACAGCGACCAGCGCGGGCTCGGAGGCAGTGCAGCTGGCAAAGCGCGCCTCGCCGTCGATCATCGACATTTCCCCCAGCGTCTTGCCCGGCTCCACCTCGGCGATCAGTTGCGGCGCGTTCCAGCGGTCGCGCCGCGTCACGTCGACCTTGCCTTCGATGACCATCAGCATGAAATCGCCACCATCGCCCTCGCGGATGATCTCGGTTCCCGCGGGAGCGCTGTAGACGGTCATGAAATGCGCCAGCAGGCGAACCTCGGCCGGGGAGAAGTTCTCCAGCAGCGCGCACTTCGGGATCAGTGCGTGGATCTGGCCGGAGAAGCGGGTGGCGTCTCCAAGCGCTTCAAGGTGGGCAAGTTGAGGGGGACGGTCAGCCATGGCGCCTCTGCGGCATTATGCCCCAGGGCACCAGCGCCCGCCTCAGCGCTTCGACTTCCTGCGGCGGCGCTTCACGGCGCCGGCCAGTTCGTCGAGCAGCCGCACCGAATCGTCCCAGCCCAGGCAGGCGTCGGTGACGCTCTGGCCGTAGCGCAGCGGCGCGCCCTCGACCAGGTCCTGCCGGCCCTCGACCAGGTTCGACTCCACCATCGCGCCGATGACACAGCGCTCGCCGCCCTCGATCTGCCTGGCGACGTCGCCGGCCACGTCCAGCTGGCGCTTGTAGACCTTGGCGGCATTGGCATGCGAGAAATCGATCATCAGCCTGCAGGGCAGCTTCGCCTTTTCCAGTTCCGCGCATGCCGAGCGCACGCTGGCGGCATCGAAGTTCGGCGACTTGCCGCCGCGCAGGATGATGTGGCAATCGGCGTTGCCGCGCGTCTGCACGATCGCCACCTGACCGCTCTTGTGCACCGACAGGAAATGGTGCTTCTGGCGCGCGGCAAGGATCGCGTCCACCGCGATGCGCACGTTGCCGTCGGTGCCGTTCTTGAAGCCGACGGCGGCCGACAGCCCTGAGGCGAGCTCGCGGTGCACCTGAGATTCGGTGGTGCGGGCGCCGATCGCGCCCCAGGACACGAGGTCGCCGAGGTATTGCGGCGAGATGACGTCGAGGAACTCGCAGCCCGCGGGCACGCCTGCCGCGTTTATCTTCACCAGCAGGTCGCGCGCGATGCGCAGCCCCTCGTTGATGCGGAAGCTGCCGTTCATGTACGGGTCGTTGATCAGGCCCTTCCAGCCGACCGTGGTGCGGGGCTTCTCGAAGTAAACGCGCATCAGCACTTCCAGCTCGCCCTCGTGGCGCTTTCGTTCGCCCGCAAGCCTGGATGCGTACTCGATCGCCGCCGCCGGATCGTGGATCGAGCACGGCCCGATCACCACCAGCAGGCGGTCGGACTTGCCCTGCAGGATCGCGCGCACCTTGCGGCGGGTGTCCGCGATCAGGGTCTCGACCGGCGTCCCCTGGATCGGGAAAAAGCGGATCAGGTTCTCGGGGGCAGGCAGGGGCATGACGTTCTCGATGCGTTCATCGTCGGTGAGCGACGTCTTGTCCGCAGGAGCAGGTGCGAGGAAGGATTCGGTGGCTGGGGTCATGTGCGTGGCCTCTGAAAAAACAAAAACCGCCAGGCATCTCTGCTCTGGCGGTTCGTCGGGTCCGTTGGGTGCGCGGCTAGCCGATTCCCTCCGCCAGATGGCGCGGGAAGTAGAAGAAAAAGCCGAAGTACCACTTGGACATGGCAGGATTCAAACACACTCCCCGGGGCGTTGGCAAGCGTTCAGGTATAGGCAAGGAAGCGGCCGCAGGCGATCACCGACATCCAGATCAGCAGCGACAGCAGCGCGCAGGCGCGGGCGGCAGGCGGCGGCATCACGTCGACGTCCCAGGCCTGCGCGGTGCGGAACACCGCCGCGTGGAACACCGCGGCGTTCGCGCCAGCCGCCATGATCAGGCAGATTTTCAGCACGAAAGTGCTGTTGGAGATGTAGTCACCGGCATGTGCGACGAACATCGCCAGCCCGGTGGGCACGATGAGCACGAAGCTTCCCAGCGCCCACGGCAGCACGTGCGCCGCGAGGCGTCGCACCGGGATGGACCGCGACAGGCCCAGCAGGCGCAGGTCCAGCACCGCGATGGATCCGACCAGCAGCGCGAGGCCGATGATGTGCAGCGTCTCGACGGTGGGAAACAGCCACAGCGACTTGCGCATCGCCTCGCCCAGGGCGCTCGCCTCGATGGCGCCCATCGGCGTCATGGCCTAGCGCAGCTCGATGGTTTTCCCGCCCACGCTGATGCGCTCGGCGCGCATCTCCTCGGGCTTGGAGCGGTTCGGGTAGCCCTCGATCACGGCCGGCGCACCGGGCTTGAGCGCGCCCTTGGGCAGGCCGCGGTTCTGCATCCGCGACGGCGGCGCCAGCACGCACAGCCAGGTCTTGCCCGGGACTTCCAGCCGCACGTAGCCGTGCGGATGCTCGTAGCCGGATTCGACGATCTTGCCGGAGAGCTTCAGCGGCTTGTCCGAGTCGTACTCGCTCCAGCCGTGGTGCGCCAGCGCGAGGCCCGGGATCGCGCCCAGCGCGCCGAGTATCAACGTGCGTCGATTCATGCGTGTCCTTTCTACAGTTTTGCCTCAACCCAGGCGGCGACGCTTTGCAGCGCGGCTGGCAGCTTCGCGGCGTCGGTACCGCCCGCCTGCGCCATGTCCGGCCTGCCACCGCCCTTGCCGCCGACCTGCTGGGCGACAAAGTTGACCAGTTCCCCCGCCTTCACCTTCGCAGTGAGGTCCGCGGTGACGCCGGCAATCAGCGCGACCTTGCCGTCGTTTACCGCGCCAAGCACGATCGCGGCGGACTTGAGCTTGTCCTTCAGCCTGTCCAGCGTCTCGCGCAAGGTCTTCGCGTCTGCGCCTTCCAGCACGGCGCCCAGCACCCTGGCGCCCTTGACCTCGGCCGCCTGGCCGGCCAGGTCGTCGCCCTGCGAGGACGCGAGCTTCGACTTCAGCTTCGCCAGTTCCCGCTCCAGCGCCTTCGCGTTGTCGAGGATCTGGCCTATGCGCTGCGAGACTTCTGGCACCGGTGCCTTCAGTGCCGCGGCGGCTTCGGCGAGCCTCGCCTCCTGCTCCTGCACCCAGGCGAGCGCGCCTTCGCCGGTCACCGCCTCGATGCGGCGGATGCCGGCGGCGACACCGGACTCGGCGACAATCTTGAAGAAGCCGATGTCGCCGGTGCGGCGCACGTGCGTGCCGCCGCACAGTTCGGTGGAGGTCGGCCCCATGCCGATGACGCGCACCTCGTCGCCGTACTTGTCGCCGAAGAACGCCAGTGCGCCGGCCTTGATCGCCTCGTCGAACTTCATGATGCGCGCCGCGACTTCGTGGTTGCCGCGTATCGCGTCGTTGACCAGCGCCTCGATGCGGCGGATCTCGTCTTCCGTGACCGGCTGCGGGTGCGAAAAGTCGAATCGCGTGCGCTGCGCATCGACGTGCGAACCCTTCTGCTGCACGTGCTTGCCGAGCACTTCGCGCAGCGCCGAATGCATCAGGTGGGTGGCGGAATGGTTCCACATCGCGCGGTGCCGCGACACGGTGTCGACCTGCGCGCCGACCTCGTCGCCCACGCGCAGCCTGCCGGTCACCTGCCGGCCGTGGTGGCCGAACACCTCGGCCTGGATCTTCTGCGTGTCCTCTACCGCGAACGTGCCGGCCGGCCCTGTCATCTCGCCGCGGTCGCCGACCTGGCCGCCGGACTCGGCATAGAACGGCGTGCGGTCGAGCACCACCACGCCGGCGTCGCCGGAGTTCAGTTCCTCGACCGGGGAACCCTCGCGGTACAGCGCCTGAACTTTTGCGCGCAGCGAAAGCGTGTCATAGCCCTGGAACTCGGTCCTGCCGCCCGCGTATTCGAGTCCAGCCGCCGACGAGAACCGGCTCGCGGCTCGCGCGCGCTCGCGCTGCGCCTCCATTGCGGCCTCGAAGCCCGCCATGTCGATGCGGATGTCGCGCTCGCGGCAGATGTCGGCGGTGAGGTCCACCGGGAAACCGAAGGTGTCGTAGAGCTTGAACACCGTGTCGCCGTCCAGCAGCTTGTCGCCCGAGGCGAGCGCGGCTTCGAGCACGCCCATGCCGTTCTCCAGCGTCTCGGCGAAGCGCTCCTCCTCCTGCCTGAGCACCTGCGCGACCCGGAACTTGTCCGCGGTGAGTTCCGGATAGGCCTCGCCCATCGCGCGGTCGAGATCCGCCACCAGCTTGTGGAAGAAGGGCTGCTTCTGCCCCAGCTTGTAGCCGTGGCGTATCGCGCGGCGGATGATCCGGCGCAGCACGTAGCCGCGGCCCTCATTGCCGGGGATGACGCCATCCACTATCAGGAACGCGCAGGCGCGGATGTGGTCGGCGATGACGTTCAGCGACGGATTGCGGTGCACGGCTACGCCGGTCTCGCGCGCCGCCGCTTTGATCAGGTCCTGGAAAAGATCGATGTCGTAGTTCGAGTGCACGTGCTGCAGCACCGCGGCAATGCGCTCCAGGCCCATGCCGGTGTCGACGGAAGGCTTGGGCAGCGGGTGCATGACGCCCGCCTCGTCGCGGTTGAACTGCATGAAGACCAGGTTCCAGATCTCGATGTAGCGGTCGCCGTCGGCGTCCGGCGATCCGGGCGGGCCGCCTTCGATGCCGTGGCCGTGGTCGTAGAAAATCTCGCTGCACGGCCCGCAGGGACCGGTGTCGGCCATCTGCCAGAAGTTGTCGGACTGGAATTTGTGCCCGCCCGGCTTGTCGCCGATGCGCACGATGCGCTCGCGCGGCACCTTGATGTCGTCGGCCCAGATGCCGTAGGCCTCGTCGTCGGTCTGGTAGACGGTGACCCAGAGCTTCTCCGGCGGCAGCTTGTAGACGCCGGTCAGCAGTTCCCAGGCGTAGCGGATCGCGTCCTGCTTGAAGTAGTCGCCGAAGGAGAAGTTGCCCAGCATCTCGAAGAAAGTGTGGTGGCGCGCGGTGTAGCCGACGTTCTCCAGGTCGTTGTGCTTGCCGCCCGCACGCACGCTGCGCTGCGACGTGGTGGCGCGCGAGTAGGCGCGCTTTTCCTTGCCGAGGAAAACGTCCTTGAACTGCACCATGCCGGAATTGACGAACAGCAGCGTCGGGTCGGCCGCCGGGACGAGTGAACTGGAGGCCACGATGGTGTGGCCCTTGGATTTGAAGTACTCGAGGAAGCTCGAGCGGATTTCCGCGGATTTCATGCGCGCAATTGTACGGGTAGTACGGGCGCTGAACCGCGCAGGGCACGCGGCGCCGCGCCCGCCGCGTCAGGGGACGTCAGGACTTGCCGGGCTTGCCCTTGCGGTAGTCCTCTGCCGCCTGCGCGATGCGCCCGGACGCCATCAGCAGCGCGTTCAACTGCGAGCCCAGCGTCATCGACTCGGCATAGGGCATGGTCACCGCCGCGCGGTAGGTTTCCTTGGTCAGGCGCACTGCGGTGGCGTCGAGCGCGGCGAGCGCGTCGACGAACTCGCGCTCCGCGGCGGCGAGCGCCGCGTCGCCCCTGGCGACGCGATTCAGCAGGCCCATCTCGTACAGCCGCGGCGAGCCAAAGGTGCCGGCAGACAGCAGCAGCTCGAGCGCGTGGCGCGGCGCTGCCTTGTGCGCCAGCACCGCGGTGTTCACCGCCGCCGGGAAACCGCGGCGCATTTCCAGCGCGCCGAACTTCGCGCCCTCCTCGGCCAGGGCGAAGTCGCAGGCCATCGCCAGGGTGAATCCTCCGGCGACCGCGTAGCCCTGGACGACCGCGACGCTGGGCTTGGACAGCCGCCACAGCCGCTCGATCGCGCGCGACCACGCGGCGTCGTAGTCGATGTACTGGTCGAGCTTCCAGTCGGTCTTCGCGTCGCCGAGGTCGCGTCCGGCGCAGAAATCGCCGCCGGCGCCCTTGACGACGATGCAGCGGCAGGCCGGGTCGGCCTCGGCCGCGGCGATCGCCGGCTCGAGTGCCGCGACCATGCCGGCATTCAGCGCATTGCGGCTCGCGGGGTTGTCGATGAGCAGCGTGGTGATGCCGGCCTTGCTTTCGGTGCGGATCATGGTTTTCAGGCCGCCCTGGGCGGCAGGTCCTCGAAAGTCGCGCCGTCCCGGCCACGCGCCGCGGCGGCGGCGCGCACGGCATCGATGTCGAACAGGCCGGGCTGGCGCGCGTTCAGGTAGGCGTAGGCCTCGGCCACCGAGTGGTCGCGCGCATAGGAGATCATCTCCTTGGTCGCCGCGATCGACAGCGGGTGCTTGGCGGCGATCCTGCGCGCCACCGACAGCACGCCCTCCAGCAAGGCATCCTGCGTGTCGAACACGCCATTCACCCAGCCGATGCGCTCCGCGCGCTCGGCCGGCAGGCGATCGCCGGTGTACGCCAGTTCCCTGACGACGGCTTCAGGCATCGCCTTGGGCATGCGCTGCAGCGTGCCGACGTCGGCCATCATGGCGAGATTGATCTCCTGGATGGAAAAGAACGCGTCGCGCGTGGCGTAGCGCAGGCAGCAGGCGGACACCATGTCGACGCCGCCGCCGATGCAGCCGCCCTGCACCGCCGCGATCACCGGGAAACGCGCATCCGCGATGGCGTTGAAGGACTGCTGCAGCTCGATGAGCTTCATGCGGAAGCGCTCGCGGTCCATGGCGGTGGCGGTGCCGGGGAGCCCGGCATCGGCAAATACCGCAAGGTCCATGCCGGCGGTGAAATGCTTCCCGGTCGAGGAGATCACCGCGACGCGCGTACCGCCGGCAGCCTCGAGTTCGCGGAACACCTGCGGCAGCTCGCGCCAGAATGCGAGGTTCATGGCGTTCATCGCCGCCGGGCGGTTCAGCACGATGCGCGCGACGCCCGCGTCGCTGCTCACGTCGAAGCACTCCATCCTCAATCCTCCGCGTCCCCGCTGACCAGACGACGGATGATATCCCCCGAGAACCCCCGCCCCTGCAGGAAGCGCATGCGTTTCGCGCGCTCCTCGCGAGAGGCCGCGGGTTCGCGGTAGCGGCGCTGGTAGATCGCGCGGGCGCGCTCGAGGTCGGTTTCGGCGGCTGCGGCCGCGGCGAGCGACGCGGTGGCCTCGTCCACGCCGCGTGCGCGCAGGTCCTGGCGGATGCGCGCCGAGCCGAACCTGCGGGTTAGCACGTGCGCGCGCTCGCCGGCGTAGCGCGCGTCAGACAACTGCTTCTTTTCCTCCAGCGCATCGAGCAGCAGATCGAGCGCCTCGGCGGACCCGGCGTGCGGGCCGAGTTTGCGCTTCAGTTCGGCGCGGGAGTGCTCCCGGCGCGCGAGCAGCCGTAACGCCCGCGCCCGGAGTTCCTGTGCCGAGTCGGGCTCAGGCCGATCGCTCGCCACGCTTGCGCGTCGGAAGCTGCTCGACCTTGTTGTCGGTCGCTGCTTCCTCGTTGGAGGCGGCAGCGACCGGCATGGCAACACCCACGGCCTCGCGGATCTTCGCCTCGATCTCGCGTGCGAGTTCGGGGTTCTCGCGCAGGAACTCGCGGCAGTTGTCCTTGCCCTGGCCGAGGCGGTCGCCCTTGTAGATGTACCAGGCACCGGACTTGTCGACGACGTTGTGGGCCACGCCCAGCTCGAGGATCTCGCCCTCGCGCGAGATGCCTTCGCCGTACATGATGTCGAACTCGGCGTTGCGGAACGGCGGCGCCACCTTGTTCTTCACCACCTTGACGCGGGTTTCCGAGCCCACCACTTCGTCGGACTTCTTGATCGCGCCGATGCGGCGGATGTCCATGCGTACCGAGGCGTAGAACTTGAGCGCGTTGCCGCCGGTGGTGGTCTCGGGGTTGCCGAACATGACGCCGATCTTCATGCGGATCTGGTTGATGAAGATCACCAGCGTATTCGTGCGCTTGATGTTGCCGGTGAGCTTGCGCAGCGCCTGGCTCATCAGCCGCGCCTGCAGGCCCATCTGCGGCTCGCCCATCTCGCCCTCGATCTCGGCCTTGGGCGTCAGTGCCGCGACCGAGTCGACGACGATCACGTCCACCGCGCCCGAGCGCACCAGCATGTCGGCGATCTCCAGCGCCTGCTCGCCGGTGTCGGGTTGCGAAATGAGCAGGTCCTCGGTCTTCACGCCGAGCTTGGCGGCGTAGGAAATGTCGAGCGCGTTCTCGGCGTCGATGAAGGCCGCGGTGCCGCCCATCTTCTGCATTTCGGCGATGACCTGCAGCGTCAGCGTCGTCTTGCCGGAGGATTCCGGGCCGTAGATCTCGACCACGCGGCCGCGCGGCAGGCCGCCGACCCCCAGCGCGATGTCCAGACCCAGCGACCCGGTGGACACCACGTCGATGTCCTTGATCGCGGCGTCGTCCATCTTCATGATGGAGCCCTTGCCGTACTGCTTTTCGATCTGCGCCAGCGCCGCTGCCAATGCTTTAGACTTGTTGTCGTCCATTTCCTGTACCTCTTCTTGAGGGTTGTTGGCATCATTCGGCGGGCAGCGCCCGGGCCAACACCGGATACTGTATAAACGTCCAGCTATCGTAGGGCGTTGACCGCTGCCTGTCAATTCCGGAAAAACTGTTAGGAGACAACAAGATGGCAAAGATCGCATTCCTCGGCCTGGGCGTCATGGGCTATCCGATGGCCGGACACCTGCTGAAAAAGGGCGGCCACGACGTGACCGTGTACAACCGCACTGCGGCAAAGTCCGCGCAATGGGTCAAGGAGTACGGCGGCAAGTCCGCCGCCACGCCGAAGGAGGCCGTGGCGGGCGCGGACCTGGTCGCCATGTGCCTGGGCAACGACGACGACGTGCGCTCGGTGATCTACGGTCCCGATGGAGAAAGCGGCGGCGCGCTCGCCGGCATGAAGAAGGGCGCACTGCTGGTGGACCACACCACCGCCTCGGCGATCCTCGCGCGCGAGCTGCACGCGGCCTGCAAGGAAAAGGGCATCGGCTTCGTCGATGCGCCGGTATCCGGCGGCCAGGCCGGCGCGGTCAACGGGCAACTGGGCATCATGTGCGGCGGCGAACAGGCAGACTTCGACCGCGCGAAACCGGTGCTGGATCTCTACGCCAAGAGCTGCGCGCTGATCGGCGCCCCCGGCGCCGGCCAGCTCACCAAGATGGTCAACCAGATCGCCATCGCCGGCCTGTTGCAGGGCCTGTCGGAAGCGCTCAACTTCGGCATGAAGGCCGGCCTGGACATGGAGAAGGTCATTTCGGTGATCTCCAAGGGCGCCGCGCAATCCTGGCAGATGGAGAACCGCTGGAAGAACATGACCGAGGTGAAGTTCGACGGCTTCGGCTTCGCGGTGGACTGGATGCGCAAGGACCTCGGCATCTGCCTGGAGGAGGCGAAGAAGAACGGCGCCCGCCTGCCCACGACGGCGATGATCGACCAGTTCTACGCCCAGGTGCAGGCGCGCGGCGGCAAGCGCTGGGACACCTGCAGCCTGATGCACCTGCTGGCGAAGGACTGAGAAGCGGGCTGAGCCGCCGGCTGCGGCTGTCGCCGCAGCCCCCCGCAAAGCTAGGGCCTGACGCCGTACTTCGGCTTCGGCCCGACGCTGGTGGCGAGGCGCCCCTGCGCCGCGTCGATGAAGCGGCACAGATACGCCCGCGTCTCGCGCGGGTCGATGATCTCCTCGACGCCGAAGGCTTCGGCGGTGCGGAATGGCGACGCGAACGCGCGCAGCTCGGCTTCGAGCTCGGCTTCGCGCGCCGCCGGGTCCGGCGCAGCTTCGATCTCGCGGCGGAACGCGGCGGCGACGCCACCCTCGATCGGCAGCGAGCCCCACTCGGCGGAAGGCCAGGCGATCTTCAGGTCGATGCCGTTCTTGTCGGTCGCGCCCATGCCGGCCATGCCATAGCACTTGCGCACCACCACCGTGTACAGCGGCACCGTCGCCTGCAGGCCGACATAGACGCTGCGCATGCCTTCGCGCAGCGTCGCCGCGGCTTCGGCATCGCGCCCGACCATGAAGCCCGGCACGTCGACGAGGAACACGATCGGGATGTGGAAGCAGTCGCACAACTCGACGAAGTGCGTCTGCTTGCGCGCGGCGCGCACGTCCATCGCGCCGCCATAGACCATGGGGTTGTTGGCGACGAAGCCCACCACCTTGCCGTTCATGCGCGCGAACGCGGTAATGAGCGCCTTGCCGTAGGAGGGCTGCAGCTCGAACATCGAGCCGCGATCGGCGATCAGGCGCACCACCTTGCGCATGTCGTAGGCCTGGCGGCGGTTGCGCGGCACGATGCCGAGCAGTTCGTCCTCGGCGCGATCCGCGGCGTCACCGGTGTCGACCACCGGCGGCAGTTGCCAGACGTTCTGCGGCATGTACGAGAGGTACCGGCGGATCATGTCGAAGCACTGCGCCTCGTTCGCGGCGACATTGTCGATGGTGCCGGCGAGGTCCACCGCGACCGCGGGACCGCCGAGGTCTTCCTTGGTGATTTTCTGGCGCAGCGAGCGCTCGACCACCGGCGGGCCGGCGGCGAATACCTGGCTCGTGTCCTTGACCATCACCGACCAGTGCGACAGGATCGCGCGCCCGGCGGGACCGCCTGCCGCGGTTCCCATCACTGCGCACACCACCGGCACCTCGCCCATCAGTTGCACCGAGCGCTCGAAGCCGTGCACTCCCGGGAACACCGCGTGGCCGCGGCGATTGATCGAGGTGACGCTGCCGCCGGCGCCGTCGATCAGGTTGACCAGGGGTATGCGGTACTGGTGCGCGAGGTCCTCGACGAAGCCGCCCTGCCCGCCCTTCTTGCGGTCGCCGCTCCAGCTGGTGCCGCCGCGCACAGTGAAATCCTCGCCGCCGATTGCCATCGGGCGGCCATCGATCTTCGCCAGGCCCATCACGTACGGCGCCGGCGTCACGCCCTCGAGCGTGCCGTCGGCTGCGTAGCGGCCCTGGCCGGTAAGCGTGCCCACTTCCCGGAACGAATCCGCGTCAACCAGGCCGGCGATGCGCTCGCGTATCGTCAGCCGCCCGCGCTCGTGGTGCTTCGCCACCGCCGCGGCGCCGCCGAGCGCTTCGGCCTGCGCGCGGCGGAATGCCAGCTCGTCGACCTCGGGCTGCCAGTCCGCAGGCCCTGAGCCGCCCGTGCTCATTCGTCCAGCGTGGCGACGAGCTGTCCCTCGCTCACCGGCTCGCCCTCGGCGACGTGCAGCTCGACGAGCGTGCCGCCGTCCTCCGCGATCACCGGGATCTCCATCTTCATCGATTCCAGGATCATGATCGTGTCGCCGGCAGCGAGCGCCTGCCCCTGCTGCGTGATGATCTTCCACACCGAGCCGGTGACTTCGGCATTGACCTTGATGCGCGCCATCGCTTTCCTTCCCTCAGTTTGTTTGCATGCGGATTCAGTAGCTGGTCGGCCAGGCGCGCATCAGGTGCTGGCCGATGCCGTTCGTCAGGCGCAGGCGGTGCACGTCCAGCATGCGGATCAGGTAGTCGCGCGTTTCCTGTGGTCGGATCACCGACTGCGCGGCGTACACCGAAGCGAAATCCCACACCGAGCTCTCGCGGTTCATCTCGGCAAGCGCGTCATCGAAGCCTTCCGCGCCCGGGTCGATGCCGTGCACCACCTTCACCGCGAACACCGGGTCCATGAAGCTCACCTCGGCCGTGGGCCACGCGGCCACCTCGTCGGAATTCCTGCCGCCGCCCATGTTCAGGTACGCCTGCCCGTAGCTCTTTCGCACGATCACCGACAGCTTCGGCACCGTGGTGAGCGCGAGCGCGTTCATCATGTTCATGATCTTGCCGGGCGCGCGGCGGCGCTCGGCGTCGGTGCCGATGACGAAACCCGGCGTGTCGACGAACAGCACTAGCGGGATGTTGAACGAGTCGCACATGACGATCAGGCTGGTGAGCTTCTCGCAGGCATCGGCGTCCATCGCGCCGCCCCTGGACTGCGGGTTGTTGGCGACGATGCCCACGGTGCGGCCGTCGAGGCGCGCGAGCCCGGATATGCCGGCCTTGCCAAAGCGCGCCTTCAGCTCGAAGAAGCTGTCCTTGTCGACGACGCTGCGGATGATCTTGCGCATGTCGTAGACCTGCGTGCGGCTGCCGGGCAGCAGGCCGAGGATGTCGCGCATCGCCTCGCCGGAGCCGGCCGGTACCGCGGCCACCGGCGGCGCCTCGCGATGGTGCGAGGGCATGTAGGCAAGGAAGGCCTTGATCGCGTCTATCGCCTCCTCGTCGCTCTCCACCACCTGGTCGGCGAAGCCGGTGATCTCCGCGTGCACGCGCCAGCCGCCCATTTCCTGCGGATCGACGTCCTCGCGAATCGCGAGCGACGCGAGCAGCGGGCTGGACACCGCAAGCACCGCGCCCTTGCGCATGACGTTGAACTCCGACAGCACCGAGTACCAGGACGAGGAGCCGTAGGAAAGGCCCAGCGTCGCCGCCGCCCAGGGCGTCTCGCGCGTGCGCTGGTACTGCGTGGGGTCGTTGCCGAGCATCGAACCCATGCCGCGCGCGCCCATGTGGTCCGGCATGCGCGCACCCGAGGATTCACCGAGGAACACCATCGGCAGCCCGCGCTGCGTGGCGACGCGCTTCATGTGCGCGATCTTGCGGCCGTTGGTCGACGCGCTGGAAGCGCCCTTGACGGTGAAATCGTTGGCGAGCACTGCGGTTTCGCGCCCGCTCACCTTGCCGAAGCCGGTGATCTTGCCGTCGGCGGGCGTGCTGTCGCGGTCGGCCGGGTTGCTGGTCGACGACGCGAACAGGCCCGACTCGATGAACGAACCGGCGTCGCACAGGCGTGCGATACGCTCGCGCGCGTTCAGCAAGCCGGCGGCCTTGCGCCGCGCCAGCTTCTCCGGCCCTCCCATGGCGAGCGCACGCGCTTCACGCCCGGCAAACTCTGCGTCCAGTTTCTGCTGCCGTTCTATGGTCATGGTTGGATTGTAGACAATACCGCGGGCAGCACGGGCTGCGTTGGCCGGCTAGGTTCGCAGCAGCAGGCGATCCAGCGGCTCGCCAGGCTGCAGCTTGCGTAGCTGGATGAGCACATAGGCGGCCATGGCGAAATTGCCCAGCGCCATGATGAGGACGAACCAGATCGCACGCGCGAACGCCGCGCGCTCCTTGTAGGCAACCCAGACGTAGAAGGTGAGGAAGCCGAAGTAGGCGTCGGCCAGCGTCGCGACGAACCAGGGGTCGCGCATCAGGTGGCCGTTGTCGAACACCGAGCGCACCAGGCTCGCCTGCACGGTCACCAGCGTCATTACCGCGATGACAAGCAGGAAGATCGCCATCAATAGTCGCCGTACGGTCATGTCGAATCCTTGCGTGGATGTGTGGTGTGAGCGAGGCGATGCGCGGAATGCCTGTGCAGCTTCCAGGTTGCGAGCGGTCCGAGCATCGCGCCAAGCCCCAGCGTCGTCCAGGCGATGCCCCAGGCAAAGGCATCGGCCGAATCGCGGCCGCCGCCGGCAGCGTCCAGCGACCAGCCGAACACCACCGGGCTGACCACGCCGGCGCCGAAGCCGATCACCGAGCGCACCGCGTAGGCGACACCGAGCATGTGCGGCGGCACGCTTTCGGCCAGCACCGTCGAGTGCGTCGACGAATCCGCGATCGCGGAAAAGTTGTACACGCAGGCGAGCGCGACCAGCAAGCCGATCGGCAGCGCCATCAGCCAGCCGATCGAGAAGGACAGCGCCAGGCTGACGCACGACCACAGCAGGATGGTCTGCGTGCGCCCCCAGCGGTCGGCCATGGTGCCGCCGACCGCGCTGCCGGCGATGTTCGCCACGTAGGTCAGCGCCGACAGGGACAGCGCGAGCGTTGCCGCCTCGGCGGTGCCGCGGCCGTTCGCCATCAACGCGGCGGTGAGGAACGCGGGCAGCCACGCCCACAGCGCGAGCAGTTCCCAGTTGTGGAAGGTGTAGCCCCACACCGACAGCATGCCGCGGCGATTCTTCAGCACTGCAGGCAGCGCGGCCAGCATCGACTCGCCGGGCGGCCGCGGGTGGATCATGTTCGGCGTGCCGCGCACCGCGTAAAGCGTCAGCAGCCACGCCAGCACCGGCATCGCCGCGATGACGCCGAGCGCGCCGCGCCAGTCGGTGAACTTGAGCGCCGCGCCCGCCGCGACCAGCGCTATGGCGTAGCCCGCACTGGATCCGGCGATAAGGAAGCCCATGGCGCGGCCGCGCCGCGCGCGCTCGACGTTGTCGTTCAGCAGCGCAAGCACCGGCGTGTAGGTGCCGCCCGCGCACAGGCCGGTGAGCAGGTGCAGCCAGTACGCCGACCAGAAGCCGTCGGCGAAGGCGACGAAGAAGAACGGGCTGGCCCACGCCGCGATGCCGGACAGCACGTAGGTGCGCTTCGCGCCGTAGCGGTCGGCGACGAAGCCGACGATGAACAGCGACACCAGGTAGCCAAGGTGGAACGCGGACTGGACCAGGCCAGCCTCGCGCCCGCTCAGGCCCCACTCGGCCTGCGTCAGCGGCAGCACGGCCGAATAGGCGACGAACCAGGTCGCGCCCAGCACCCGGCTGCCGCAGATCAGCGCCAGCCAGCCGCCTGAACCAGGCGTAAAGGTCACGCTTTTGTCGAGAGTCGGACCGGGATGCGCCTGGGCCCGAAGGGCTTGCCGAACTTCCGGTAGCGGCCGGCGAGCTGTGTGCCGCAGCAGGTGCAGGCACCGGCATCCGTGAGGTGATAGCCGCGGATGTAGTACCAGTCGCGCACGATCACCGCCTTGCCGCAGCCAGGGCACCAGGTCGAGCCCCCTTCTTCGTCGTGCACGTTGCCGGTGTAGACGTAATTCAGGCCGGCGCGCCGCGCGATGTCACGCGCGCGGGCAAGCGTCGCGGCTGGCGTGCGCTGGACATCGGTCATCTTCCAGTCGGGGTGGAAGGCGGTGAAGTGCAGCGGCACGTCGGCGCCCAGGTGCGCGCGTATCCAGCGGCTCTCGGCCTCGAGTTCCGCGTCGGAATCGTTCCTGCCCGGGATCAGCAGCGTCGTGATCTCGGTCCAGACTTGGGTCTGCTTCACCAGGTACTCCAGCGTGTCCAGCACCGGCTGCAGCCTGCCGCCGCAGATGCGATGGTAGAAATCGTCGCTGAAGGCCTTCAGGTCGACGTTCGTCGCGTCCATCCTGGCGAAGAACTCCCGCCGCGGCGCATCGTGCACGTAGCCCGCAGTGACCGCGACCGTCTTCACGCCCCGTGCATGACAGGCGTCGGCGATGTCGATCGCGTACTCGGCGAAGATCACCGGGTCGTTGTAGGTGAATGCGACCGACGCGCAGCCCAGTCTTGCCGCCGCGGCCGCGATCGCGTCCGGGGTGGCGGCATCCATCAGGCTGTCCATCTCGCGCGACTTCGAGATGTCCCAGTTCTGGCAGAACTTGCAGGCGAGGTTGCAGCCCGCGGTGCCGAAGGAAAGTACGCTGCTGCCCGGATAGAACTGGTTCAGCGGCTTTTTCTCGATCGGATCGACACAGAAGCCGGAAGACCTGCCATAGGTGGTGAGCACCATGCGGCCGCCATGCATTGCGCGAACGAAGCAAAGGCCGCGCTGGCCTTCGTGCAGGCGGCAGTCGCGCGGGCAGAGGTCGCACTGGATGCGGCCGCCATCCAGCTCGTGCCACCAGCGCGCCGGATGCGCCGAATCCGCGGTCATCGCCATTTGCTCGCGCGGTAGCGCAGCAGCCTGCAGCGCGTGATCCTCGTCTCGGCGGCGATGCCCGCCTTGCGCTTGAGCTCGTTGAGGAAGGCGCGCCTGTCAGGCAGGCTCTCCCACACCTGCGGCAGGAAGGTGCCGCGCCTGCCGGCATGCTCGATGATCAGCCCGTCCATGCCGGGGCGGAGGCACTCCAGCAGCTCGTCCTCGTCGGCAAACGCGATCGGCCTCGGCGTCGACAGCAGCGATACCTCGATCTCGCAGCAGGGCCAATCCGCCGCCGTGAGCGCGGGAAAGCGCGGGTCGCGGAATGCGGCGGCTTCGGCGTTCGCCGCCACGTCCGCGGCCAGCGGCCGGTGCGCTTCCAGGCTGCCGATGCAACCACGCAGCTCGCCTTCGATCTTCAGCGTGACGAAGCTGGCGCCGGGCCGCGCGAGCCATGGGGCGTCCGGCGGCGAGCCCGCTGCGGCGCCGAGGCGCCGCGCGATGGCATCGCGCGCGATGCCGAGCAGCACCGCTCCCGCGGCATCCGCGTCCACCGCATGCGGCTCGTCCAGCGCGAAGGACGCGTAACCCACCACACGGCCCTTGCCGCCGGCGGTGTCGCCGGAATTGCAGAGTCCGAGGCGCCGCACGCGCAAGCGCCTGGCGCGCGCCACGCGCAGCAGCCCGTTCAGGGGCGTCGCGCCGCAGGCCTCGTCATGGTCGATGTCGGTGGCGAAGGACTCGATGCGCCGCGCGGTGGCGGCATCGATGCCGCAGGCTTGCTCGTAGGCGTGGAAGTGCGACAGGTCGGTGGACACCACCAGCAGCGTCTCGCTGCCGCCCCACAGGCGCTCCAGCACCCGGGCAACCTCGTCCACGCCCGCATCGCCGACCGCGAGCGGAACCAGCGCGAAGCTTCCCAGCACGCGCTGCAGGAAGGGCAGCTGTACTTCGAGCGAATGCTCCATCGCGTGCGCCGGGTCGCTGGTGACGACCTGCGGCATGTCCCCAAGCCGGCGGATCGCATCCAGGTCCAGCGGCACCTTGCCCAGCGGCGTCTCGAACGATTCGGCCGAAGGCACCGCCAGCCCGCGTACCGGCACGCGATGTACCGGACCCAGCAGCACCACGCGCCTGATCGTGTCGCGGGCGCCGCGCAGTTCGTCGTAGGCGCGCGCCGCGGTGGTCCCTGAATAGATGTAGCCGGCGTGCGGCACCACCAGCGCTTTTGGAATGCCGAAGCGCGGCGCGAAGTCGTCCACGCCGGCGAACATCTCGTCCAGGTCCGCGGCGAGCCGGGCGGCATCGCCGGGATAGAAGGCCCCCGCGACCGCGGCCGGGCGTACTGTCTGCATGCGGCGGTTTTAGGCCCGCGCGGCGGGCTCGTCAAGCCACTGCACCACGCCCTCGAGGGCGCGGATCACCGACTGGCGGCGCACGCTGTCGCGGTCGCCGTCGAAGCGCCGCGTCTCGGCGCGCACCTCGGCGCCGCGTGCCCAGGCGAAGCACACCATGCCGACCGGCTTCGCATCCGAGCCGCCGCCCGGGCCGGCAACGCCGGTCACTGCGACTGCGATGGTGCCGTGGCTGTGCGCCAGCGCGCCGGCGGCCATCTCATGCGCGGTCTGTTCGCTGACGGCGCCGTGGCGTGCGATGGTCTCGGCGCGCACCCCGAGCATCTCCTGCTTGGCGGCGTTCGAGTAAGTGACGAAGCCGCGCTCGAACCAGTCCGAGCTGCCCGCCACCGCGGTCACCGCCTGGCCGATCCAGCCGCCGGTGCAGGACTCGGCCGCGACCAGCAGCGCGCCCGAACGCTTGAGCTGCGCGCCCACGCGCGTCGCCAGCGCCATGAGTTCCGCATCGGCCATCAGAAAAACAGGCGCTTGGCCAGCGCCAGGACCAGCAGCGTATAGCCCGCGGCCAGCAGGTCATCGAACATGACGCCGAAGCCGCCCTTGAAGCGCCGTTCCGCCGCACGTATCGGCGGCGGCTTCACGACATCGAAGAAGCGGAACACCAGGAACGCCGCGATCTGCCAGCCAGGCTCCGCCGGCACGATGGCGAGCACCAGCAGGAACGCCACGACCTCGTCCCACACCATGGCACCGTGATCGGCGACGCCCAGGTGTCGTCCGGTGAGCTCGCAAGCCCATACGCCGATGACGAAGAACAGCCCGATGGCGGCGAATAGTTCGAGCGGCCCATACCCCTGGCTGAACACCCACCACAGCGGGACAGCGGCAATCGTGCCGGCGGTGCCCGGCGCGAACGGCGCCAGCCCGGCGCCGAAACCGAAGGCGACGAAGTGCGCCGGATGGCCGAACGCAAAGCGCGTTCCTGGGCGGGCGATGGACGCACGCACGCTAGGCACGCTAGGCACGAAAGTGATCGAACCCGCGCGGCACCGCCATCGGCTTGCCGTTCGCGCCAAGCAGTTGCAGCCTGGGCTCGCCCTTCTGGATGGAGCCGACGCGACTGAGCGCAAGCCCGAGTCCGGTGGACAGCGCTTCGACCTCGCCGCGCCTGGCTTGCGGCGCGGTAAAGACGAGCTCGTAGTCGTCGCCGCCTGCGAGCACGCAGCGCGCGGCAAGACGCGCGTCGTCCTCGTGCAGCAGCGCCGGGTCGCGCGGCAGTTGCGCGAAGTTCACCAGCGCGCCGACCGACGAAGCCTCGAGGATGTGGCCGAGGTCCTGGGCAAAGCCGTCGGACACGTCGATCGCACTCGACGCGATGCCGCGCAGCCGCTCGCCGAGCGCGACGCGAGGCTCGGGCTCATGCAGGCGCATCGAAGCAGCCTTCGGCCTGCGGCGCTCGAGCGCGTACGTCGCCCCGCCCAGCGCGCCCGATACCCAGATGTCGTCGCCAGGCCGCGCGCCGGCCCGGTACAGCGCCAGTCCGGCAGGAACTTCGCCCAGTATCGTGATGCTGATGGTCAGCGGACCTCGCGTGGTGTCGCCGCCGACGATGTCGACTTCGTGGCGGTCAGCAAGCGCATACAGCCCCTTGGCGAATGCCGACAGCCAGCGTTCGTCTGCGCGCGGCAGCGCCAGCGCCAGCGTCGCCCAGCAGGGCGTGGCGCCCATCGCCGCCATGTCCGAGAGGTTCACCGCCAGCGCCTTGTGGCCGACGGACCTTGGATCCGCGCCGGCGGCGAAATGCCGTCCCTCGACCAGCATGTCGGTCGATACCGCGAGCTCCGCCCCGGCATCCACGCGCACCAGCGCGCAGTCATCGCCTACGCCCAGCACCGCCTGCCTGGGCGTGCGCGAGAAGTACTTGCGGATCAGTTCGAACTCGGAAGGCACGGCTCGCGCCAGCCCGGCTAGGCGGTGGCCCGCCGCACCGCCGCCACTTCCGCCGGGCGCAGCCGCGCGGCGAGCTTTTCGAGGACGCCATTTACGTACTTGTGCCCGCCGGTGCCGCCGAAGCTCTTGCCGAGTTCGATCGCCTCGTTCAGCACGACCTTGAAAGGCGGCTCCACGCCCTGGGCGAGCTCGAACGCGCCGATGTAGAGGATGCCTCGCTCTACCGGGGAAAGCGACTCGAAGGAGCGGTCGATGAATTCTTCGATCATCGGCCGCAGCTCCGCGGCGCGGCCGACGACACCGCGCACCAGAGACTCGGCGAGCGCCGCGTCCGCCTTGTCGTGCCCTTCCAGCGCGCGCATCTGTTCGACCAGGTCTCCCGCGGCAGCGCCGGCGACCTGCCACGCATACAACACCTGCAGCGCGAGCTCCCGCGCGCGGCGGCGCGGCGACTTCAACGCTGCCATGCGCCCGCACGGCCCTTGAGCGCCGCCATCTCGAGCGCGACGGCGACCGCTTCCGCGCCCTTGTCCAGCCGCGCAAGCGCCTGCTCTTCGGTGTCGGTGGTGAGTATGCCGTTGGCCACCGGAATGCCGAACTCGAGCGCGACGTCCATCACGCCGCGCGCCGATTCGTTCGACACCACCTCGAAGTGATACGTTTCGCCGCGTATCACCGCGCCGACGGCGACCAGCGCGTCGAACTGCCCGCTCTGCGCCATCCACTGCAGTGCAAGCGGGATCTCCAGCGCGCCCGGCACGCTCTCGAGCGTGACTTCGACGCCGAGCTTGTCGGCCGCAGCGCGCGCGCGCTCCAGTAGCGGCCCGCAGATCGCCTCGTTGAAGCGGCTCGCGACGATGCCGATGCGCATCAGCCGCGCTCGGCGTAGCTGGTCACTTCGAGACCGAATCCGGCCATGCTCGGCATCTTGCGCGGCTCGGCCATCAGCTTCATGCGGCCCACGCCGAGGTCGCGCAGGATCTGCGCGCCGACGCCGTAGTTGCGCAGGTCGAGGCTGCGCCCCTGCGCCGGCGCGCGCTCGTCGGCGAGCCGCGCTTCGATGGAATCGTCGGTCTGCGAGCAGTTGAGCAGCACCATCACCCCGGTGCCGACGCGGGCGATCTCGGTCAGCGACTCGCCGATTCCCCAGGAATGCGTTCCCGGCCCGGCGTCCAGGAGGTCGATTATCGACAGCGGCTCGTGCACGCGCACCAGCGTCTCGCTCTCGCGCGCGGGCCTGCCCGCGACCAGCGCCAGGTGGCTGCCCTGCGTAGGCAGGTCGCGGTAGGCAACCAGCCTGAAGCGTCCCCACACCGTCGCGATGTCGCGCTCGCCGATGCGGCGCACGATCGATTCGTTGCTGCTGCGGTGATGGATGAGGTCCGCGATGGTGCCGATCTTCAGCTTGTGGCGGCCCGCGAACTCGATCAGGTCCGGCAGCCGCGCCATCGTGCCATCCTCGTTCATGATCTCGCAGATCACCGCGGCAGGCGCCAGCCCGGCGAGCCTGGCGATGTCGCAGCAGGCCTCCGTATGGCCGGCGCGAACCAGCACGCCGCCCGGCTGCGCGATGAGCGGGAACACATGGCCCGGCTGCACGATGTGTTCCGGCCGCGCGTCGCTCGCGGTCGCTACCTTGATCGTCAGGGCGCGGTCATGCGCCGAGATGCCGGTGGCGATGCCCTCGGCGGCCTCGATCGACGCGGTGAAGTTGGTGCCGTGCCGCGTGCGGTTGTGCGCCACCATGGGCTTCAGCCCGAGCCGGTCCGCGTGCTCCACGGTTATCGGCATGCAGATGAGCCCGCGGCCGTGCGTGGCAAGGAAGTTGATCTTGTCCGGCGTGACGAACTCGGCGGCGAAAAAGAGGTCGCCTTCGTTCTCCCTGTCCTCGTCGTCGACGAGCACGACGATCCGCCCCGACTTGATGTCGGCGATGATGTCTGTGATGGGGCTGATCGCGGTGGCTTCGCGGCGCATGGGCAGTGGGGAATTATAGAAACAAAACGGGCACCCGAAGGTGCCCGTTCAGGGTGGGTGGCGTGCCGCTCACTCCGGCGCGTTGTCGATGACGGCGCCGATCTTCTCGCGGATCCGCGCCGACTTGCCCGAGCGGCTGCGCAGGTAGTACAGCTTGGCGCGTCGCACCGCGCCCTTGCGCTTTACCTCTATCGAGGCCACCAGCGGCGAATAGGTCTGGAACGTGCGCTCCACGCCCTCGCCAGAGGAAATCTTGCGCACGATGAACGAGGAGTTCAGCCCCCTGTTCTTGCGCGCCACGACCACGCCCTCGAAGGCCTGGACGCGCTTGCGCTCGCCTTCGACGACGTTCACGTTCACGCAAACGGTGTCGCCGGGCGCGAAATCCGGGACGTGCTTGGCGAGCCGCTTGATCTCTTCCTGTTCCAGCGTCTGTATCAGGTTCATGTCTTCTCTCCGTGCGCCTGCCGGAACTCCTCCAGCAGTTTCGATTCTTCTGCATCCATCTTCCGGCCTGCAAGCAGGTCGGGCCGCCTAAGCCAGGTTCTCCCCAGCGACTGCTTCAGGCGCCAGCGCCTGATGTTCTCGTGATGCCCGCTCATCAGCACCTCGGGCACCTCGAGGCCCGCATACGTCTCGGGCCGCGTGTACTGGGGATAGTCCAGCAATCCCCGCGCGAACGACTCATCCAGCGCGGACTTCCCGTCTCCCAGCGCACCCGGCAACTGCCGGACTACCGCGTCGATCAGCACCATCGCGGCGAGTTCGCCGCCGGATAGCACGTAGTCGCCGACCGACACTTCCTCGTCGACGCGACGCGCGATCAGCCGCTCGTCCACGCCCTCGTACCTTCCGCACAGCAGCGTCACCGCGCCGCGCGCCGCGATCTCCATCACTTTCGCATGATCGAGCCTCGCGCCCTGCGGCGAGAGGTAGATCACCCGCCCCCCGCCAGCACTCCTTGCCGCATCCAGCGCCTTCTCCAGCGGCTCGGCCAGCATCACCATGCCAGGCCCGCCGCCGTACGGACGATCATCTATCGTCCGGTAGTTGTCTGTCGTGAAATCACGCGGATTCCACGTCGCCAGCGACCACAGCCCCGCCTCCCTCGCGCGCCGCGGAATTCCGGATTCCGTGACCGCCGCGAACATCTCCGGGAACAGCGTGATCGCATCGAAGCGGATCACCAGTCGGCGCCCCAGTCCACCTCTATCCGCCTTGCGGCGAGATCCACGTTCTTCACCACCTGCGGAATCCACGGCAGCAGCCGCTTGCGCTCGCCGCCCAGTTCCAGAACATCCTGCGCACCGTTCGAGAACAGGGAAGCCACGCTGCCGAGTTCCTCGCCCTGCGCATTCACCACGTCGAACCCGACGAGGTCGGCGTAGTAATACTGTCCTTCCGCCGCCGGCGCGAAGGCCCGCCGTGGTACTGCCACTGCGGCGCCCTTCAGCTTCAGCGCCTGCTCTCGGGTGTCGACGCCCGCCAGGCGCGCCACCAGCACCGCGCCCTGCAACCTGGCCTCCTCGAGCCGGACCGGCTCGCCGCCGACCCACCACTCCGGATACCCCGCCAGCGCATCGCGCTCGTCACTGTACGGAAGCACCCGTACCCAGCCCAGAATGCCGTATGAGCCGGTGATCCGGCCCATCTCTACCAGGTCTTCAGGCGGCTTTCTTGCCAAACTGCTTGACGAGGCGCTTCACCGTCGGCGACAGCTGCGCGCCCTTGCCGGTCCAGTGCTTCACCCGTTCCACGTCGACACGCAGCGCCTCGCGGCCTGCGGGCGCCTTCGGATCGTAGAAGCCCACGCGCTCGATGAAGCGCCCGTCGCGCGCACGCAGCGAATCGGCCACCACCATGTTGTAGAAGGGCCGGTGCTTCGCGCCGCCGCGCGCCAGTCGAATAACCACCATTGGGATGTTCCTGATTCTTGCGAAAAGCCGCGGATTATACGGGAAAAATCAGGTGTTTGGGAAGGCCCGCGCAGGGCCGATTCAGCGCATGCCGGGAAGCATGCCCTTCATGTTGCGCACCATGCGCTGCATGTTGCCGCCCTTCATCATCTTCATCATCTTCTGCATCTGCTCGAACTGGCTGAGCAGCCGGTTGACTTCCTGCACCGGCACCCCAGCACCGGTGGCGATGCGCCGCTTGCGCGAGGCCTTGATCAGCTCCGGGTGGCTGCGCTCCTTCGGCGTCATCGAGTCGATGATGCCGACGACGCGACGGAACTGGCCCTCGTCCTGGAGCTGCCCGGCGGGGATCTTTCCGGTCAGCTGCGCGGGCAGCTTGTCCATAAGCGACGCGATGCCGCCCATCTTGTTCATCTGCTGGATCTGGGACCTGAAGTCCTCGAGGTCGAAGCCCTTTCCCTTCTTGACCTTGTCGGCGAACGCCTTGGCCTGGTCGATGTCGACCTTGCGGTGCGCGTCCTCGACCAGCGACAGGATGTCGCCCATGCCGAGGATCCGCGAGGCCATGCGCTCGGGATGGAACGCCTCAATGCCGTCGAGCTTCTCGCCGATGCCGGCGAACTTGATCGGCTTGCCGGTGACCTGCCGGACCGAAAGCGCGGCGCCGCCGCGCGCATCGCCATCGAGCTTGGTGAGGATCACGCCGGTCAGCGGCAGCGCCTCGTTGAACGCCCGGGCGACGTTCACCGCGTCCTGGCCCTGCATGGAATCGACGACGAAGAGCGTTTCGATCGGCGCGAGCACCGAATGGAGCTCACGGATCTCCCGCATCATCGCTTCGTCTACCGCGAGGCGTCCGGCGGTGTCGACGATCAGGACGTCGAAGTAGCGCGTGCGCGCGTGATCGAGCGCGCGGCGCGCGATGTCGGCGGGCTTTTCATCCGGCGACGAAGGCAGGAACTCCACGCCCGCCTGCGCGGCGACGGTCTTCAGCTGCTCGATGGCCGCAGGGCGATAGATGTCGCAGGAGACCACCAGTACCTTCTTCCTGTCACGCTCGCGCAGCACTCGCGCGAGCTTCGCGGTGGTCGTCGTCTTGCCCGACCCCTGCAGGCCGGCCATCAGGATCACCGCGGGCGGCTGCGTCGCCAGGTTCAGCCCGACGTTCGCCTCGCCCATCAGCCGCGCGAGTTCCCGGTGCACCACGCCAACCAGCGCCTGGCCCGGCGTCAGACTTCCGACCACCTCCTGCCCGAGCGCGCGCTCGCGCACCGCGGCGATGAAATCCCGCACCACCGGAAGCGCAACGTCGGCCTCAAGGAGCGCAATGCGCACTTCGCGCAGCGCTTCCTGGACATTGGCTTCGGTGAGTCGCGCCTCGCCCCGGATCGTCTTGACGATCCGTGCCAGGCGCGTAGTGAGGTTGTCGAGCACGGTCCTTCCGGCGCGGGTGATAAACTGGCTTTGTGCACGACATTGTAATTCACGTCGTCGCCTCCGCCTGCTACGCGGGCCTCGCGTGGCACTTCTGGAACACGCGGTGGCGCGCAACCGCGCCTGCGGCAAGCCCGGCAGGACTCTCCCAATGGGAGCGCGCCGCGCTCCTCGTGCCGCTCTCGCTGCATGGCTGGCTGCTCGCCGCCACGTACGTCGTCGCACCCGAGCTGCGCTTCGGCTTCGCGCAGGCGCTGTCGACGATGCTCTGGCTGGGCGTCGCGATCTACTGGGTGGAGAGCCTGTTTCTAAGGCTGGACGGATTCGAGCCCCTGATCCTGCCGCTCGCCGCCGTGGCCGTGCCGCTCGCGGCAGCCTTTCCCGGCATTCCGAGCAGCCACGCCGCGACCGCCGGATTCAAGCTGCACCTCGCGCTGGCGATGGTCGCTTACAGCCTGTTTACCATGGCGATGCTGCATGCGGTGCTGATGGCGTTCGTGGAAAGCCGGCTGCACCGGGTACACCGCAGCGACGCGGGTTTCCTTGCGCGGCTGCCGCCGCTGCTCACGCTGGAGCGGCTGCTGTTCCACACCATCGCCGCCGCATTCGCGATGCTGACGCTCACGCTCGCCACCGGGATCGCGTTCTCCGAGGCAATCTTCGGCCGCGCGCTGCGCTTCGACCACAAGACGCTCTTTGCCATCCTGTCGTGGGCGACGTTCGCGGTGCTGCTCGCCGGGCGCCACCTGCGCGGCTGGCGCGGCAGGACTGCGCTGCGCATGACCATGGCGGGATTCCTGCTGCTGCTGCTCGCCTACATCGGCAGCCGCTTCGTCGCCGAAGTGTTGCTCGGGCGCGGCTGATGGAAGCCGTCCCTCTCGTCTGGTGGTTTGTCGCCCTCGGCGTGCTGCTGCTGCTGTCCGCTTTCTTCTCCATTTCCGAGACAAGCATGATGGCGATCAACAGGTATCGCCTCAAGCACCTGGTTGCACAGGGCCATGGCGGCGCCAGGCGCGCGGCGGCGCTGCTCAAGCACACCGACAGGCTTCTCGGCGCGATCCTGATCGGCAACAACATCGTCAATGCCGCGGCCGCCACCCTCGCCAGCCTGATCGCGGTGCGGCTGATGGGAGACGACAAGTTTGCCTATGCCGCAAGCACGCTCGCCATATCATTCCTGCTCATCGTGTTTTCCGAGATCACGCCGAAGGTGATCGGGGCGACCTACCCGGAGAAGGTCGCGTTGCCACTGTCGTACGTGCTCGGCCCGCTGCAGACGGCGCTGCGACCCGGCATCCTGCTGGTGAACCTGTTCGCTCAGCCGCTGCTTCGCCTGTTCCGCTCGGGCCACGGCGCGAATCCGGAGGAGCAGCGGCTGTCGCCGGAGGAGATACGCACGCTGGTGCTCGAATCCTCCGCGTTCATGCCGAAGAAGCACGTGTCGATCCTGCTCAACATGTTCGACCTTGGCGACATCACCGTGCAGGATGTCATGGTCCCGCGCACGCGCATCGAATCGATCCGCATGGACGATCCCATCGAAACCATCGCGCGCCAGCTTGCCACCAGCTACCACATGCGCCTGCCGGTGCTCGGCAGCGGCGCGGGGGAAGTCCGCGGCATCCTGCACCTGCGCAAGGTGCTGTCGTTGCTGCAATCGGGCAGCCTCGACCACCAGTCCATTCAGGAGATGCTCGCCGAGCCCTACTTCGTACCCGCGGCTACGGCCGCGCTCGCGCAATTGCAGTACTTCCAGGAGCGCAAGGAGCGCCTCGCGTTGGTCGTCGACGAGTACGGCGAACTGATGGGGCTGGTGACGCTGGACGACATCATTGAGGAGATCGTCGGCAAATTCACGACCTCGATCCCCTCCGCGGCGCCACGGCTCGCCTGGAACGACGAGGGCAGCGCGGCGGCAGACGGCTCGACGCCGGTACGCGAGATAAACCGGGCCCTCGGGCTCAGCCTTCCGACCGATGGCCCGAAGACCCTGAACGGGCTGATTCTCGAATACCTGCAGGACATCCCCGAAGCCAATGTCTCGGTGCGCATCGCCGGGGTCCCCATGGAGATCGTCCACGCCCAGGGGAGGAGTATCAAGAGCGTGCGGATTTTTCGTCCTCCAGCCGAGGAAATTTCCGCCGACTCAGTGGGTTAGCGCGCGATCTTGAGGCTTTACAAAGCGCTGGACGCAGGGCATCATGGTTTGCTGAAGTCCGGCAGCACCTAGCGGAGAAAACTTCATGGCGACAGCGGCAAAGGGTGGGGTCAAGGAGGCGGTCTTCCTCTGGGAAGGCAAGGACAAGGGCGGCAAGATCGTCCGTGGCGAGATGCGTGCCGGGGGGGAGAACGTCGTTTCCGCGCAGTTGCGCCGCCAGGGTGTACTGGTAACGAAAATCAAGAAGCAGCGCCTCAAGGGAGGGGGCAGCATCTCCGAGAAGGACATCTCCCTCTTCACGCGGCAATTGGCAACCATGATGAAAGCCGGGGTGCCGCTGCTGCAGTCGTTCGACATCGTCGGCAAGGGGGCTTCCAACGCCGCGGTGGCCAAGCTGCTGTACGACATCAAGACCGACGTCGAGACGGGATCGTCCCTCGCGGCGGCGTTCCGCAAGTACCCGCTCTATTTCGACGCGCTGTTCTGCAACCTGGTGCACGCGGGCGAACAGGCCGGCATCCTGGAGACGCTGCTCGACCGCCTGGCGTCGTACAAGGAAAAGATCATCGCGATCAAGTCGAAGATCAAGGCGGCGCTGTTCTATCCGATTGCGATCATCGCGGTCGCGTTCATCATCACCGCGGTCATCATGATTTTCGTGATCCCGGCGTTCAAGCAGGTCTTCACCAGCTTCGGCGCCGACCTGCCGGGCCCGACATTGTTCGTCATGGCGCTGTCCGACTGGTTCGTCGCCTACTGGTACATCATCTTCCCGGTGATCGGCGGCAGCATCTACGGCTTCTTCGAAGCCTGGAAGAGGTCGCTCGCACTGCAGATCTTCATGGACAAGCTGATGCTGCGGCTGCCCGTGTTCGGAGACCTGGTGCGCAAGTCCACGATCGCGCGCTGGACGCGCACGCTGTCAACCATGTTCGCCGCGGGCGTGCCGCTCGTCGAGGCGCTGGATTCCGTAGGCGGTGCCTCCGGCAATCACGTCTACATGATGGCAACCAAGCAGATACAGCAGGAAGTGTCCACCGGCACATCCCTGACCGTGGCGATGCAGAACACCAACGTTTTCCCGAACATGGTGCTGCAAATGTGCTCGATCGGCGAGGAAACCGGTGCGCTCGACTCCATGCTGTCCAAGGCTGCCGACTTCTTCGAGGCCGAGGTTGACGATGCTGTCGAAGCGCTCTCCTCCCTCATGGAACCGCTGATCATGGTGGTCCTCGGCACGCTCATCGGCGGCATGGTCGTCGCCATGTACCTGCCGATATTCAAGCTCGGCCAGGCGGTGTAAAGGGCGGTGCCGGAAGCCCTGGGCTGGCTCGCCCAGACTTCGGTTCTCCCCTGGGTCGCGCTGGCCCTGGGGTTGTGCGTGGGCAGCTTCCTGAACGTCGTCATCCATCGCGTGCCGAAGATGATGGAGCGCGATTGGCGGGCGCAATGCGCGGAACTGGAAGGCCGCGATGTCCCTCCGGTGGCGCCCTACAACCTCGTCGTGCCGCGCTCGGGCTGCCCCGGCTGCGGCCGCACGATCCGCGCGCACGAGAATATCCCGGTCCTCAGCTGGCTGTGGCTGCGCGGGCGCTGCGCCGGCTGCGGCAAGCGCATAGGACTGCGGTACCCGATCGTCGAGCTCGCCGGCGGCGCGATTGCCGCCTACGCCGCGAGCCGTTACGGGTTCTCGCTCGCAGCCGCAGGCGCCATGCTGTTCACATGGACCCTGCTCGCGCTGGCGCTGATCGACTACGACACGCAGTACCTGCCTGACGATCTCACGCTGCCCCTGCTGTGGGCCGGTCTCGCCTTCAACCTAGGCGGCGGCTTCGTGCCGCTTCACGCCGCGGTCACCGGCGCAATCGCGGGATACCTGGTGCTGTGGCTGGTGTACTGGGGATTCAAGCTCGCGACCGGCAAGGAAGGCATGGGCTATGGCGACTTCAAGCTGCTCGCGGCGATCGGCGCCTGGCTGGGCTGGTCGGCACTTCCCCTGGTGATCCTGCTGTCTTCTTTCGTCGGTGCAGCTATCGGCATCGGCATGGTGCTGGCCGGAAGGCACAGGCGCGGGGTGCCGCTGCCGTTCGGGCCCTATCTGGCCGCCGCTGGCGCGATCGCGCTCTTCTGGGGCAACGACATCTCGCAGCGCTGGCTGCCGCAGTTCAGCTGATGCCGTTCGTCGTCGGGCTGACCGGGGGCATAGGCAGCGGCAAGAGCGCGGCCGCGGACGAGTTTGCCCGCCTCGGCGCGTCGGTGGTCGATGCAGATGCCATTGCGCACGAGCTGACCCGCCCCAGCGGCGCGGCGATCGCCGCGATACGGGACGCGTTTGGCGACGAGGCAATCGCGGCAGATGGCTCGATGGACCGCAAACGCGTCCGCGAGATCGTGTTCGCCGACCGCGCCGCGAAGGCGAGGCTCGAAGGCATCCTGCATCCGTTGATACGCGCGGAGTCCGGGCGCAGGCTCGAAGCCGCACGCGGCCCCTATGCGGTGCTGGTCGTACCGCTGCTCATCGAGTCCGGCGACTACCGCAAGCGCGTGCATCGCATAGCGGTGGTGGATTGCAGCGAAGACCAGCAGGTCGCGCGCGTGGGTGCGCGCAGCGGGCTGTCGCCGGACGAGGTACGTCGCATCATCGCGGCGCAGGCAAGCCGCGAAGTTCGGCGCGCAGCGGCGGACGATGTGATCGACAACAGCGGCACTCTTGCTGCGCTGCATCAACAAATTGCGGCCCTGCACGCGCGCTACCTCGACGAGTCGCAGAGGCAGGGGAACCTGGCCCGCTCTTGAGAAGTCAATTTGTAATCAACTTGCAAATCCTTCAGAATCCAGCAACTTTCCTTTTCCCGGGCCTCCACGGGCATAACAGGCGGGCGTGATCACTTTTGAGTATCCGCTCAATGAACGCATCCGGACGCTGCTGCGCCTGGAGGATCTGTTCGAGCGTTCCCGCCACTTCATTGCGCGCACCGACCCGCTCGATCACCACGTCGCGCTGCTGACGCTGTTCGAGATCCTCGAGGTTTCCAGTCGCGCAGACCTGAAGTCGGACCTGCTGCAGGAACTCGAGCGCCAGAAGCAGGTGCTGCTGTCATTCCGGAACAACCCGGAGATCTCGGAGGACGCGCTCAACAACGTCCTTCGCGACATCGAACAGGCGGCGGCGGCGTTGTTTTCCATGACTGGGCGCATAGGCCAGTACCTGCGCGAGAACGACTGGCTGATGTCGATCAAGCAGCGCACCGGCATTCCGGGCGGCGCGTGCGAATTCGACCTACCGTCGTACCACTACTGGCTGCACCGGCCGGCAGACGAGAGGATCGGCCAGCTGACCGCCTGGACAAGCCCGCTGTACCCGTTGCGCGACGGCTCGGCCATCATCCTGCGCATCCTGCGGGAATCCGGAAAACCGCAGACGCTTACCGCGCCGCAGGGAACGTACCAGCAGATGCTGGGGGGGAAGACCGCGCAGATGCTTCGCGTGACCCTGGAAGAGGGCCATGGCTGCGTGCCGGAGATCAGCGCGAACAAGTACGTGCTGAACGTACGCTTTCTCACCCAGGGCGCGGATGAATCGCGCAACCGCACCGCGGAAGCCGATCTGCCCTTCGAACTGACCTTCTGCAACCTGTGAGGACGGTTGCGTGCCCGCGTTGCGGCGTGCAGGCGCCCTTCGACGCGAAGGCCAACCCGTACCGCCCCTTCTGCGGCGAACGCTGCAAGTTGATCGACCTGGGTGCGTGGGCAAGCGAAGCCTACCGCGTGCCGGTACAGGCCGTGCCGGAACCGCCGGAAGAACCGGGCAACTAGGGCTTCAGGCCCAACTACCGCGGATCATGGCGATGCCGTGGGCGCCCGCCGTCCAGGCATCGACGAGGTCTTCGCGCCGCATGCCGCCGATCGCGTAGACGGGAATGCTGGTGCAGCAGGCTATCTGCGCGAATCCCTGCCAACCCAGCGGCACCGCCCCCGGGTGCGTGGCGGTCGGCTTTACCGGGCCGAGGACTGCGAAGTCCATGCCAAGCGCCATCGCCCTGTCCAGTTCTTCGCGCGTGTGGCACGACGCCGCGCACAGGCCCGCCGCGGGACGCGCTCGCAGCGCCATCAGTTCCGCCGCAGTGAAGTGAATCCCGTCCAGGCCTTCGCCCGGCGCACCGAGGACGCGCGCGCCATGACTGCTGGCGAGCTCGGCGGTGCCCGCCGGAGCGCTGCCACGCAGGCGCAGGAGCTTCAGCCCGCTGCGCAGCCGTGCTTCGATCTGGCCAAGCGAGGTATCGGCGCCAGTGATGGCGTACTCGTACGGCAAGCCAAGCGACGCCAGCACCGGCGCATTGGCGGGCAGCATCGGCTCAAGCATCGGACAACCGACGCGCTGCCACTCGATCAACTGCCCTTCTCTGGGCTGCGGACTACCGTCCCAGGCCGTAACGCGAAAGAAATGCAGGCGCACGGTGGCGTGCTCGTACGTGAACACACGTGTGATCCAGGGATACGCGGTGCGAACACGGATGCCGAGTTCCTCGGTGAGTTCGCGCGCGAGCGCCTTCTCGGGCCGCTCGTCCGGCTCGACCTTACCGCCCGGGAATTCCCACCAGCCCGCATACACTTTGCCCGGCGGGCGCCGCGCCAGCAGGAAGGCGCCGTCGGCGCGCAGGATCACCGCTGCGGCGACGTCGACGATCACGGTGTCTACTTCTTCGATTTCGCCGCGTGCTTGCCTGACCAGTCCCTCGCGAACTGATAGGCGACGCGTCCGCTGCGCGAGCCGCGCAGCAGCGCCCATTGCAGCGCCTCCTCGCGCGCGGCCAAGGCTTCCCTCGCGCCGCAGCCGAAGTGCCCCATCCAGTGCGCAACGATGGCGAGGTATTCGTCCTGGTCGAAGGGGTAGAACGACACCCAGAGGCCGAAACGCTCGGACAGGGAAATCTTCTCCTCGACCGACTCGCCGGGGTGGATCTCCTCGCCGACGTACCTGGTTTCGAGGTTCTCGGTCATGTACTCGGGCATCAGGTGCCGGCGGTTCGAAGTCGCGTAGATCAGCAGGTTCTCGCTGGTGGACGAGATCGATCCGTCCAGCGCCACCTTCAACGCGATGTAGCCTGCATCCCCGCCCTCGAACGTCAGGTCGTCGCAGAATAGCAGGAACCGCTCCGGCCTTTCGCCAACCAGGTCGACGATCGCCGGAAGGTCGGCAAGGTCGTTCTTCTCCACCTCGATCAGGCGCAGGCCGCGCTGCGCGTACTTGCTCAGCAGGGCCTTCACGATGGATGACTTGCCGGTGCCGCGGGCACCGGTGAGCAGCACGTTGTTTGCCGGCCTGCCCTCGACGAACTGGCGCGTGTTCTGCTCCACCTTGCGGATCTGCGTGTCGATGCCCTGCAGGTCGGCGAGGCGCATGCGATGCACGTGGCGTACCGGCTGCAGCCAGCCGCGCGCGCTGCCCAGCGCGGCGCTCTTGCGCCAGCGGAAGGCGATGCTCGCCTTCCAGTCGGTTGCCGGCACTGCGGGCGGAAGCGCCTGCTCCACCTGCGCGAGCACCCGATCCAGGCGCGCCATCAGCTTGTCCGTCTGCGTTCCCATCAGGTCCTGTATTCCGCGTTGATCTTCACGTAGTCATAGGACAGGTCGCAGGTCCAGATCGTGGCTGCGGCGCGTCCGCGGTGCAGCGCCGCACGCACCTCGAACTCCGGTTTTGCCAGCACGGCAGCGCCGTTTTCCTCGCGATAGGCGGGATTGCGGCAGCCGCGCTTGACGACATGCACATCGTCCATCCAGAGGTCGACCTTCGCGGTGTCGAGCGCCGGAATCCCGGAGTACCCGATGGCGGCGAGGATGCGTCCGAGGTTGGGGTCGGAGGCGAAGAACGCAGTCTTCACCAGCGGCGAGTGCGCGATCGCATATGCGACGCGCCGGCACTCGGCTACGCTGCGCCCGCCTTCAATCCGCACGGTGACGAACTTGGTTGCGCCCTCCCCGTCGCGCACGATGGCCTGCGCGAGCGCCACCGACACGTCGTCGATCGCGCCCGCGAGCGCAGCCCGGTCCGCGCGGCTGCGCGGCGCGATGCCGGAAGCACCGGTAGCCACCAGCATGAATGAGTCGTTGGTCGACATGTCGCCATCGACGCTGACCGAATTGAACGAACGGTTCGCGCTCGCGCGCAACAGCGAGGACAGCGCGCGCCTGTCGACGCGCGCGTCGGTGGCGACGAAGCCGAGCATGGTCGCCATGTCCGGGCGGATCATGCCGGATCCCTTGGCGATGCCGGTCACCGTGACGATGCCCCCGGCAAGCTTGACGCGCCGCGATGCCGCCTTGGGAACAGTGTCCGTCGTCATGATCGCCTCGGCTGCCTGCGGCCAGTTGTCTGCGCGCAGATCCACCACCGCCGCGGGCAGCCCGGCGACGATGCGCTCGGCAGGCAGCGGCTCCATGATCACGCCGGTGGAGAATGGCAGCACCTGGTTCTGCCTGCAGCCGATCGCCCGCGCGACAGCCGCGCAGACGCGGGCGGCGCGTGCGAGGCCGTCGCTGCCGGTACCGGCATTTGCGTTGCCGGTATTCACCACCAGTGCCCGGACGTCCCCGCCGGCGAGGTGCTTCCTTGCCAGCAGCACCGGCGCTGCGCAGAAACGGTTCCGCGTGAAGACGCCGGCAACCACTGCGCCAGGCGAGAGCCTCATCAGCAGCAGGTCCCTGCGTCCCGCCTTCTTGATGCCCGCCATGGCGACGCCGAGCTCCACGCCGGCGACCGGATGGAGCGCCAGGGGATCGGGCGGCGGAAGGTTGACGGCCATCGCTCTGTCAGGTCAGCTTGCCGTGGCAGTACTTGTACTTGCGGCCCGAGCCGCAGGGGCAGGGGTCGTTGCGACCGACCTTCTGCACTGCCCTTGCCTGCGGCTGCGACTTCTTCTGCTCGGCGGCAGCGGAAAGCGCCTCTTCGTAGTCGGCATGCTGCAGGCGCACGTTCTCCACGTGTTGTGCATCGTCTGCCTGGGGCACCTCTTCCTGCGTGCGGATCTCCACCGCAATCAGGTTCTTGGTGACCTCGAGCTTGATCGCGTTCAGCAGCGCCCCGAACAGCTCGAAAGCCTCGCGCTTGTACTCCTGCTTGGGATTCTTCTGCGCGTAGCCGCGCAGGTGTATTCCCTGGCGCAGGTGATCCAGTGCGGCGAGGTGCTCGCGCCAGTGCGAATCGAGGATCTGCAGCATCACGTAGCGCTCGTACTGGTGGAACTGCGGCTCGGCGCCCGCGGGTATCTTCGCCCCGTACGCCTCGTGCGCCCGCTCGACGATGCGCTCGAGCAGCGGCTCGTCGTGCAGGTCAGGCTCCTTGTCCAGCCACGCCTGCACCGGCATGTCGAGATTGAGCTCGCCCTTCAGCGCCGCCTCCAAGCCCTTGATGTCCCACTGCTCCTCGACGCTCTCGGGCGGGACGTACAGGCGGAACAGGTCCGTGACGACACCTGCACGCAGGTCGGTGATGCGCTCCGACACGTCGTCTGATTCGAGCAGTTCGTTGCGCAGGGCGTAGATCGTCTTGCGCTGCTCGTTGGCGACGTCGTCGTACTCGAGCAGCTGCTTGCGGATGTCGAAGTTCCGTGCTTCCACCTTGCGCTGGGCGCTCTCGATGGAACGCGTGACCATGGAGTGCTCGATCGCCTCGCCTTCAGGCATCTTCAGCATCACCATGATCTTGTTGATGCGGTCGCCGGCGAAGATGCGCAGCAACGGGTCTTCGAGGGAAAGGAAGAACCGCGAACTGCCCGGATCACCCTGGCGGCCGGACCGGCCGCGCAGCTGGTTGTCGACACGCCGCGATTCGTGGCGCTCGGTGCCGATGATGTGCAGGCCGCCCTCCCGGATCACCAGGTCGTGCAGCTCCTGCCATTCGCTGCGCAGCTTCTCCACCCGAGAGCGCTTCTCCTCGTCCGGAAGGTTCTCGGTCGCCTCGATCAGCTCGCACTGCTTCTCGACGTTGCCGCCGAGCACGATGTCGGTGCCGCGGCCCGCCATGTTCGTGGCGATCGTGATCATCCGGGGCCTGCCCGCCTGCGCGACGATCTCGGCCTCACGCTCGTGCTGCTTGGCATTCAGCACCTGATGGGCGAGGGAATCGCGCGTCAGCAGCCCAGAGAGCAGCTCGGAGCTCTCGATCGACGTGGTGCCGACGAGCACGGGCTGACCGCGCCGCTGGCAGTCCTTGATGTCCTCGATGATCGCCTGGTGCTTCTCCTTCGCCGTGCGATAGACGAGATCCAGCCGGTCCTGCCGGATCATCGGCATGTGGGTCGGGATCACCACCGTCTCCAAACCGTAGATCTCCTGGAATTCGTATGCCTCGGTGTCGGCGGTGCCCGTCATGCCGGCGAGCTTGCGATACATGCGGAAGTAGTTCTGGAACGTGATGGACGCGAGCGTCTGGTTCTCGCTCTGGATCGTCACGTTCTCCTTCGCTTCAACGGCCTGGTGCAGGCCGTCGGACCAGCGCCTGCCCTGCATCAGGCGGCCTGTGAACTCGTCGACGATGACCACCTCGCCGTTCTGCACGACGTAGTGCTGATCGCGATGGAACAGGTGATGAGCACGCAGCGCGGCGTGCAGGTGATGCACCAGGTTGATGTAGGCCGGCTCGTAGAGGCTGGCGCCCGCCGGCAGCAGCCCGACGCGGTTCAGTACTTCCTCGGCCCTGGCGTGACCCGATTCGGACAGCGAGATCTGCTGGTTCTTCTCGTCCACCCAGAAGTCGCCCGCGCCCTTCTCGTCCGCCTGCTTCTCGAGCAGCGGCGCCACCTCGTTCATGCGGTAGTACACCTCGGTGCGATCCTCGGCCTGGCCCGAGATGATGAGCGGCGTCCTCGCCTCGTCAATGAGGATCGAGTCCACCTCGTCGACGATCGCGTACGGCAGGCCGCGCTGGAAGCGCTCTTCGCGCCGCATCGCCATGTTGTCGCGCAGGTAGTCGAAGCCGAACTCGTTGTTCGTGCCGTAGGTGATGTCTGCGGCATAGGCAGCGCGCTTGATTTCGGGTTCGACCTGCGACAGGTTCACGCCGACGCTCAGGCCGAGGAAGCCGAACAGCTTGCCCATCCAGTCCGCGTCACGCTGCGCAAGGTACTCGTTCACCGTGACGATGTGCACGCCGCGGCCGGTCAGCGCGTTCAGGTAGGCAGGGAGGGTCGCGACCAGCGTCTTGCCCTCGCCGGTGCGCATCTCGGCGATCTTGCCGTAGTGCAGGACCATGCCGCCGAGCAGCTGCACGTCGAAGTGGCGCATCTTCAGCGCCCGCTTGCCCGCTTCGCGCACGACGGCAAAGGCTTCCGGCAGCAGTTCCTCGAGCGCCTCCTCCTCGGCCTGCGCCCGCGCTTCCGGCGCGGCGTCGGCCACGCGCGCGGCGAGACGCTGCTTCAGCTCGTCGGTCTTCCCGCGCAATGCCTCGTCGGAGAGTGCCGCCAACTGCGCTTCGAGCGCGTTGATGCGTTCAACTACACGCCGGTACTGCTTGAGCAGGCGCTCGTTGCGGCTGCCGAAAATCTTCTTCAGTACTCTGGAGATCATGAAGGCGGAGGAAAGGGTGATCCATCCCCCGGAAAAAACACGAATTTTAGCACGCGAGGCGGAGCTGCCCCGCGCGCCGGCTGGCGCGAAACCTCAGCGACGCGCGCGCGTCGCGCGCTGGGCGACCGGCGTCTTGGTCGAGGCGACCAGGAACCGGTTCGGATTCTGCGGAGCGCCCTTGAAGCGCACCTCGAAATGCAGGTGAGGCCCGGTGGAGCGGCCGGTGGAGCCGACGTTCGCAATGTGGCGCCCGCGCTGCACCACATCGCCCTGCTTGACCAGCAGCTTCGAGGCGTGCGCATAGCGCGTGACAAGGTCGTTGCCGTGCTCGATGTCTATCATGTAACCGTACTGCGGGTGAAATCCCGCGAACTGCACCACGCCGCCCGCGGCCGCGACGATCGGCGTTCCGGTATCGGCGATGAAGTCGATGCCCTCATGCATGGCCTGCTGGCCGGTGATCGGGTCGATGCGGATGCCGAACCCGGATGCGTTGTAGGGCGCGTTGACCGGCATCATCGTCGGCATCAGCTTCTTGCGCACCGCCTGTTCGAACAACTGCGCCTCGAGCAGGCCGAGCATGTCGGTCCGGTTCTCCAGCGTCCGCGACACTTCCAGCAGCCGTTCACTGAACTCCTTGAGGGACAGGTTCTGCGCCGGCAGCAGCGTCGAGGCGGCGCCACCCAGGCCGGGCGACTCGCTGAAGCGGAAATCCTGCGGCCTGAATCCCGCAAGCGCGGAAAGGCGCTCGCCCAGCGCATCCAGCCGCGTCAGCTGGGCCTGCATCTCGCCAAGCTTCACCGCCATGGCATTCAGGTTCTGCTGGACGAACTCGCGCCCGCGGTCGGATTCTGCCGGCTTCGCGGCAGTGACCATGTCCTGGAGCAACGGCACACGGAACTCCACGGCCAGCTTGAGTGAGCCCCAGTAGAGCAGTCCGGTCAGGGCAACCAGGAGCAAGGCCCCGCCGACGGCCAGGCCGACGAAGTGCCCCAGCGAGACAGTAATCGTCTTCGCCTTTGCCAGGCGGCTGGGGATCAAGATAATCTGCATGCTGCCTTCCCCCTGAGCTTTGCCCTCGATGAAGCTTTCCAGAATCGACCGCTACCTGGACTCCGGCGAGGAGCTTCAGCCTGTTCTCGCGAAAGCGCGGCAAATACTCGCGCTTTCAAGACATTGCGTCGATTTCCTGCCCCCTGAACTGGCCACGCAGCTGCGCGGCGCCAACATCCGGGGAGAAACCCTAGTGCTTCTTGCCGCAAATCCCGCCGCGGCAGCAAAGCTGAAACTGCTAGCGGGGACCCTGAGCGAGTCCCTGCATGGACTGGGGTCGAAGGTTAATGCAGTTTCTGTGAGGGTGCAACCGAGCGGACTTCCCGGCCCGCATGCCGCATTGCACAAGGCTGCCGCACTGAGCCCGGCCGCGCTGGCGGCTCTGCGCGAGCTGCGCGACGCGTTGCCGGCATCCCCGGCTCGTGAGGCCGTGGACCGGATGCTGGGCGCGGGTGCCGACGCCGACGCTCAGAGTTCGCCCAGCAGCCGCTCGCCGAAGAGCAGCAGCAGGACGAAAAGGACGACGCCGAGGATCACCTGAAACAGCCGCCAGGCGTAGCGCAGGTAGCGCCGCTCGCCCGACACGAGAAACAGGATCACGAGTACCGCCAGGCCGACCGCCGCGAGCAGCACAGCTGCGCGGACGATGATCACTCAGGTAGCGGCAAACGAGCGCACGAGCCCTGCGACGCCTGCCGGGGCTTCCTGGACGCCGTCGAAACTCACGGTTTCCCAGGCAGATGCTTCGGCGAGCAATGCGCGCAGCAGCCTGTTGTTCAGCGCATGGCCCGACTTGTGGGCGGAAAACGCGCACAGCAGCGGCTTGCCGACCAGGTAGAGGTCGCCGATGGCGTCGAGCACCTTGTGGCGGATGAACTCGTCGGCGAAGCGCAGGCCCTCGGCATTGAGGACGCGATACTCGTCCAGCACCACCGCATTGTCCAGGCCGCCGCCGAGCGCGAGGCCGTTCTCACGCAGTTGCTCGACGTCGTGCATGAAGCCGAAGGTGCGTGCGCGGGCGATCTCCCGCAGATAGGAGGTTTCGGCGAAGTCCACCGTCACGGTCTGCCCGGTCTTGTCGATCACCGGATGATTGAACGAGATCGAGAACGATAGCCGGAAGCCCTCGTACGGGTCTAGGCGCGCCCACTTGTCGCCGTCCCGCACCTCGATGCCGCGCAGCACGCGCATGAATCGCTTGGGTGCCGCCTGTTCCTCCACCCCGGCCTGCTGGATCAGCAGCACGAAGGTTGCCGCGCTGCCGTCCATGATCGGCACTTCGGGCCCGTCGATGTCTATGTAGGCATTGTCCACGCCCAGGCCGGACAGGGCGGACATCAGGTGCTCGACGGTATGGATCTGCACTCCGTCCCTGGACAGGGTGGATGCAAGGCGCGTATCGCCGACCAGTTCCGCGCGCGCGGGGATGTCAAGCGGCTCGGGCAGGTCGACGCGGCGGAATACGATGCCCGTGTCCGGCTGCGCCGGGCGCAGCGTCAGCGTCACCTTCTGTCCGGTATGCAGACCCACGCCGGCGGCGCGGGTTAGAGACTTCAGTGTGCGTTGGTGGAGCATGCTGGCAAGGCGTGAATTCTAGCAAACAGCCACGGCAGGGTGCCCCCGGCAAGGGAAAGGCGCCCCGCCTGACTGTCCGGCGTGCCGGCTGCAGCTAGTCGGCCTGCTTCCTCAGGAACGCCGGGATGTCGTACTTGTCGACGCCGCTCTGCTGCAGGGCTTCCACGGTGGAGGCGCGGTTGCGCCGGATCACCGCGGGAACCGCATCGAGCGCGCCGTAGTCGACGCCCCCGGGCGCGTTCGACATCAGCGGCTGGTTGTCGGTCCCAGTGCGCATGCTGGAGACCAGTTGCGGCTTCTGCTGCCGGCCCACCGACGGCGCTCCCAGGCCGGTGGCGATCACCGTGACGCGAAGCTCGTCGCTCAACGACTCGTCGAACACGCCGCCGTAGATGATCGTCGCATCGTCCGCCGCAAAGGCACGGATGGTGTTCATCACCTCCTTGGTCTCGCGCAGCTTGAGCGAAGCCGCCGACGCGCTGATGTTGACAAGGACGCCGCGGGCCCCCGCGAGATTCACGCCTTCCAGCAGCGGGCATGCCACCGCCTGCTCCGCCGCGATGCGGGCGCGGTCGATGCCGCTGGAGGCGGCCGATCCCATCATCGCCATGCCCTGCTCGGACATCACGGTGCGCACGTCCTGGAAATCGACGTTCACCAGGCCCTCGCGGTTGATGATGTCGGCGATGCCGCCAACCGCATTGTTGAGTACGTCGTCGGCGGCGATGAACGCGTCCGCCTGGGTGACGTCCTCGCCGAGCACGTCTTCGAGCTTGTCGTTCAGGATCACGATCAGCGAATCGACGTGCGGCGCCAGCTCCTCGATGCCCTGTTCGGCGTTGCGCATGCGCTTGGACCCTTCGAAGGTGAAGGGCTTGGTCACCACGGCCACGGTGAGGATGCCGAGGGATCGCGCGACTTCGGCGATCACCGGCGCGGCCCCGGTACCCGTGCCCCCGCCCATGCCGGCGGTGATGAACACCATGTGCGCGCCTGCGACCGCCTCCTCGAGCCGCGCACGCTCGGCGATCGCAATCGCCTTGGCCTCCTCCGGCTTCGCTCCGGCGCCCAGCCCGCTGGTGCCAAGCTGGATCTGGTGCTGCGCCTTGTTGCGCGACAGTACCTGCGCGTCGGTATTGACGGCGATGAAATCGACTCCGGCGACGCCCTTGTCGATCATGTGGTTGACGGCGTTCCCGCCGGCACCGCCGACCCCGACCACCTTGATGATCGGCCCTGCTCCCTGGTTGTCCACTATCTCGAACATGCGTTTTCTCCTTGCCTGGTTGAAACGTCCGTCTAGAAGTTCCGCTGGAACCACTCGCGCATCCTGCCCAGGACGGCGCGGAACGACCCGTCCTGGCGTGAAAGCCGGCCCTGCTGGCGCTGCGCCGCGCCTTCCATCAGCAGGCCCATCGCGGTCGCGTAGCGCGGCGAGCGCACGACCTCGGACAGGCCGCCCGAATACTTCGGCACGCCGACGCGCACCGGCATGTGAAACAGCTCCTCGCCCAGCTCGACCATTCCCTGCATGGTCGAGCTGCCGCCGGTGAGCACGATCCCGGAGGACAGCAGCTCCTCGAATCCCGACTCGCGCAGCACCTGCTGCACCAGCGAGAAGAGTTCCTCGACACGCGGCTCGATCACCTCGGCGAGCGTCTGGCGCGACATCGTGCGCGAGCCGCGCTCGCCGATGCCGGGAACCTCGATGGTGTCGTTGGGGCTGGCGAGCTGGCGCAACGCCACGCCGTGCCGGATCTTGATCGCCTCGGCATCTGCGGTAGGCGTGCGCAGCGCCATCGCGATGTCGCTGGTGATCTGGTCGCCGGCGATCGGGATCACCGCGGTATGGCGTATCGCCCCCTGCGTGAACACCGCGAGGTCGGTGGTGCCGCCGCCGATGTCCACCAGGCACACGCCGAGCTCGCGCTCGTCCTCGGACAGCACTGCCCGCGCCGAGGCGAGCGGCTGCAGCACCAGGTCGCTCACCTCCAGCCCGCAGCGCCGGACGCATTTGACGATGTTCTGCGCGGCCGACACCGCGCCGGTGACGATATGGACCTTGACCTCCAGCCGCACGCCCGACATGCCCACCGGCTCGCGCACGTCCTCCTGGCCGTCGACGATGTACTCCTGCCGCAGCACATGCAGGATCTGCTGGTCGGTTGGGATGTTCACCGCGCGCGCGGTTTCGAGCGCACGTTCCACGTCGATCGACGACACCTCGCGATCCTTGATCGCCACCATGCCGGTCGAGTTGAAGCTCTTGATGTGGCTGCCGGCGATGCCGGTATAGGCGGACTCGATCTTGCAGTCGGCCATCAGTTCGGCCTCTTCGAGCGCGCGCTGGATCGCGTTCACCGTGGCCTCGATGTTCACCACCACGCCCTTTTTCAGGCCCTTGGACTCGTGCCCGCCCATGCCGAGGACCTCGAAGGCGCCGTCGGGCTGCAGCTCGGCGACCAGCGCCGCAACCTTGGATGTGCCGATGTCGAGGCCTACGACGAGATTCCTGGCTTCCTTCGGCATGCGTCTCAGCCCTTGAATTCCGGCACGCGCAGGGCGAAGCCGTTCGGATAGCGAAGGTCCACGCTCTGGTGCGCGCTCGCGATGCGCCCGAGCGTGGAAGGAAACGCGGCGACGAAGCGCCCGAGCCTGGCCTCGGCTGCGCCGGCCTCCGGATGGTCACGGCCAAGCTCGATATGCAGGCCGCTGGAGAGCTTCAGTTGCCAGGATCCGCGGGACGTGAGCGTGACGCGCTCGAGCTGCGCGTCCAGCGGCGCGAGCAGTTCCGTGAACCGCCGGTAGCGCGCGCTGACGTCGCGTTCGGTGCCCTCGGGCCCCGACAGGGTCGGCAATGCCGCCTCGCTCACGGCGTCGAAACGCTCGCCGTGGGTGTTCACCAGGCCAGCGGTTCCCCAGCGTGCGAGCGCCACGTGCTCCTCCAGCACCACCTCGATGCGGTCGGGCCACGCGCGCCGCACTTCCACGCGCCGCACCCACGGCAACTGCTCGAGCGCCGCGCGGATCGTGCCGAGGTCCGCGGCGAAGAAGTTTCCGGTGATGCGCGACGCCATGGCGCGCTCGACGTCGCTGCGGCCAGTGCGCACCATGTCGCCGCCGACCGTCACTTCGCGCAGCGGGAACAGCGGCGACTGCAGCACGAGGTGGATGCCACCGGCCACCAGCGCCATGACGCCGAGCGCGGTGAGGAAGCCCGCCAGCCCGTTCAGCAGGCGCGGGTTATCCCACATGCGCGCCCTCCAGGATTCGCAGGCAGAGGTCTTCGTAGCTGATGCCGGTCGCACGCGCCGCCATCGGCACCAGCGAATGGCTGGTCATGCCGGGCGAAGTATTCACTTCCAGCAGCGACGGATTTCCCGCGCGGTCGAGCATCAGGTCTATGCGTCCCCAGCCGGTGCAGCCGGCCAGGTGGAAGGCGCGCAACGCGAGCGAGCGCAGTTCCGCCTCCTGCGCCGGCGGCAGCCCGCAGGGACAGTGGTACTTCGTGTCGTCGGTAAAGTACTTGTGCTGGTAGTCGTAGTTGCCGCCGGGCGCCTCGATGCGGATCAGCGGCAGCGCGGTATCGCCGAGGATGCTCGCCGTGAACTCCGGGCCGTTGATGAACGCCTCCGCCAGCGCGATGTCGCGGAACTTCCTGGCGGCAAGCTCATAGGCCGCCGGCAGCCCGCCTGCGTCGGCGACGCGGGTCAGCCCGAGCGTGGAGCCCTCGTTTGCCGGCTTGACGATGAGCGGCAGCCCGAGGTCCCGCGCGACCTCGTCCCAGTCGTCGTCCGCCGACAGCACGCGATAGCGCGGCGTAGGCAATCCGTTGGCCAGCCAGACCATCTTGGTGCGCCACTTGTCCATGCCGATCGCGGAGCCGAGCACGCCGCTGCCCGTATACGGGATGCCGAGCCACTCGAGGGCGCCCTGCAATGTGCCGTCCTCGCCGCCGCGGCCATGCAGCGCGATGAAGCAGCGCGCGAATCCGTCGCGCCTGAGTTCCGCGAGCTCCCGCTCGGCCGGATCGAACGCATGCGCGTCCACACCCTTCGAGCGCAGTGCCGCTAGCACGCCCTGCCCGCTCAGCAGCGAGATCTCGCGCTCGGCGGACCTGCCGCCCAGCAGCACCGCGACCTTGCCGAAAGCGCTCATGCGGCGGGCTCTCCCACGATCCGCACCTCGGGCTGCAGGTCCACACCGGTTCGCTCGAGCACCGTCGCCCGCACCGATTCGATCAGCGCCTCGATGTCCGCCGCGCTCGCGTTGTGCGCGGCATTGACGATGAAGTTCGCGTGCTTGACCGATACGCTCGCCCCTCCCCGCAGTGCGCCCTTGAGGCCGCAGGATTCGATCAGGCGCGCAGCATGGTCGCCGGGCGGGTTGCGGAACACGCTGCCCGCGTTGGGCAGGTCGAGCGGCTGCGAAGCGATGCGCCGCGCGCGCATCTCCCCGATCCGGCGCCGCGACGCCTCGACGTCCCCGCGCGCCAGCGCGAAGTACGCCGCGGCGAACCATTCGCGCTCGCCGATCCGGTCCGCGCGCTCGAGCTCGCAGTGACGATACCGGATCACGAACTCGGACTTGCGCCGCTCGCGCAACTGGCCGCCGCGGTCTATCGTCACCACGCGATCGACGATGTCCCAGCACTCGGAGCCGTAACAGCCCGCGTTCATCGCCAGCGCGCCGCCGACCGTGCCCGGAATGCTGGCGAGGAACTCCGCGCCTTCGAGGCCGTGCGCTGCGGCGAAGCGGGCGACGCGCGGATTCGCGACGCCCGCAGCCGCGTAGACGCGGCCGTCGACGAGCGCCGGCTGCGCGGCCGGCGACCAGGACTGGATGACGGTGCCGCGAAAGCCGCCGTCACGCACCAGCAGGTTCGACCCGAGGCCGAGGAACAGCACGCGCTCGTCCGCCGGCAACTGCCGCAGGAACGCCGCGAGGTCGTCGGTGTCCGCCGGCATGTAATACCGGTCCGCCGCACCCCCCGCGCGCCAGCTCACGTGCCCGGCCATCGGCTCGTTGCGCCTCAGCGCGCCGCGCAGACCCTCGAAGCGCATCGGTTCGGACATGTTCATCGCGCCTGTGTCGCCTTCGTGCCCGTGGCCAGGGCGGGTGCCACGCTGCCGATGGATCCGGCTCCCATGGTCAGCACCACGTCGCCGTCGCTGGCGGTGCGCAGGATCGCTTCCGGCATGTCGGCGATCTCCTCGACGAACACCGGCTCGACCTTGCCGGCGACGCGCACCGCGCGGGCGAGCGAGCGGCCGTCGGCAGCGACGATGGGCTGCTCGCCGGCTGCGTACACCTCCGCAAGCAGCAGCGCGTCGGCGGTCGAGAGCACGGCGACGAAGTCCTCGAACAGGTCCCGCGTTCGGGTGTACCGGTGCGGCTGGAACGCGAGCACCACGCGCCTGCCCGGGAATGCACCGCGCGCCGCGGCGAGCGTCGCCGCCATCTCGGCCGGGTGATGGCCGTAGTCGTCCACCAGCGTGAACGTCCCGCGCGCGTCGAGCGCGATGTCGCCGTAGCGCTGGAAGCGCCGGCCGACGCCGTGGAATTCGCCCAGCGCCTTCTGGATCGCCGCGTCGTCGATGCCGAGCTCTCCCGCCACCGCGATCGCCGCCAGCGCGTTCTGCACGTTGTGCGCACCCGGCAGGTTGAGCGTCACCGGCAGCGGCGCGGCACGCTCGCGCAGCGCGGTGAAGCGCATCACGCCGCGGTCGTGCACGACGCGCTCGGCGCGGACCATCGCATCGGCGCGCAGCCCGTAGGTGACCACGGGCTTGGACACGAAGGGCTGGATCTCGCGCACGTTCGCGTCGTCGATGCACAGCACGGCGCTGCCGTAGAAGGGAAGGTTCTGCAGGAACTGCACGAACGACTGCTTCAGTCGCGCGAAATCGTGCTGGTAGGTCTCCATGTGGTCGGCATCGATGTTGGTGACAACCGCGACCACGGGTTGCAGGTGCAGGAACGAGGCGTCGGACTCGTCCGCCTCGACGACGATGAATTCGCCGGTGCCGAGCCTGGCGTTGGAGCCCGCCGCGTTCAGGCGACCGCCGATCACGAAGGTAGGGTCCAGGCCGCCCTCGGCAAGCACGCTCGCCACCAGGCTGGTGGTCGTCGTCTTGCCGTGCGTGCCGGCGATCGCGACGCCGCGCTTCAGGCGCATCAGCTCGGCGAGCATCAGTGCGCGCGGCACCACCGGAATGCGCTTCGCGCGCGCGGCAAGCACCTCCGGGTTGTCGCCGCGCACGGCGCTGGAAACGACCACTGCATCCGCGCCGGACACGTTCTCCGCCGTATGCGCAAGCGCAACGCGTGCGCCTGCCTGCTTCAGGCGACGCGTCGCGGCGTTCTCGGCGAGATCCGAGCCGCTCACCTGGTAGCCGAGATTGCACAGCACCTCGGCAATGCCGCTCATGCCGGAGCCGCCGATGCCGACGAAATGGATGCGCCGCACCTTGTGCTTCATGCGGCGGCCCCTGCCATCTGCATGCACTGTTCGGCGACGAAGCGCGCGGCCTCCGGCTTGCCGAGTTCGCGCGCTTTCAGTGCCATGTCGAGCAGCCTCGCGCGCTCGAGCGAGCCAAGCAGGATCGCGAGGCGCTGCGGCGTAAGTTCGCCTTGCGGCAGCAGGATCGCCGCGCCCCGGTCGGCGAGGAACCGCGCGTTCGCGGTCTGGTGATCGTCCACCGCATGCGGAAACGGCACCAGCACGCCTGCGATGCCGCCGGCGGACAGCTCCGCGATGGTGGTCGCCCCTGCCCGGCAGATGACAACGTCGGCCTCGGCATAGCGCGCGGCGATGTCGTCGATGAAGGGCACGCACTCGCCCGTCACGCCGGCCGCCGCGTAGTTCGCGCGCAGCGCATCGATGTGCTTCTCGCCCGCCTGGTGCACCACCAGCGGCCGTTCGGCCGGCGCGAGCTGCGCCAGCGCCTTGGGCACCACGTCGTTCAGTGCCTGCGCGCCGAGGCTGCCACCGACCACCAGCAGCCGCAGCGGGCCGCTGCGCGCGGCGTAGCGCTCGCGCGGCGCGGGCATCGCGGCAATGTCCTGGCGCACCGGATTGCCGCACCATTCGCCGTTCTTCAGCGCCCCCGGAAATGCCACGAACACGCGGTCGGCGACACCGGCCAGCACCTTGTTGGTCAGCCCGGCGACCGAGTTCTGCTCGTGGATCGCGAGCGGGCGGGCGAGCAGCGACGCCATCATGCCGCCGGGGAACGCTACGTAGCCGCCCATGCCGAGCACGACGTCGGGGCGCAGCGCGAAGATCGCGCGCGCGCTCTGCCAGAACGCGTAGACCAGGTTCAGCGGCAGCAGCAGCTTTGTCAGCAGGCCCTTGCCGCGCACGCCCGCCATGCGGATCCAGGCCATGTCGTAGCCGTGCGCCGGGACGATGCGCGCCTCCATGCCGCTCTTCGCGCCCATCCAGATGACGCGCCAGCCGCTCCGGCGCAGCACCTCCGCGACCGCCAGGCCCGGGAACACATGGCCGCCGGTGCCGCCGGCCATGATCAGCACGGTCCTCATGCCGGCAGCCCCCGGGTGCGCTGCCTGAGCTCCCAATCGATGCGCAGCAGTATCGCCAGCGCCACGCAGTTGGCGAGCAGGCCCGAGCCGCCGAAACTCATCAGCGGCAGCGTCAGCCCCTTGGTCGGCAGCAGCCCCATGTTGACGCCCATGCTGATCAGCGCCTGGAAGCCGATCCAGATGCCGA
>JBFWRS010000028.1:0-46750 GCA_050248795.1 Burkholderiales bacterium | reverse complement strand
ATCGGACGTGGTCGGCATGCGCCTGCGCGCGGAGCTGCGCGGCGATCGCTACCTGCTGAACGGCAACAAGATGTGGATCACCAACGGGCCGGACGCGGACGTGCTCGTCGTCTACGCGAAGACCGATTCGAACGCCGGCCCGCGCGGCATCACCGCCTTCATCGTCGAAAAGGGCATGAAGGGTTTCAGTACCGCGCAGAAGCTGGACAAGCTGGGCATGCGCGGCTCGAACACCTGCGAGCTGGTGTTCCGCGACTGCGAGATCCCGGCCGGGAAAGTGCTCGGCGGCGAAGGCCGCGGCGTCAACGTGCTGATGAGCGGGCTGGACTACGAGCGCGCGGTGCTGGCGGGCGGCCCTCTGGGCATCATGGCGGCGTGCTTCGATGTCGTGCTCCCGTACGTGCACGAGCGCAAGCAGTTCGGCCAGCCGATCGGCGAGTTCCAGCTCATGCAGGGCAAGCTCGCCGACATGTACGCGACCTTCTCGGCCTGCCGTGCCTACGTCTACGCGGTCGCGCAGGCGCTGGACCGCGGCGAAACCACGCGCAAGGACGCCGCCGGCGCCATCCTCTATGCCGCCGAGAAGGCGACCTGGATGGCGGGTGAGGCGATCCAGTCGCTGGGCGGCATGGGCTACATCAACGAGACGCCCACCGGGCGGCTGTGGCGCGACGCCAAGCTCTACGAGATCGGCGCCGGCACCTCCGAGATCCGCCGCTGGCTGATCGGCCGCGAGCTGTTCGCGGAAACGCGGTAACAACTTTCAGGGGAGGCAAGCATGCATAGCGATCCGATCGTCATCGTTTCCGCCGCACGCACGCCAATGGGCGGGTTTCAGGGGGAGCTGAAGGGGTTTGCAGCGCCCGAGCTCGGCGCCGCGGCGATCCGCGCCGCGGTGGAGCGTGCGAAGCTGCGCCCCGAGGACGTGCAGGAGGTGATCATGGGCTGCGTGCTTCCGGCGGGCCAGGGGCAGGCGCCGGCGCGCCAGGCCTCGCTCGGCGCCGGGCTGCCGCTGGCGGCGGGCTGCACCACGGTGAACAAGATGTGCGGCTCGGGCATGAAGGCGGCGATGTTCGCGCACGACCTGCTGCAGGCCGGCAGCGCCGAGCTCATCGTCGCCGGCGGCATGGAATCGATGAGCAACGCGCCCTACCTGCTGCCGAAGGCGCGCGCCGGCCTGCGCATGGGGCACGCGCAGGTGATCGACCACATGTTCTTCGACGGCCTCGAGGATGCCTACGACAAGGGCCGGCTGATGGGCACCTTCGCCGAGGACTGCGCGCAGAAGTACGGCTTCACGCGCGCAGAGCAGGACAACTTCGCCATCGCTTCGCTCGAGCGCGCGCAGGCGGCGAACACGAAAGGCTGGTTCGCGTGGGAAACGGTGCCGGTGGCGCTGAAGGCGGGCAAGGACGAGAGATTCGTCGAAACCGACGAGCAGCCCTTCAAGGCCAACATGGAGAAGATCCCGACGCTGAAGCCCGCGTTCCGCAAGGACGGCACGGTGACCGCGGCCAATTCCAGCTCGATTTCGGATGGCGCCGCGGCGCTGGTGCTGATGCGCCGCTCGGTCGCCGAAAAGCGCGGCCTCGCCCCGCTCGCCGTGATCGCGGCGCACGCCACGCACGCGCAGGAACCGGCGTGGTTCAGCACCGCGCCGGTGGGCGCATTGCGCAAGCTCTTCGCCGTCACGGGCTGGTCGGCGCAGGACGTGGACCTGTACGAGATAAACGAGGCGTTCGCCGTCGTCACCATGGCGGCGATGCGGGAACACGGCCTCGCGCACGAGAAAGTGAACATACACGGCGGCGCCTGCGCGCTCGGGCACCCGATCGGCGCCTCGGGCGCGCGCATCCTCGTCACGCTGATCGGCGCGCTGAGGAAGACCGGCGGCAGGCGCGGCGTGGCCACGCTGTGCATCGGCGGCGGCGAAGCCACCGCGATGGCGATCGAGCTGGCCTAGCGCATGGCCAAGCCGAAGGCAGGCAAGGTCGCGCTGCAGCGCCTGCTCGACACCGAGAAGTTCCTGCGCCCGTGGAAATTCCGCGTCGTCTCGGTGGGCGACGGCGCCTGCACCGTGCTGCTGCCGCTGCGCGCAGAGCTGCTGCGGCCTGGAAAGATCATCAACGGGCCCGCGCTGATGGCGGCGGCGGACGTGGCCATCTGGCTGGCCATCAAGGCGCGCTACGGCATGTCCTTCGACGCGCTGACTTCCGACCTCAACACCGCGTTCCTGCGCCCTGCGGTGAACCAGCCGGTGTACTGCACCGGACGCATCTTGCGCTCCGGCCGCAGGCGCTTCTATGGCGTCGCCGAATGCCACGACAAGGACGGGCACCTGTTTTCGCACCACACCGTGACCTACGTGCAGCCGGCCTGACATGAAGCGCGACGATCCGCACCACATGCTGCGCGAGGCCGTGCGACGTTTCGCGCGCGAGAAGCTGTGGCCGAACGCGCCGCGCTGGGACCGCGACAAGCACTTCCCGCGCGAGGAACTGCGCGAAGCCGCGGCGATGGGCCTGTTCGGCGTCGCGATCCCCGAGCGCTGGGGCGGCGCCGGCATGGACGCCTCCGCGCTTGCCATCGCCTGCGAGGAGATCTCGGCTGGCGACGGCGCCACCGGCACCATCATCGCGGTGAACAACCTCGTCGCCGGCATCCTCGCCGGCTTCGCGGACGACGCGCAGAAGGAAGCATGGCTCGCGCCGGTGGCGCGCGGCGACAGGCTCGGCGCGTTCGCGCTCACCGAGCCGCACGCCGGCTCGGATGCGAGCGCGATCACGACGCAGGCGGTGCGCGACGGCGAGGGCTACGTGCTGAACGGCGTGAAGCAGTTCATCACCTCCGGGAAGACCGCGGACATCGCCATCGTCTTCGCGGTCACCGACAAGGCGGCCGGAAAGAAGGGCATCAGCGCCTTCGTCGTGCCCACGGATGCCAGGGGGTACGTCGTCGCGCGGCTCGAGGACAAGACCGGACAGCGCGCCTCGGACACCGCGCAGATCGTGCTGGAAGATTGCCGCGTGCCGGCGCGCAACCTGCTCGCTGGCGAAGGCCTGGGCTACCGCATCGCGCTCGCCAACCTGGAGTCGGGCCGCATCAACATCGCCGCGCAGGCCACCGGCATCGCCCGCGCGGCGCTCGGCGCGGCAGTAGCGTACGCCAACGAGCGCAGGAGCTTCGGCCGCGCGCTCGCCGAGCACCAGGCGGTGAGCTTCCGGCTCGCAGACATGGCGACGCAGGTCGAGGCGGCGCGGCAACTCTACCTGCACGCAGCACGGCTGCGCGACGCCGGCGAACCCTGCCTGCGCGAAGCGTCGATGGCAAAGCTCTTTGCCTCCGAGATGGCCGAGAAGGTGTGTTCGGATGCGATCCAGGTGCACGGCGGTTACGGCTACGTGGCAGACTTTCCGGTCGAGCGCCTGTGGCGCGACGTGCGTGTGTGCAAGATCTACGAAGGCGCAAGCGACATCCAGCGGCTGCTGATCGGACGCGGCCTCGAGGCCGGAAATTCCTGAGGAGAAAGCATGGCGGCATCCATCGATTTCTATTTCGATTTCTCATCGCCCTATGGCTACTTCGCGTCGACGAAGATCGAGTCCCTGGCGGCGAAGCACGGCCGCACGGTGAACTGGCGGCCGGTGCTGCTGGGCATCATCTTCAAGACCACCGGCGGCGCGCCGATGCCCACGCTGCCGCTGAAGGGCGACTACGCGAGCAAGGACTTCCCGCGCTCGGCGCGCTTCCTCGGCGTGCCATACCGCACGCCGGGCGTCTTTCCGATCGGCACCATGTCCGCGGTGCGCGCGTTCTACTGGCTGCAGGGCAAGGACCCGGCGAAGGCAGTTGCGTTCGCCAAGGCGCTGTACAAGGCCTACTTCGTCGACGACGTGAACATCTCGGATGCCGCAGGCCTGGCCAGAGTCGCGCAGTCGCTCGGACTGAACGCCGACGAGATGAGCGCGGGCATCAACGACGCGGCAGTGAAGGAGAAAGTGAAAGCCGAGGTCGATGTGGCGCTTGCGCGCGGCGTCTGCGGTTCGCCCTTCATCATCGTCGACGGCGAGCCGTTCTGGGGCGCCGACCGCCTCGACCAGGTCGAGAAGTGGCTCGCCACCGGGGGATTCTGACATGGCGCTGAAGAAGGGCATCAAGCAGCTGATCGCGGAAGCCGAAGCGAAGTCGCACGGCATCTCGCCCGATGCGGCCGAAGCGAAGCTCGGCGACGAGAACACGCTGTTCGTCGACCTGCGCGACGTGCGCGAACTCGAGCGCGACGGCATGATTCCAGGCGCCTTCCACGCGCCGCGCGGCATGCTGGAATTCTGGGTCGATCCGGAAAGCCCGTACTACAAGCCGGTGTTCGCCGAGGGCCGGACACTGATCCTGTACTGCGCCGCGGACTGGCGCGCGGTGCTGTCGGCGGCGACGCTGGAGGAGATGGGCGTGCAGAACGTCTATCACCTCGAGGGCGGCTTCAGCCCTTGGAAGAAAGCCGGCCGCCCCAGCGCCGAGCGGCCGAAGAAGGCCTGATGCCGGTACTCAAGTCGCACCTGAACGTCCGTTCCGAGGAGTTCAAGCGGAACGCGGAGCGCATGCGCGCGCTGGTCGCCGACCTGCGCGCGCAGGTTGCGCGCGTTGCGCTGGGCGGCGACGAGGCGTCGCGCAATCGCCATACCGGGCGCGGCAAGCTGCTGCCGCGCGAGCGCGTGCGGACGCTGCTCGACCCGGGCTCGCCCTTCCTCGAGGTCGGCCAGCTCGCCGCGCACGGCATGTACGGCGACGAAGCCCCGGGCGCCGGCATCATCACCGGCATCGGCCGCATCGCCGGCCGCGAGTGCGCGATCGTCGCCAACGACGCCACGGTGAAGGGCGGCACCTATTTCCCGATGACGGTGAAGAAGCACCTGCGCATGCAGGAGATCGCGGCGCAGAACCGGCTGCCCTGCATATACCTGGTCGATTCGGGCGGCGCCAACCTGCCGAACCAGGACGAGGTGTTTCCCGATCGCGAACACTTCGGTCGCATTTTCTACAACCAGGCGAACCTGTCCGCGCAGGGCATTCCGCAGATCGCCTGCGTGATGGGCTCGTGCACCGCCGGCGGCGCCTACGTGCCGGCGATGTCCGACGAGTCGATCATCGTCAAGGGCCAGGGCACGATATTCCTCGGCGGGCCGCCGATCGTGAAGGCGGCCACCGGAGAGATCGTCACGCCGGAAGACCTCGGCGGCGCGGACGTGCACACGCGCATCTCGGGCGTATCGGACCATTACGCGCTGAACGACGAGCATGCGCTCGCCATCCTGCGCCGCATCGTCGGCAACCTGAACACGCGAAAGAACGTGTCGCTGGACGTGCGCACGCCGCGCGATCCGCTCTATCCCGCCGAGGAGATCTACGGCGTCATCCCGGCCGAGCCGCGCAAGCCCTATGACGTGCGCGAGATCATCGCGCGCATCGTCGACGGCTCGGAAATGGACGAGTTCAAGGCGAACTATGGCAGCACCATCGTCACCGGATTCGCACACCTGCACGGCTACCCGGTGGCGATACTCGCCAACAACGGCGTGCTGTTCTCGGAATCCTCGCTGAAGGCGGCTCACTTCATCGAACTCGCCTGCCAGCGCGGCATTCCGCTGCTGTTCCTGCAGAACATCACCGGCTACATGGTGGGCCGCAAGTACGAGGCCGGCGGCATCGCCAAGGACGGCGCGAAGATGGTGACCGCGGTCGCGACCGCACGCGTGCCGAAATTCACCGCCATCATCGGCGGCTCGTATGGCGCGGGAAACTACGGCATGTGCGGGCGCGCCTATTCGCCCAGGTTCCTGTGGATGTGGCCGAATGCGCGCATCTCGGTGCTCGGCGGCGAGCAGGCCGCAAGCGTGCTGGCCACGGTGCGCCGCGACGGCATCGAGGCGAAGGGCGGCAGCTGGTCGAAGGAGGACGAGGAGAAGTTCAAGGACCCGATCCGCGCGCAGTACGAGCGCCAGGGCCACCCCTACTACGCCAGCGCCAGGCTGTGGGACGACGGCGTCGTCGATCCGGCCGACATGCGGCGCCTGCTTGGCCTTGCCATGTCGGCTTCGCTGAATGCCCCCATCGAGGACACCCGCTTCGGTGTCTTCCGCATGTAGTGCCATCGTGAATCGGGAAACTTCCATGCACGGCAACCTGGTGGTCGAGCGCGCGAACGGCGTCGGCACGGTGACCCTGAACCGGCCGGAGATCCGCAACGCATTCGACGAGGCATTGATCGCGGCGCTGACGAAGGCACTGAAGTCGCTGGATGCCGACCGCACGGTGCGGGTCGTCGTCCTCGCCGGTGCCGGCCAGGTGTTCTGCGCCGGCGCGGACCTGAACTGGATGAAGCGCATGTCGAAGTACACCCGCGCGCAGAACCTGGCGGACGCGCGCGCGCTGGCAGCGATGCTGCGGACGCTGGACCGGCTCTCCAAGCCCACCATCGCGCGCGTGCACGGCCACGTGTTCGCCGGCGGCATGGGCCTGGTCGCCGCCTGCGACATGGCGATCGGCGTGCCAGAGGCGCAGTTCTGCCTGTCGGAAGCGAAGCTCGGTCTGTCGCCTGCGACGATCAGCCCCTACGTCGTGCGCGCGATGGGCGAGCGCGCCGCACGCCGCTATTTCCTCACCGCCGAGCGCTTCAGCGCGGCGGAGGCGTTCCGCATCGGCCTGCTGAGCGAACTCGTTGCGCCGCACGAGCTGGATGCCAGGGTGAAAGAGCTGTGCACGCATTTGATCGAGGGCGGACCCCAGGCGGTGGCGAAGATCAAGGACCTGGTTGCGGCGGTGTCGCGCGGCGGCCCGGTCAGCAAGGCGCTCATCGACGACACCGCGCGGCGCATCGCCGGGATCCGCACGTCGAAGGAGGGCCGCGAGGGCATCGCGGCCTTCCTCGAACGGCGCAAACCGGCATGGCTCGACGTCACCGGCGCAGGCGCGTCGGCGAAGCGGAAGCGCTAGCGTGTTCCGCAAGCTCCTCGTCGCCAACCGGGGCGAAATCGCCTGCCGCGTCATCGCCGGCGCGCGCGCACTGGGCATATCGACGGTGGCGGTGTATTCGGACGCCGACCGCCACGCGCTGCACGTGGCGATGGCGGACGAGTCGCGGCACATCGGGCCTGCCGCGCCGCGCGAGAGCTACCTGAACATCGCCGCGATCCTTGCCGCGGCAGAGGAAGCCGGCGCGCAGGCCATCCATCCAGGCTACGGCTTCCTGTCCGAGAACGAGGAGTTCGCCGCCGCCTGCGGCAAGGCCGGCATCGTCTTCGTCGGCCCGACGCCCGCGGCAATCGCCGCGATGGGCGACAAGTCCGCGGCCAAGGCACTGATGGAGAAGGCCGGCGTGCCGCTGGTGCCCGGCTACCACGGCGACAACCAGGATCCGGACTTCCTCGCCGCGGAAGCCGCGAAGATCGGCTACCCGGTACTGATCAAGGCCTCGGCCGGCGGCGGCGGCAAGGGCATGCGCATCGTGACGAAGGCGGGGGAATTCGCCAACGCGCTCGCCGGCGCGCAGCGCGAGGCAAAGTCTGCCTTCGGCGACGACCGCGTGCTGATCGAGCGCTACCTCGACCGGCCGCGCCATATCGAAATCCAGGTGTTCGGCGATGCGCACGGCAACGTGATCCACCTGCACGAGCGCGACTGCTCGGTGCAGCGCCGCCACCAGAAGGTGCTGGAGGAGGCGCCCGCGCCCGGCATGACGCCGCAGCGCAGGAAGCGCATGGGAGATGCGGCGGTCGCCGCGGCGATGGCGATCGGCTACGTCGGCGCCGGCACGGTGGAGTTCATCGTAGAGCAGGACGGCCGCTTCTACTTCATGGAGATGAACACCCGCCTGCAGGTTGAACACCCGGTGACCGAGATGATCACCGGCCTGGACCTGGTGCAGTGGCAGTTGCGCATCGCCGCGGGCGGCAGGCTGCCGCTGACGCAGGACGAAGTGCCGCTGCGCGGCCACGCCATCGAGGCGCGCATCTACGCCGAGAACCCGGACCGGAAGTTCCTGCCTTCCACCGGCAGGCTGCGGCGGCTGCGCGCGCCGCAGGGCATCGCGTTCCACCCGGGCGACGCCCCGGTACGCATCGACTCGGGCGTTCGCGAGGGCGATGCCATCACCCAGTTCTACGACCCGATGATCGCGAAGCTCATCTGCTGGGGAGAGACGCGCGAGCTCGCGCTGGCGAGGCTGCGGCGCGCGCTCGCGGACTACGAGATCGTCGGCGTCACTTCGAACGTGGAGTTCCTCGGCCGCATCGCGGCGAGCAAGGCGTTCTCGGAGGCCGACCTGGACACCGGGCTGATCGAGCGCTGCGCGGGCGAGATGTTCCCGGAGCGGCAGCCCGCCGGCGACGAGATCCTCGCCGTCGCCGCGTATGCCGAGCTGATGCTGGAGGAGCGCGCGGTGCGCGAGCACGCGCGCGCGTCCGGCGATCCGCATTCGCCCTGGCACAGCGTGGATGGCTGGCGCCTGAACCAGGGCTCGCACCACCGCTTCCGCTTCACCGAGGGCAAGGCGAAGCACGAGGTAATCGTCGAGTTCCGCGGCAACGGCTACGGCCTGTGCGTCGGCGGGCGCGAGCACGCGCTCGAAGGCCAGGTGCTGGCCGACGGCCGGCTGCTGGTGCGGCTGGACGGCCGCGCGCTGAACGCGGGCGCGGTGCGCGACGGCGACACCTGGCACGTGTTCAGCGGCGGCCGGCACTGGCGGCTGCAGCTTCTGGCCGACCTTCACGACGCCGGCGACGCGACCGCCGGCGGCTCGCTGGTCGCGCCGATGCCGGGCAAGATCATCGCGGTCGCGGTGAAGCCCGGGCAGACCGTGTCGCGCGGCGCGCCGCTGATGGTGCTCGAGGCGATGAAAATGGAGCACACGATCACCGCGCCGCGCGACGGCAAGGTCGCCGAAGTGTTCTTCGCGCCCGGCGACCAGGTGAACGAAGGCGTGGAACTGCTCAGGCTGGAGGCCGCATGAAGCTGCCGCGCGCGGTGCGCATCGTCGAGGTCGGGCCCCGCGACGGCCTGCAGAACGAGCCCGGAGAACTGCCCACCGAGGTGAAGCTGGAACTCATCCACCGCCTCGCCGATGCCGGACTGCCCGCGGTGGAAGCCACCGCGTTCGTGTCGCCGAAGTGGATCCCGCAGATGGCCGACCACACCGAGGTGCTGGAGCGCATACGCCGCAAACCCGGCGTGTCCTACCCGGTACTGACGCCGAACCTGAAGGGCTTCGAGGCGGCGCGCGCCGCGGGCGCCACCGAGGTGGCGATCTTTGGCGCCGCGTCCGAAGCGTTCTCGAGGAAGAACATCAACTGCTCGATCGAGGAGTCGCTCGCGCGCTTCCGTCCGGTCGCGGCGGCGGCGCAGGCGGCGAGCATCCGCGTGCGCGGCTACATTTCCTGCGTCATCGCCTGCCCCTACGAGGGCGATGTGAAACCGGCGAAGGTGGCCGAAACCGCGGCGGCACTGTTCGACATGGGCTGCTACGAGGTGTCGCTCGGCGACACCATCGGCGTCGGCACGCCTGGCCGCACACAGGCGATGGTAGAGGCGGTCGCCGCCCGCGTGCCGATCGAGCGCCTCGCCGGCCACTACCACGACACCTACGGCCAGGCGCTCGCCAATATCTACGCGTCGCTCGAAATGGGCATGGCAACCTTCGACGCCTCGGTCGCCGGGCTGGGCGGCTGTCCCTATGCGGCAGGCGCCTCCGGCAACGTCGCCACCGAGGATGTGCTCTACATGCTGCACGGCCTGGGCATCGACACCGGCGTCGACCTCGAGCGCGTCGCCGAGGCGGGCCGCTGGATCTGCGCCAGGCTGGGCCGCGAGCCCGCTTCGAAGGCGGGCCGCGCGCTCGCGGCCAGACACGCCGCCGCGACCGCGTGATCGCCTCGCCCTGCGTCAAGCTGTGCGTGATGCTGCCGGACCGCGACGTCTGCGCGGGCTGCTACCGCACGCTGGAAGAGATCGCGCTGTGGAGCCGGTTCGACGATGCCGAGCGCGCGCGCATCATGGCGCTGCTGCCCGAGCGGCGCAGGGAGATCGAAGCCCCCTCGGCATGAGCCCCGCATCACGTGCGCTGCTCGCGGCCAAGGCGAAGGCGTTCGGCATCCACCTGTCGATCAGCGCCGCGCTGTTCGCCGCCATCATCGCCGCGTGCGTGGTGCTGTGGTATCCGCCGCCGTACTTCTGGATCGACGGCGGCTTCCAGGTGGCGCGCATCGTCGCGCTGGTCGACATCGTGCTCGGGCCGCTGCTGACGCTGGTGGTGTTCAGGCCCGGCAAGCGCACGCTGCGGCAGGACCTGGCGATCATCGCCTGCGTGCAACTCGGCTTCCTCGCCTGGGGCGTAAGCGTGCTGTACCGCGAGCGGCCGCTGCTGTCGGCCTACATTGCGCTGCCCGCCGAGCGGTTCTTCCCCATCCCGCAGCAGTACCTGGCGGACAGCAAGCGGCCGGTCGACGAACTGCTCGCGCTGTCGCAGGAGCGGCCGGCACTGGTGATCATCCGCATGCCTGCCGACCCTGCGGCCGCGCGCGAGCTGGTGCGCGTGCAGCTGCAGGGACTGCCGAGCGTGTTCCGCCAGACCGGGCGCTACGAAAGGCTGGAAGGCGCGCACGTCGCCGAGATGTTCAAGGCTGCCCGCTCGAAGGAACGCATCGCCATGGTCTGGCCCGGCGCGGAGGCGCGCGCCGAGCGCTTCGCCGCCGAGCGCGGCAGGACTTTCGACGACTACGTGTTCATCCCGGTGCACGGACGATTCCAGTCCGCGTTGCTCGCGTTCGAGCGGCCGCACGGCAGCTATGCCGGCGCGGTCTACCTGCCCTGGGATTAGGCAGGCGCGCGGGTGCCTGTGCTTACTTGCGCTTCTTCCCTTCCGGGATCGGCCTGCCGCCGTCGCGCCACTTCACCGCGGCGTGAAAGCCGTGCTTCTCCGCATGCTCCTTGAACCAGGTGCCCTCGGGCGAATGCCGCGTGATGCCGTCGAACAGCGTCGCCATCATCTGCGTGCTCGCAAGTCCCATGTTCTCGTAGGCCTGGTTGATCATCAGCTTCTGCATCATCAGCTGGTTCTTCGGCACGCCCGCCATGCGCTGCGCCAGCGCTTCCACCGCCGCATCGAGCTTCGCCGCCGGCACCGCGTCGTACACCAGGCCCATCGCCTTCGCCGTCCTGCCGTCCACCGTGTCGCCGGTCAGCAGCATGCGCTTCGCCTTCTCGGCGCCGAGCCGGTACACCCACATTGCGGTGGTCGGGCAGCCCCAGACCCGCGCCGGCATGTAGCCGATTTTCGCGTCCTCGGCCATGAAGACGATGTCGGCGCACAGCGCGATGTCGCTGCCGCCGGCGACCGCGTAGCCATGCACCTTGCAGATCACCGGCTTGTAGCTGCGCCAGATGGCGAAGAAGTCGTCGGTGTTCGCCTTCATGCCCCGGTAGTCGCGCATCGGATCCCAGGGCTGGGTCTGGATCCAGCGATTGCTGCCGCGGCCCTCGGCGAAGGTCTTCAGGTCATAGCCCGCGCAGAACGCGCGGCCCGCGCCCGACAGCACGATGACGTGCACCTTGTCGTCTGCGTTCGCCGCCTCGACGGCGCGGCGGATCTCGGCCGGCATCCTGTCGTCGATCGCATTCAGGCGCGCAGGCCGGTTCAGCGTGACGCGCGCGATGCGCCCGGTCCGCGCGTACTTCAGCGTGGTGAATCGCATGCACAATCCTCCGTGACGCTAGGATAGCAAGCCATGAACTGGTACTTCGACTTCGTCTCTCCGTTCGCCCATATCGGCCTGTACCGCCTGCGCGCGCTGCTGCCGGACGCGGTGGTGCAACCGGTGCCGGTGCTGTTTGCCGCGCTGCTGGAGCACCACGGCCAGAAGGGCCCGGCCGAGATCGCCGCCAAGCGGCGCCACACGTATCGCTGGAGCCACTGGTGGGCGCAGAGCCTGGGCATACCGTTCCGCTACCCCGCCGCGCACCCCTTCAATCCGCTGCATCACCTGCGCCTTGCGATCGCTGCCGGGCCCACGATCGGGAACGTGCAGCGCATTTTCGACGCCCTGTGGACGCATGGCGGCGACGCGGCCGACCCGGCGGCGTTCGCGGCGCTGGCGCGCTCGCTCGGCGTTGGCGAAGACCGGCTCGCGGCGCCGGAGGTGAAGGAGACGCTGCGCCGGAACACGGAACAGGCCGCGGCGTGCGGCGTGTTCGGCGTGCCGACGCTGGAAATCGACGGCGAGCTCTTCTGGGGCGCCGATGCGATCGACTTCGCGCAGGCGTTCCTCGCCGACCGCGCGGTGCTGCACAACGACGAGATGAGGCGCCTGGACCACCTGCCTGTCGCAGCGGCCCGCAGGACGGCCCCGGGGCGCTGAATGCATCGTCCGGCATTGGACGGCCGGGGTGAGTCCCCCTAGCCGTACTTGCGCGCGTCGTCGATCACCTTGCCGTCGTTCGGCAGGCTGCCGGGCGCAACAAGTTCGACTTCCCCGCGCAGCTTGGTTACCTCGCGGATCGTGGCAACGAGCGCCTCGACGAGTCCTTCGGGGCGTTCCCGCACCTCGCACTTGAGCGTCATGCTGTCGTTGCCGGTCTCGCCTGCGATCACCAGGCGCGCCTTCGTCACCTCGGCATGCCGGCGCACGATCTCGTTCACCTGCTTCGGCGTGACGAACATCGCCCTCACCTTCGCCGTCTGGTCGGCGCGCCCCATCCAGCCCTTGATGCGCACGTTGGTGCGCCCGCAGGGGCTGGCGCCCGGCAGGATCGCGGACAGGTCGCCGGTGCCGAAGCGGATCAGCGGATAGTCCGGATTGAACGTCGTGATCACCACCTCGCCGACCTCGCCGGGCGCGACCGGATCGCCGGTTCCCGGGCGCACGATCTCGAGTATCAGGCCTTCGTCCAGGATCATGCCGTCGTTCACGCTGCCATCCGGCATCAGCGATTCGTAGGCGATCAGCCCGAGGTCCGCGGTGGCGTAGAGCTGCGCGACGCGCATGCCGCGCTCGATGAAGGCCTTGCGCAGCGCCGGCGGCAGGTATTCGGCGCCCAGCATCGCCTTCCTGAGGCAGGAAAGGTCCGCCTTCATTTCGTCGGCCTTCTCCAGGATCAGCTTCAGGAACGAGGGCGTGCCGATGAACGCGCCCGCAGCGAGGTCGCGGATGGTGGTCACCTGCATCTCGGTCTGGCCGACGCCGGTCGGCACCACCGTGCAGCCGATCGCCTGCGCACCGCGCTCGACCATCGACCCTGCCGGCGTGAAGTGGTATGCGAAAGTGTTCACCACCAGGTCGCCGGCGCGAAAACCCGCGGCATACAGCGCGCGCCCGGTGCGCCACCAGTCGCGGCCGTGTCCCTCAGGCTCGTAGATCGGGCCGGGAGACACGAAAACGCGGGCGAGCTTCGCCAGCGGCGTCGCGTTCAGGCCGCCCAGCGGCGGCAACGCCTTCTGCAAGTCGGCAAGGTCGGATTTGCGCGTCACCGGCAGGGCCGCAAGCGCCTCGCGGGACGTCACCTTCGCGGATTCGACGCCGGCGAGGATGCGCGCGAAGCCGGGCGCGTTCGCCTTGGCGTGCGCGACCTGCCCCGGCAGTGCCGCCATCAACGCGGCCTCGCGCTCGGCCGCGCCGCGCCGTTCCAGTTCGTCGTAAGGCATCAGAGCCAGCGCTTGCGGCGGCGGTACGACTTCACGTCGCGGAAGCTCTTGCGTCCGCCGGACGAGAAGCCGAGGTAGAACTCCTTCACGTCCTCGTTCTCGGCGAGCGCACGGCCCTCGCCGTCCATCACCACGCGGCCATTCTCGAGGATGTAGCCGTAGTCGGCGAACCGGAGCGCGATGTTGGTGTTCTGCTCGGCGAGCAGGAAGCTCACGCGTTCCTTCTGGTTGAGCTCCCTGACGATGCCGAAGATCTCCTCGACCAGCTGCGGCGCGAGGCCCATCGAGGGTTCATCCAGCAGGATCATCTTCGGGCGCGCCATCAGGGCACGGCCGATCGCGGTCATCTGCTGCTCCCCGCCCGATGTGTACCCGGACAGCGATCCGCGCCGTTCCTTCAGGCGCGGGAAATAGGTATAGACCTTCTCCAGGCCGTCGCGCGCCTCCGCGCCGCTGCGCGTGTACGCCCCGGTGAGCAGGTTGTCCTCGACCGTGAGGTGGGCGAAGCAATGGCGGCCTTCCATGACCTGAACCACGCCGCGCTTGACCAGGTCGGAGGGCGTGAGGCGCTCGATGCGCTCGCCCAGGTACTCGATGTAGCCCTTGGTGACCTCGCCGCGCTCGGCCTTCAGCAGGTTGGAGACCGCGCGCAGGGTGGTGGTCTTGCCGGCGCCATTGGCGCCCAGCAGCGCGACGATGCTGCCTTCGTTGACGCTGAGGGACACGCCCTTCAGCACCAGAATGACGTGGTTGTAGATCACCTCGATGCCGTTCACGGACAGCATCACGGGTGCTGCGGCAGTTGCGGACATCTGCGGCATCCTCGCAAACAAGAACGCCGGCACCGGGTCTGTCCCGGTGCCGGCGCGGGCCGTTCTACTGCTGGCTTTCCTTCGCGCAGTCGCGCTTGGCGACCTTCTTCTCCGCCGCGTACTTCGCGGCGGACGCGCGGATCATCGGCGTGATGATCGAATTGTCGGCACGGTATACGTCCTTGCCGAGCACCCAGCGCTTGCCGTCCCAGGTATGGATCCGGGACTGCGCCTCGCCGGAATGGTTCACGCAACTGGTCGACACCGGCACCATGAAACCGTCGAAGCCGAGCTTCTTGATCGCCGCATCGTCCAGCGCCATGTTCTCCAGTCCCCAGCGCACCTGCTCGCCCGTCAGCGGCTTCTTGCCGTACCGGATCTGGGCGCGCTTGACCGCCTCGACGGTGACCAGGGCCGCTGCGAGGCCGCGGTTGTACAGCACCTCGCCGATCTCCGTCTTCTTGCCCGAGCCCTGGCCCTTGTCGTACACGTACTTGATCATGTCCTTGTGCACCTGGCCCTGGCCGGCAGGCGCAAAGAACACCAGTGCGTTGTACCCCTTGGCGCCTGCCCCGGCCGGGGTGACGTCAGGCTCGGCGCCGGACCACCACACGCCGTACATCTTGTCGCGCGGATAGCCGGTGGCAACCGCTTCCTTGATCGCCGTGGAGTTCATCACCCCCCAGCCCCACAGGAACACGTAGTCAGGGCGCTGCTGGCGGATCTGCAGCCAGGTGGCTTTCTGCTCCACGCCGGGGTGCGTCACTGGCAGCAGCAGCAACTGGTAGCCGTGGAACTTGGCACGCTGCTCGAGCAGCGCGATCGGCTCCTTGCCGTAGGGCGAGTCGTGGTAGACGAGGGCGATCTTCTTGCCCTTGAGCTTGTCCACGCCGCCGTTCAACTTGCCGACGTGCTGCACCAGCATGTCCGCTGCATCCCAGTAGGTGCCGCCGAGCGGGAAGTTCCAGCCGAACACGCTGCCATCCACCGAGTCCGCGCGTCCGTACCCGGTCGTGATGATTGGGATCTTGTCGTTGAAGGACTTGTCCGTCAGCGCGAAAGTGATGCCGGTGGACAGCGGGTGGAATGCGGTCGCGCCGGTCGGCCCCTTGCCCTTCAGTCGCTCGTAGCACTCGACGCCGCGGTCGGTGGCGTAGCCGGTCTCGCACTCCTCGAACGCGATCCTGACGCCGTTGATGCCGCCGTCGCGCGCATTGACGAGCTTCAGGTAGTCGACGTAGCCATTGGCGAAAGGCACCCCGTTGGGTGCGTACGGCCCGGTGCGGTAGGACAGCACGGGAAAGAACTGCTCCTTGGCCTGCGCCTGAGCGACGCCTGCGCCGAGCGCGGATGCCACGGCGACTGCCAGGACTGCTGCGGTCTTCAGCTTCATTTCGATCCTCCTCCTAGGGGTTTCGCCGCGGGAGCCTCCGCGGACTTGACACCATGATAACTCCGCTCCATCAGTGTGGGAACGGCCACAGCCTCAGCTTCTCCTTGCCTATCGCCCACAGGCGGGCCAGCCCGTGCGGCTCGACGATCAGGAAGAACACGATCAGGGCGCCGAATATCATGAATTCCAGGTGCGACGTCATCGCCGTGGACACGGGGATGCCGAGCCATTGCGGCGCCTGGTTGAGCAGGATCGGCAGCACGACGATGAATGCGGCGCCGAAGTAGCTGCCAAGGATCGAGCCCATGCCGCCGATGATGATCATGAACAGGAGGTTCAGCGACAGCGTCAGGTTGAACGCCAGCGGCTCCCAGGCGCTCAGGTGCACGAAGCCCCACAAGGCGCCCGCGACCCCGACGTAGAAGGAACTGACCGCGAACGCGGAGAGCTTGGCATACACCGGCCGGATGCCGATCACCTCGGCGGCGACGTCCATGTCGCGGATCGCCATCCAGGTGCGGCCGATGTGGCCGCGCACCAGGTTTCGCGCCAGCACGGTGAACACGATCAGCACCGCCAGCAGGAACACGTACTTCTCGGCCGGCGTGTCAATCTTCCAGCCGAACATCTCGATGGGCGCGGTGGACACCGAGCCCGAGGGCGCATAGTTGGTGAACCACTTCACCCGCGCGAACAGCCAGTCGAGGAAGAACTGCGCGCCCAGCGTCGCCACCGCGAGGTACAGGCCCTTGATGCGCAGGCTCGGAATGCCGAACAGCATCCCCACCGCCGCGGCGATCAGCCCCGCCAGCACCAGCACCACGAGGAAGTTCAGCTGCGGGATGCGCAGCGCGATGTTGTACGCCGCGTACGCCCCCACCGCCATGAATGCGGCGTGGCCGATGGAGATCTGCCCGCAGTAGCCGACCACCAGGTTCAGGCCGATGGCGGCGAGCGCGAGGATCAGGAACGGGATCAGCAGCGACAGGAACAGGTAGTCGCTGGCGACGAAGGGCACGACCAGGAACGCGAACGCGATGATCGCGAACATGAACATGCGGTCCTGCAGGATGGGCAGCAGCTGCTGGTCCGCCGCGTAGCTCGATTTGAACTGCCCGTTTTCGCGGTAGAACATGGCTAGACCCGATCGATGTGTTTTTCGCCGAACAGCCCCTCGGGCCGCACCAGCAGGAACAGCAGCGCGAGGACGTAGGCGAACCAGTTCTCGATGCCGCCGCCGGCGAGGTCGAACGCCTGCACCAGGACCGGGCCGAGGAACACCTCGGCCATTTTCTCGCCGACACCGATGATCAGGCCGCCGACGATGGCGCCGGTCACCGAAGTGAGGCCGCCGAGGATCACCACCGGCAGCGCCTTCAGCGCCACCAGCGAGATCGAGAACTGCACGCCCAGCCGCGAGCCCCAGATCACGCCGGCAACCAGGGCGACGATGCCCGCCACCGACCAGACGATCACCCACATGCGGTTCAGCGGGATGCCGATCGACTGCGCCGCCTGGTGGTCATCGGCCACCGCGCGCAGCGCGCGGCCGGTGGGGGTCTTCTGGAAAAAGAGCGCGAGGCCCGCCACCAGCACGCCGGCGACCAGCGCGGCGACGAAGTCCTCCTTGTTGACCAGGATCCCGCCCTGGAACACGTTCTCCAGCACCATCACCGGTTCCTTGGGTATGCCCAGGTTGATCTCGTAGATGTCGCTGCCCCAGACCGTCTGGCCGAAGCCGTCCAAGAAGTAGGTGACGCCGAGCGTCGCCATGAACAGCGCGATGCCCTCCTGGTTGACCAGCGGCCGCAGCACCAGCCGCTCGACGAGGATGGCGACCACGACCATGATGACGATGCCGACGAGGATCGCCGCCCACAGCGGCATGCGCTCGGCGAGGCGCGCCACCGCCAGCGCCGCAAACAGCACCATCGCGCCCTGCGCGAAGTTGAACACGCCCGAAGCCTTGAAGATCAGCGCGAAGCCCATCGCCACCAGCGAATAGAGCACCCCGGTCATCAGGCCGCCGAGCAGCACCTCGACGTAGAAACCGACCGGGGCGGCGCCGGTGGCGAGCGGCAGCGCGAGGCCGATGACGAGCACCGCGATGAGCAGGAAAACCGGCCAGTTCTTCTTCATGGTTCTAACGCTCGAGTGCGTTTCATCAGTGGCTCACGCCGAGGTAGGCATCGACGACCGCCTGGTTGGCACGCACCTCGTCCGGGCTGCCGTCGCCGATCTTCCTGCCGTAATCGAGCACGACGACGCGGTCCGAGATGTCCATCACCACGCCCATGTCGTGCTCGATCAGCACGATGGTGGTGCCGAAATGGTCGTTCACGTCGAGGATGAAGCGGCACATGTCCTGCTTTTCCTCGACGTTCATGCCGGCCATGGGTTCGTCCAGCAGCAGCACCCGCGGCTCCATCGCCAGCGCGCGCGCCAGGTCGACGCGCTTTTGCAGGCCGTAGGGCAGGCGGCCCACCGGCGTCTTGCGGTAGGCCTGGATCTCGAGGAAATCGATGATGTGCTCGACTGCCGCGCGGTGCTCGATCTCCTCCTTCAGCGCCGGCCCGAATCGCAGCGCCTGCAGCAGGATGTTCGAATGCATGCGCAGGTTGCGGCCGGTAAGGATGTTTTCCAGCACCGACATGCCCTTGAACAGCGCCAGGTTCTGGAACGTTCGCGCAATTCCGCTCAGCGCGGTCTCGTGCGGGTCCATGTCGTGGTAGGTCCGGCCGAGGAACCGGATCGTCCCCTGCTGCGGGTGGTAGACGCCGTTGATGACGTTCAGCATCGAGCTCTTGCCCGCGCCGTTGGGACCGATGATCGCCCGCACCTCGTGCTCGCGCACGTCGAAGGACACGTCCGACAGCGCCTTCACGCCGCCGAAGGAAAGCGAGACGTTCTCCACCGACAGGATGACGTCGCCTATCGGGTGCGCGCGCGAGCTCATGCCGCCTTCTTCACCTGGTCCGCGCTGAAGGTCCTCGCATCGCGCACCTTGAGGTCTGCCGACAGCATGCCGGTGCGCCCGTCCTCGTACTTCACCTGCGCGTCTATGTGGACCATGTCGCGGCCATCGTACAGGGCAGCCACCAGCTCGTGGTACTTCTCGGCGATCGCGCCGCGCCGAACCTTGCTGGTGCGCGTAAGTTCGCCATCGTCTGCGTCCAGCTCCTTGTGCAGTATCAGGAAGCGCTGGATCTGGGATCGCGCAAGCTCCGGCTCCTGCGCGAGGTCGGCATTGACCTTCTCGATGCATTCGCGCACCAGCGCGTACACCTCGTCGCGCGAGGCGAGATCGGTGTAGCCCGAGTACGGCAGGTTGCGCTTCTCGGCCCAGTTGCCGACCGCCTCCATGTCGATGTTGACGAAGGCGCAGACGCGCTCCAGGCCGTTGCCGAACATCACCGCTTCCTTGACGTACGGGAAGAACTTCAGCTTGTTCTCCAGGTACTTCGGCGCGAACAGCGTGCCGTCGGCGAGCTTGCCCACGTCCTTCACGCGGTCGATGATCTTGAGGTGCCCGTCCTGGTCGAAGTAGCCGGCGTCGCCGGTGTGGAACCAGCCCTCGGCGTCCTTCGCCTCCATCGTCGCCTGCGGGTTCTTGTAGTACTCCTTGAAAAGCCCCGGCGAGCGGATGAGCAATTCGCGCTGCGGCGTGAACTTCAGTTCCACGCCCCTCACCGCCGGGCCGACGGTGTCGGACTTCACCTGCCCGTCGGGCTGGATGCAGACGAACACGCTGGTCTCGGTGGAGCCGTAGAGCTGCTTCAGGTTGATGCCGATGGAGCGGTAGAACCGGAACAGGTCCGGGCCTATCGCCTCCCCGGCGGTGTAGGCGACGCGCACCCGGCTCATGCCGAGCACGTTGCGCAGCGGGCCGTAGACGAAGAAGTCGCCGATGCGGTAACGCAGGCGGTCGAGCGCATCGACCGGCTTGCCGTCGAGGATGGCGCCGCCGACGCGCTGCGCGAGGTCCATGAAGTAGCGGTACATGCCGCGCTTCAGGCTACTTGCGTCCTCCATGCGGATCGACACCTGCGTCAGCAGCGCCTCGAGCACGCGCGGCGGGGCGAAGTAGTACGTCGGCCCGATCTCCCGCATGTCGTTCATCACGGTTTCCGCCGATTCCGGGCAGCAGATGCAGTAGCCGGTCACGAAAGGCTGCGCGTAGGAAAAGATGTTCTGGCCGATCCACGCCGGCGGCAGGTAGGCGAGCACCACGTCGCGGTCGCTCAGGCCCTCCATCTCCGCCGCCGCCTTCGCGCGGTCGATCAGCGCATGGTGCGTCAGCACCACGCCCTTGGGGTTCCCGGTGGTCCCGGAGGTGAAGAACATCGCCGCCGTGTCATCGCCCGATCCCTTCGCGATCTCGGTTTCGAGGAATGCCGGATCGCGCCGGTACGATTCCCTGCCGATCTCGAGCAGGCGCTCGTAGGGCATCAGCTGGGGCTGCGTGTAGTGGCGCATGCCGCGCGGGTCGTCGTAATAGATGTGCGCGAGCGAAGGGCACTTCGGCATGATCTCGAGCAGCTTGTCCACCTGTTCCTGGTCCTCGGCCACCGCGTGCTCGATTTCCGCGTTCAGGATCGGGAACGCCATCTCGGCTGCCACTGCGTCCTGGTAAAGCGGCACCGGGATACCGCCCAGCGCCTGCGCCGCGCACACGGTGGCGTAGAGCCGGGGCCGGTTGTCGCCGATGATCGCCAGGTGGTCGCCGCGCTTGAACCCCTGGGCGGCGAGGCCGCACGCCAGCGCGCGCACCTCTTCGGCGAACGCGTGCCAGGTCCAGGTCTGCCAGATGCCAAGGTCCTTCTCGCGCATCGCCGGCAGGTCCGGGCGCACCTTGGCATGATGCTCGAGCAGCTTTGGAAACGTATCCAGCGTATCGAGCTTGTCGAGGCCGGAAGATTTCTCCGCCATCGTTGTCCCCCTCCAGAAGGATCCGGGCGAAATCTTACACACATATCGGCGGCGCATGCGCCCCGCGTGGGCCGGCTCGCCGCCCCGGACGCCGGGCTGCGCTATGCTGCAGCCATGCCGGACTCGATACCCGTGCCCTTCGCGACCGCGCGCGAGCGCGTGCGCGCCGAATGGATCGACTACAACGGCCACATGAACGTCGGCTACTACCATGTCGCCTTCGACAACGCGGCCGAATCGTTCTTCCAGTTCCTCGGCCTGACGCCCGAATTCCGCGAGCGGCACGCCTCGAGCACCTTCGCGCTCGAATCCCACCTCAACTTCCTGCGCGAGGTGAAGGCGGGCGACGAGCTCAGGTTCGAGGCGCGGCTGATCGACTTCGACGCCAAGCGGATCCATTTCTTCGAGGAAATGTTCCATGCCGGCGAGGGCTACGTCGCCGCGTCCTACGAATCGGTGTCCGCGTACGTGTCGATGGCGACGCGCCGCACCGCGCCAATGCCGCAGGAGCTCGCCGATCGCCTTGCCGCGGTGAAGGCCGCGCACGCGGTGCTGCCGCGGCCCTGGCAGCTCGGCCACGTCATCAGTGCGCACCCGCCGCGTCAGCGCGCCTGAGCGAACGCCTGCAGCGCCGCGCCGGTCATGCGGCAGATCTTCCAGTCGGGCAGCACCTCGGCGCCGGCGGCGCGGTAGAAATCGATCGACGGCGTGTTCCAGTCGAGCACGCTCCACTCGAAGCGCCCGCAGCCGCGCGCCACCGCGTGCGACGCGCAGTGCCGCAATAGCGCCTTGCCATAGCCGCGGCCGCGCGCTGCGGGCACGACGAACAGGTCCTCGAGCCACAGGCCGCGGCGGGCGAGGAACGTCGAATAGCTGTGGAACCACAGCGCGAAGCCCACTGCGGCGTCGCCTTCCCACGCGATCGCCGCCTCGATCACCGGGCGTTCGCCGAACAGTTCCGCGCACAGCTCGGCCTCGGTGCCGACCGCCACATGGGCGAGCTTTTCGTACTCGGCAAGCGCGCGTACCAGCGCGTGCAGCACGCGGCAGTCCTCGCGCCGCGCGGGCCGTATCGCCAGCGTCGGCGGCTTGGCGGTAGTCACTGCGCGAGTATAGCGACGCGCGGCTAGCGCCGCCGCATCGCCGCAATGCCGCACAGCACGACGATGCCTGCGCCGAACCAGGTCCAGAAGCCCGGCAGGTCGCCGTAGATGATCGCGCCCAGCAGCGTGGCGAACACCAGCAGGAAATAGTTGTACGGCTGCAGTTCGCTTGCCGGCGCCCGCGTCAGCGCATGGATCATGGCGAGGTGCGCGAGCGCGCCCAGCACGCCGCCGGCGGTCATCAGCAGCCAGCCGAGCGCGTCGGGCGATCGCCAGTCGAACATGGCGATCGCACCAAGCACCACGATGCCGACCAGCGGCGTGTGCAGCGACGTGATGTTGGCGTCGTCCAGGCCGGCGACGATGCGCGTCAGCACCTGGTAGAGCGCCCACAGCACCGTGCCGGCCACCGCCAGCCACATCGCCGGGCCGAAGCTGTCGAAGGCGGGGCCGACCACCAGCGCCGCGCCGACCAGCCCGCCCACCACCAGCACCCAGCCCACCGCGTCCACGCGCTCCTTCAGGAACCACGCCGCCAGCGCGGTGGCGAGCAGCGGCGCGGCAGCGGCGACCGCGTGCACGTCGGCGAGCGGCACGTAGCGGAACGACAGCACGAAGCAGAACATCTCGCCCAGCAGCACGAAGGTGCGCACCGCCTGCCACCACGGCGCGCGCGTCTTCAGCACCAGCCACGGCCCGCGGCGCGCGATCAGGCAGGCGATGACGACGAACACCGCGAAGCGCACCGCCATGATCTGCGGCACGCCGTAGCCCTGCGTCAGCGTCTTGTTGATCGCGTCCATGGACGCGAACAGCGCCATCGCCGCGATCATCAGCAGGATCGCGCGCAGGCGTACGTCGGCGTCTGGCGTGGCGGGCAAGCGCCGGAGTTTACGCGGCGGCCAGCGCTATGCCGGCGCGCTCGCGTCCATCAGCCCGGCCATCTCCTCCAGCGCGGCGAGGATGGCTTCGCGTCGCTCGGGCGCGAGGCCGGCAAGGCGCGTGGCGAAGCGCTGGTCCATGAAGCGCGGCGCGCGCGCGAGCACCTCGGCGCCCTGCGGCGTCAGCCGCGCGTGCACGATGCGCCGGTCCTCGAGGTTGCGGTAGCGCTCGACCAGGCCGCGCGCCGCGAGGTTGTCGAGGATCAGCGTCACCGTCGCAGGGCTGAGGCTCACCGCCGCCGACAGCTTCGCGCTCGTCACCTCGCCCTGCGCGCGCACCGCCGCGAGCACGACGAACTGCGGCACGGTCAGGCCCGCGGCCCGCTCGACGCTTTTCGAGTGCCGGTCCACCGCGTGCACGATGCGCCGGATGGCGGTGAGCGCGCGTCGCTCCGCCTCGTCCATTGCGTCTATCGGTCTGGTCTGCGGGTCCGCTGCCATGTCGGAGGCGGACTCTAGCCGAATTCCCACAATCCGTACACGTCCAATGATTTGACATCAAAGCATTATCGCGCTATCATCATTGGCCCGCAGAAATCACGCAAGGCATTGAATATGTGTGGAATTGCAGGCGAAATCCAATTCGGTAGCGATACCGCCTCGGCCGCGGCCCTGGCGGCCATGGCCGAGAGCCTGGCGCCCCGCGGCCCCGACGGCGTGGGGCTGCTGGTGCGCGGGCGCGCCGGCCTTGCGCACCGGCGGCTGAAGATCATCGACCTCACCGAGCGCGCCGAGCAACCGATGCACGACCCGGCGCTTGGCCTCAGCGTGGTCTTCAACGGCTGCATCTACAACTACCGCGAACTGCGCGCGGAATTGCAGCAGCTCGGCTACCGCTTCTTCTCCGACGGCGACACCGAAGTGGTGCTGAAGGCATTCCACGCCTGGGGACCGCGCGCGCCGGAGCGCTTCCAGGGCATGTTCGCGATCGCGGTCGCCGAGCGCGACAGCGGCCGGCTGACGCTCGCGCGCGACCGGCTCGGCATCAAGCCGCTCTACTACGCCGAGACGAAGGACTGCCTGCGCTTTGCGTCGACGCTGCCCGCGCTGCTGGCCGCAGGCGGCGTGGACACGTCGATCGACCACGTCGCGCTCAACCACTACCTGTCGTTCCACGCGGTGGTGCCGCCGCCGCGCACGATACTCGCCGGCGTGCGCAAGCTCGCGCCCGCCACGGTGCGCACCATAGAGCCCGACGGCAGGGCGAACGAACGCGTGTACTGGTCGCTGTCCTACGAGCGCAGCGCCGACGACATCCAGAAAAGCCGCGAGGAATGGGGCGAGGAACTGCTCGCGGCGCTGCGCACCGCGGTGGAGCGGCGCCGCATTGCCGACGTGCCGGTGGGCGTGCTGCTGTCGGGCGGCGTCGACTCCAGCCTCATCACCGGCCTGCTCGCCGAATCCGGGCATGCCGACCTGCGCACGTTCTCGATCGGCTTCGAGGCCGCCAACGGCGAACCCGGCGACGAATTCCGCTGGTCGGACATCGTCGCCAGCCGCTTCGAGACCGAGCACCACCGCATCTTCATCGAATCCTCGCGCCTGCTGGACGCGCTGCCGGCGACAGTACGCGCGATGTCCGAACCGATGGTGTCGTACGACAACGTCGCCTTCTATCTCCTGTCGCAGGAAGTCGCGCGCCACGTCAAGGTGGTGCAGAGCGGCCAGGGCGCTGACGAAGTCTTCGGCGGCTATCACTGGTACCCGAAGCTGGTCGGCTCCGGGGACCCGGTGCGCGACTATGCGCGCGCGTTCATGGATCGCGACTTCGCCGCCTATGCCGCGCAGGTCGCGCCCGAGTACGTGGGACTGGACCACGCGCGCGGCATGATAGACGCGCACATGGCCGCGGCGGCCGCGAGCGACCCGGTGGACCGCGCGCTGCACCTGGACACCACCGTGATGCTGGTGGACGACCCGGTGAAGCGCGTCGACAACATGACCATGGCCGCCGGGCTGGAAGCGCGCGTGCCCTTCCTCGACCACGAGCTGGTGGAACTCGCGGCGCGCATCCCGCCGCACCACAAGCTGCGCGACGGCGGCAAGGGCATCCTCAAGGACGTGGCACGGCAGGTGGTGCCGGCTGCCGTCATCGACCGCCCCAAGGGCTACTTTCCGGTGCCCGCGCTGAAATACCTGGAAGGACCGTTCCTCGAACTCGCGCGCGATGCGCTGGGTTCGCGCGCCGCGCGCGAGCGCGGCCTGTTCCGGCGCGACTACCTCGATACCTTGTTCGCCGACCCGAAGGCGCACATCACGCCGCTGCAGGGCTCCGAGCTGTGGCAGGCGGCGCTGCTGGAACTCTGGCTGCAGACCCAGGAGGTGTGACATGCAGGCATCGACCATTGCCACGCGCGCGCGCAGGAAACAGGGCCGCGGCGCGCTCACGCACCGCATCCGCCGCCTGCGCGGCGAACGCGTCCCCGACCACCGCATGGCGCTCGACTGCGGCTGGGGCAGGCTGCTGTTCGCGCAGACCTACCCCGATGCCGGGTCGCTTGCGGCTGCGCTCGCCGAGGAAGGGCCCGAGCGGCGCGACATCGCCGGCTGGGTGCGCGAGCCGCACCTGGTGCTCGCCGCCGCGCCGCAGGCGCTGTTCCTCGACCCGTCGCATACGTACCGCCTCGACCTGGCCACCTATCGCGGCGCGCGCCGCGAGCCGCGCGGCTTCGTCGTGCGCTGGGTCACCAGCCAGGCCGACGCCGACGCGGTGAACCGCATCTACCTCGCGCACCGCATGGTGCCGGTGCCTGCGGAATTCATGTTCAGCCATCGCGACAGCCGCACCATCGTCTACCTGGTGGCGGAGGACGAGGCCACCGGACAGGTGATCGGCACGGTGACCGGCGTCGATCACATGCGCGCCTACGACGATCCCGAGCGCGGCGCGTCGCTGTGGTGCCTGGCGGTAGACCCGCAGGCAGCCCGCCCGCTGGTGGGAGAAACGCTGGTGCGGCGCCTTGCCGAGTACTTCCAGGCGCGCGGCGCGCTGCACATGGACCTGTCGGTGATGGCGACCAACCGCCAGGCGATCGAGCTGTACGAGAAGCTCGGCTTCGCTCGGCTGCCGGTGTTCACCGTGAAGCGCAAGAACGCGATCAACGAGAAGCTCTTCGTCGGCGCCTCGCCCGAGGAAAACCTCAATCCCTACGCGCGCATCATCGTCGACGAGGCGCGCCGGCGCGGCATCGGCGTCGAGGTGCTCGACGCCGAGGGCGGCTACTTCCGGCTCTCCTCCGGCGGGCGCTCGATCGCGTGCCGCGAGAGCCTGTCGGAGCTCACCAGCGCGGTCGCCATGAGCCTGTGCGACGACAAGGCGGCAACGCGGCGCGCGGTGGCGCGCGCAGGCGTGCGGGTGCCGGAGGCGATCGAGTACGACACGCGCGAGGCGCTGGAGCGCTTCCTCGCGCGACACGGCGCGGTCGCGGTGAAGCCGACGCGCGGCGAACAGGGCCGCGGCGTCTCGGTGGGCCTGGACAACATGTCCGATGCGATGGCGGCGGTGGAACGCGCGCGCGCGCATTGCGACCGCGTGCTGGTCGAGCAGTGCGTCGCCGGCGAGGACCTGCGCCTCGTGGTGATCGGCTACCGGCTGGTCGCTGCCGCGATCCGGCGTCCGGCGCGCGTCATCGGCGACGGCCAGTGCACGATCCGCGAACTGATCGAGCGCCAGAGCAGGCGCCGCGCCGCCGCCACCGGCGGCGAGTCGCGCATTCCGCTGGATGCGGAAACCGGGCGCTGCGTCGCCGGCGCGGGCTACGCGCTCGCCGACGTGCTGCCGCGCGGGATCGAGATCAACGTGCGCAAGGCGGCCAACCTGCACACCGGCGGCACCATCCACGACGTCACCGCGGAAGTCCACCCGGCGCTGGTCGATGCGGCGGTGCGCGCGGCACGCGCGCTCGACGTGCCGGTAACCGGCATCGACTTCATGGTGCGCTCGCCGCGCCATGCCGACTACTGGTTCATCGAGGCGAACGAGCGCCCCGGCCTCGCGAACCACGAGCCGCAGCCCACCGCCGAGCGCTTCGTCGACCTGCTGTTTCCGCAGTCGATGCCGACGGCGGCGCGCCAGGCGGCCTGCGCATCATGAGCGCCGCAACGCGGCTCAGCATCGACGTCGGCTACCTCGCCGACGTGCTGCGGCGGCTGCTCGATACCGCGAGCCCCTCGGGCTACACCGACACCATCGTGCGCCTCGCCTGCGACGAACTCGACGCGCTGGGCGTGCGCTACGAGCTGACGCGCCGCGGCGCGATCCGCGCCCGCCTGCCCGGCGCAGCCAGCAAGGGCGCGCGCGCGCTGATCGCGCACCTGGACACGCTGGGCGCGCAGGTGAAGAACCTGAAGGACAACGGGCGCCTGGAACTGGTGCCGATCGGGCACTGGTCGTCGCGCTTCGCCGAGGGCGCGCGCTGCACGGTGTTCACCGAGCGCGGCAGCTTCCGCGGCAGCATCCTGTCGCTAAAGTCCTCGGGCCACACCTTCAACGAGGAGGTGGACACGCACCCGGTGGGCTGGCCGCACGTGGAACTGCGCGTCGACGCGCTGGCGCGCAACCGGCGCGACCTCGAGCGCCTGGGCATCGCCATCGGCGACACGGTGGCGATCGACGCGCGGAGCGAGTTCCTCGCCAACGGCTACATCGTGTCGCGCCACCTCGACGACAAGGCCGGCTGCGCGGCGATGCTCGCGGCGATGAAGGCGCTGGTGGCCGACGGCGGGCAGTTGCCGGTGGACACGCTGTTCATCTTTTCCATCGCCGAGGAAGTCGGCGTCGGCGCCTCGTCGGTGCTGACGCATGACGTCGCCTCGCTCGTCACCATCGACAACGGCACCACCGCGCCGGGCCAGGCAAGCGACGAATTCGGCGTCACCATCGGCATGGCGGACCAGACCGGGCCGTACGACTATCACCTCACGCACAAGCTGATCCGGCTGTGCCGCGACAACGACATCGCGTTCCAGCGCGACGTGTTCCGCTACTACCGCTCGGACAGCGCGTCGGCGATCGAGGCCGGGCACGACGTGCGCACCGCGCTGATCGCCTTCGGCATCGACGCGTCGCACGGACACGAGCGCATCCACATGCACGCGTTGCGGTCCCTGGCCGAACTGGTGACCGCCTACGCGCGCAGCGCGGTGGAGATTCCGCGCGATGCCGAGGAGCTCGCGCCGCTGCAGGGATTCACGCACCAGCCGATGCAGGAGGCCGACAGCACCCTGCTCACGCCCGCGGGCCCGGAATCGCGGCGGCGCTAGCCAGCGCCTCGGCGCGCCGCGCCGCACCCAGCAGCGCCGTCTTCGGCTCCAGCACCACGTGCACCGGTATGCCGGCCATCAGGTCCGCGTGCCTGCCCTTGGCGACGAAGCCCTGCATGAAGCGCCCGCCATCCAGGTGCGCGAGGATCTTCGGCGCGATGCCGCCCGCCACGTACACACCGCCGGTGGCGAGGAACTTCAACGCCAGGTTGCCCGCCTCGGCGCCGTACAGCCGCACGAACATGTCCAGCGCCGCTACCGCGGCGGCATCCCTGTCGATCAGCGCCAGACGGGTGATCGCGGCGGCGGGATCGCCCTGCTCGTCGCGCAGGTCGGCGGGCCTTTCATCCCTGCCGTGCTCGCGCTCGAGGATGAACGCATGGATCGCCGCAAGGCCGGGACCGGATACCACGCGCTCCCAGCTCACGTGCGGATGGCGCGCGGACAGGTACTGCAGCAGCGCGATGTCCTCCGCGCTGCCCGGCGCGAAATCGGCGTGCCCGCCTTCGGTGGGCAGCACGATCCGGCGGCCGCCATCGTCGATGATCGCGGCTTCGCCCAGGCCGGTGCCGGCGGCGATCAGCACGACCGGGCCGGTGCGATGCTGCCCGGCATTCAGCGTGTGCAGTCGATCCGGCGCCAGCGCGTCGATGCCGATCGCGGTGGCGGCCAGGTCGTTCAGCAGCTCGACGCGCGGCGTGCCGAGCGCGTCCGCGATCGCCGCCTGCTCCACGATCCACGGCAGGTTCGGCGGCGCGGCGCGTGCGGCTATCACCGGCGCCGCGATCGCCACCGCAGCCGCGTCCACGCGCGCGCCGCGCGCGAACACCGCCAGCATAGACTGCGCATCGGCGAAATCCGCGCTTGGCAGGCTCGCCTCGGCGCGCGTGTCGCGCCGCCCGGCATGCAGCTCGTAGAGCCACAGGTTGGCCTTGGTGCCGCCGATGTCGGCCGCGAGCAGCAGCGCCATGCGTTTCGCTACGCGCGCTCGGCGCGCACCGCGCAGACCTTGTACTCGGGGATCTTCGCCACCGGGTCCACGGCGAGGATGGTGAGGTTGTTGACGTTGCCCTCGGCCGGAAAGTGGAAGTTGCCGAACACCACGCTTTCGGGCACGCGATCGGTAACCCACGCCTTCGCGTGCATCTCGCCGCGCCGCGACACCAGCCTGAGCATCGGCCGGTCGAGGCCGTCCAGGCCGATGCGCCGCGCGTCCGCAGGGTGGATTTCCACTTCCGCGTCGGGGCACAGCGCGCCGATGTCGGAGCGGCGCGTCATTTCGCCGCCGTGCCAGTGATACAGCACGCGCCCGGTGGTGAGCGTGAGCGGATATTCCGCGTCCGGCGCTTCGCGCGGCTCGACGTGCTCCACGGCGTGGAAGGCGCCCTTGCCGCGGGTGAATTTCTCGCGATGCAGGATCGGCGTGCCGGCATGGTCCTTCGCTGGCACCGGCCAGTGCAGCGCGGCGCCGGTGTCCAGCCGGTGCGTGTCGATGCCGGCGTAGGAAGGCGTCAGCGCGCCGATCTCGTCCAGCACCTGCGCCGGCGATGCGTACTGCCAGCCCGCCTGCGGGCCGCGCGGCTCGCGGCCCTGCAGTTTCAGCAGCCGCGCCGCCAGGTCGGCGACGATGGCCCAGTCCGGCCGCGCCTCTCCGGGCGGCTCGATCGCCTCGCGCACGCGCTGCACGCGCCGCTCGGTATTGGTGAACGTGCCGTCCTTCTCGGCCCAGGCCGCCGCCGGCAGCAGCACGTCGGCGAACTCCGCGCTCGCCGAAGGCAGGATCTCCTGCAGCACGACGAACTCGGCCGCGCCGAGCGCGGCGCGCACATGGTTCAGGTCCGGATCGGTCAGCGCCGGATTCTCGCCGACGATCATCAGCGCGCGCAGGCGGCGTTCGCCGGCGGCGCCGATCATCTCGGTGACGGTGAGTCCCGGGCGCTCGCCCTGCAGCGGACCGCCATCCGACAGCGCCCACGCTTTCGCGAACTTGTCGCGTGCCGCGGCATCTCCCACCGCCTGGTAGCCGGGATAGACATTCGGCAATCCCCCCATGTCGCAGGCGCCCTGCACGTTGTTCTGCCCGCGCAGCGGATTCACGCCCGCGCCCGGTTTGCCGAAGTTGCCCAGCGCCAACTGCAGGTTCGCCAGCGCCAGCACGTTGGGCACGCCGGTGGTGTGCTGCGTGATGCCCATCGCCCAGATCACCGCCATCGGCTTCTCGGTCGCCAGCAGCCGCGCTGCCTCGCGCAGGTCGCGCTCGGGCACACCGGTGATCGCCGCCACGCGCGCGGGCGGGTAGTCCTGCACCAGGGCCTTCAGCGCCGCTACGCCCTCGGTGCGCGCGGCGATGAAGTCGCGGTCCTCCCAGCCGCTGGCGAAGATCAGGTGCAACAGCCCGTTCACCAGCGCGATGTCGGTGCCCGGGCGGTGCTGCAGGTGCAGCGTCGCGAACTCGCACAGCTCGATGCGGCGCGGGTCGGCGACGACGATCTTCGCGCCGCGCCGCTCGGCCGCCCGGCGCAGCATGGTGCCGAACACCGGATGCTGCTCGGTGGTGTTGGAACCGATGACGAAGATCGCACTCGCCTCCTCGGCCACGTCGCGCATGGTGTTGCTCATCGCACCCGAGCCGAGCGCGAGCAAGAGGCCTGCGACCGTGGATGCATGGCACAGGCGCGCGCAATGGTCGACGTTGTGCGTGCCCACCACCTGCCGCGCCAGCTTCTGTATCAGGTAGTTCTCCTCGTTGGTGCACTTGGCAGAAGCGAGGAAGGCCAGTGCGTCCGCGCCGCTTTCGCGCCGCACCGACTCCAGCTTCGCCGCGACCAGGTCCAGCGCCTTGTCCCAGGACACCGGCACCCATTCGCCGCGCGGCGCGCCCGCCTCGCGCGTGCGCCCCTCCAGCAGTTGGCGCCGCACCAGCGGCCGCGTCAGGCGCTCGGCGTGGTGCAGGAAATCCCAGCCGTAGCGCCCCTTCACGCACAGGTGCATGCCGTTCACCGGCGCATACGGATTCGACGCCACGCGCACCACGCGCGCATCGCGCACCGCGAGGTCGAAACTGCAGCCCACGCCACAGTACGCGCAGGTGGTGGTGACCAGCGTATCGGGCGTGCCCGCAGGTTCGGCGGCGCGATCCTCGATCGCCCCGGTGGGACAGAATGCGGCGCAGGCGCCGCAGGATTCGCAGCGCGACTCGAGCATCGTCGCGCCCAGCCCGGCGACGACCGTGGTGGACTCGCCGCGGCCGGCCACGCCCCAGACGTGCCGCGCCTGCAGCTCGCCGCAGGCGCGCACGCAGCGCGTGCACAGGATGCAGCGGTTCAGGTCGACGCGGATGAACGGATGCGGGTCCTGGTCGGCGCTCAAGGGGCCGGGCGTGCGCACCGTGTCCGGCACGCGCACATCGTAGTGGCGGCACCACATCTCGAACTCGTTCTCGGGCCGCGCATGCCTGCCCCAGTCCGGATCGTGATACCGCGACAGCACCAGTTCCAGCGCCGAGCGGCGCGACGCGGCGATGCGCGGCGACTCGGTGCGCACGCGCATGCCCGCGGTGACGCGCGTGGTGCACGCCGGCGCCTCGGTGCGCCAACCGTCGATCTCCACCATGCACAGGCGGCAGTTGCCCGAAGGCACCAGTTCGCGCTGGTGGCACAGGCTGGGAATGGCGATGCCCGCGTCGGCGGCGACATCGATCAGGCGCGCGCCGGCGGGCGCGCGGATGGAACGGCCGTCGACCTGCAGTTCGACGCTGTCTGCGGCTTCGGCTTGGTGTTTCGCGGGCGAATTCTCGGCGATTGTCATGCGCGCAGTCTCCCAGCCGTATGGTGGCGGCAGTTTGACACGCATCAAACCCGCGCGTTCCAACGCCATCGTGCCGTGCTATCTTCGGCCGCCCGCGCCGAAGAGTCCCGCCGTGTCCCGCCGAGCCAGATGACAGCCACGATCCGCCTCGCCGTCGACATCGGCGGCACATTCACCGACCTTGCACTGGACCGCGTGCTGCCCGACGGGCCGCAGCGCACCAGCGCCAAGGTGCTCACCACGCCGCAGGCGCCCGAGCGCGGCGTGCTCGCGGGCATCGAGACCATCCTCGCGCGCGCCGGCGTGGCTGCGCAGGAGGTCGGCGCGCTGATCCACGGCACCACGCTCGCCACCAACGCCATCATCGAAAGGAAGGGCGCGCGCACCGCGATGCTGGTCACCGAGGGCTTTCGCGACTCGATCGAGATGGCGTTCGAGAACCGCTTCGAGCAGTACGACATCCAGATGGACAAGCCCTCCCCGCTGGTGCCGCGCACGCTGCGACTGCCGGTGCCCGAGCGCGTCGACGCGCGCGGCAACGTGGTGCGGCCGCTGGACGAGGCGGCGCTCGCCGCGCTCGCGCCGCGGCTCGAGGCCGAGGGCGTGGAATCGGTGGCGATCGGCTTCCTGCATTCGTACGCCGCGCCCGCGCACGAGCGGCGCGCGCGGGAGGTGCTGTCGAAGCTGCTGCCGGGACTGTGGATCACGCTTTCGTCGGATGTGAGCCCCGAGATCCGCGAGTACGAACGCTGGTCCACCGCGGTGGCGAACGCCTACGTGCAGCCGGTGATGGCGGGCTACCTCGGGCGCTTGAACGAGGCGCTGCAGGCGCGCGGCCTCGCCTGCCCGGTGTTCCTCATTACCTCCGCGGGCGGGTTGTGCACGCTGGAAGCGGCGCGGCAGTTCCCGATCAAGCTGGTCGAATCCGGACCGGCCGGCGGCGCGATCCTCGCGTCGCGCCTCGCCGAGCAGTGCGGCCATGACGCGGTGCTGTCCTTCGACATGGGCGGCACCACGGCGAAGATCTGCCTCATCGACGACTTCGTGCCGCAGTACGCGCGCACCTTCGAAGTGGCGCGCCAGTACCGCTTCCTCAAGGGCAGCGGGCTGCCGCTGCGCATTCCGGTGGTGGAGATGGTCGAGATCGGCGCCGGCGGCGGCTCGATCGCGCAGGCTGACGCCATGCGGCGCATCCAGGTCGGCCCGGAGAGCGCGGGCTCCGAGCCGGGGCCGGCGTGCTACGGCCGCGGCGGCACGGCGCCCACGGTGACCGATGCCGACGTGGTGCTCGGCGCCATCGATCCGGATCGCTTTGCCGGCGGCACGATACGGCTGGATGCGCAGGCCGCGGCGCGCGCGATCGAGGCCGGCCTCGGCAAGGCCCTGGGATTTTCCGCCGAGCAGGGCGCCTTCGGCATCGCCGAGGTGGTCGAGGAGAACATGGCGAACGCCGCGCGCGTGCATGCGGTGGAGCGCGGCAAGGAACTCGCCGGCCGCACCATGATCGCGTTCGGCGGCGCGGCGCCGCTGCATGCGGCGCGCCTTGCCGACAAGCTGGGCATGGATCGCGTGCTGATCCCGTCCGGCGCCGGCGTCGGCTCGGCGGTCGGCTTCCTGCTCGCGCCGGTGGCGTTCGAAACCGTGCGCACCCGCTACACGCCGCTGGACGCGTCGTTCGACGCGCCGGCGGTGGCAGCGATGCGCGGTGCGATGCGCGACGAGGCCACCGCGTTCGTGCGCCGCGGCGACGCGCAGGGCGCGCTGGTGGAAGCCTGGACCGCGGACATGCGCTACCGCGGCCAGGGACACGACCTCACGGTGGCGCTGCCCGCCGATGCCTTCGGCGCCGACGCGCCGGCACTGCTGAAGCGCCTGTTCGAGGCGGAGTACGAGAAGGTGTTCGGCATCACCATCCCGGGCATGGACGTGGACGTGATGAGCTGGGCGCTGCGCCTCGCCGCCGCGGCGCCGCCGGTGAGCCCGCGCCCGCCGCAGCCCGCCGCGCGCGCGGCCACGCCCGCCGGCGAACGGCAGATGTTCGATCCGGCCTCGGGCGAGCGCGTGCCTGTCCCCCTATACTGGCGCTTCGACCTTGCACCGGGCACCGTGCTCGATGGCCCGGCGGTCATCGCCGAGGACGAGACCTCGACGCTGGTGGGCGCGGCCTTTCGCGTCGCGGTCGATGCGCTCGGCAACCTGGTGCTGGAAAGAAAGGAGACCCGATGAAGGCCGTCACCGACCGCACGCTCGCTTCGCTGTCGCTGATCCAGATGCAGGTGATGTGGGATCGCCTGATCGCGGTCACCGAGGAGCAGTCCACGACGCTGATCCGCACCGGGTTTTCCACCTCGACCCGCGAGGCGGGCGACGTCTCCGCCGGCGTGTTCGACGCCGCCGGCAACATGCTGGCGCAGGCGGTCACCGGCACGCCCGGCCACGTCAACGCGATGGCGCGCGCGGTGCGCCACTTCCTGGCGAAGTTTCCCGCCGAAACCATGCAGGACGGCGACGTGTTCTTCACCAACGACCCGTGGAAGGGCACCGGCCACCTGCACGACTTCACCTTCGTCACGCCGACCTTCCGCAAGGGCCGGCTGGTGGGCCTGTTCGCATCCACCAGCCACATGGTGGACGTCGGCGGCCGCGGCATGGGCCCGGATTCGCGCCAGGTGTACGAGGAGGGCATCTACATCCCGCTGATGCACTTCGCGCGCGCGGGCAAGGTGGACGAAACCGCGCTCACGATCATCCGCGAGAACGTGCGCGAGCCCGACCAGGTGATAGGCGACCTTTTTTCGCTGTCCGCGTGCAACAAGGTCGGCGGTCGCAGGCTGGTGGCGACGATGGACGAATTCGGCATCGACACGCTGGACGCGCTCGCCGCGCACATCCTCGAACGCTCGCGCGAGGCGAGCCTCGAGGCGATCCGCCGCGTGCGCCCCGGCACCTACCGCAGCGAGATGACCGTGGACGGCTACGATGAGCCGGTCAAGCTCGTTGCCACCATGACCGTATCCGCGGACGGCATCGACGTCGACATGACGGGCACCTCGGGCGTGTCCTCCTTCGGCATCAACGTGCCGCTGTGCTACACCGAGGCGTACTCGAGCTTCGGCATCAAGTGCATCGTCGCGCCGCAGGTGCCGAACAACGAAGGTTCGCTGTCGGTGATCCGCATCCGCGCACCCGAAGGCTGCATCCTGAACGCGGTGCACCCCGCGCCGGTGTCGACGCGGCATGTCACCGGGCAGCTCTTGCCCGACCTGATGTTCGGCTGCCTCGCGCAGGCGCTGCCCGACGCCGTGCCGGCCGAGGGCACGTCCTGCCTGTGGAACCTGATCGCCATGGGCGGCGACAGCCGCGTCGAAGCGGACGCGGCGCTGGTGGCGAAGTCGCAGCCGTTCAATGTCATGAGCTTTCATTCCGGCGGCACCGGCGCGCGCCCCGGCAAGGACGGCCTGTCGGCGACCGCGTTCCCCAGCGGCGTGAAGAACTGCCCGGTGGAGATCACCGAGGCGCTGTCGCCGCTGCTGATCACGCGCAAGGAATACCGCATGGATTCCGGCGGCCCGGGCCGCCACCGCGGCGGCCTGGGCCAGGTGATGGAGGCGGTGCACCTGGACCAGGCGCCGTACATCGTCAGCGCGAACTACGATCGCGTCCTCTATCCGGCGCGCGGCCGCGACGGCGGCGGCGACGGCGCGCGCGGCGTGGTGCGACTGGGCAGCGGCGGCGCGCTGCGCGGCAAGGGCCAGCAGACCATTCCCGCCGGCGAGTCCTTCGTCTTCGAGGCGCCGGGCGGCGGCGGCCTCGGCGACCCGTTCGAGCGCGATGCCACGCTGGTCGCCGAGGACGTGCGCGCGGGACTCGTCTCGCCCGAGGCCGCCGAGCGCGACTACGGCGTGGCGCTGGACGCCGCCGGCAACGTCGAACCGAAGCAGACCGCCGTGCGCCGCGGGCGCGCGGCCTGATCCACCCCACAAAGGAGACATCGATGCGCGTCAGTGCCGGGCTGCCCACCGGAATGGAGGGCCTTACCTATCCGATCCCGTTCTCCGACCCGGAGCGCGTCGCCGAGATCGCGCTCGCCGCCGAGCGCTTCGGCTACCACTCGGTGTGGGGCAACGACCACATGACCACGCAGCACTACGTGCGCGCGGAATTCCCGGTGCCGCCGCGCTTCTGGGAACCGCTGGTGACCTACGCCTACCTTGCCGGCATCACGAAGACGCTGCGCTTCGGCACCGGCATCCTGGTGCTGCCGATGCGCCGCGACATCGTCGCGGTGGCCAAGCAGCTCGTCACGCTGGACCATTTTTCCGGCGGCAGGCTGGAAGTCGGCGTCGGCATCGGCGCGTACCGCGAGGAGTTCGACGCGGTGCAGCCGGATTCGCCGCTGGCGCGCGGCGACATCGTCGAGGAAGGCGTGCAGGCGCTCAACAAGCTCTTTTCCGAGCGCGTCTCGTCTTTCGACGGCAAGTTCTACCGCTATCGCGACGTCGAGCTGTATCCCAAGCCGCTGCAGAAGAAGCTGCCGATCCTGATCGGCGGCAACAACCCGAACAACATCCGCCGCGCGGTGAAATACGCCGACGGCTGGCTGCCGGCCGCGGTGCACCTGGACAAGGTGAAGGAAGGCGTGGCGCTGATGAAGCGGCTGTGCGACGAGGCCGGCCGCGACTGGCGCGCGATCGAAGTCGCGCCGCAGTTCATCGTGCGCGTGAACCGCGACCGCGCCAAGGCGCTGGCGGATTTCGAGAAGAGCCAGATGCACAAGCACCTGGTGTCGCTGCGCAAGTCGACGCTGAAGGACCAGTCGGCGAGCATGAGCATGGTGGACGTCAACCTGGTCGGCACGCCCTCTGAAGTCATCGACCGCGCGAACGCCTACCGCGAAGCCGGGGTCACGCACCTGCTGGGCCTGTACTTCGCCGCCAGCTCGGTGCCCGACCTCATAGAGCAGATGCAGATCTTCGCCGAGGACGTGATCCCGAACCTCAAGTAGCGCGGCCCGCGCGCGCCGCCGCCAGCGCGCGCTCGATGCCGGGGCGGTCGTCGATGCCGCCGACGATGACTTCGTCCAGCCCCAGGCCGAGGTACTCGGCATAGCGCGCCGCCACCTGCGCCGGCGTGCCGGCGGCGGCATGGCTGCGCACCACGTCGTCGGTGACCAGGCGATCGACTCCCGCCCAGTCTTCGTCGCGATAGGCGTTCCACAGCGCCGCCTGGTCCAGGCGCGTGCCTGCCAGCTCGACGTTCCTCGCGTGGTGCGGGCCGCGCAGGATGAAGCCCATGGTGCGGCGTATGCCGTCCAGCGCCGCGCGCTCGTCGTCCGCGATGCGCGTATACACCACTGCCATGGTGCGGCAGCGGCCGGGCGCACGCCGCCCGGCCGCGCCGCGCGCGACGTGTTCCGCGCACCAGCGGATGAAGCCGGTGCAGGTCGCAGCCGACACCAGCGCGCCGTCGGCCTCGCTGCCGGCGAGCTCCAGCATCTGCGGCCCGGTGGCGGCAAGCAGGATCGGCACGCCCGGCGCGGGGTTCGGCAGCCGGCGACCCTGCACGCGGAACACCTCGCCCTGGTGATCCGCGGTGTCGCCGGCGAGCAGCGCGCGGCACAGCACCAGCGATTCGCGCAAAGTGGCCAGCGGCCGCGGCCGCTCTATGCCCGCCGCGGCGAGGTCGCCGGGCGCGCCCGCGCCCAGGCACAGCATCACGCGCCCAGGGAACTGTTCCTCGAGCGCCGCCACGCTCATCGCGATCGCCACGGGGTGCATCGCATACGGGCTCATCGCCATCAGCGCCACCTTCGCGCGCTGCGTGGCGGCGAGCACCGCGCCGGCGGATGCGATCGGATCGCGCAGGAACAGGTGCGACGCCACCCACAGCGTTTGCGCACCCGCGGCCTCGGCGGCGCGTGCCTGCTCGGCGAGTTCCCTGATCGGCACGCGGCCGTCGAACGCGACGCCCAGCGTGCCGCGCGGCTCAGTCGGGCTCGAAGCCATACGCCTCCTTCAGTGCGCGCAGCGCGTCTTCGGCGCCGCCGGTGACGAACGGCGCCGGCGGCAGGCGGGTGTCGGTGCTCTGCGGGTCCTTCAGGCCGCCCGCGGTGAGCAGGGAAACCACCGTTTCCTTTTCCGCAATGACGCCCTGTTCGCGCAACCGCGCGATCGCCGGCAGCGTCGCCGCCGCGGCGGGTTCGGCCCAAACGCCTGTGCTGCGGGCAAGCCGCTCCTGCCACGCGAGCATGTCCTCGTCGCTGATGCGCAGCGCGTGGCCACCCGCGGCGCGCAGCGCGGCCACGCTCTGGTGCGTGGCCTGCACGGTGCGGATCGAACCGGCGATGGTGTCGGCCTGATCCGGCAGCGCCGGCGGTTGCTCGAGGCCGTCGCGCATCGCTTCGGCGAGCGAACCGGAAATCTCCGCGGCGACGAAGCGCGGCACGCGATCGATCCAGCCCATGGCACGCATTTCCTCGAAGCCGCGCCATATGCCGTACAGCGAATCGCCGTAGCACACGGGAATCGCGCACCAGTCCGGCGCGCGCCAGCCGAGGCTCTCGGCGATCTCGTAGGCAATCGTCTTGTAGCCTTCGATGCCCCAGGGATTGCTGCCCACCGCCGGGCCGTAGTACACCGACGTGGGCCACCAGCGGTACTGCGCCACTGCCGCCGACAGCACGCGCCAGCGGTCTTCCGGCGTCGGCACTTCGAGCAGCAGCGCGCCGTACGCGCGCATCTGCGTCACCATCGGGCCGGCGGCACCGCGGTAGGTGACCACCACGCAGGGCAGCCCGGCGCGCGCCGCATACGCCGCGGTGGCGGCACCGGCGTTGCCGGACGAACTGGACGCGATCACGCGCGCGCCGAGCTTCTTCGCCATGGTCACCGACGCGGACGCGAGGCGATCCTTGAACGACCAGGTCGGGTTGCGGCTCTCGTCCTTCAGCCACAGCGCGCCCAGGCCGAGCTTTTCCGCATCAACCAGGGGCGTTGCGCCCTCGCCCAGCGTCACCGCTTCGGCAGCCGCCGCGGGCAGAAGGGCTTCGTAGCGCCACATCGAACGCGGCAAGGCGGGAATCGCATCGCGGCGTAGCGCGGCGCGTTCGCCGTAGTCCACCGTCAGGTTGGCGCCGATGCCGGCGGCTTCGCAGGCATCGCAGCCGCGCGCGCCGGCCGTCAGCGCGAAAAGTTTCGCGCAACGGATGCAGCGCAGCGCGCGTGGCGTGGCCATGCGAGCGCGCCTCAGATGGAGAAGCGCAACGCGCTGCCGCGGCCGAAGCGCGCCGCCACCGCGGCAGCAGGATCGGCGGCGCGCGGCCACAGCCGCGGAAACAGTGGCGATTCGAGCGCCGCGCCGGGTTCCAGCCCACGGCCTTCGAACTTCGGCCGCGGCGGCGAAGGCCGCACGCCCCAGGTGGCATCGTCGCCGAACCACACCGTGGTCAGCACGCGGCGGCGATTGCCCGGTTGCAGGTTGCCCGGCGCGCCGTGCACGGTGAGCGCATGGAACACCAGGCAGTCGCCCGGCTCCAGCGCCCATCTGAGCACCTCGTGGCGGTCCAACTCGGCGTCGAAGTCGGGGATCGTCTCCCACATGGAGCCCGGGTCGTCGAACGCGTACAGCTCCTTGCCGCTGGTGAGCTGCGGCCGGAACCAGCGGTTCCAGCGATGCGAGCCCTTGAGGAAGCGCAGGCTCACGTCCTGCGGCACCGGGTCCACCGGCAGCCAGATCGAGCACATCTGCCTGCCGTCCACGGCGAAGTACGGCTGGTCCTGGTGCCACGCGGTGGGCTTGCTGGTGCCGGGCTCCTTGACCCACAGCACGTCCATCAGGAAGCCGGCACGCTGCGCGCCCATGATGCGAGCGACGATCTGCGCCGCGGGCGAGTTGGCAACGAAATCCTGCAGCTCGGGCACCTGCTGCGCCGCGCAGTAGTCGGTGACGAAGCGCCCTGGCAGCCCTCGCGCCTGTTCGACGAAGCCGGGGCCGGGCGACGCCAGCTCGCGCGCGATGCCCTCGCGCACCAGCGCGATCCACTCGGGCGCGAACGCGCTGCGCAGGCACACCGCGCCGTCGCTGTCGTAGGCCCGGATATCGCGTTCGCTGACGATCTGTTCAGCCATGCCCCGCCCTCTTGCCAGAAGGCCCGCAGGATAGACCGTGGATGCGGCGCTGTCAGCCGCGCGGGGGGGTGATTGTTAGCGTTGACGAAGCGCGGGCCGGTGATGGAGCTCCTCGCGCCTGGGATAGGGCTCGGGCGGCCCTTTCAAGGGGAACGGCTTTTCCGCGCGCCAGGCGCGGTACGCGGCCTCGTACGCGTCGTCGTGGCGCAGTTCCCTGCGCAGCACCTCGCCAATGTAGCGCGAGAGGCTCATCTCCCGTTCCGAGGCGCGGATGCGCGCGAGGCGTGCGGTCTCTTCGTCCAGGGTGATGGTCAGGTTCTTCATTTCGGCAAATTACATGAAATCCGTGTAATTAAGCAATCCCGCGCGGCAACACGAGCTTCCGACGAGGGCGAGGCAGGCGCCGAATGAGGCCGAAGGTGACGCGGCCTTCGCGCATCGCGGCGCGAACGCGCCGCTCAGGTCAACAAGCCATGGATGCCCCATCCCGCGGCGGCGAGGACGAGCAGGATGAACGCGAGCGGCACCAGGGGATGCACGTTGTTCAGCACGCGAAAGAGGTTGCACAGCAGCCCCACGGCGAACTGCGGCGGGTTGGCGGGGCTCTTCGAGTACTCCATCGCCGCCTTGACCACGTAGAACACGCCGGTGTTCGCCGCCAGCATGGCTTGCGCGAGCCGGTTGCCCCTGGGCGGCGCGACCAGGTAGTTGCACTTCAGCACGATGCGCTGCCGATCGTCCGGGTTGTAGCAGCCTTCCACCCAGTGCAGCTCGCGATGAAAATCGAGCAAGGCGAAATCGTAGGTCGCGAACGCCTTCGCGACGCCGCTGTCGCCGAACACCACCGTGTACGTCGCGTCGGACTGCAGGTAGATCAGCGCGCGCACCACCGGGCAGAACGGCACGAAGCGCAGGTTGCCGTCGTAGTGCCTGCCGTAGAGCCCGTGGTCGCCGCCGTAGTCCTTGTTGTAGTGCGACAGGTACAGCTCGTCGGTGTGCTTCATCGGCAGGAGCCGGCTGCCGGGCTCGAAGCGGCGCAGGATGGCGTCGCGGACGGCGGCGTGGTCGCGGATGCGGTCGATCCGGGCGATCGCCTCGCCCGGAAGCTTGCGCACGTAGACGTGCTTCGACGGCCGCCGCCGCAGGTCGTCGCGGTAGCGGTCCATGACCCATTGCACCAGCCCGTCGATCGTCGCCCGCGTCGGCGCGTCTTCGAAGCAGCCCACGGTGGCGGGAAACCTCTGCGCGGCGAGGGCGCTCTGCACAGGCGCCGCGCCCGCCTTTTCGAATCGCATTGCATCGTTCATCCGGATCCCTCCCTTGAAGTGTCGCGCCGCCCGCCGGGCACAAATGGCGGTCGCGCGTAGCAATGAAACAGCACGCAGGCGTAGCCCGCAGCGCCGGCGCCCAGGCCCGCGGCGACGAAGGTCGCGGCATCCTGCCCACCGGCGTAGCCGAGCGCGCCGCCCGTGGCGGCGCCCGCCGCGACGATGCCGCAGCCGGCGAGCGGCATCTGCCCGCGCGCGCCGGCGGCGGCTTCGCTGCCGGCGCCGCGGCGCAGGGGCGTGACGTAGCGCTCCATCGCCAGCAGGCCGAGGTTCAGGGCCACGTGGGCGCAGGCGAGGGGCCACCACTGGCCGCGGAAATCGGCATTGACGAGGGTGCCGCCGTAAGCAACGACGTTGCCGACCAGCATCGGGTGCGCAATCCGCGAGTACGGGAAGGCGGCGATCCGCAGCGGCGGCAGGCCGGCGACTTCGCGCCCGTAGTACGTGCGGTCTGCGCCGAGCGCCCGCGCCGCGGCGACGTTCAGCAGGAAGCCTGCGCCCACCACGGCCAGCGACAGGAAGTCGGGCGGGGCGGCGAGATACGCATGGCCCAGCGCGGCCAGCGCAACGGCCTTCATCACGACCGCGTCGCGCTTGAAGACGTCGAGCGCGACCGCGCCGTAGCGGTAGGCGAGCCAGTACAGGTAGTAGTGCCAGAAGGAAAGCGCATAGACCGCGACGGCCGGGTCCGCGCCGCGCGACGCCGACACGACGATGACGACGAACAGCAGGGAAAAGGCGAGGGACACGTCCCGCCGGCCAAGCCCGCGCGCCTGTTCCACCCTTGCCGTCAAGCAGCCGCTCCGTGTGATCGCACGCCGGAGTCTGTTGCCGGCTCGTGACAGGCCGATTACGCGGCATGCTTCCGCCGCGAGTGCGTAGCGCCACTGTCACGGAAGCGCAGCAGAATCCCGCGCATGGCGCGCAGGCTTGCGGTGGGAATCGGCCGGGCAATCGCACGCGGTGCGATCCTGCTCCTCGTGCTGTCGGGCGGGCCCGCGGCCGGAGAGGACTACAACGACGCCCAGCGCGCCCGCCTGCGCGACGGCGAGATTCTCATCGAGCAGGTCACCAACCACGAGGGCATACACGGCCTGAGGGCCGCGTTCCTGGTCAGGGCGCGACCCGAGGCGGTGTGGAGCCTGCTGACGGATTACAAGCGCCTGCCCGGCGTCCTCGGCAACGTCGAGGAGTTGCGCGTGCTGGACGAGAACGCGCATGGCGCGCGCGTGCGCCTGCGCGTGCGCGCCGCGTGGATGCGCTTCGACTACGTGCTGCAGCGCGACTACGAGCAGCCCGGCAGGCGGCTGTCCTATCGCCGCGTCGAGGGCGACTTCAGGAGCATCTCCGGCGAATGGGTCATACGCCGGGGTCCGGACGACGAGCACCAACTGGTGGTGTGCCAGTCCTACGTCGACATCGGCGCCTTGCTGCCGACCGCGCTGGTGCGCGATCACGCAGCCGAAGACCTGCGGGAGACCGCGCGCCGGATGCGCCAGCACCTGGAAAAGCCGCCCGCGGCGCGGTAACGCGCGCAGGCTCCAGCCTTTTTCCTGACCGATACATTCGCGATACAGACGCGAAATACTCCCGGCCTCGCGCGCGCCTAAGCTCGGCTCCCCAGTTTCATCAACCCAAGGAGCAAGCAGCATGCAAAGCGCCACCGCAGTCGCATCGAACATCCAGCCGGTCAATCCCAACAAGGCCCTGTGGGAGAAGGGCGACTTCACCCGCATCGCGGACACCATGCGCGCGAGCGGCGACGCGCTGGTCGAGAAGCTCGGCGTCGCGAAGGGCATGAAGGTGCTCGACCTCGGCTGCGGCGACGGCACCACCGCCATCCCCGCCGCCCAGCGCGGCGCCGTGGTCCTGGGCGTCGACATCGCGTCGAACCTGGTCGCCGCGGGCAAGCGCCGCGCGCAGCAGCTTGGTCTTGCCAACATCCGCTTCCAGGAAGGCGACGCCTGCGAGCTGCAGGGCGTGCCGGACAAGAGCTTCGACCTCCTCGTCAGCATCTTCGGCGCCATGTTCGCGCCGCGGCCGCAGGACGTGGCCAACGCCATGGTGCGCGTGGTACGCCCGGGCGGGCGCATCGTCATGGGCAACTGGATCCCGAACGACCCGACCCTGGTCGCGCAGATCCTGAAGATCAGCTCCGCCTACACCCCGCCGCCGCCCGCCGGCTTCGTCAGCCCGATGAGCTGGGGCGTCGACGCCACCGTCGCGGAGCGCTTCGTCGCCGCCGGCGTCCCGGCCGCGAACGTCTCCTTCGCGCGCGACAGCTTCACCTTCGACTTCGCCGGCACCCCGGCCGAGCTCGTCGGCCGCTTCCGCGACTTCTACGGCCCCACCATGAACGCCTTCGACGCCGCGCGAAAGAACGGCCGCGTCGCCGAGCTGCAGCGCGAGCTCGAGGCGCTCTTTGCCGCGCAGAACGCGAGCGGGCGCACGGACCACACCACCATCCCGGCGACCTACTTGCGCGTCAGCGTGTCCGTCTGAGTCGCGGCGCTGGTGTTTCCGGGCGGCCAGGGCGAGAGGGCCCGCGGCGGGTACGCGGGGGTGCGGATCCTCAGCCTGGCGGATTGCCTGGCAGCGCCCTGGCAAGCGCCTGCGGCCTCAGGCCTTCTCCACAGCCCGCAGCACCGCGTTCGGGTCCCTCGCGATCACGTTGAGGAGAACGAGCGCGGTGCCGCGCGGCTTGCGATCGCCGCGCTCCCAATGCCTGAGCGCGCCCAAGCTGATGGCGAAGGTCGCCGCGAATTCCTCCTGGGTAAGGCCGGTCCGCTCGCGCACGGCCTCTACGTCCACTTGCGGCGGCACATGCAGCCGGAGTCCGGCGACACGCTTGCCCTTTTGGCAAGCCCCTTGGGGTCAGACCCCGCCCTCCCGGCCGGATACTCGAGGTCTTGGCAATGCCCCTGGTGCCCGGGCTTCAGAACAGACGAGCCTGCAGTTGTTCCCGGGTAATCTTCATGTGACCCGCGACATCGTTCAGGATTCCCGCGAGCGTCCCGATCTTGAGCGGATCGTGCATCGGTACCGTGACATGGTGCCGGGTCGGCGCGTCGATGGTGAGCCTCGCGTGGCTGCCGGTCTGGCGCGTCACACGGTAACCGACGCCGCCCAGGGCCTTGATCAGATCTGCCCCGGAAAGATCCCGGGGCAGCTTCATGCCGCGATCACCTCGTCGCGCACGAAGTGAAGACGGATCAGCTTCGGCGTCTTGCCATCGTCGAAGTGGCAGCGCACCGCATCCCGCACGCGCTCCTGGAGCGCTCCGAGATCCTCGGCCTGCGTGAAGATCGACTCCCCCACTGCCTTGGCGGTATAGCCGCCCTCTGGGTCTTCCTCGATGACAAAAATGATCTCGCTCACAGGACGCAGTCTAGCCCAGTTTTTCCACAGCACCGGCACCAAGCGCCGCCCGCAAGCGGTCGACGAATACCGATCTTGCGTGATGCGTCATATGCAGCCGTTCCATCGCCCTCGTCATGGCGACGTACAGGAGCTTGGCCTCGGCGGCGACTTCCTGGCTGGGCGCGGGCATCGCGTCCAGGCACGGCAGGAACACGACTGGGAACTCCAGCCCCTTGCTGCTGTGCATGCTGAGGATCTTGAGGCTGTTCTTGGCCGGCAGGTATCGATTGCCCTGCAGCAGATCGCAGGGAATGCCGGCGCGGGCTACGGCTTGCGCGAAGCGCTCGCCCTGCTTCATATAGCGGAAGAGTATCGCCATGTCGTTCCAGGCGGTGCCCTTGTCGTGCAGCGCTCGCGCCTGCTCGACGACATAGTCGAGCTCCGCAGCCTCGCCCTTGAAGCCGCGAAGCTCGGGCAGCGCGCCGCTGCGGCCCGCGCTCTGCGGCGCAACCAGCGGGATGGCGTCTTCTTCCGCCTCCTTGGCCGAAAGCTGGTCGCGCGCGAACTCGCAGGCGACCGCCATGATCTGCGCCGTATTGCGGTAGTTCATGCGCAGGATCGTCGTGCGGCCGCGCGCCTGGATGCCCACGTCGGCGAAGCTGAACCCGAGCCGCGCCTTGCGGCGATTGATGTTCTGCGCGTCGTCGTAGAGAACGAGCAGCGAGTTGGTTTCCGGATGCACCATCTGCGCGACGAGCTTCAGCCACTCCGGCTCGAAGTCGTGGCCCTCGTCCACCAGCACGGCGCCGTACTGCGCGCGCGGTACCTTGCCGCTATCCACGCCCTGAATGACCGTCTGCACCAGCTGTTCGATGAACGCGTCGCCCGTGCCTTCGGGCCGCCGCAGGTGATACAGCCGCAGCTGGTCGTTGCACCAGCCGTGAAAGCTCCGCGCGCTCACCGTGGCCGCCATGCCGCGCTCATCGACCATCTGCTGCAGCCGCGCCGCCAGCGCGCGGTTGAAGCAAAGAATCAGGATCGGCTTGGCGAGCGCCTGCGCGAGGTACTGCGCGCGGTACCCCAGGATCATCGTCTTGCCCGAGCCGGCCACGCCGTGGATCACCCGGTGGCCGTCCCCCATGCTCCTAGCGAGCTGCTCCTGCTGCAGATCCATCACGCGAACGATGTCCGGCACGATCCCGGCCACGGGCGCGGCGGGACTCCCCAGGTCGAAGGTCCCCTGACTGACGCGAATCTCGGGAAACAGGTGCCAGCGCACCCGGTCTACCTGCGGCAACGTGAGGAGGCACTTGAACGTGACGCCGAACATCCCCCAGAGCCGCTGCTGGAACGCCTCCGCGTCCACCGACTCCACCATCTCGTCCTGGCAAATCACGCGCTCTGACGGAATCACATCGCCGAGATCCGTCCCCGCGAACTGCTTGCGGGTGATGTTCGCGAGCACCACCCCGTAGCCCCAGGGAAACACCAGCTTCCCCTGGAACGCCGTTCCCGACTCACCCACCAGCGCGGGATCGGACTCCAGCAACCGGCACACTCCGAATGCGTACTGCTTCGCCTGCTCCAGCGGATTCGACTTCCGCACCTCGCGCCCATCGACCTGCAGCGTGGCAGTAAGCTTGTCCATCGCCCGGACGTTCTCCAGCTTCCAGTCTTTCACCTCGATCACTAGCAGGCCGCGCCGGGGATGCAGGATCAGGAAGTCCGGATGCCGGTTCCACGCGCCGACCGGCACGTTGTACCAGCACACGTAGTCGTCTTCGAGATGCGATTCCAGCCGCCGCGCGAAGCGGCGTTCGCCGGAGGTCATCTTGCCTACGACGCTCGAAAGGACGGGGACGAAGTGCGCCATTCTGAACTCGTTTAGTAATTTTCCGACACTCGACGCAAGTTGAGGGTCCGCTCGCCCGCCCGAATTCGGGCGGGCGAGCGGTCGATGGGTCTTCTGGCAAATTGAAGTTTCCACACGTCAATTTGCTAT
>JBFWRS010000027.1:0-46757 GCA_050248795.1 Burkholderiales bacterium | reverse complement strand
CTGAGCTACATGGGCCTGTCGTTCTATCTCTAGCCGGTCCTCTGGAGCGGGTGAAGGGAATCGAACCCTCGTCGTAAGCTTGGAAGGCTTCTGCTCTGCCATTGAGCTACACCCGCCCGAATCCTTTCCCTGTTCACCCACTCCGTTGTCTGGTGGAGGAGGTTGGATTCGAACCAACGTAGGCGCAAGGCCAACAGATTTACAGTCTGCCCCCTTTAACCACTCGGGCACCCCTCCGACGGAACCGTAAATTATCTTTTTTTTCCATCGCTTAGTCAATACTGTGGGACGCGAAAAGCATGGGCCGGCTTGGATTCGAACCAAGGACCAAGGGATTATGAGTCCCCTGCTCTGACCGGCTGAGCTACCGGCCCGTTGATCTGTCAGGTAACCCGCCACGATCGCGCCGGCTCCCGGTTCAGGGCCGTTCAGCCTTCCTGATCGAGGAAGCTCTTCAGGCGCTCGGACCTGGACGGATGGCGCAGCTTTCTCAGCGCCTTTGCTTCGATCTGCCGGATTCGCTCGCGGGTGACATCGAACTGCTTGCCGACCTCTTCCAGCGTATGGTCCGTGGACATTTCGATGCCGAAGCGCATGCGCAACACCTTCGCCTCTCGGGGGGTCAGCGTATCCAGCACCTCTTTGGTGGCGTCCCTGAGGCTTCCGTAGACGGCCGCGTCGGAGGGCGCCATCGTCGATTGATCCTCGATGAAATCGCCCAGGTGGGAATCGTCGTCGTCGCCGATCGGCGTTTCCATCGAGATCGGCTCCTTGGAGATCTTCAGTATCTTGCGAATCTTCTCCTCGGGCATCTCCATCTTCGCTGCCAGCGTCGCGGGATCCGGCTCCGACCCGGTTTCCTGGAGGATCTGCCGGCTGATCCGGTTCATCTTGTTGATTGTCTCGATCATGTGCACGGGGATGCGGATTGTGCGCGCCTGGTCCGCGATCGAACGCGTGATCGCCTGGCGGATCCACCATGTCGCGTAGGTCGAGAACTTGTAGCCTCGACGGTACTCGAACTTGTCCACCGCCTTCATCAGCCCGATGTTTCCCTCCTGGATGAGGTCCAGGAACTGCAGGCCGCGGTTCGTGTACTTCTTGGCGATCGAGATCACCAGTCGCAGGTTCGCCTCGGTCATCTCGCGCTTTGCGCGGCGGGCCTTGGCTTCCCCTGTCGACATCTGCTTGTTGATCTCCTTCAGGTCCCGAATGGAGATGCCGATCGTCTGCTGGACAACCTGGATCTTTCCGAGCAGCTCCAGCACCGACGGCTCGAGCCGGATCATCAATTCGCTCCAGGCGTGCCCCGAATTCAGCTCATTCGTAAGCCAGCGCTTCGATCCTTCCGTACCCGCGAAGATCTTGATGAAGTGCTGGCGCGGCATCTGGGCCTTGTGAACGCAGACATCGTGTATGCCTCGTTCATACTGACGGACCCGGTCGACCAGGCTTCTGACGCTGTCGCATAGACGCTCGACGGTGCGCGCGGTGAACCGGAACGTCATGAGTTCCGCGCCGATCTGGTCCCGGACCCGCAGGTAGTCCTTGTCCTTCGACCCCTTGCTTTCGAGCACGCGCGTCATCTTGTCGTAGAGCCTGCGGATGCGGGCAAACTTCTCCAGCGCCTCACCGCGAAGCTTGAGCAGGCTTGCCGTGTGGGCAGCGTTCTCTGCCTCTTCAGCCTCCTCCTCATCGAGGGCCTCCTCTTCGTCCCCGGCTTCGGCAACCGTCTCCGCCTTCTTCGGGTCGAAATCATCCTTGGCATTCGGGTCGATAAGGCCATCGACCACCTCGTCGATGCGCATTTCTTCCTTCTCTACCTTGTCGGCAAGGTCGAGAATTTCCCGCACCGTCGTCGGGCAGGCGGAGATCGCCTGGATCATGTGGCGCAGGCCCTCCTCGATCCGCTTCGCGATCTCGATCTCGCCCTCTCTCGTGAGCAGCTCCACCGAGCCCATTTCCCGCATATACATTCGCACGGGGTCAGTGGTGCGCCCGAATTCCGAATCAACCGTGGACAGTGCAGCCTCTGCCTGCTCCTCGACATCTTCGTCGGTCGAAGCAACAGGCGCCTGCTCGTTGATCAGCAGAGCTTCCTGATCGGGTGCCTGATCGTAGACTTGGATTCCCATGTCGCCGAAGGTCGAGATGATCGCCTCGATCTGCTCGGCGTCGACGAGATCATCCGGCAGATGGTCATTGATCTCGGAATAGGTAAGGAATCCTCGATCCTTGCCAAGCTTGATGAGGTTCTTGAGTCGCGTGCGCCGCGTCTCGGCATCCTCGGGTGTAGGCGCCGGCCCGATGATCCACTCGTCCTTCTTCCCCTTGCGGCCGGGGCGGCCGCCTTTGCCCTTCGCCTTCGCCTTGCCTTTGAGCCCCTCTGCAAGCTTTGCTTCGAGCTGCTCGAGTACCGCTTTTGCGCTCTTGATCTTCTTCCCCGCCTTCTCTTCCGGCTTGACGGCAGCGGCCTTGGCCGCAACGACCTTTCCTACCGCCTGCTTGGAGGGCTTGGGCTGGGACGGCTGCGTCTTCTTGCTTCCAGCGAGCTTCGCCTTGCCGGCAGGCTTCTTCGCTACCGCTGCCTTCTGGTGCGCCGGCTTGCGTACCTGCGGATGAGGCGTCTTGCGAGCGACGGCCCGCACCACGACTTTCTTCTTCAACGTCTTGATCGAGTTGGCTTTTTTCTTGGCCTTCGGGGCCAGCCTGGGCTTGCTCTTGCGCTTGTCCTTAGCCATCAACGCCTCGCGGGATAGGGGCCAAAACGGGGAACCGAAAATTATACCACTCACACCCCCTAGGTGCGCATGCTTTTGAGCTTCGCCAGCTCCTTGGTCTTGCTATCGAGCAGAGCCAGCGTCTCGCGGGTCGGCGCACTGCCGACGGCACGCATCAGTTCTTCGAACTCTTCATTTTTCCGCCGGATCCGGAGCGCGAGCTGAATCTGCACGAAATGCGGCTCAGCCGAATCGGCCGGCATCGCCTGTTCCAGCATCGCGGCCTGCGCCTGGAACACCAGTGCAGCGTGCTCGGTGCCTTGAAATCGTTCGATCAGCAGCGCCTCCGAGGTTATGCCGTCGGTTTCCACCCATTCGGCAAGGCAGCGCAACGCCGCCGTCTCGGGTTGCCGTTCATCCAGCAATTCGGCATCGATCGCAGTCGCAAGCGCGGGCCTTGCGATCACGCACTGGAGCAGGTTGCGCTCCTGGGATCTCTCGTCGGTGGACATCCGCCGAACCGGCGCGGCACGCGAGTGCATCGGCGCAACCGACCTGAGCTCGAGCAGGCGCTCCGCCTCGTCCTGCGTGACGCGCGCGAGCTCCGCAAACTCCTTCACCAGCTGCAGCTTGAGCGCGGGCGCCGCGACCTTCTGCAGGTGCGGTCGCGCGGCGGAGAGCAATGCGGAGCGCCCCTCCGCCGTTGCGAGATCGAAGCGCGCACGCAGCTCCGAAACCAGGAAGCTGGACAGCGTCTGAGCTTCCCGGGCCAGCTTCTCGAATGCTTCCTTGCCGTAGCGGCGTACATACGAATCCGGGTCCTCACCCTGCGGGAGGAAGAGAAAGCGCAGCGGCTTGTGATCGAGCGCCAGGGGCAGGCCAACCTCGAGCGCGCGCCACGCCGCCTTTCGGCCCGCAGCGTCGCCGTCGAAGCAGAACACGATCTCGTCGGCGAGCCGCAGCAGGCGCGATACATGAACCGGCGTCGTCGCCGTGCCGAGCGTGGCGACGGCGTAGCCGACACCAAACTGGGCGAGCGCGACCACGTCCAGGTAGCCCTCGACTACCAGCACCTTTCCGGCGGTGCGGATCGCATCGCGAGCCTGCACCAGCCCGTAGACCTCGCGGCCCTTCTCGAACAGCGGCGTCTCGGGAGAGTTCAGGTACTTCGGCTCACCATCCCCCATCACGCGACCGCCAAAGCCGATCACCGCACCCCGCGCGCTGAAGATGGGGAACATGATCCGGCCCCTGAAGCGGTCGTAGCGCTTGCCTTCGCTCTCGATCACCAGCCCGCACTCGACCAGCGCCTTGTCCATGTAATCGGGAAACGCGGCCTTGAGCCCGGTCCAGCCGTCCGGGGCGTAGCCGATGCGGAATCGTGCGGCGATCTCCCCCGTCAGGCCGCGCTGCTTGAGGTACTCGATCGCCTCAGTCGAAGACTTGAGTTCCGTGCGATAGAAGTCCATCGCCCGTTCCATGACGCTGTAAAGATCCGTCTCGCGCTCCTTGCGCGCGGCGTCCTCCGGGGTGCGCGGCTGCCATTCGGGCACCTGCATGCCGACCGACGAGGCGAGATCCTTTACGGCATCGACATAGCCCATGCCGGCGTATGCCATCAGGAATCCGATGGCGTTGCCGTGCGCCCCGCAGCCGAAGCAGTGGTAGAACTGCTTTGCAGCGCTGACGCTGAAGGAGGGGGTTTTCTCGTTGTGGAACGGGCAAAGGCCGCTGTGATTGGCACCCGCCTTCTTCAGCTGGACGTAGCGCGACACCACCTCGACGATGTCGACGCGATTGAGCAGGTCCTGTTTGAAGCTTTCCGGGATCACGGCAGGGATCCCGGGAATTCTACGACTAACCGAGCTTCGCCTTGACGAGTGCCGACACCCGGCCCATGTCCGCCTTGCCGGCGATCCGGGGCCTGAGCAGGCTCATCACCTTGCCGATGTCCTTGACCCCCGAAGCGCCGGATTCTGCGACTGCCGCTGCCACGGCCTGTGCAAGCTCGGCCTCCGAAAGCTGCTGCGGCAGGTAGGCCGCAAGCACACCAAGCTCGAACTTCTCGGTGTTGGCGAGGTCATCGCGGCCAGCCTTCTCGAACTGGCCGATCGACTCGCGGCGCTGCTTGATCGCCTTTTCCACAATGGCAAGCACGGCCGGGTCGTCAAGCTCGATGCGCTCATCGACCTCCTTTTGCTTGATCGCCGCGAGCAGCATTCTCAATGCGGAGAGACGGGGCGCATCCTTCGCACGCATCGCACCCTTCATGTCTTCGGTGATGCGGTCCTTGAGTCTCATGGCTGGCACCTGCGGAAATGGAAACGCCCCGATGCACGCACCGGGGCGCTGGAATTCAGAACGTCTGGGTGAAAAATCTAGTACAGCTTCTTCGGCAACATCTGGCTGCGCAGGCGCTTGTGGTGGCGCTTCACGGCCGCCGCGAGCTTGCGCTTACGCTCGGTGGTGGGCTTCTCGTACGACTCGCGCGCGCGAAGCTCGGTCAAAAGGCCGGTTTTCTCGACGGTGCGCTTGAAGCGGCGCATTGCCACTTCGAACGGCTCGTTTTCCTTCACTCTTACGGTCGGCATTCAAACCCCGGAATATCCAAAGGGGCTGAATTGTATACGGAATCCGCGGCCCTGGGCTAGCCCCACCGCTTAGAATCCCGGCATGCTGGTGCTGGGCATCGAAACCTCCTGCGACGAAACGGGCGTCGCCTTGTATGACGCCGCGCAAGGCGTGCTGCTGGCACACGCGGTGCACAGCCAGGTCGCGATGCACGAGGCCTATGGCGGGGTGGTTCCGGAGCTCGCCTCCAGGGATCACGTCAGGCGCCTCGTCCCGCTGTGCAACGAGGTTCTGGCGAGCGGCGGGCGTGGACGCGAAGACCTCGGGCTGATCGCGTATACGGAAGGCCCGGGGCTGGCCGGTGCGCTCCTCGTCGGCGCGTCGTTCGCCCACGGACTGTCGTTCATGCTCGGGGTACCGGCGATGGGCATCCACCACCTCGAAGGGCACCTGCTGTCGCCACTGTTGTCGCCGCGCCCGCCGGAGTTTCCGTTCGTCGCGTTGCTGGTTTCCGGCGGTCATACCCAACTGATGCGCGTTCAAGGTGTCGGCAACTACGAACTGCTCGGGGAGACGCTCGACGACGCGGCCGGGGAGGCCTTCGACAAGACCGCGAAGCTCCTCGGCATCGGCTACCCGGGAGGCGCGGCGCTATCGAAGCTCGCCGAGAAGGGCCGGTCCGGCAGGTATCGCCTGCCGCGCCCGATGATCGCGAGCGGAGACCTGGAGTTCAGCTTCTCGGGACTGAAGACCGCGGTGCTCACGCTGGTCAAGCGCGCGGAACCCGACGCCTCGTTCCGTGCCGATGTCGCGCGCGCATTCCAGGACGCGATCGTGGACGTGCTGGCGGCCAAGTGCTCGGCCGCGATGCACGCCACCGGCCTGACTCGACTGGTGGTGGCGGGAGGCGTAGGCGCCAACCGTCAATTGCGCGAGCAGCTGGACGAGGCCGGGCGGCGCGACGGCTTCGATGTCTACTACCCGGAGCTCGAACTGTGCACCGACAATGGCGCCATGATCGCGTTCGCCGGCGCGCTGCGCCTCGCAGGCGGAGCTCCCGAGATTTCCAACCGGTTCAGCGCACGCCCTCGTTGGGCGCTTGCCACCTCCTAGCGCTTGCCGCCGAAGCCGGGCTCCTCGCCGCGCACGAGTCGCACCAGGTTCTCCTTGTGGCGCCACACGAGCAGCAGCGCGATCGCCAGCGTGGCCGGAACGAGCGGTTTCAGGCCGAATAGAAATCCCGCGTAGAGCGGCGCGAACACCGCAGCCACCAGCGCGGCAAGCGAGGACACGCGAAAGAACACGAAGATCGCCAGCCACGTCGCTAGCGTGCCCAACCCGAGCCAGGGATCGAATCCCAGCAGCACGCCGGCGGCGGTGGCCACGCCCTTGCCGCCGTGGAAGCGGTGGAACACCGGGAACATGTGCCCGGCCACCACGGCGACACCAGCCATCGGAATCACCCAGGGCTCGAACGGTCCGGCCAGTTGCGCGAGCATCACGGCTGCCCACCCCTTGCCGCCGTCACCGAGCAGCGTGAACCCCGCAGCGGCCCGCTTCCCTGACCGCAGCACGTTGGTGGCGCCGGGATTCTTCGACCCATAGCTGCGCGGATCGGGCAACGCATACACCCTGCTGACGAGGATGGCGAACGATACCGAGCCGATGAGATAGGCGGCGGCGATGACTGCGATTTCCATCGAGGGCCATAATACAATGCACTTCGAATGGATTTCATCTTCATCCGCGAGCTCAGGCTGGACGCGCTGATCGGCTTCCACAAGCGCGAACTCGTGGCGCCGCAGACGATCCGGCTCGACCTCGAAATCGGCATCGCGAACGAGAAAGTCTTCGAGAGCGACAAGGTCGCCGACTGCATCGACTACGATCGCGTGGCGACGCGCATCCGCGAACTGCTTGCCGAAGGCCGTTTCAACCTGGTCGAAGCGGCCGCCGACCGCGTCGCGCGGCTGGTGCTGGAGGAGTTCGGTGCCGCGCGCGTGAAGGTGTCGATCGCAAAACTCGGCATCCTTCGCGATGCCGGGCTCGTTGGCGTGACCGTAGAGCGCAGGCGCTAGGACTCGAGCGCGACGTCCACGAGCGTCGGCTGCAGGCTGCGCACGATTTCCGCTGGCGCAACGCCCAGCAGGAATCCGCGCCGCCCGCCGTTGATGTAGATGCGCTCGAGCGCAAGTATCGAACGCTCCATGTACACCGGCATCCGCTTGCGCGTGCCGAACGGCGACGTGCCCCCCACCTGGTATCCCGAGTGCCGCTGGGCCACGTCGGGCCTGCAGGGCTCGATGCGCTTGCGGCCGGCCTGGCGCGCCAGGTTCTTGGTCGACACGCTGCGGTCGCCGTGCATCAGGACCACCAGCGGCCTGGCATCCTCGTCTTCCATGACCAGCGTCTTCACCACCGCACCGCCCGGCACGCCAAGTTCCTGCGCGCCTCGCTCAGCGCCGCCGTGCTCGACGTATTCGTAGAAGTGCTCGCTGAACGCGACACCCGCCCTGCGCAGGAACTGCGTCGCCGGGGTTTCGGAATGCGATGGCCGCTTCATGCCTGCCGCTAGCCCCGTGGATGGTGCCTGGCGTGCAACTGCTTCATCCGTTCCCTCGCCACGTGCGTGTAGATCTGCGTCGTGGAGATGTCGGCGTGGCCCAGCAGCATCTGCACCACGCGAAGGTCCGCGCCATGGTTGATCAGGTGGGTCGCGAACGCATGCCGCAGCACGTGCGGCGACAGCGGCTTGCCCGGGATCGCCGACAATCCGTACCGCTTTATCAGGTGCCAGAACGCCTGGCGCGTCATGCCGCCGCCGCGGCGGGTGACGAACAACAGGTCCGAACGCGCGGCGCCAAGCAGCACGCCGCGCGCCCGGGACAGGTAACGGCTGACCCAGTCGACCGCCTGCTCGCCGAGCGGCACCAGGCGCTCCTTGGCACCCTTGCCGACGATGCGCACCACGCCCGCATCCAGCTTTGCCTCGAACATCTTCAGGCCGACCAGTTCAGATACGCGCAGGCCCGATGCATACAGCACCTCGAGCATCGCGCGATCGCGCAGTCCCAGCGCAGTGTCGACATCCGGGGCGCCGAGCAATGCTTCCACATCGGCCTCGGACAGGGTCCTGGGAAACCGTGGTGCGAGCTTCGGCCGCTCGAGCCGGAGCGTCGGGTCGACGCCGACATGCCGTTCACGCACGCAGTATCCGTAGAACCGCCGCAGGCTGGAGAGCATGCGTGCCGCGGTCGACGCTTTGGAGTCCTGCGCAGCCAGGAATGCAGTCAGGTCCGATTCAGTCGCGGATTCAAGCGCGCGCGGCGCCAGGTACCGCGCGAACCTTGCCAGATCACGCCGGTAGGACTCGAGCGTATTGCGCGACAGGCCATCCTCGAGCCATAGCGCGTCGCAAAAAGCGTCGAGCAGCCCGTCGGGCGAGCTCAGATCAGCAGCGCCTTCTCGTGCGCCAGTAGCCACGACTTCGCCTCCATCAGGTAGCCACCGCGCGAATGCGCGAATCCGCCCAGCCCGTCCGTGGCGACGACCCGGTGGCAGGGAATGACCAGCGGCAGGCGGTTGTCACCGCATGCCTGGCCCACTGCGCGAGCCTCGCCCTGCAGCTCTCGCGCCAGACTGCCATACGTCCGCGTGCTGCCGCGCGCGATCTGCGTGAGCGCCCGCCACACCTGCAGCTGGAACTGCGTGCCTCGCGGCGCGATCGGAAGCTCGAACGCCGCGTCGGGATCGTCGCGATAGCGCTCCAGCTGTCGCGCGGCAAGCTCGGCGAGCGCATTGCGCGGTGCAAGTTCCTGCGTGCCGGGCGGCAGGTACCGGATCTCGGTGACATGGGCATCGCCCGTGCGCACCGCAACGTTCATCGCCGGAAACGCGACCACCGCGTCGAATCCGGCGATGCTATCCATGCGCAAGCCCGTTGAGCCTGGCGACGAGTTCATCCGCCACCTCGATCCCCGCAGCGCGCAGCTTCCTCTGCGATGCGAAGCGCTTCGCGCCCGGCAGGCGAACGCCTTCGTCTTCCAGCATCGCGGTAACCACCGCCTCGACGCGCTCGAGGTAGACTCCGCTTCCGGCAAGCGCGGCCGGATCGATGGCGATGAACGCCTGCCCGATGCGCGGCCTGTTGCCCTGCTCCGAGAAGAAGGAGTCCGCCTCCCGGCCGATCGCGGATCCGGTGAGCGCGGCGCACACCAGCTCGAACGCCAGCGCCAGCATCGCGCCCTTCGCGCCGCCGATCGGATACAGGCTGCCGTGTTCTATCGCCTCCTTCGGATCGGTAGTGGGCATGCCATTGCGGTCCATTGCCCAGCCCTCCGGGATGCGTTCGCCCTTCTGCATCGCCAGCATGATCCTGCCGCGCACCACGGTAGTCAGTGCAAGGTCGATCACCAGCGGCTCGGCATCGCGCCGCGGAAATACGAACGCCACTGGATTGGTGCCGAACAGGGCCTTGCGGCCGCCCCATGCCGGAATCGCCGCCGGCGAATTGGTGAACGCGATGCCGGCCATGCCGGCCTCGGCAATCGGCGCGAGATGGATGCCAAGCACGCCGCAATGCGCGCTGTTGGTGATGCCGGCGAACCCGATGCCGTTGCGGCGCGCGCGGACGATCGCCTCCCCTACCGCCCAGGCACAGGACTCATAGGGAAGCGCGTCGGCATTGTCGATAAGGCAGACTGCGCCGCGCTCCGACTTCAGCGACGCACGCGCCGCGCCGTCTGCGCGGCCATTCTTCAGCATGCTGCAATAGAAAGGCACGCGTGACATGCCGTGGGTCGGCAGGCCCTGCTCCTCGGCACGCACGATGTGCTCTGCCGCAGCCCGGGCCATCGCCGCATGCGCCCCCGCGCGCTCGAGCGCAGCAGCGGCGAGTGAAACCAGCTCCCGCGACGTCATCAGCATGTGCGCGATTCTACCCGGCGGGGATACAATCCCCGCCTCGTTCAAGGGAGGATTCCATGGGCAAGCAGATCGAGTTGACGGCGGCCGACGGCCACGCATTTTCCGCCTATGTCGCCGAGCCGGCCGGCAAGCCGCGCGGCGCGGTGGTCGTTATCCAGGAGATCTTCGGCGTGAACAGCCACATCAAGGGCGTGGCCGACGCTTACGCAGCCGACGGCTACCTGGTCGTCGCACCGTCGATGTTCGACCGCGTGCAGCGCGGCTACGATACCGGCTATTCGCAGGAGGAGATCCAGGCCGGCATTGCGCTGATGCAGAAGCTCGACTGGAAGCAGACCATGCTGGATGTCGACGCCGCGGTAAGGGAGGCAGCCAAGGCGGGCAAGGTCGGCATCGTCGGCTACTGCTGGGGCGGCACGGTTGCGTGGCTCGCCGCGGCACGCACCGACGGCGTCGCGTGCGCCGCGCCCTACTACGGCGGCGGCATGCCGAACTTCATCGGCGACAAGCCGCGCGTGCCGACGCTATGCCACTTCGGCGAGAAGGACCAGTCACCCACCCCCGAGCAGGCGAAGCAGATCATCGCAGCGCATCCATCGATCACCGCGCACTTCTACCCCGCCGGTCACGGCTTCAACTGCGACCAGCGCGGTTCCTACGACGCCGCCAGCGCGAAACTGGCGCGCGAGCGCACGCTCGCATTCTTTCGGCAGCACATAGGCTAGCAAAAGCTTAGGTTCCGGCGGCTGCGGGAGTTCGCCCCCGCAGCCACTGCGATAGCAGCACCAGCACCAGCAGCGAGAAGCCGATAGCGGCAGAAGTGACGCCTGGGTAGACGAGCGCGAAGCCGGCCACCAGCAGCATCGCGCGCTCGTATCGAGGCGTGCGCCGGAACAGCCAGCCCTGGAACGCCCCCGCGAGCGACAGCACCCCCGCCGTGGCGGTGAACGTCACCAGCGCGATCGATCCCCAGTCCGCATTGCCAAGCGTCTTGAACGAGCCCGTGAGCAGCAGCCCGGTGCCGGCAGGATCGAGGACGAAAATGAACGGCACGAGAAACGCGGGCAACGTGTACTTCCAGGTCTGCAGCGTCGTCTTGTACGGGTCTCCGCCGGTGATCGCGGCCGCGGCGAAGGGCGACAGTGCGGTAGGCGGCGACACCTCCGACAGCACCGCGTAGTAGAAGATGAACATGTGCGCCGCGAACTCCGGAACCTTGAGAGAGATCAGCGCGGGCGCGGCGATCACGGCACAGATGATGTAGCTCGCCGTGACCGGCACCGCGAGACCCACGATCCAGACGATGAGGGCGGTAAAGATTGCCGTGAGCAGCAGCGAGTTGCCGGCGTAGGCGAGGACGATCGAACTGAACTTCAACCCCAGCCCGGTGAGCGTGACGACGCCGACGATGAGCCCGGCGCCGGCGCAGGTGGCGGCGACGTTCAGCACCGCGCGCGAGCCGTTGTCCAGCGCCTGGAAGAAGGGCGAGCCGAAGAATCCATTCACGAACGCTGTGCGCCCGCGCAGGAAATCGTAGGAGAACAGGGCGCAGTCGCGGTGCAGGAAACTGGTGCCCGCCACCACCACGGTGGCCCAGAAAACGGACAGCTCGGGCGAAAAGCCCATCAGCATGAAGCCGACGATCGACACCAGCGAGAAGAAATGGAACCAGTATTTCTTCGTCAGGCTCCACGCCGACTCGGCCTTCTCGAACACGGCATCCTTCATGCCGAACTTGCGCGTGTCGATCTCCACCATGATGAACAGCGTCAGGTAGAAAAGGCAGGTCGGGATCACCGCCATCAGCAGGACGTCGAGGTACGAGATCTTGAGGAACTCTGCGATCAGGAACGCAGCCGCGCCCAGCACCGGCGGCGAGATGATCGCGCCCAGGCCTCCTGCAGCCAGCAGCCCGCCAGCCTCGTTCTTGCCGTATCCCACCTTCGCGAGCATCGGCGCCGCAACCGCGCCCAGCGTGACCGTGGTTGCCACGCCGGATCCCGAGGGGCCGCCGAGGAGGAACGAGGCCAGCGTCACGGTGCGGCCTGCGCCAGTGGGCTTGCCGCCCATCGCGGCGAAGGAGAAATCGATGAAGAACTTTCCCGCACCCGAGAACTGCAGGAACGCGCCATAGATGGTGAACAGGATGATCAGGGTCGAGGACACGCTGATCGCGGTGCCGTAGATGCCCTCCAGCGTCATGTACATGTGGCCGACCAGGCGCGGCACTTCGTAGCCCTTGTGGGTCCAGGGCGCTGGCAGATACTCGCCAAAGAATGCGTACAGCAGGAAGCAGACGGTGACGAAGGGCATGATCCATCCGGTGGTGCGGCGCATCGCCTCCAGGACCAGTACCGCCAGGCCGACGCCGAACACGATGTCCCAGCGGTTCGGCACGATCGAGCGGTCGAAGAAATCGTCTCCCCCGGAAATGAGGTAGACGGCGGTGGCGATGCCGGCCGCGGCGAGCAGCCAGTCCCACCACATGACGCGGTGACGGTATCGCCGCGCCACGGGAAAGATCAGGAAGGTGAGAAACAGCACCAGCGCGACGTGGATCGAGCGCAGGTGCTCGGGCCTGACGATGGCGTAGGCCGTGTAAAGGTGGAACACCGACATGCCGACCGCGACGACCGTGATGAACGCAGCCAGCCAGCCGGTCAGCCGGTTCTGCACCCCCTCTTCGCGCTCTATCATTTCCTCGGCGCGCGCCAGGGCCTCGTCGCTGACCTCCTTGGCGGGCTGGTGCAGCCGCGCGACGTCCTCGCTCATTGTCCCCTCCCGGAAAGAGAAAAGCCCCGCCAGCAGGCTGGACGGGGCTCAGGTACCGCGACCGATCAGTTCCCTATCTTCAGGCCCTTCTCCGCGAAGTACTTCACCGCGCCCGGGTGCCAGGGGACCGGCGACGCCTCGGTCTTCTGGTTCTCAAGCTTGAAGTTCGCCGCTTCCTTGTGGACCTTGATCAGGTCGTCGCGCTTCTCGAAGATCGTCTTGACGATGTTGTAAGCAGTCTTGTCGTCCATCTTCTCGTGCGCGACGAGGATGTTCATGACCGTCGCCTGGGCATTGTCGGCCGCCATTCCCTTGTAGACGTCCTTGGCGATGGTGTCCTTCACGTAGAGGTTGCCGTACTTCTTGTTCATCGCCGGCACCAGCTCCGCGTGGTCGATCATCTGGATGGTCACACCGGGCGAGTTCGCGAGGTCGGAAACCGCAGCCGTCGGCAGGCCGCCGACCCAGAAGAACGCGTCGATCTTGCGGTCCTTCAGCGCATTCACCGATTCGGCGACGCCCAGGCGCTCACGCGTCATGTCCTTGTCCTTGTCCAGGCCTGCCGCTTCGATGACGCGGAACGCCATCACCTCGGTCGCACTGCCTCCCGAACCGGTGGAGACGCGCTTGCCCTTGAGGTCCGCAATCTTCTTGATCCCTGTGGCAGTAGTCGTCACGACATGCATGCGGTTCGGGTAAAGCACCATCAGCGTGCGCACCGGCACCGGCTTGCCGCTGAACTTGCCCTGCCCCTTGTGGGCGTCAAGCGTGGCGTCCGCCATGCTGAGCGCGATGTAGGGCTTGCCGGTGTTGATGAGCTGCAGGTTGGCAACCGAACCGCCGGTGACTTCTGCCGTGGCCTGCATCCCGGGCACATACTTCGACAGCGCGGCAGCGATGCCGCCACCCATCGGATAGTAGACTCCGCCGGTTCCGCCCGTGGCGATCGAGATGTTCTGGGCGCTTGCCGGCGCGCCGGCTGCCATCAGGAGAAATGCTGCTGCCAAGCCTGTGATGAATCTGTACATGTGGTTTCCTCTAGGTACGGTAAACAATTTGAAGTATGCCAGACGCCGGCATGACAGCCTCAGCCGCTCCGGCAGACCGGCGCCGGATGGCGCTCGATCAATACGTTGACGCACGCCGGCTTGCCGGAACTCACGGCGCGCTCGAGCGCGCCAGAGAGCTGGTCGGGGCACTCGACGAATTCCCCGTGTCCGCCCAAGGCCTGCGCAACCCTGTCGTAGCGCGTCTGCGGCGCAAGCGCCATGCCGTGCGCACGTGATTCACCGTAGCTGCGCAGCTGGATCTGGTACTCGGCGTTCCAGGTCGCGTCGTTGCCGACCACCGCCACGAAAGGCAGGCCGTACCGGGCGGCAGTATCGAACTCGGCGATGTGGAAGCCGCAAGTGCCATCACCCATCATCGCCACCACGGTAGATCGCGGCAGCGCGAGCTTGGCCGCAATCGCGAAGGGCAGGCCCGGACCGATGGCGCCGGCGACGCCGTTGATCAGTCGGTGCGGCGCCGACAGGCATGCCTGTGCCCACTGCCCGATCTCGCCGCCATCGGAAACGAGCACGCCGTCCCTCTTCGCATCGAGCAGCTTCTGTACCTCTCGGCAAAGCTCCACCGGGTGCAGCGGCCCCTGTGCGGCGGACTTCAGCGTTGCCCATGACGGTGTGCGATACGCCAGCGCCGCGCGGACTTCGCGCAGCCAGTCGCCACTGCGCTTAGGCAGCGTGCCCAGTTGCCGCAGCGCCGGCATCGCCTCCGCGCCCTCGGCCAGCGCCAGAACGCGGCACCCCGGCGCGAATGCGGCGCCGAAGCGCAGCGTGAAATCCGCCTGCTTGCCCAGCAGGAAAACGCAATCCGCCTTTGCCAGCACCTCTGCGAGCAGACCGAGCGCGGGGTCGTTCACGCCGCGCGGGCTTTCCATGACGAAGGCGGGAATGCCGCTCGCCGCCTCGAAATCCGCCAGCACTGCCCTGCCGCCCCGGCGGGCAAACTGGGGACCCGCGATCAGCAACGGCCTTGCGGCAGCGCCGATCGCCTGCAGAACCTCGTCCTTCGTGCGCTCGTCCATCGGCGCGGGGGAAGACGCGAACGCGCCCGGTTCCGGTACGCCGCCCTCTGTGAGCGCGTCCAGCACATCGCTCGGCAGGCTAAGGTGGACCGGGCCCGGGCGCCCCGCATTTGCGGTACGCACCGCGCGCGCAAGGTCGTCGCCCAGCGTCTGCGCGGACTGCGCGGTCCACGCCGCCTTGACGACCGGCGCGGCGAGCTCGGCCTGCCGCATCTCCTGGAACGCGCCCTTGCCCAGTTCGTTCAGCGGCGCGTGGCCGGACAGCAGCACGACCGGCGATTCCGCGGCGAGCGCGGTGTAGAGGGCGCCGACGGCATTTGCGTGCCCTGGCCCGCCGGTCACCAGCGCAATGCCGGTCTGGCCGGTGGTGCGCGCCCATGCGTCCGCCATGTGCACCGCGGCGCCCTCGTGCCGCACGTGCACGATGTCCAGCGCCGCATCCAGCGCCGCATCGTAGACCGGCATGATGTGATTGCCCGACAGTGCGAACACGCGACGCAAGCCCGCCGCCGCGATGCTGCGCGCGAGTACATCGGCACCCCTGAGCTTCAAGCCGCGTCCTTGAGCAGCGTCTCGCCAGGCCTAACGTGCGTGAACGCCACGGGCTTCATCGCGATGTCCAGCGCGTCGCCGCGCAGGCTCGCACTGGTATACGCCGACCTCTCCAGCGGCCCCGCCTCCGGGAAGTCGGAACGGAAATGCGCGCCGCGCGAGTCCTCGCGCGCAAGCGCCGCGCGGGTGATGACCTCGCTTACGTCGATCAGGCTGTCGAGGTTCATCCAGTCGTGCCAAGTCAGGTTGAACGCCCGGTTGCCATCCGCGACGCCGACGGCATGCAGCGCGCTGCGCAGTTCATGCAGGCCGGAGACGGCTGACTCCAGGCCCGCGCGCTCGCGAATGATGCCGACGCTGTCCCACATCAGCTCGTACAGGCGCTCGCGCACCGATTCGAGCGTGCCATGCGCGCCGGCCTTGCGAGCGAAGGCGCGCTCGCAGCGCGCCATTGCGGCATCGATGCCGCCGCGATCCGGCTCGCGGTACGCGCCTTCGGCCCTCACCCAGCTCGCCATCGACTCCCCCGCGACGCCGCCGTAGACGGTCGAGTTCGCGACGCCGTTGCCGCCGAGCCGGTTGGCCCCATGCACGCCGCCGGAATCCTCGCCTGCGGTGTACAGGCCCGGCAGCTGCGTCCTGCAATCGGCGCCGAATTCGACCCCGCCCATCATGTAGTGCGCGGTCGGCACCACTTCCACCAGCCCGCCGGCAAGGTCGAAGCCGCAATCGGCGCAGCGCTCGACCATGCCCTTGAAGTCGCGCGCGACCCTGTCCGGACCGAGGTGCGCCATCGAGATGTAAAGGCCGCCGTTGGGCGTGACGCGTCCGGCGCGGATCTCGCTGTACATGGAGCGCGACACGACGTCGCGCGTGGCGCGTTCGGCCTTGGGATCGTAATTCGGCATGAAGCGCTCGCTTGCGCCGTTCAGCAGGAAGCCGCCGGCGCCGCGCAATCCTTCCTCCAGCACGGTCCCGGTCATGCGCGTGTGCGTCCCGGCGAGCAGCCCGGTGGGATGGAACTGCACCATCTCCATGTCGCGCAGCGGCAGGCCGGCTCGCAAGGCCATCGCAAGTCCGTCGCTGGTCTTGTCGCCCGAAGGCGTGTGGTACTTGTACATCGTCGGCCCGCCGCCGGTGGCGAGCAGCACCGCCTTGGCGCGCACGAAGCGGTACTCGCCCGTGCGCATGTCGATCATCAGCACGCCGGCGATCGCATCGCCAGCCTTCGTCTTCACCAGCTCGACCGCGCGATGCTCCTCCAGCCGGCCGATCTTGCGTGCCCAGACCTGCTCGGCGAGGCGGTTGATGATCTCGATGCCGGTGAGGTCACCCTTGTGCACCGTGCGATCGAAGGTCTGACCGGCAAACGCCTTCTGGTGGATGCTGCCGTCCGGATTGCGGTCGAAGAAGCATCCCAGCTCATTCTCGAGTTCGCGGATGCGCTCCACCGCAAGCGTCACCAGCTTCCACGCCAGCTCCTGGTTCGGCAGCCACTTGCCGCCCTCGATCGTGTCCATGAAATGGCGCTCGACCGAGTCGCCTGCGGCGATCGCGACGTTGTAGCCGCCCTGCACCATGCGCGTGCAGCCGCACTTGCCGAGCAGGCCCTTCACGGCGACGGTAATCGACAGCGTTGGATCGGCCTGGTGCGCATGCAGCGCGGCAAACAACCCGGCGCCGCCCGAGCCGAGGATCAGGATGTCGGTGTCGGTGGTTTCCACTAGGCCTTCACGCCCAGCGAGGCAAGCGCAGCGGCGCGCCGCTCTTTGGCATCCTGCTTCACCTGCGTGTACAGGCTGCCGCCGTGGCTGTCCATGGCGACCAGCAGCGGGCCGAAACCCTTGATGCGGAACTTCCACAGCGACTCGGGGTTCAGGTCGTCCAGGTCCACGTCCTCGATCGCCTCGACCCAGGTAGTCTCGAGCGCCGCGGCGCCGCCGACGATCGCCAGGTAGGCACCGCCGAACTCGCGAAACGCCTCCGCCGAACGCTCGCGCAAGCCGCCCTTGCCGATCACCAGCCGCACGCCGCATTGCTGCATCAGCGGCCGCGTGAAGCGCTCCATGCGTTCGCTGGTGGTGGTGCCGATGCATACCGGCTGGTAGCCGGCGGGAAACTCCGGATTCGCCTCCACCTTGCGCACATTGGGCGCGGTATGGATCACCGCGTGCCCGGTCAGGTCGAAGCGGGTCTTGCGGCCGCGGTCGAACATGTGGATCTGCGTCGCGTCGCGGATGCCGTAGAGCGTACCGTCAAGCGTCACGGTGTCACCGACGCGCAGGCTGCGTGCCTGGGCCTCGGTGATCGGCGTCGTGAACCGGTGGTCCGTAGCCTGCGATTCAGTAGCCATAGCTGAGCCCCGCGCCGTTGAAAGTCGCGCGTGCACGCCGCGCCGAGTGACACTGCATGTTGACCGCCACCGGATTCATCGTGATGTGCGTCGCGGCCGTCTCCACGTGCACCGCGAACGCGGTGGAATCACCGCCCAGCCCCTGCGGCCCGACGCCGAGCTGGTTGACGGCGGCGCTGAGCGCCTGCTCGAGTTTCGCGCCCTCGGGATCGCCGCAGGACGAACCGAGCGGCCGCGTCGCCGCTACCTTGGCGAGGTGCAGGCACAGGTCGGCAGTGCCGCCGACGCCGACGCCGACGATGGTAGGCGGGCAGGTCTTGCCGCCCGCGTCGAGCACGCAGTCGACGACGAAGGTCTTGATCGCGTCCACCCCTTCGGCCGGGATCGCCATGCGCAGGAACGAATTGTTCTCGGAGCCCGAACCCTTGGGGATCATCTCGATTTCGAGCGTGTTCTCTAGGTCCGAGAAGTCGATGTTGATCACCGGGACGCCGCGGCCGCACGAGGTGTGCTCGTTCTTGCGCGTCACCGGATGGACCACCGAGGAACGCAGCGGGTGCTCGCGCGTGGCGCGCTCGCATCCCACCCTGATCGCGGCCTTGAGCGCCATGCCGTCCACCTCGACGCCGCGGCCGATCCAGACGTTGTAGATCGGGATCCCGGTGTCCTGGCACAGCAGGTTGTCGGTGTCCTCGGCGACAGCGATGTTGCGGATCATCGTGCCCAGCACGCGCCCGGCGCGCGCGTTGGTCTCGCCCCTGGCGAGTACGTCGAAGCCCGCCTTGATGTCCGGCGGCAGCAGCTTCACCGCGCGGATGTACAGCTGCTTGGCGGCTTCCTCGATCTGGCTGTAGTCCAGCTTCATCTGCGCTCCATCTGAAATTCTACAAGGCGAGTGCGAAAGCGAGGCCGACTGCGAGCGACGCAGCGGCAGCCGCGGCGGCAAGCGACTTCTGCCAGTCGCGCCATGGCAGGAACTCCAGCGCGAGCAGCCGCAGCCCGCCGCCAAGGTGTGCGGCCAGCAGCAGCACGATGCCCCACTCGGCGAATTTCACCAGCGGCTGCTGCGTCCACGACAGGAATGCATCGAGCTCGGCCGCGCCGTTGAGCGCGCTACCCAGCGCAAGGAAGTGCAGCGGCAGGAACAGCGCCAGCGCCACGCCGGAGATGCGGTGCACGACGAAGGCCCAGTAGGACGGATGGTTCCTCATCGGAACACCGCGGCTACAGCCCGCATGCCGAGAAGCACCAGCAACACCGCCAGTACGACCAGGAACGCGTCGCGCGAGCGGCCGCGCCACCCCAGCCATTCCGACAGCACCGCGCGCAAACCGATCGGCGCGTGCACGGCGACCGCCAGCACGAACACCGAGTAGAAGGCCAGCCATGCGTGGCTGCCCCGGGTGCGAGCAAGGATCTCGGCCGCAGACAGGCCCCCCTGCACCGCGTAGATCATCGTCGCCAGGTGAACGACGACGCAGATCGCCAGTACCGCGGCGCTTGCGCGCTGCGCGACCCAGAGCCGGGTCTCGGTCCGATAGCTCAAAGCTCGCCCTTCAGCAGCGCCCTTGCCGCCGCCCGCTTCAGGCCCGCGATCCCCGCGGTGGGGGAGATGTGCTTGGGGCAGCGCTCGGCGCAGCTCATGTGCGTGTGGCAGGCGTGCGCGCCGGAATCCCCCGCGACCGCTCGCAGCCGCTCGGCGTTGCCGCCTTCGCGCTCGTCGCGCACAAGCGTCCACGCACGATTCAGCGCCGCCGGCCCGAGGTAGTCAGGATTCCATGCCACGACGTCGCAGGCGCTGTAGCAGACGCCGCAGCCGATGCATTCGATCGCGGCGTCGACGTCCACGCGCGCGGCGGACGCCGGCGATACCCGCGCGAAATCCTCGTGCCGCGTACGGGTGCCGCCGAACCGGCCTTGCGCGCGCGCCCACTTGTCGAAGAACGAGCGCATGTCGGTGACCAGGTCGCGCACCACCGGCAGGTTGCGCAGCGGCGCGATCTCGAGCTCGCCGTCCTTCGCCACGTTGTCGACGTGCGTGCGGCAGGTCCAGCGCGGCGCGCCATTCACGGTCATCGCGCACGAGCCGCACATGCCTACGCGGCACGCAAACCGGTAAGCCAGGGTCGGATCCTGCTCGCGCTGGATCTGCGTGACGACGTCGAGCACGGTCTGGCTGGCGTGGCGCGGCACGTCGAACGACTGAAACGCGCCGCCCCCATCGGTTCGCCAGACCCTGACCTTCAACCTGCCTTCCTGGGTCATCGATGTACCCCTGGGAGCGCGAACGCCCCCAACTCAGGCCGACTCGTACAGGCGGGTCAGCACGAACTGGCGCTGCCCAAGCGCCTCCGCCGCGGTGAGCCTGCCGTTCGCGGTACGGAACATGCAATCGAGCAGCGCATCGCCCGCCTGGTCAGGCGTCATCTCCTTGCGCAGCAGCCCGGACACGTCGACGTCGATGTGCTCGGACATCGTCCGCACCGTGCGCGGGTTGGCGCACAGCTTGATCACCGGCAGGATCGGGTTGCCGACGACATTGCCCTGGCCGGTGGGGAAGAAGTGCACCGTGTAGCCTGCCGCCGCGCACAGCGTGACCATCTCCGCCGCCGCGGAGGACGAATCGATGAACCACAGGCCCGGACCGGTGGGCTCCTCGTGCTTGTCCAGCACGCCATCGATCATGCACTTCCTGCCGATCTTCTGGATGTTGCCGAGCGCCTTTTCCTCGATCGTGGTGAGTCCCCCCGCGATGTTGCCCTTGGTCGGCTGCGAGTCGGACAGGTCGCTGGTCTTGTGCTTGTCGATGATCGCCTGGTAGCGGTCGAACATGAACTGGAACTTCTTCCTCACCTCGTCGTTGCGGCAGCGCGCCGCCACCAGGTGCTCGCCGCCGGTGAGTTCGGTGGTCTCGCCGAACGCCATGGTGACGCCGTGCGGGTAGAGCTTGTCGAAAGCGTTGCCCACGGTGGGGTTGGCGCCGCAGCCCGAGGTGGTGTCGGATTCGCCGCACTTGGTGGAGACCCACAGGTCCTTCAGCGGCCGCTCCTCGCGACGCAGCTCCGAAGCCCACTGCACGAACTCCTTCGCCTTGCGAGAGGCGCGCATGATGGTGTCGTGGTCGCCGTGCAGTTCGATGCCGAAGAACGCCACCGGCTTGCCGGTGGCGGCAATGCCGTCGGCGACCTTCTTCGCCCAGCCGTCCTCGATGCCGATGACGACGACCGCGGCGACGTTGGGGTTTGCCCCGGTTCCGATCAGCGTGCGGAAGTGGAGCTCCAGGTCGGCGCCGAACTGCAGGCGGCCGTAGGGATGGGGTATCGCCAGCACGCCCTTGATGTTGTGGGCGACCGCCTCGCACGCGGCGTTCGAGAGATCGTCCACCGGCAGGATGATGACGTGGTTGCGCACGCCGACGCGCCCGTTCTCGCGCTTGTAACCCCAGAACGTGGATTTCGAAAGATCGATGGCCATGATTGTCGTCCCCGCTTCTACCAGCGCTTGGTCTTGATGTTCTGCACGTGGGCGTGGCCGCCCTGCTCGATCGGCGCCACCACCTTGCCGATGTCGATGCCGTACTTGATGACGGTGTCGCCGGGCTTGTAGGCCTTGAGCGCCACCTTGTGGCCGATCGGAATGTCGTCCTTCGCCGTGACCTTGATTTCCTTGTCCTGCTCCATGACCCAGCCGACCAGCGTCTGCCCGGTCTTCACGCCTTCGACGACCACGACGCCGACGCCGTCGCCATCCTCGTGCACCACGAAATGAATCATGCGCGTCTCCTCATGCGGGGAACGTGAATCCTAAGCGCGGCATCCGCCCAAGTCAACTATATGAGTTGTATGAATTCGCCATTACACTTGGCGCATGCTGGATGCCCCGCTGTACAAGGAAGTGAAACAGTCCCTGACCCGCGGGCTCGCCGGCGGCGAATGGCGCCCGGGTGAGGCGCTGCCCTCCGAATCTGCGCTCGCGCTGCGCTTCAAGGTGTCGATCGGCACCGTCAGGAAGGCGGTAGACGAACTGGTCGCCGAGCGCGCCGTGGTGCGCCAGCAGGGGCGCGGCACCTTCGTCTCCACGCACGACGCGAAGCGGCTGCTGTTTCACTATTTCCACATCGTGCCGCGCTCGGGCGAGCGCACCTACCCGGTAACCCGGACGCTGGCGTTCCGCCGCGACCGCGCGCTTGCCGCCGAGGCGACAAGGCTCGGCATCGCCCCGGGAGATGCGGTGTGGCGCATCCGGAACCTCCTTTCGCTGGACGGGGCGCCCGCGATCGTCGACGACATCGTGCTGCCACGCGCGCGCTTTCCCGACCTCACCGAGCGCATCTTCACGCAGCGCGACAACACCATCTACAACCTCTACCAGTCGCGCTACGGCCTGAACGTGCTGCGCATCAGCGAAAGGCTGCGGGCGACGCTTGCCGACGCCGCGACCGCGAAGCTGCTGGCCGTGAAGCGGGGCGCACCCCTGCTCGAGATCGACCGCGTCGCGCGCACTTTCCACGACGCGCCGGTGGAGTTGCGCCGCAGCCTGGTGAACACGGCGCGCTACGACTACCACAGCGACCTGGGCAAGCACGAAGCCGCGGTCAGCGCAGGCTAGGCCTCGCGCGTTAGAGCCTTCACATGCTGAGGCGGCGCGAGTTCATCAGGGCATTGTCGGCGCTGGGCGCATCCGCCTGCGCGCCTGCGGTCGCACAGTTGGCGACAAACCCGCGCTTCGACGCATACCCGTTCAGCCTCGGCGTCGCATCCGGCTACCCGCTGCCGGGCAGCGTGGTGCTGTGGACGCGCCTCGCGCCGCATCCGCTCGCCCCGGGTGGCGGGCTCGGTCCGCAACCGATCCGGGTGCAATGGGAGCTCGCCGCGGACGAGGCCATGCGCAAGCCCGTGGCTTCCGGCACTGCCTACGCCAGCGCGGCGTGGGCACATGCGCTGCACGTGGAAGTGTCCGGCCTGGAACCGGCGCGCTGGTACTGGTACCGCTTCACCGCCGGGGATGCGCGCAGCCCGATCGGGCGCACGCGCACCGCGCCCGCGGGCAACGTCGAGCGCCTGCGCCTCGCGGTTGCTTCCTGCCAGCATTACGAGCAGGGCTGGTTCGGCGCTTACCGCCACATCGTTGCCGACGATCCCGACCTGGTGCTGCACCTGGGCGACTACATCTACGAATCCTCGCGCGCGCGCGGCACGCTGCGCCGCCACGGCACGCCCGAACCGCACACGCTGGACGATTACCGCGCGCGCCACGCGCTCTACCGGCTCGAACCAGAGCTGCAGGCCGCGCATGCCGCCTGCCCCTGGATGCTGACCTGGGACGATCACGACGTGGAGAACGACTACGCCGCCGACCGCTCGGAAAACGCCGACTCCGCCGAATGGTTCCTCGCCCGCCGCGCGGCGGCCTACCAGGCCTGGTACGAGCACATGCCGCTGCGGCGATCGATGATGCCCTTCGGCCCGCGCATGACGCTCCATACCCGTGCCGCGTTCGGCAGCCTCGCGCAGGTCCACGTGCTCGACAATCGCCAGTACCGTTCGCCGCAGGCATGTCCGCCGCCCGGACGCGGCGGCTCCACCGTGGTCGACGCTGCCGCCTGCGCCGCGCTCGCCGCTCCGGCACGCAGCATGCTCGGGGACCGGCAGGAGGCCTGGCTTGCCGCGGGCTTCGCGTCGTCGCGGGCGAAGTGGAACATCGTCGCCCAGCAGACGCTGATGGCGCAGGTCGACCAGTTGCGCGGCCCGGGACGCAGGGCGTGGACCGATGCGTGGGACGGCTACCCCGCCGCGCGCGCCCGCCTGCTCGGCGCGATGCGCGAGCGCAGCCTGGCGAATCCCGTGGTGCTGGGAGGCGACGTGCATTCCTTCTACGCCTGCGACCTGAAGGCCGACTTCGACGACCCTGCGTCGCCGGTGCTGGCGAGCGAGTTCACCGGCACGTCGATCACCTCGGAAAGCCTGTCGCAGGACCTCATCGATTCATGGCGCGCGGACAATCCTCACATCAAGTTTGCCGAAGGACGGCATCGCGGCTACCTGCGGCTGGAACTCACGCCCGGACTGCTGCGTGCGGACATGCGCGCCATGGCAACGGTGCGCGAGCGCGACGCGGATTGCAGCACGCTCGCTTCCTGGGTGGTCGAGGACGGCAGGCCGGGGCCGCAGCGCGCCTGATCCCCTAGCGGCAGCGCAGGTTGCCGCCCGCCTCCTGAAGCGGGCGCGTGCAGTCCTGTTCCGAGACGCTGCGCGCTGGGTCCAGCGCATAGGTCGCCTGGGTGGCGGTCGGGCTCTCGTCCTGAACCACCAGCGCGAAGATGCCCAGCGCCACCAGCACGCCCGCGACCGAACTGGATGCGCTGCGGATCTCGATGGCGCCGCCGGCGTTGACCCCGCCCGGATTCGGTACCGCGCGCGTCGCAGCAGCGGTGCGCAGGTGCAGGTCGGATGCGCAGCCCGCGAGGCAGATGGCGCAAAGCAGGGCCAAGGTTCGCACGCGTGGATTCTACCGCCGTGGCGCCCGCGCGCTCAGCGTGCCGCCGCGCGCACCAGCCGGTCGCGCACGGCTGCCCACGCCGTGTCGGCGGGCGGCGCCTCGATGAGGATCTCGGCGCAGCCGGCCGCATCCAGCTCGCGCAGCGCCGCGTACAGGCGCGCTGCATAGGCTTCGGGCTCCCGCGGCAGCCGCAGCCAGGCCTGCGCGCGCGCGTCGGGCCGCGAAAGCGCCAGCACGGCGCAGCAGCCACCGCACGCCGCGATTTCCGTGTCCAGCAGATGCGTCGCCACCAGCCGTGCCGGCGTCACCGGCGCGTAGTGACGCTCCAGTCCGCCGGAGTGCGCCGGCGCATGCGCGTCCTTGCCGGCGAGCGGACGCCCGAGGACGCGCTCGATCTCCTCGCGGCTGACATGGCCCGGCCGCAGCAGCGCCGGCTCGTCGCGCGACAGGTCCACGATCGTCGATTCGATGCCGACCTCGGCGTCGCCGCCTTCGAGCACCAGGTCGACGTCGGCGCCCAGGTCCTCGCGCACGTGCGCGGCGGTGGTCGGCGACACGCGCCCGAAGCGGTTGGCGGAGGGCGCGGCGATGCCGCCGGCGAACGCCCGCAGCAGCGCGAGCGCCACGGGGTGAGAAGGCACGCGCAGGCCGACCGCGTCCTGGCCGCCGGTGACGAAGTCCGCGGCACGCGCCGAACGCTTGAGTATCAGCGTCAGCGGCCCGGGCCAGAACTTCGCCGCCAGCGCGCGCGCCGCACGCGGCACCTCGCGCGCCCATTCGAACGCGTGTTCCGCGTCGGCGAAATGCACGATCACCGGGTGGTTCGGAGGGCGGCCCTTGACCGCGTACAGGCGCGCCACTGCGTCGGCGCTGGCCGCATCGGCGCCCAGCCCGTAGACGGTTTCGGTAGGAAACGCGACCAGCCTGCCGGCACGCAGCAGGCGCGCTGCGCGCTCGATCTCTGCGTCGTCAGCCATCGCCGATGCCCAGCCGCGCGCGCAGCGCGAGCGCGGCATCGACCGCCCGGTCGCGATCGGCGTCGAGAACGGTGAAGTGCCCCATCTTCCGGCCCGCCCGCGCGCTCGCCTTGCCGTACAGGTGCAGGCGCGCCCGAGGCTCGGCGAGCACCGCGGCCCAGTCCGGCTCGCCGCCGCGCCACGCATCGCCAAGCACGTTCACCATGACTGCCGGAGACAGCAGCCTCGCGTCGCCCAGCGGCAGGCCGCAGAGGGCGCGCACCTGCTGCTCGTACTGGTTCGTCACGCAGGCGTCTATGGTGTAGTGGCCGCTGTTGTGCGGCCGCGGCGCTATCTCGTTGACGAGCAATCTGCCGGCCGTGACGAAGAACTCCACGCCGAGCACACCGACGTAGCCGAGCGCGGCCGCGAGCCGCGCGGCCATCTCCTGCGCCTCGCGTGCGAGGGCTGCCGGTACGCGCGCGGGCGCGATCGACACGTCGAGGATCCCGGCGCGGTGCTCGTTCTCCACGACCACGAACGGCGCCGTGACGCCATCATCGCCGCGCGCCACCACCACCGATACCTCGCAGTCCAGCGCGACCGCGCGCTCGAGCACGCAGGGCACGGCGCCTAGCCCCTGCCACGCGGCGCGCGCCTGGTCCGCGTCGGCGACGCGCGCCTGGCCCTTGCCGTCGTAGCCGAAGCGGGCCCGCTTCAGCACCGCGGGATACAGCTCTGGGCGCTCGAGGTCCTTCGCTTCCAGCACGGGCGCATAGGGGCCCACCGGGAGGCCGTTGTCCACCATCGCCGACTTCTCGCGGATACGATCCTGCGATATCGCGACGCACTGCGCCGACGGCGCCACGCGCCGCGTGCGCGCGAGGTAGGACATGCTCTCGGCCGGCACGTTCTCGAACTCCGTGGTGATCGCCGCGCAAGCGGCGGCCAGCTCGTCCAGCGCGGCGCGATCGCCGTAGTCGGCGACGATGTGCCGGTCCGCCAGCGCGCCTGCGGGACTGTCGCGGTCCGGATCGACCACCGTCACCCGGTAGCCCATCTGACGCGCGGCAATGACGAAGTAGCGGCCCAGTTGCCCGCCGCCCAATACGCCGAGCATCGCCGGCGGCAGCAGCGGGCCCTGCAGCGCCGCGCTCACGGCGGGTCGGAAAGGTGCATCTTCGCCACCTGCCGCCGCAGCTTGCCGCGGTAGCGCTCGAGGCGCGCGGCGAGGGAGGAATCCGCGCCGGCGAGCAGCGCCACCGCGAACAGGCCGGCGTTCGCCGCGCCGCTCTGGCCGATGGCGAAGGTGGCCACCGGGATGCCCTTGGGCATCTGCACGATGGACAGCAGCGAATCCTGTCCGGCGAGGTGCTTGCTGGGAACCGGCACGCCGAGCACCGGCAGCGTGGTCTTCGATGCGATCATGCCAGGCAGGTGCGCCGCGCCACCGGCGCCCGCGATGATCGCCCGCAAGCCGCGCGCGCGCGCCTTCCCGGCATAGGCGAACATTGCGTCCGGCGTGCGGTGCGCCGACACGACTTTCGCCTCGTAGGGCACGTCGAACTCGGCCAGCACGGCGCAGGCTTCGCGCATCACGTCCCAGTCGGAGCTCGAACCCATGACCACGCCGATCAGCGGCTTCACCGCCTTGCGGGACCTGCGTGCGGGTCGCGCGCTCATGCCGCGGCCCCGGTCAGGCGCCGCATCGCTTCGCGGTATTTCGCCGAGGTGCGCTCGATCACCGCCGCGGGCAAGGCCGGCGCTGGCGGCGTCTTGTCCCAGTCCAGGGTTTCCAGGTAGTCGCGCACGAACTGCTTGTCGAACGACGGCGGGCTGATGCCCACCTCGTACTCGTCCGCCGGCCAGAAGCGCGAGCTGTCCGCGGTGAGCACCTCGTCGATGAGGATCAGGTTTCCCTTCTCGTCGAGGCCGAACTCGAACTTGGTGTCGGCGATGATGATGCCCCTGGTCGCGGCGTAGTCCGCCGCCTCCTTGTACAGTCGGATGCTCAAGTCGCGTACCCGCTCGGCGACATCCTTGCCGACGATCTGCACCATGCGCTCGAACGGAATGTTCTCGTCGTGGCCGGACTCGGCCTTGGTCGCCGGCGTGAATATCGGCTCGGGCAGCTTCTGCGCCTGCGCAAGGCCCTTCGGCAGCGCGATGCCGCAGATCGCGCCGGTCTTCTGGTAGTCCTTCCAGCCCGAACCGATGATGTAGCCGCGCACCACGGCCTCTATCGGCAGCGGCCTGAGCTTCTTCACCACCACGGCGCGGCCGCGCACCTGCGCCTTCTCGTCTTCGCCCTGGACCACGGATTCCGGGTCGATGCCGGTAAGGTGGTTGGGCACGATGTGGGAGAGCTTCCTGAACCAGAAGTCCGCCAGCTGCGTCAGCACGCGGCCCTTGTCCGGGATCGGGTCGGACAGCACCACGTCGAAGGCGGACAGCCTGTCGGTGACGACGATCATCATCTTGTCCTCGCCCACCGCGTAGATGTCGCGCACCTTGCCCCTGCCGATGAGCGGCAGGCTCTTCAGGCTGGTCTGGAGGATAGCCTCCACCGCGTCACGCCACTGCTTTCTCGAGCTCGGGCTTCCATTTGCCGAGCGCAGCCATGCCGTTCATGTGCGCGCGATGATGGAATGCCCTCTGTGCCGGCTCGTAGTTCGCGGCCTGCCCGCGCCATGTCTTCAGGGCCGGATTCTGCAGCGCGCGCGAGTAGGAGAACGTCAGCGGCCATGGCGTGCCGCCGATGGCGTTCATCGCGTTCAGGTGGGCGGTCGCGGAGATGTCGGACTGGCCGCCGGACAGGAACACCACCCCCGGCTGGCTGGCCGGCACGGTGCGCTTGAGCACGCGCAGCGTACGCTCGGCCACTTCCTCCACGCCGGCCTGCCGCGTGCAGTCCTTGCCGGACACCACCATGCTGGTCTTCAGGATCAGGTGCTCGACCGAGACCTGGTGCGCCGCCATCGCCGCGTAGGTGGCGCGCAGCGTCGCCTCGGTGACTTCCTCGCAGCGCTCGATGGTGTGGTTGCCGTCGAGCAGCACCTCAGGCTCGATCATCGGCACGATCGACGCCTCCTGGCACAGGGCCGCGTAGCGCGCCAGCGCGTGCGCGTTGGCGTAGATGCAGGCGTGCGACGGAATCGCCTCGCCGATGGTGATCACGGCGCGCCACTTGGCGAACCTCGCGCCGAGCCTGAAATACTCGGCGAGGCGTCCCCGCAAGCCGTCCAGCCCTTCGGTCACCTTCTCGCCCGGGCACAGCGCCAGGTCCATCGCGCCCTTGTCGACCTTGATGCCGGGAAGGATCCCCTTCTTCGCCAGGTAGTCGCCATAGGGCACGCCGCCGTCGGTCTTCTGGCGGATGGTCTCGTCGAACAGGATGACGCCGGAGACGAACTTCTCGATGCCGGGCGTGGTGAAAAGCAGCCCGCGATAGACGCGGCGGTTCTCCTCGGTGCACGGCGTGTTGATGGTATTGAAGCGCTTCTCGCAGGTACCGGCGGATTCGTCGGCGGCGAGCACGCCTTTGCCCTTGGCAACCATGGCGGCCGCGGTTTTCGCAAGCAGTGTCGTGTCCATGCTGGTCCTCGAGGGAGTTGGGAACGGGAAGGAACCGATGCGCGCATTTTAGCGCGAGCCGGTTCCCGCGCGCCGCGCCCGGCCCCGGGAACCGGGAACTTTTGCCGCGCGGCGCGGGACAAACAGCGGCCTGAAGGAGGAATTGGGTCATAATGCGCCCCCTTGAAATCGCGGTGCGTGGCCCATAGCTTGCGCCCCAGACGAATAAGACCAGCATGATCCGCATCGAGCACTTGACCAAGACGTTCGGCGCCCACCGCGCCGTGGACGACGTGTCCTTCAATGTGGAACGCGGCGAGGTGCTCGGCTTCCTCGGGCCGAACGGCGCCGGCAAGTCCACCACGATGCGCATGATCACGGGCTTCTACCCGCCGAGCAGCGGCAGGGTGTCCGTGGGCGGGCACGACGTCGCCGAATCCCCGCTCGAAGCCAAGCGCCTGATCGGCTACCTGCCGGAGAATGCAGCGTCGTACCCGGACATGACCGTGTACGGCTTCCTCGCCTTCGCCGCCGAGATGCGCGGCCTGGACGGCGACGCGAGGAAGAAAGCCATCCACCGCGTCGTCGAGCGCTGTTTCCTTTCTTCCGTGCTGCACCAGTCGATCGACACCCTGTCCAAGGGCTACCGTCACCGCACCTGCCTCGCGCAGGCGCTGATCCACGACCCCGAAGTGCTGATCATGGACGAGCCCACCGACGGCCTCGACCCGAACCAGAAGCACGAGGTGAGGAACCTGATCCGCGAACTGGGCAGGACCAAGGCGGTGGTGTTCTCGACCCACATACTGGAAGAGGTGGACGCGGCCTGCACGCGCGCCATCATCATCGACCGCGGCCGCATCGTCGCCAATGGCACGCCGGCCGAACTGCGCGCGATGTCCGAGCTCGCGGGCGCGGTGACGATATCGGCCGCCGGCGCCAGCGCGGAGAAGCTCTCGGCGCTGGGCAGGGTCGAGCAGCTCGAGGGCGCGCTGCGCGTCTACCCGGCCGACAAGGCAGCCGCGGTCGAACTCGCCCGCGCGGTGATCGAGCTTGCCGCGCGCGAAGGCTGGAAGCTGGAGCAGCTGCGCACCGAGGAAGGCCAGCTGGACGAGGTTTTCCGTCGCATCACGCTTCCTGACACGGTGAAGAAATGAACGCGGCACGGCACGTCAAGACTATCGCCAAGCGCGAGCTCGTCAGCTACTTCACGTCGCCGGTGGCGTACGTGTTCCTCGTCATCTTCCTGCTGATGACCGGATTCTTCACCTTCACTGCGGGCGCGTTTTTCGAGCGCGGCGAGGCCGGCCTCGGCGCGTTCTTCGGCTGGCACCCCTGGGTCTACCTGGTGCTGGTGCCCGCGGTCGGGATGCGCCTGTGGTCCGAGGAACGGCGCGCCGGCACCATCGAGCTTCTGCTCACCATGCCGATCACGCCGTGGCAGGCGATCCTCGGCAAGTTTCTCGCCTCCTGGGCGTTCCTCGCCATTGCGCTCGCGCTCACCTTCCCGGTGGTGATCACGGTGAACGTCCTCGGCAGCCCCGACAACGGCATCATCTTCGCCGGCTACCTCGGCAGCCTGTTCATGTCCGGCGCCTACCTCGCCATCACCTGCATGACTTCGGCGATGACGCGCAACCAGGTGGTTTCGTTCATCCTCTCGGTGGTGATCTGCCTGTTCCTGATCCTCGCCGGATTCAACCCGGTAACCGACCTGCTGGTGCGCTGGGCGAGCCCGGCGTTCGTGGAAACGGTGGCGGCGTTCTCGGTGATGACGCACTACGACGGGTTCCAGAAGGGCGTCATCGACACCCGGGACCTGGCTTACTTCCTTTCGGTCATCGGCTTCGCGCTCTTTGCGACGGGCGTGATCATCCGTGGTCACCGGGCGGGGTAGTCAAATGAAGAAGAACGAAGCACTCATCTACTCGGCGGTCGGGCTCGCGGCACTGTTCTTCATCCTGATCGCGTTCAACTTCCTCGTCTCGACGCTGCCGATGCGCGCCGACCTGACCGAGGGCAAGCTGTACACGCTTTCGGCGGGCACGAAGAAGATGCTGGCCGGGCTGCAGTCGCCGGTGAAGCTTCGCGTCTACATCTCGCGCGGCGACCAGGCGATACCGGTGCAGATGCGCAGCTTCGCGCAGCGCGTCGACGACATGGTGAAGGAGTTCAAGTCGGTCGCCGGCCCGAACCTCATCGTCGAGCGCTACAACCCCAGGCCCGACAGCGACGAGGAAGATGCCGCGCAGCTCGACGGCATCGACGCACAGCAGCTTTTCTCGGGCGAATCCTTCTACCTCGGCATCTCGGTGAGCCAGCTCGACCGCAAGCAGGTGCTGCCGGCGATCGCGCCGCAACGCGAGCAGCTGATGGAGTACGACCTCGCCCGTGCGATCGCCCGCGTCGGCGTCGCCGAGAAGCCGACCATCGGGCTGATGTCGGGCATGCCGGTGATGGGTACGGCGTTCAACCCGTTCACGCGCCAGGGCTCGGAGCCCTGGGTGCTCGCCAACGAGCTGAAGCGCGACTTCGAGGTGAAACAGGTCAACGCAACCGCAACCTCGATCGACAAGGACATCAACGTCCTGCTGGTGATCCATCCGCGCGACATCTCCGAAGCCACCGAGTACGCGCTGGACCAGTTCGTCATGCGCGGCGGCAAGCTGATCGCCTTCGTCGACCCGATGGCGTACTTCGACCAGCAGCCGGCGCAGATGCCCGGCATGCCGCAGGAGCCGGGCACCAGCTCGACGCTGCCGCGGCTGTTCAAGGCCTGGGGCCTGGAGATGCAGCCGGCGAAGGTGATCGCCGACGTGCAGTACGCCTCGGGCGCCGGCCAGCGCTTCACGCCCACCGTGCTGACGCTGAACCGCAGCGCATTCGACCGCGACGACGTCGTGACCAGCCAGATCGAGACCCTGCTCTACCCGTTCGGCGGCGCCTTCGAGTCCAAGCCGGTCGAGGGACTGAAGAAGACGGAACTCATCAAGTCCTCCAAGACCGCGATGCTGGTGGACAACATCGTCGCCAGCACGTCCGGCGAGGCGGCAATGAAGGGCTTCGAGCCCGCCGGCAAGGAGTACGCGCTTGCGCTGCGCATTTCCGGAAAGTTCAAGAGCGCGTTTCCGGACGGCCCACCCAAGGATCCGTCGCAGGCCGCCAAGGACAAGGACAAACCCAAGCCCGCGCCGGCAGCGCCGCACCTCGCCGCGTCGGCGAGCGAGAACTCGCTGATCGTCGTGGCGGACGTGGACATGCTGCACGACGGCGCCGCGGTCGACATCCAGGAGGTGTTCGGGCGCAAGATCGTGGTGCCCTCGAACGGCAACCTCGCGTTCGCCCAGAGCATGGTCGACCAGTTCACCTCGGGTGACACGCTGATCGGGCTGGCGAGTCGCGCCGTGGCCTTCCGGCCGCTCACCGTGGTGCGCGAGATGGAGGCGCAGGCCCAGCAGCAGTATTTCGGCAAGCTGAAGTCGCTCGAGGACGACATCCAGAAAACCACCGAGCGCATGCAGGAACTGCAGAAGGCGCGCGGCGCAGGCGCGGCCAAGGGCGCGCAGGTGCTCTCCGCCGAGCAGCAGGCGGAACTGGACAGCTTCCGCAAGCGGGTCGCCTCCGCGCGCAAGGAACTGAAGGAAGTCAGGAAGGAGTTGCGCCAGGATGCCGAGAGCCTCGTCTTCTGGACCAAGGTGGTGAACATCGCGCTGGTGCCGCTGCTGGTGACGTTCGTCGGCATCGGCGTGGCGATCCTGCGCCGGCGCCGCCCCACCGGAGCCGCGGCATGAACGCGCGCATCGTCGGCGTACTCGTCGTGCTGCTCATTGTGCTGGGCGGCGGCGCGCTGCTGATCCGCGGCCAGCAGGGCGCACAGCAGGCCTCGGTCAGCGGCACGCTGGGCCAGCCCTTGCTGAAGGACCTGAAGGCCGCGGACGTCGCGGCGATATCGATCCGCGCGCCGGGCTCCATGCTCACGCTGCAGCGCAGGGACGACCGCTGGACGATTGCCGAGCGTGGCGACTTTACCGCCGACCTCGAGAAGGTCCGGGCGTTCGTGCTCAAGGCCATCGAACTGAAAGTCGGGCAGGCCGAACCGATAGGCGAGAAGGACCGCGCGCGGCTCAAGCTCGATGAATCGGGCACGCTGGTCGAATTCAAGTCCCCGGACGGCAAGCGCCTTGCCGCACTGACGCTCGGCAAGAAGTACTTCAAGAGCGAGCCCGCCAACCCGGAGAAGGCGCTGGGTGACGGCCGCTTCGTCATGGTCCCGGGCGACGAAAAGCAGGTGGTCATCGTGTCCGATCCGCTTGCGCAGGCCACCACGACGACCGCGGAATGGGTGGCGAAGTCCGGCATCCAGGCAGAGCTGGTGAAGTCCCTGGAGGTGAAGTTCGCCGACGGCAGCGCCTGGCGGATCGAGCGCTCCGGCGACAACGCCGACTGGAGACTAGACGGCCTGCAGCCGGGCGAGAAGCTCGAGATCACGCGCGCCAACTCGGCTTCCTACTCGCTTTCCATCATCGACATCGTCGACGTGCTGCCTAAGGACGCGAGCCCGGAGACCACCGGCCTGGACAAGCCGACCACTACGGTGGCGCATACCTTCGACGGCCTCACCTACACGCTGCAGATCGGCAAGCTTGCCGGGGACAACTACCACATGACGGTCGCCATCGCCGGCGAGCCCAGGCCCGAGGGCAAGGACGCCGCAGAGCGCGCCAAGAAGCTCGCGGAGCGGCTGCCGCGCGAGAAGGGGCTCCAGGGCCACGTATTGCTGGTACCGAAATCGAAGCTCGAGGACGTGCTGAAGAAGCGGTCCGAGCTGCTGGAAAAGCCCGCAGAGGCGAAGAAGAAGTAGCCGCAGTAGACTCCGGGACGTGGAACCCCACGTCTCGGACATGGTGCGCACCATCCAGCTGGTGGTGGCGCCGGTATTCCTGCTCACCGCGGTATCCACCCTGATCGTTGCGCTCAATACGCGCCTGGGCCGCGCCGTGGACCGGCGGCGGGCGCTTGAAGCCGCGATGCATGCGCTCGAGGGGCAGGAAGCCGAGGCGGCACGGGGCGAGCTGGAGCAGATACAGCGCCGCGTCAGGAACGTCTACGTCGCGATCCTGTTTGCGGTGCTGTGCGCCCTCTTCGTCTGCCTGCTAATCCTCACCGCGTTCGTCGGCGGCCTGGTGGCAAAGGAGATGACGCGGACCATCGCGGCGTTCTTCATCGTCGCGGTGCTGGCGCTGGTCGTCAGCCTGCTGTCCTTCCTGCGCGAAATCTACCTGGCAGTCTCGACACCGAGGCACGTCCGGAAGTAGTCTTGCCGCAGTACAACACGGGAGGTCCGCCGTGGGTATACGCCTCAAGGACATCCGTACGCTCGCGCTCGTCGGCCAGGCCGGTGCAGGCAAGACGCTGCTGGCCGATGCGCTGATGGCGCGTGCCGGAGCGATCCCCGCTCCTGGCAGCATCGAGCGCGGCACCACGGTGTGCGACTACGCGCCGCTGGAGAAGACGCTGCAGCACTCGATGAAGCTTGCGGTGGCAAGCTTCGAGCACCAGGGCACCCGTATCCACCTGCTGGACACGCCCGGCTACCCGGACCTCGCCGGCCATTCGCTGCCCGCGCTTGCCGCGGTGGAAACCGCCGCGATCGTCATCAATGCGCAGAACGGCATCGAGATGATGACGCAGCGCTTCATGCAATGGGCGGCCAGCCGCCGGCTGGACCGCCTGGTGATCGTCAACCGGATGGACGCCGCGAACGTCGACCTCGAGGCGCTGCTCGCGGCGGTCCAGGACGCGTTCGGCCGCGAGTGCCTGCCGCTGAACCTGCCGTCGGCGAACGGCGCGAGGGTTTCGGACTGCTTCTGGGCGCCGTCGGGCGAAGCGGACTTCTCGTCGGTCGACGAGGCGCACCGCAAGCTGGTCGACCAGGTAGTCGAGGTGGACGAGGCACTGATGGCGGAGTACCTCGAAAAGGGCGAGGTCGCGCCCGAGGCGCTGCATGATCCGCTCGAGCGCGCGATGCGCGAGGGACACCTGGTGCCGGTGGTATTCACGTCGGCGAAGACAGGCGCCGGCATCGCCGAGCTGCTCGACGTGATCGTCAGGCTGCTGCCCAATCCGACCGAAGGCAATCCCCCGGTGTACTTCAATACGCCCGCGGATGGCGGCGCGCCCACCGAGATCCAGGCGATCCCGGATCCGACCCGCCATGCGCTTGCGCACGTGTTCAAGGTCGAGATCGATCCCTACCTGGGGCGGCTCGCGGCATTCCGCGTGCACCAGGGCCGCGTCACGCCCGGCGCACCGCTGTACGTCGGCGAGGGCCGCAAGCCGATCCGCGCCGGGCACCTCTACCTGCTGCGCGGCAAGGCGCAAACCGAGATCAGCGAGGCGCTGCCGGGCGACATCTGCTGCATCGCCAAGGTGGACGAGATCCAGTTCGACCAGATCCTTCACGACTCGCCGCACGACGCGCACATCCATGCGCAGCCGCTGGAGCTGCCGCACCCGGTTTTCGGCCTTGCGCTCGCGTCGCGCAAGCGCGGCGACGAACAGAAAGTGTCCGATGTGCTGCACAGGCTGGTGGCCGAGGATCCATGCCTGCGCGTCGAGCACACGCAGGCGAACGAAACCGTGCTGTGGGGCATCGGCGAACTGCACCTGAGGACCGCGCTGGAGAAGCTGCAGACGCAGTACAAGCTCGAGCTCGATACGCGGCCGCCGTCGGTGCCTTACCGTGAAACCATCGGCGCGAAGGCGGAAGGCCACAGCAGGCACAAGAAGCAGACCGGCGGCGCCGGCCAGTTCGGCGAGGTGTTCCTGCGCATCGAGCCCCTGCCGCGGGGCAGGGGGTTCGAGTTCGTCGACCAGGTGAAGGGCGGCGTGATTCCGAACCAGTTCATTCCCGCGGTGGAGAAGGGCGTGCGCGGGGTGATGGCGAGCGGCTTCCTCGCCGGCTACCCGCTGCAGGACGTGCGCGTCATCGTCCACGATGGCAAGCACCATCCGGTCGACTCCAAGGAGGTGGCGTTCGTCGCCGCGGGGCGCAAGGCGTTCCTCGACGCGCTGGGCAGGGCACGCGCCATGGTGCTCGAGCCGGTGGTGAACGTGCACGTGCTCGCGCCCGAGGACCGCATGGGAGACGTCGCCGGCGAGATCGCCGCACGCCGCGGCCACGTCAAGGGGTCGGATGCGCCGCGCCCGGGCGTGGTGCAGCTGTCGGCGCAGGCGCCGCTATCGGAACTGGAGAACTTTCCGGCGCGCCTTAAATCGCTGACCGCCGGCCAGGGCTCCTACACGCTGGAATTCAGCCACTACGACCCCGCCCCGCCGCCGCTGCAGCAAAGGCTGGTTGCCGCGCACCAGCCCGCGACTCACGCGGACGACTGATCGCGGCGATCAGCTCAACAGCAGCGCCGGAACCGCTCCTTGATGATGGCGAGCACCTCGTCCGGGTCTCGCTGCCACCAGTGGCGCGCGGAGAATATCTCGCACTCGTGCATGCCGGCATAGCCGGCGGCCTGCATCAGCCCGCGAATCGCCGGCAGGTCGATCACGCCGTCACCCATCATGCCGCGATCGAAGGCCAGGTCGGTGGTGGGCACCAGCCAGTCGCAGACGTGGTACGCAAGCAGGCGTTCCTTCCCGGCGCGGCGGATCGCGCGTGCGAGGTTCGGATCCCACCACACGTGGTAGACGTCCACCGCCACGCCGGTCCCTGCGCCGAGGCGGTCGCACAGATCCAGCGCCTGGTCGAGCGTGTTGACGCAGGCACGGTCGGCACACTGCATCGGATGCAGCGGCTCGATCGCCAGCGGCACCTTCGCCGCGCGCGCATGCGGCAGGATCGCGGCGAGGCCCTCGGCAACCTGCTCGCGCGCGCCGTCGATGTCCTTCGAGCCTGAGGGCAGGCCGCCGACCACCATGATCAGGCATTGCGCGCCAAGCGCCTCTGCCTCGTCGATGGCGTGCAGGTTGTCCTCGATCTTCGCCTTGCGCTCGGCCGCATCCGCAAACGTGAACATGCCGCCGCGGCAGACGCCGGACACCGTGAGGCCCGCGTCCCTTACCGCCTTCGCCGCCTTTGCCAGGCCCATTTCGACGAGCTTGTCGCGCCAGACCGAGATGCCGCGGATGCCATGGCGCACGCAGCCCTCGATCGCCTGCGCGAGCCCCCATGACTTCGTGGTGATCTGGTTCAGCGACAGCTGTTCCAGCGGCGGCGGCGCCGCCGGCTCAGGCGATGCCATGGACGGCCAGCAGGTGCTTCATGCGCGCGCACGCAAGCGGCGGATCGGCGAGCAGCCCCGCCTGGTCGGCCAGCCGGAAGAGCTCGGCGAAATGCAGGATGCTGCGCGCGCCTTGCTGCCCGCCGACCATGACGAAGTGGTCCTGGCGGCCGTTCAGCCAGGCCATGAATACCACGCCGGTCTTGTAGAAGCGCGTCGGCGCACGAAAGATGTGGCGCGACAGCGGCACGGTGGGCGCGAGGATGTCGTGGTAGCTCGCCTTGTCGTTCACGGCGAGCGCGGACAGCGCGGCGGACGCTGCCGGCGCGATGGAATCGAAGATGCCGAGGAGCGCATCCGAATGTCCCTGCGCATCGCCCTCGATGAGCTCGGCGAAGTTGAAGTCGTCGCCGGTGTACATGCGCACGCCGGCAGGAAGCTTGCGGCGCATGCGGATTTCCTTGTCCTTGTCGAGCAGCGACACCTTGATGCCGTCCACCTTCGCTGCGTTCCTGCGGATCACGTCCACGCAGACGTCCATCGCCGCGATGTGCTCGTCGCGGCCCCAGTAGCCCTTCAGTGCAGGATCGAACATCTCGCCCAGCCAGTGGATGATCACCGGCTGCTTCACCTGGGAGAGGATGCGGTCGTAGACGCGGCCGTAGTCGTCGGGGGACGTCGCGCAGGCCGCGAGCGCACGGCTCGCCATCAGGATGATGCGGCCGCCGAGGCGCTCGATTGCCGCGCACTGCATCTCGTAGGCGGCGGTCACCGCGGCGAGGTCTCCGCCGGCAATGTGATCGGTGCCGGCGCCCGAGGCTACCGCCGCGCCGGGGATGTCCTTCGCCGCATCGAGCGAACGGCGGACGAGCTCCAGCGAGTTCGCCCAGTCGAGGCCCATGCCGCGCTGCGCCGTGTCCATCGCTTCGGCCACGCCGAAGCCCCAGGACCACAGGTGCCGCCGATAGGCGATCGTCGCCTCCCAGTCGATTGCCGCGTCGAGCCAGGGGTCGCGCGGCGAACACGGGTCGGCGACCACGTGTGCTGCGGCCAGCGCGCGGCGCGTGAACGGCTGCGAGGGCCGCGCGAACTGCCGCGGCTCGCGCACCTGGCAGGGCTCGAGGCCGCCGCCATCCACCGGCAGCAGGATGGTCTGGATGGGGTCACGCTTCACGGCTTGAGCCTCGGCACGTCCAGCCACTTCCTCTGCCGCCAGCTCTTCAGGCCCAGTTCCGCGAGCTGCACGCCCTTCGCGCCTTCGAGCAGGCCCCAGCGGAAGCCGCCCTCGCCTGCGACATGTCGCAGGAACATCTCCCACTGCACCTTGAACGCATTGTCGTAGCCCGCGTCCGGAACTTCGCGCCATCCCGCGTAGAAATCGATCGGCTGCGGAATGTCGGGGTTCCACACCGGCTTGGGCGTCTCGGCGTAGGACTGCACGCGGCAGCCGCGCAGGCCGGCGACCGCCGAACCGAGCGTGCCGTCCACCTGCAGCGTGAGCAGGTCGTCGCGCCGCACGCGCACCGTCCACGAAGAGTTGAAATGCGCGATCACGCCGCCGGCGAGCCGGAACGTCGCGTACGCAGCGTCGTCTGCGGTGGCCTTGTATTTCCTGCCATTCTCGTCCCAGCGGAAGGGGATGTGCGTGGCACCCAGGCAGCTCACTGCCTTCACCTCGCCGAACAGGTTGTCGAGCACGTAGCGCCAGTGGCACAGCATGTCGAGGATGATGCCGCCGCCGTCCTTCACGCGGTAGTTCCACGAAGGCCGCTGCGCCGGCTGGCGATCGCCCTCGAACACCCAGTAGCCGAACTCGCCGCGCACCGAGAGGATCCTGCCGAAGAAGCCCTCGTCGCGCAGCTTCGCGAGCTTCAGCAGCCCCGGCAGCCAGAGCTTGTCCTGCACCACGCCGTGCTTGACCTTCGCCTTCTTCGCCGCCTTGTACAGGTCGATGGCCTCGGCAAGATTGGTCGACACGGGCTTCTCGCAGTAGACGTGCTTGCCCGCCGCGATCGCCTGCTTCAGCAGCTTCGGCCTGAGCTGCGTGGACGCGGCGTCGAAGAACACCGTGTCCTCCTTCGCGGCCAGCGCCTTCTTCAGGTCGGTGCCCCAGCGTTCCACGCCATGCGCACGCGCGAGCTTCTCCACCTTCTCCGCGTTGCGCCCGATGAGGATCGGATCGGGCACGAGGCGCGTGCCGTCCTTCAGCGCCACGCCGCCCTGTTTGCGGATCTCGAGGATCGAGCGCACCAGGTGCTGGTTGGTGCCCATGCGCCCGGTGACGCCGTTCATGATGATGCCGATTCGCCTGTTCAATGCATGCTCCTCATGGTTGACCAATCCGGCATCGCGGCCGAGGCGAATCCCGGGCATGCCAGCGTGGCGATGGCAAGCTCGCCGTCGCGGATCCTCACGCGCACCGCGCCATGGCTGCGTTCGTAGAGGTCCGGGTGCGCAGCCAGGAACGCGTCCTGCTCGCCCTGCGGGAGCCCGGCCATGCCGTTCACGTAATGGTGGCCGTTGCGCTCCACGTGCGCAAGGCCGAGCAGGGACACCAGTGCGAGGTCCTGCTGCAGCGCGAGCCCGGCCTGCAGGGTGAGGTCCTCGCCGGACATCATGTACGGCGAGCCCCAGAGCGCGCAGCGCGCAGCGTTGATCAGGGACTTGTACAAACCCTTGCAGGTCTTCGAGGACACGCCACGGTAGCCCAGCGCCCTGGCGCGCGGGAATGCATCCAGCGCAGCATCGGATTCGTCGATGATGACCGGCCTGTCGATGCCGGCGACAGCTTCCTGCAGCGCGCGCGCTCGCGCGACCGGCTGCTCGATGAACAGGATGCTCTGCACCAGTCGCGCGAGCCGCGGATCGGAACCCATGGCCTGCCAGAGCGCGGCGACGCCGGCCATGTCCTCGTACTGCTCGTTGCCATCCAGGGTCGCATGGTAGGGGCCGGGAATCCGCTCCAGCACCGCAGCGATTTCGGCAAGCCTCGCGAGGTCGGCAGCGGTATCGCCGCTGATCTTGAGCTTGAAATAGCGCACGCCGTGGCGCGCGACCACGTCCTGCAGGGTTTCAGGCAGGCCGTCGTCCACCCTGTCGCCTGCATCGGCCGCGGTGATGGGATCGGCAAGGCCCACCGTGTGCCGAACGGCGATGCGCCCGCCTGGCGTCAGGCCCGCCAGGAACGCCGGCATTGCCATGCCTTCGAAGTCCTCCGCGCCGATGGCGTTGCCGCGCAAGGCATCGTAGACCGATACGCCCAGGGCCCGGCACAGCGCATCCAGCACGGCGCAATCCAGCAGCGCCGGACCATAGGCAGCCACAAGCCCGGACCGGCAATGGTCCCGGGCGTGTCCCCAGGCGGTGTCCGCGCCAGCCGCGGTATAGGCCTCGCGTGCGCCGCGCAGCGACTGCCGAAGCTGGCTGAGGTTGTCTTCGTTGGAGAGCGTCGGGTCCTTGTCGAACCACTTGGGCAGCAGCAACTGCGCACACGCGCCTTCCGCCTCGATGCCGCTCTCGAGGCGAATGCGGGCGCGCACGAACGCCTGCGGCGCCGCGGTGAGCGTGACGCTGCCGAAGCGGAACGGCATGCGCAGCGTCACGTCGCGCTCCAGGAGTTCCACGCTGCGAACCGTGAATCGTGGTGCTTTCATGAGGGGGGGGTCGTCCGCGGCAATCCCGGTGAGCAAAAAAAAGGGCCGGCACCTGGCGGTGCTGGCCCTTGGAGGATACCCGGCGAGCGCCGGGTGGGAGGAAGTCAGTGCGCCGGCGTCAGCGTCGGCGGCGTCTTGCGTGCGAAAGCGCGGCCGATCCAGCCGGCGGCGCGGAAGCTCAGCTCGACAATCGCTTCGGCGGCTACGTATGCCTGGACGATCTGTTCGCGCTCGTATTGCCGCAGCGGCATGGTCTGGATGCGCTGCAGCAGGTCTGGGGTCGTCTTCATGCTTGGCCTCAATTCAGTTATGGTCAATCGTGTTGCCTGTGAGACAGGATTTTCCAATCTAAGTTGCATCGCAGCAATTGACCTTTCCTGGATAAATGCGTTAGTTTTACTAATGTGTCTACCAGCCTGCTCCCGCTCAATGCCCTGCGTGCCTTCGAAGCGGTGGCGCGCCACCTCAGCGTCAAGGACGCCGCAGCGGAACTCCACGTCACCTCTGCCGCAATCAGCCACCAGCTGAAGCTGGTCGAGCACCTGTGCGGCAGGCAACTGCTGGTGCGCAAGCCGCGCGCGCTGGAGCTGACCGAGTACGCACGCGCCGCGCTGCCGCGCCTGTCGGCGGGCTTCGCGCAGCTTGACGAGGGTTCGCGCATCCTGCGCGAGACCCGTCCCGCGTCCACGCTGACCGTCAGCGTCGCGCCCTCCTTCGCCTCGTGCTGGCTGATGCCGCGGCTGCACCGCTTCCTCACCGCGATGCCGGACGTGGACGTGCGCGTCACGGCGCGCACGCGGCAGTCGACGACCTTCGGCGAGGAGGCGGTGCGCGAAGCTGCCGCGTGGCTGGCCGACGCGGACGTGGCGGTGCTGCTGTCGCAAGGCCGGTTTCCCGGCTACCAGGTCGAGAAGCTCGTGCCGCTGTCGGTCACGCCGCTCGCCAGCCCGGCCACGATCGGCGACGCGAAGCTGTCATTGAAGGACCTGCAGCGCCACACGCTGCTGCATGACGACACCGGCGTGCACTACGACGCCAACGACTACTGGGACCTGTGGCTCGCCGCGGCGGGCGCCCGGGGCCTGAAGCTGAAGCATGGCGCGCACCTGTCGCATTCGGTGCTTGCGCTGGAAGCAGCCGCCGAGGGCGCCGGCATCGTCGCGTCCCTCGTCGAGTTCGCGCGGCCGCAACTGGATGCGGGCCGGCTGGTCGCGCCGTTCGAGCTTCGCGTCGCGCTGCCGTATGCGTACTACCTGGTCGCCACCGAAGCGGCGCTGTCGCAGCCGCAGGTTCGGGCGTTCGTCGAGTGGTTGCGCGCGCAGGCCGCGGCCTGACGCGCCCCGCGCGGGCTGGCGCTACTTGTCGCGCTGCGCGGCGGGCGGGTGGCGGTACTCCGGGTCGGTCTCGATCTCGCCGCCGAGGTGTGACAGGCGCCCGGAGTCGTTCAGCGCCTTCCTCATGCGCTCCGGGATCTTCTCCGAGTTCAGCGTGCCGTCTTCGTTGATGCGCGCGTAGACGCGCGTCGCGCGGCCTTCGGTGACCGGCGCGCCGGTCACGGCGTTGCGCGCCTTGCACGCCCAGTGCAGCGTGCGCTCGCCCATGCTGGTCAGCGCAACCGAGGTGGCGATGCGGTCGCCGTACGCCGCAGGGCCGATGAAGCGGAAATGGATCTCGCCCATGACGAAGGTGGTGCGATCCTCGCGGATCATCTGGTCGATCGGGAAGCCGATGGTGCGGAAGAACTCGTGCTCGGTTTCGTTGAACCAGGCGACGATGCGGGGGTAGTACACCAGGCCGAAGGGATCGGACTCGCCCCAGTGAACGGTGATCTCCTTCCAGTACATTGCAGCGGTCATGACGCACTCCCGGCGGCGAGGAGCGCGGATTGTACCCATGTCGGCGGGGTTCGCCGCTCCCGCGCACGCTGAACCGCTACGGCGTCCTGAACGGCTGTCCCGCCTTGTAGAGCTCCAGCCGCTTGTGCGCGGCATCGCGGCCAGCGGCGGGAAAGTCCGGCAGGCTGAGCGCCTGTTCCTGCCACTTCGCCGCGCCGGCGAAATCCCCTGATTCGGCCAGTGCCGCCGCGTAAGTGTCCAGGATGCCGGCGTTCTTCCATGCGGTGCGCTCGACCGCTTCGAGCGCGAGTTCCACGGCTCGCCTGCCGTCCCGCACCGCAGCCTGCGGCGATGTGGCGAGCAGCCAGGCGAGCTCGTTCCTGGCGACCAGGTCGCCGGCATCCTGGCGCAGCGCCGCGGCGAGGTCGGCAGCGGCGGCGTCATGCCGGCCCAGCCGGTACAAGGCCATGCCGCGCGCCCGGTACGCCGGGCCGTACTTCGGCGCCAGCGCGATCGCCTCGCCGAAGTCGGTTACCGCGCGCTCCGCGTCGCCGGCGCGTGCAGACAGCCTGCCGCGCTCGATGTAGGCGGAGATCATCCGCGGCTCGAGGCGGATCGCCTCGGTAAAGTCCTCCATGGCCCTGGCGTCGCTTCCCAGCCTGGCGTGCGACAGGGCGCGGCGGAACAGCGCATAGGCGTCGCCCGACCTGAGCGCGAGGTAGGCGTCGTAGTCGCGCACCGCGGCCTCGTGCCTGCCTGCGCGCGCATGCGCCTCGCCGCGGCCGAGGAACGCCGGCGCGTACGCACCGTCCAGCGCCAGCGCGGCGTCGAAATCGCGCACCGCCGCGTCGGTCTCGCCCAGCGTCGCGTGGCTCGCGCCACGGCCCTGCAGCGCGGCAAGGCTGCCGGGATTGCCGCGCAGCGCCTCGCCGAAATCGGCCAGCGCGTCGCGATGCCGCCGCAGCGCGGCCAGCGCCTGGCCCCGGCCGACGCGCGCATCGATGCTCGCCGGGTCGAGCCGCACCGCCTCGTCGTAGTCGCCCAGCGCGTTGTCGATCCGGCCCAGCCGCACGGAAAGCCTTGCGCGGTCCATTCGCGACTGCGCCAGCCCGGGGTCCGCCACCACGGCGGCGTTGAAATCCGCCAGCGCCGCCTCGTAGCGCGCCATGCGCTCGAAACAGACGCCGCGCTCCAGCAGCGCCTGGGCGTTTCTCGGCTCGAGTCGGATCGCCTGCGAGTGAAGCTCGGCAATGCGTTCGAGCGCCTGCAGAGTAGATGCTACGCGCGCGTCGCGGCAGGACTCGCCCGCGGCCTGCGCCTGCATCGCGGCGAGGCTCAGCAGCAGCGCGGCGGCGCGCAGCACCATGCGTCGGTCACGATCTGCGCTGTTCGCCGACGCGCACGATCTTCATGGTGTTGGTGCCGCCCGACTTGCCGATCGGCTCGCCTATCGTCAGCACGATCAGGTCGCCCTCGCGCACCACGCCATGATCGACCAGCACCTTCTCGGCCTCGCCAAGCAGCTCTTCGCGGTCGGTCCCGACGTACTTCACCATCAGCGGATAGACGTCGCGCAGCAGCGCGCAGCGGTAGCGGGTCGAGGTCTGCGACGTGAGCGCGTAGATCGGCACGCCGCAGTTCAGCCGGCTCATCCACAGCGCGGTGGAACCCGACTCGGTGAGCGTGGCAATCGCCTTCACTTTCAGGTGGTACGCGGTGAACAGGCCCGCCATGGCAATCGACTGGTCGACGCGCGTGAACACGCGGTTGAGGAAGTCCTGATCGAGGTTCACCGGCTGGCTTTGCTCGACCTCGACGCAGATGCGGTCCATCGCCTCGATCACTTCCACCGGGTACTTGCCGCTGGCCGATTCCGCCGACAGCATGACTGCGTCGGTGCCGTCGAGCACCGCATTGGCCACGTCCGACACCTCGGCCCGGGTCGGCACCGGACTCTCGATCATCGACTCCATCATCTGCGTCGCCGTGATGGTGATCTTGTTGTGCTCGCGCGCGAGCCGGATCATCTTCTTCTGCAGCGCCGGTACGGTCGCCGCCCCGACCTCCACCGCAAGGTCCCCGCGCGCCACCATGATGCCGTCGCAGGCCTTCATGATGTCGACCAGCATGTCCTCGCGCACCGCCTCTGCGCGCTCGATCTTGGCGATCAGGAAAGCCTGGCCGCCGCTGGCGCGCAGCAGTTCCCGCGCCATGTACATGTCGGCGCCCGACTTCGGGAACGACACCGCGAGGTAGTCCGCCTGCAGCTTCGCCGCGGTCCTGATGTCTTCCATGTCCTTCGCGGTCAGCGCCGGCGCGGTCAGGCCGCCGCCCTGGCGGTTGATGCCCTTGTTGTTCGACAGCACGCCGCCGTGGCGCACCACGGTGTGCACCTCCTCGCCGCGCACGAACGCCACGTCGAGCACGATCTTGCCGTCGTCCAGCAGCAGTACCGCGCCCGCGTCCACGTCGCGCGGCAGGTCCTTGTAGTCCAGCCCGGCGCGCGCATCGTCGCCGAGCGGGCATTGCGCGTCGAGCACGAACTTCGCGCCCTTCTGCAGCGTGACCTTGCCGTCCTTGAACTTGCCGACGCGGATCTTCGGGCCCTGCAGGTCGCACATGATCCCCACCGTGCGCCCGAGCTTGCGCGCCAGGCTCTTGACGAGATCCGCGCGCTGCAGGTGATCTTCCGAGGTGCCGTGGGAGAAGTTCAGCCGCACCACGTCGACGCCGGCGGCGATCATCTTCTCCAGCACCGCGGGGTCGTTGGACGACGGCCCCAGCGTGGCGACGATCTTGGTGCTGCGCAGCACCTCAGGCCCGTTCTTCGAGGATCGCAACCGCAGGCAGCGTCTTGCCCTCGAGGAACTCGAGGAATGCGCCGCCCGCGGTCGAGATGTATCCGACCTCGCTCGCGATGCCGAACTTGTTGATCGCCGCCACCGTGTCGCCGCCACCGGCAATGGAGAAGGCTTTCGAGCCGGCGATCGCGCGAGCGATCGTCTCGGTACCCCTGGCGAAGGCGTCGATCTCGAATACGCCGACCGGCCCGTTCCAGACGATGGTGCCGGCCGTACCGAGCGATTCAGCGAGGGCAGCGGCAGTCTGCGGGCCGATGTCCAGGATCAGTTCGTCTGCCGCCACGTCCTTTGCCGCCTTCACGCTCGCCGCCGCGTCGGCCGACAGCTCCTTCGCCACGACGACGTCCACCGGCAGCGGCACCTTCGTCGCCTGCATGATGCGTCGCGACTCGGCAACCAGGTCGGGCTCGGCAAGCGATCTGCCGATCGGCATCCCCGCGGCGAGCAGAAAAGTATTCGCGATGCCGCCGCCGACGACCAGCTGGTCCACCTTCTTCGCCAGTTCGGCCAGCACGGTGAGCTTGGTCGATACCTTCGATCCCGCGACGATCGCCACCAGCGGGCGCGCGGGATTCGCGAGCGACTTGCCCAGCGCATCGAGTTCCGCGGCCATCAAGGGGCCCGCGCAGGCGACCGGCGCGAAGCGGGCGATGCCGTGGGTGGTGGCCTCGGCGCGGTGCGCGGTGCCGAAGGCGTCGTTCACGTAGACGTCGCAGAGCGCGGCCATCCTGCGCGCGAGCGCCTCGTCGTTCTTCTTCTCGCCCTTGTTGACGCGGCAGTTTTCCAGCAGCACCACCGAGCCGGGCTTTACCTCCACGCCTTCGGTCCAGCCCGCCAGCAGCGGCACCGGGCAACCGAGGAGTTCCGCGAGCCGCTTCGCCACCGGGGCGAGCGAATCGCGCGGCTTGAACTCGCCCTCCTTCGGCCGTCCAAGGTGCGACGTGACCATCACGGCAGCACCCTTCGCCAGCGCCTCGCGGATGCCGGGGACTGAGGCGCGTATGCGCGTGTCGTCGCTTATCGCCCCGGCCTCGTCCAGAGGCACGTTCAGGTCGGCGCGGATGAATACCCGCTTGCCGGCCAGGTCGACCTCCGACATGCGGCGGAACTTCATGGCGCTACTTCGCGTTCATCAGCGCAACGGTGGTGTCGAGCATGCGGTTCGAG
>JBFWRS010000026.1:5007-53890 GCA_050248795.1 Burkholderiales bacterium | reverse complement strand
GGGGCAGTGTAGCAAAGAATCCCCGATGCCCAAAACCGGAACCCATGGTCCCACGCAGCGTTTCCCCGGCCGAGGCTCTCGAACTGATCCGCCGCGGCTGCGATGAGCTGATCGTCGAGGAGGACCTCATGCGCAAGCTGCAGAGCGGGCGCATGCTGCGCATCAAGCTGGGCCTGGATCCCACCGCCCCAGACCTGCACATCGGCCACACAGTGGTCATCAACAAGCTGCGCCACTTCCAGGAACTCGGCCACCAGGTGCAGTTTCTCATCGGCGATTTCACCGGCATGATCGGCGACCCCTCGGGCAAGAACCAGACGCGCCCGCCCCTGTCGCGCGAGCAGATCCAGGAGAACGCGCGCACCTATCGCGAACAGATGTCCAGGATCCTCGATCCGGACAAGACCGTGGTGATGTTCAATTCCGAATGGTCGGACAAGCTGGGTGCGGAAGGCATGATCCGGCTCGCTGCCCGCTACACGCTTGCGCGCCTGATGGAGCGGGACGACTTTTCCAGGCGCTACAAGGGTGGGCAGCCGATCGCGGTGCATGAACTCCTCTATCCGCTGATGCAGGGCTACGACTCGGTCGCCATGAAAAGCGACGTCGAGCTCGGTGGCACCGACCAGAAATTCAACCTGCTGGTGGGCCGGGAGTTGCAGCGCGACTGGGGGCAGGAACCGCAGTGCATACTCACCATGCCGCTGCTGGAGGGGCTGGATGGCGTGCAGAAGATGTCCAAGTCCCTCGGCAACTACGTCGGCATCTCCGAGCCGCCCGCAGAGATGTTCGGCAAGCTGATGAGCATCTCCGACACGCTGATGTGGCGCTATGTCGAACTTCTGTCGTTCGAGCCGGTTTCAGTCGTGCGCAAATGGCGCGAGGAAGTCGCCGGCGGCCGCAACCCCCGCGACGTGAAGGCCGCCTTCGCGGCCGAGGTCGTCGCGCGCTTTCACGGCGGCGCCGCGGCGAAGCTCGCCGAGGCGGAGTTCGAGGCGCGATTCCGGCGCGGCGAAACCCCTGCGGACATGCCGGAGATACGCATCCCGTGCGCCGCGGGGGCCTTGTCGATGGTGCAGATCCTGAAGCAGGCGGGGCTTACGCCCAGCGTATCCGAGGCGCAGCGCATGATCGAGCAGGGCGGCGTCAAGCTGAACGGCGAGCGCGTGTCCGACAAGGCGCTGAAACTCGCGCGCGGCGAGTCCGCCGTCGTGCAGGTCGGCAAGCGAAAATTCGCGAGGATCCACCTGTCATGAGCATCCCGGCCTACGAGGTTTTCGCGGTCAAGTACGCGCACCACGAGCGTCGCTCGGGGGAGAACTTCCTCTTCGGCGACACGCACGACGTGCCGATGCCGCTGGACTATTTCGTCTGGCTGATCCGCGGCGACGGGCGCGAGATCGTTGTCGACACCGGATTCTCGGCCACCATGGCCGCCAAGCGCCGGCGCAATCTTCTGCGCTGCCCGACGGCGGGGCTGCGCCTGCTTGGCTGCGACGCCGCGGCTGTGCGCGACGTGGTGATCACGCACCTGCACTACGACCATGCCGGGAACTTCGACCTCTTCCCCGCTGCGATGCTGCACATCCAGGACCGCGAGATGCAGTATGCGACCGGCCGCTACATGTGCCACGACTGCTTCCGCGGCGCGTTCGAGGTCGAGGACGTGGTCGGCATGGTCCGCCGCGTCTACGCCGGGCGGGTACGGTTCCATGACGGCGATGCCGAGCTCGCGCCGGGCGTGAGCCTGCACTTCCTCGGTGGTCACACCATGGGCCTGCAGGTGGTGCGCGTGCATACCGCTCGCGGGTGGGTCGTGCTGGCGTCCGATGCCGCGCATTTCTACGCCAACTTCGAGCAGGTACGACCGTTTCCCATCGTCTACCACCTCGGCCAGATGGTGGACGGCTACGCAAAGCTGCGCGCGCTGGCGGCATCGCCGGAGCACGTCATTCCGGGCCACGACCCGCTGGTCACGGCGCGCTATCCCGCGCCGTCGAAGGAACTCGAGGGCATCGCGGTACGGCTGGATGTCGCGCCGCGTTGACATCGCAAATTCATCCTCCTAACATCAATTTTTACCCCGCAGTTCCAACCCGTCCACCAGAAGGAGTGTTTCCCATGCGTACCCTGTTCATGCGGGCCTGCGCGGCCGCAGTGGCGCTCGGCTTTGCTGCCGCGGCGACTGCGCAGCAGAAGCCTGCGCCCGCTGCGCCCGCGGCAACGGCCGGCGGCGCGAAGAGCCTCAAAATGCAGTCCACCTGGCCTGCGAGCCTGACCCTGCAGGACAACTTCCGCTTCTTCGCCGAGCGCGTCGACAAGCTGACCTCGGGCCAGCTGAAGATCGAGGCCATGGCGGCCGGACAGGTGGTGCCTGCATTCGAGGTGCTGGATGCCTCGCACAAGAAGGTGATCGACGGCGCACATGCCGTGTCCTACTACTGGGTCGGCAAGAGCAAGGCGGCTACGCTGTTTTCGTCCACGCCCGCCGGTCCGTTCGGCATGGACCACATCGACTTCATGGGCTGGCTCTATGAAGGCGGCGGCCTGGACCTGTGGTGGGAGTTCTACCAGAAGGAACTCAAGCTGAACGTCATCGCTTTCCCGATCCTGCCTGCCGGCCCGCAGGCGTTCGGCTGGTTCAAGCGGCCGATCAAGAACCTGGCCGACTTCAAGGGCATGAAATGCCGCCAGACCGGCATCGTCGCGGAGCTGTTCCAGCGCATGGGCATGACGACGGTGAACATGCCGGGCGGCGAAATCGTGCCGGCAGCGCAGCGTGGCGTGATCGATTGCGCCGAGTGGGTTGGCGGCGTGGAAGACCTCAGGCTCGGCCTGCCCCAGGTATTCAAGTATCACTACACCCCGGGGATGCACGAGCCCAGCGTGGTCGGCGAGCTGATCGTCAACAACGATGTCTGGAAGGGTCTGCCCTCGCAGCAGCAGGAAGCCATCCGTTCGTCGACCAGCGAGACATTCCTGCGGTGGTGGGCCAAGTGGCAGAAGCAGAACGCCGACGCCATCGAGGAGATGCGCACCAAGCACGGCACGCAGATCCTGCGCACACCGCCGGACATCCTGGTCGCGTTCCTGAAGACCTGGGACAAGATCGCGGCGGAGGAATCGGCCAAGAGCCCGTTCTTCAAGAAGGTGCTGGAGTCGCAGCGCGCGTATGCGTCGAAAGTCGTACCCGCGAAGCGATTCATGTTCCCGCCGTACTCGTTTGCGGCGAACTACTACTGGCCGGAAAAGCCCGCGGCGAAGCGGGCCGCGAAGAAAAAGTAACGCCAACGATCGGCACGTTGTCCGGAAAGGGCGCCCTCGCGGCGCCCTTTTCCTTTGTGTTGACCCGGCTTTTTCAAGCGTGTACGCTCGCCCTTCGCATAGCGAAACATGTCGCTGCGGGCTGCGAAACAACCTTGGAGGAGGGGAACTTATGAAAATAATCGGACGCACATTCGTTGCTGCGGCAATCGCCGCGGCGTTCAGCGTTTCCACCGTGGCTCAGGCGCAAAACGCCAATCTCAAGATGCAGGCCACCTGGCCTGCCAGCCTGACGCTATACGAGAACTTCACGTTCTTCGCCGAGCGCGCCGGCAAGATTTCCGGCGGCTCGCTGAAGATCGAAACCATGCCTGCAGGCCAGGTCGTGCCGGCATTCGAGGTGCTGGACGCTACCCACAAGAAGGTTCTCGACGGCGCGCACGCCTGGTCCGGCTACTGGACCGGCAAGAGCAAGACCGCGATCCTGTTCACCGGCGGGCCCGGCGGCACGTTCGGCATGGACTTCATCGATGCCATGGGCTGGATGCACCACGGTGGCGGTATCGAACTCGCCAACGAGTTCTTCCAGAAGGAGCTCAAGCTCAACCTGCAGTGGCTTCCGATCCTGCCGGCAGGGCCGCAGGCCTTCGGCTGGTTCAAGCGGCCGGTGAAGAACCTCGCCGACTTCAAGGGCATGAAGTGCCGCCAGACCGGCCTCGCTGCCGAGGTGTGGCAGCGCATGGGCATGACCACGGTGAACATGCCGGGCGGCGAGATCATTCCCGCCGCGCAGCGCGGCGTCATCGACTGCGCAGAGTGGGTTGGCGGCGTCGAGGACCAGCGCCTCGGTTTCCACAACGTCTGGAAGTACCACTACACGCCCGGCATGCACGAGAACACCACCATTGGCGAGATCGTGTTCAACATGGACGTGTGGAAGGGCCTGTCGGCCACGCACCAGGAAGTCATCAAGTCGGCCGCCAACGAGGCCTTCCTGATCTGGTGGGCGAAGTGGCAGAAGCAGAACGCCGAGGCGGTGAAGGAGCTGCAGGAAAAGCATGGCGTCCGCATCCTGCGCACGCCGCCCGACATCCTGATCGGGTTCCTGAAGGAGTGGGACAAGCTGGCGGCCGAGGAGAGCAAGAAGAACCCGTTCTTCAAGAAGGTGCTCGACTCCCAGCGCGCCTATGCGTCGCTGGTGGTGCCGGCCAAGCGCTTCTACTTCCCGCCGTATTCTTTCGCGGCGAACTACTACTTCCCGGAAAAGGCGGCGGCGCGCAAGTCCGCAGCGAAGAAGAAGTAGGCCAGTTACACCGGATACGGGGGCGGGTTTCCGCCCCCGTTTTTCTGTTCAAAGGCAGGACATGGCTGAACCGGCTGCATTCCACATCCGGCTGGTCCGGATCATCGACAAGTTCACAGATACCACCGGCACCCTGGTGGCGTGGCTGAACGTACCGCTGATGGTTGTCGTCGCCTGGGAAGTGATCGCGCGCTACGTGTTCAACGCGCCCACTATCTGGTCGTTCGAACTCACCTACATGCTTTACGGCACCATCTTCATGCTCGGTTCGGCGTACGCGCTGCACAAGGGAGCCCACATCCGCACCGACTTCTTCTTCGAAAGGTGGTCGATCCGCACCAAGGGTGTGATCGACTCCGTGGCCTACATCGTGTTCTTTTTCCCCGGCATCTTCATCTTCATGCTCGTCAGCGGCGGGGAAGGGCTGTATTCCTACAGCATCATGGAGGAATCCGAGCAGACGCCGTGGCGGCCCTATTTGTGGCCGTACAAGCTGATGGTGCCGCTCGCCTGCCTGCTGCTGCTGATCCAGGGCGTGTCCGAAACCATCAAGAGCGTGTGGGCGGCAAGCACGGGCATCGAGCTCGAGCACAAAGAAAAGATCGAGATCTAGCGCATGTCCGACCTCGCGCTGCTCGGACTGTGCATGCTGGTGGTGATGATCGGCGCGATTTTCATCGGCTTCCCGATCTCGTTCACGCTGCTGTTCCTTGCCCTGAGCTTCGGCTATTTCGGCCTCGGCGACGTGGTGTTCAGCCTCGCCTATTTCCAGACCATAGGCATGATGAAGGAGGAACTGCTCGCCGCGGTGCCCCTGTTCATCTTCATGGGCTTCATCACCGAGCAGGCGGGGCTGATGGAGCGCCTGTTCACCGCCTTCCGGCTGCTGCTGGCGCCAATACGCGGGGCGCTTTACGCGGTCGTGATCCTGACCGCTGCCGTATTCGCCATGGCGACCGGCATCGTCGGTGCCGCCGTTACCGTGCTCGGCATCATGGCGAGCCCGATCATGGTGAAGACCGGCTACGACTCGCGCCTGTCGGCGGGCGCGATCACCGCCGGGGGCACGCTCGGCATCCTGATCCCGCCCTCGGTGATGCTGATCGTCATGGGCCCGGTGCTCGGGGTGTCGGTCGCCGACCTGTATGCCGCGGCATTCGGCCCGGGCCTGCTGCTGGCCGGTTTCTACCTCGCTTACCTGCTCACGCGAGCGTTCATCAACCCGAAGCTCGGACCCCCGGTGCCAAAGGAGGAGCGCATCTACGGCGTCGGCAGGATCCTGACGGAAGTGTTCCTCGGCGTGGTGCCGCTGCTGGGCCTGATCGCGGCGACGCTGGGCTCTATCCTTATCGGGCTGGCCACGCCGACCGAAGCTTCAGGCATCGGCGCGCTGGGCGCGATGATCCTCGCTGCCGCCTACCGCAAGCTCACCTACGCCGGACTGAAGCGGGCGGTGCTCAGCACCACCGCAACGGCGAGCATGGTCTTGCTGCTCGCCGTGACCTCGAACATCTTCGGTGCGGTGTTCGCGCGCATGGGCTCGGCGAACTGGATCACAGAGTCCATGCTGGCGATGAGCTTCTCGCCGGTGCTGATGCTGGTCATGGTCCTGGTGCTGATCTTCGTGCTCGGCTGGCCCTTCGAGTGGCCGGCGATCGTGCTGGTGTTCCTGCCGATCTTCTACCCGGTGATGAACGAACTGAAGCCGGCACTCGCCGATTCGCTCAATATCTCCCCCGACATGGTGATGATCTGGTTCGGCGCCCTGGTCGCGGTGGTGCTGCAGACCGCATTCCTGTCGCCGCCGGTGGCGATGTCGGCGTATTACCTCAGGCAGGTGGTGAAGGACTGGTCGCTCGCAAATATTTATCACGGCATGTTCCAGTTCATGTTCCTGCAGGTAATCGCGATCGCCCTGATCGTCAGCTTCCCGGGCATCGCCACCTGGTTCCCCGAGCGCCTGCAGGCGCAGGCGCGGGCGGTCGTGGTCGAAGATGTCGAGGACGGCGCTTCCCTGGAGGATTACCACAAGGAAGGCAGCTACGCCGACCAGCTGCGTGAGGCGATCGAGGGCACGCAGGAAGAGGAAGAGAAGGGGCTGGAGGAGGAGCCAAGCCTGGAGGAGAAGGAACCGGAGGGGGAGGAAGACGAGAAGAAAGCCGACGACTTGGAAAAGGGCGACGCGTCGAAGTCCAAGTAAGAATCTTCGTCGGCACCCGGCCATGCGCCGGATTTCGATACTGCAGAACGCCGGGTGAACCCCGGCGTTTTTTTTCGGGGACAATGCGCGCATGGACGAGAACGCCTTCGATTTCGATGCCGTGACCGACCGCAGCGGCACAGGCAGCACGCGCTGGGAAAAGTACGCCGGTCAGGACGTCATTCCGTTGTGGGTCGCGGACACGGACTTCAACGCCCCACCGACGGTCGTCGAAGCGATGCGCAGGCGCCTGGACCGCGGGGTGTTCGGCTACACCGTACGGCCGCCGGAGCTGCGCGAGGCCATCGCCGAGCGCATGCTGCGGCTTTACCGCTGGCGCATCGAGCCCGACTGGATCGTGTTCCTGCCCGGGGTGGTACCCGGACTGCACCTTGCCGCGCGCCACCTGTGCGCGGCCGACCGTCATGCAGTATTGCCGATACCCCTGTACCAGCACTTCAAGCGCGCCCTGGAGCTTGCGCCGCGAGAACATACCGAGGTGCCGATGGTGCTGTCGCGCGGACGCTGGGTGCTGGACGAGGAGCGCATGGCTGCCGCAGTGAGGCCGGATTCGCGGCTGCTGTTCCTGTGCAATCCGCAGAACCCCGGCGGCACGATCTTCACGCGCGAGGAACTCGGCCGCGTCGCCGCGCTCGCGGAGCGCCACGACCTTGTCATCTGCTCCGACGAGATCCACTGCGACCTGCTGCTGGACGAAGGCAAGCCGCACGTGCCGATCGCGTCGCTCGCGCCGGAGATCTCCCGGCGCACCGTGACGCTTGCCTCGCCGAACAAGACATTCAACTTCCCGGGCGCCGGCTGCGCGTGGGCGATCATCGAGGATGCGGGACTGCGCCGCGCCTTCATGGCGGACGACCATGCGACGATCCATGACCCTTCGCTGTTCGGCTACGTCTGCGCGCTAGCCGCGTACCGCGACGGCGGGCCGTGGTTGTCGGCGCAGCTCGATTACCTGCGCCGCAACCGCGACACGGTGGAGCGATGGGTGGGCGGCACGCAGGGACTCGAGATGGCACACGTGGAAGCCACGTACCTGGCATGGATCGACTGCGCGGGCATTGGCCTTGCCGACCCGGCAGCGCACTTCCTTGCGCACGGCGTCGCGCTTTCGCCGGGCTCGCAGTTTGGCGCACCGCAGTTCGTGCGCCTGAACTTCGGCACTCAGCGCTCGCGCCTGGAGGCGGCGCTCGCGCGGATGGCTTCGGCGGTGTCCAGCACCCGCGCCAGGTGAGGATCGGCGACGCCGATCGCGTGCATGTGCTCGAGCGTCTGGCGCACGTAGTCGGTGCAGCGGCCACGCCCGCCTATGCCTTGCGCGACAAGCTGGGCGCGGCTGTGCAGGTCCAGTTCACGCACCACCGCGGGGTGCCCGCGCGCCGCGATGAACGCGAGCGCGCGCACCAGCCTGCCCTGCCTGACGCGGATGGCGACGATGCGGGGCGCGTAGACATTTCGCCCCATCTCGCGTTGCCAGAGCTCCCGCAGCGTGCGCTGCACGCGCGAGCGCTCGACGCGGAACGCGACGCCCCAGCACGAGCCGCCCGGGCAAAGACCCATCACCAGGCCCGGCCGTTCCGGCGTGCCGCGGTGGCGGCTGGAGAGGATGCACAGCGCGCGATGGTAGCCATGCAGCATCGCCGGCGCCTTCTCGAGGTAGCGGAAATGCGGTGCCCACATCAGCGAGCCGTAGCCGAACACCCACAGGTCGCCGCGCGGCACATGCGGCAGGAATTCGGCCAGATCCATCGCGGAGCGCATTATAGAATCGTCCTGAACACGGAGACGAGGTAGATGAAGGAAAAGTCCGGGAAGCCGGGGACAGGAATCGACTGGCCATTGCAGGTGCACCAGACGCTGCGCGCCGCGGGCATCGGCGTCGTCGGCTACGTGCCTGACGCCGGGCACAAGCGGCTGATCGAGTTGTGCCAGGCGGACGCCGCGATGCGCGCGGTGCCGCTCACCACCGAGGAAGAAGGCATGGGACTTGCCACCGGCGCCTGGCTCGGCGGCGGGCGCTGCGCGCTGCTGATGCAGTCCAGCGGCGTCGGCAACTGCATCAACGCGCTCGGCATGATCCGCGAGTGCCGGATCCCGATGGTGATGATCGTCACCATGCGCGGGCAGTACGGCGAGTTCAATCCGTGGCAGGTGCCGATGGGGCAGGCGACGCCGGGCGTGCTCGAGGCGATGGGCATGGTGGTGCATGCGGCTGAGGATGCGTCCCAGGTGGCGCCTGTGGTCGACGCCGCGGCGCGCCTGGCGTTCGGCAGCTACGCCGCGGTCGCGGTGCTGGTTTCTCAGCGCGTGATCGGCATCAAGAGCTTCCAGGAGCAGGCCAACCAATGATGCACAGGCGCGACGTGGTGCGCACGCTGCTGGTGGAGCGCGGCGAATTGCTGGTGGTGGCGGGCCTGGGTTCCACCGCCTGGGATTGCACCGCTGCGGGGGACGACCCGCTCACCTTCCCGATGTGGGGGGCGATGGGCGCGGCGGCGATGGTGGGCCTTGGGCTCGCGTTGGCTCAGCCCTTGCGGCGCGTGCTGGTGCTCACCGGGGATGGCGAAATGCTGATGGGAATCGGCGCGCTCGCCACCATCGGCGTGCAGAAGCCGGCGAACCTGTCGATCGTGGTGATCGACAACGAGCGCTACGGCGAGACCGGCATGCAGGCCACGCACACCGCGCACGGCGTCGATCTCGCAAAGGTGGCGCAAGGCTGCGGTTTCGGGCTCGCCGAGCAGGTCAGGGATGCCGCAGCCCTGCCGGCGATCCGCGATGCGGTGCACGGTGGCGGGGGGCCGCTCTTCTGGCAGGTCAAGGTGGCGGCGGAGAAGATCCCGCTGGTGCTGCCGCCGCGGGACGGCGGCCTGCTGAAGACGCGCATGCGGCGCGCGCTGCTGGGACAGGCCGCGGACGCGGAATGAGCGCGGCGCGCGGTACCGCCGCCGGAGCAGGGGAATAGGCCGCGTAAGCTTTGCGTTGGCTGCTACGACCCATCCATTAACGCATTTGCCAAGGAGACTTCCAATGGATCGCAGGCATTTCCTCAGACTGTCCGCCGCTGCCGCTGCAACGGCCGCCCTGCCCTGGCGCGAGGCGCTTGCATCGACTGCCGGTGAGTGGCGAAACTACGAGATCACCACCCGGGTGGCGATCCTGAAGCCGCAGGGCGTCTCCCGGGCGTGGATTCCGCTGCCGATGACCCTGGACACCGACTGGCAGCGCGGCCTGGGCTCGACCTGGACCGGCAACGCCTCGACCGCCCGCATCCTGCGCGACGGCAAGTACGGCGCGGCGATGCTGTACGCGGAATGGAGTGCGGGTACCTCGCAGCCGGTGATCGAGGTGGCGAGCGCGTTCCAGACCCGCGACCGGCAGGTGGACCCGGCCAGGCCGGTCACGAACGCCGAAAAGCTCTCCGCGGACGAGGTCGCCTTCTACACCGCGGCAACCGAACTCATACCTACCGACGGCATCGTGCGCGAGACTGCAAGCGAGATCGTCCATGGCGCGCGGGGCAATACCGAGAAGGCGCGGCGCATCTATGAATGGGTGGTCGAGAACACCTTCCGCGATCCCAAGACCAAGGGCTGCGGCTGGGGCGACATCAAGGGCATGCTCGAAACCGGCAACCTTGGCGGCAAATGCGGCGACCTGAACGCGCTCTTCGTCGGGCTGGCGCGCGCGTCAGGCGTGCCGGCACGCGACGTCTACGGCATACGCGTGGCGCCGTCCAGGCTCGGCTACAAGAGCCTGGGCGTGGGCGCGGCGAACATCACCAAGGCGCAGCATTGCCGGGCCGAGTTCTTCGCGCCGGGCGTGGGCTGGGTCCCGGTGGACCCTGCCGACGTGCGCAAGGTCGTGCTCGAGGAACCGCCCACCAAGCTGAAGATCGACGATCCGAAAGTGGTCGCCGCGCGCAAGCGCCTGTTCGGCGGCTGGGAGATGAACTGGCTCGCCTACAACACCGCGCATGACGTCGCGCTGCCGAACTCCACCGGGCCTGCGATCCCCTACTTCATGTACGTCAACGCCGAGACCGCGGCGGGACGGCTCGATCCGCTCGAACCCGATGGCGTCGCCTACGAGATCCGCACCAACGGGGTGAAGGCCTGAGCGTCGCCCGGCGCCTGCTCGCCGTCGTCCTGCTCATGGCGGGACCGGCGGCCGCGCAGGTACCGGCGCCGTGGACCGGCGGCGAAACGCCGCCGCTTGCGCTCGTCGACCTCGAGGGCGGCAAACACAGCATCGAGGACTATCGCGGCAAGGTAGTGCTGGTCAACTTCTGGGCGACCTGGTGCGAGCCCTGCCGCGACGAGATGCCTTCGATCGGCAGGCTCAAGTCCTCGCTTGCCGGGCAGCCCTTCGTGGTGCTCGCGGTCAACCTGGCTGAACCCGAGTCGCGCATCCGCGCGTTCCGGGAGAAGGTGCCGATGGATTTCCCGGTGCTGCTCGACAAGGACAGGGCGGTTGCCAAGCGCTGGAATGCGCGCGTGCTGCCGGCAACGTACCTGCTCGGGCCCGACGGTAGAATCCGCTACTCGTATCGCGGGGAACTCGATTGGTCTGCGGCATCGGTACGCAAGCTCGTCGCCGGATTGCTGCCGCGCTAGCGGCGCTTCTGCTGGGGCCGGTCGTACAGGCCCAGGAGCCCGCGGCGAACGCGCCGTTCATCACCACGCCTGACGAAGTCGTCCAGCGCATGCTGCGCCTGGCCGGCGCCGGACCTGCCGACACGGTCATGGACCTCGGCTCGGGCGACGGCCGCATCGTCATCGCCGCGGCGAAGAACTTCGGCGCGCGCGGCATCGGCATCGAGATCGACGCCAAGCTGGTCGACGTGTCGCGCGCGAATGCCAGGCGGGCGGGCGTGGCAGAGCGCACTCATTTCGAGGAACAGGACGCGCTCAGGGCAGACCTGTCGCGCGCCAGCGTGGTCACCGTCTACCTGCTGCCTTTCCTCATAGACCAGCTGCAGCCCAGGTTCCTCGATGAGCTCAAGCCCGGCGCGCGCGTCGTCACCCACGCCTTCGGCATGAAGGGCTGGAGGCCCGACCGCAGCGAGACGGTGAGGTTATCGCGGCGTCACGACAGCCAGGGCGACACGAGCGAGATCCACCTGTGGATCGTCCCCGCCCGGGCGCGCGGGGATTGGCAGGCGCCCGGATGGCGCTTGAGCATCGTGCAGAATTTCCAGCAGATCGAAGTCGAGGGCGAGGCTTCGGGCCGCCCGCTCGCGGTGAATCAGGCGAGCCTGCAGGGTACGGCGATAGCGTTCTCGGGCGAGGACTTCCAGTTCTCCGGCCGCATCGCCGGCGAGCGCATCAGCGGCCAGCTCGTGCGCGCCGGCTCGGCTTCGCCGCTGGTCTTCACCAGGCGTTGATCAGAGCACCTTGCCGGGATTCATCAGGCCGCGCGGATCGAGCGCGGACTTGATGGCGCGCATCAGCTCCAGTTCCAGTGCCGGCTTGTGCTGCGCGATTTCCAGGCGCTTCAACTGCCCCAGGCCGTGCTCCGCCGAGATCGATCCGCCAAGCGCATCCACCACGGCGTAGACGATTCGATTGACTTCCTGCCTGCGCGCCAGCGTAGCCGCATCGCCGACGTTGTAGTGCAGGTTGCCGTCGCCGATGTGGCCGAAGCAGTAGACCGGCGTCCCGGGCAGAGCCGCCTGCAGCGCGGCGCCAGCGCGCTCGATGAACACGGGAATCTGCGACACCGGCACCGATATGTCGTGCTTGACGTTCGAGAACTGCGCTTCCGGAATGGTCTCGCGGATCTTCCACAGTTCAGCCTGCTGCGCCCTGCTGCGCGCCACGGCCGCGTCCAGCGCGAGGCCGGCCTCGATCGCCTCGGCCAGCACGCTCTCGACGCGCGCCGCGTGCCCGGCCTCGTCGCCGCTGTCGTCGATCTCGGCGAGCACAGCCCAGTCGTGCCCGCCCGCCAGCGGCGCCCTGGTTCCGGCGGCGCGCGCAAGCACCGCGTCCACGCAGCGCCGCGAGATCAGCTCGAATGCGCTGGTGCGCGGCCCGAGCCGGCCGCGCAGGAAGCCGAGCAGCTCGACCGCAGCGGCAGGGCTGGGCACCGCGATCCACGCGGTGACGGTGGCGCGCGGGCGCGGGTACAGGCGCAGCACTGCGGCGGTGACGATGCCCAGCGTGCCCTCGGCGCCGATGAACAGCTGCTTCAGGTCGTAGCCGGTATTGTCCTTGCGCAGCCCGCGCAGGCCGTCCCAGACGCGGCCGTCCGGCAGCACCACCTCCAGTCCCAGTACCTGCTCGCGCGCGTTGCCGTAGCGCAGCACGTTGACGCCGCCGGCATTGGTCGACAGGTTGCCGCCGATCTGGCAACTGCCCTGCGCGGCAAGGGAGAGCGGGAAGAGGCGATCAGCGGATTCGGCGGCGCGCTGGATGTCCGCGAGCACGCAGCCCGCCTCCGCTGTCAGCGTATCGTTCAGCGCATCGACCGCGCGGATGCGGTTCATGCGCGACAGCGAAACGACGACCTCGCGCACCGCGCCGGTGGGCACCGAACCTCCGCACAGCCCGGTATTGCCGCCCTGCGGTACCACCGCGACGCCCTCGGCCGCGCATAGCGACACCACGGCAGCGACCTCGCTGGTGCTGGCCGGACGGACCACGCACAGGCCCTTGCCGGAATACTGGCGCCGCCAGTCGGTGAAGAAGGCTGCAGTGTCGGCGTCCGCGGTGAGGACGTGCGCGCCGCCCACCACGTCGCTTAGTTTGCGGATCAGCATGCTCTTGACGCCAATTGTGTCACACCGTATAGAAGTTCCATGCGCCTGCTGCTCCTTGCGTTCGCGTTGCTCGCCTGCACGGCGATGGCGCAGGATCGTCCCCTGCTCGTGGGCGTCACCGTTGCGCAGACCGGCATGCTGTCGGATCACGGCGCGAGCTACGGCCGAGGCATCGCGCTGTGGGCCGAAGACGCCAACGCGCGCGGCGGCGTGCTCGGCAGGCGGATCGAGCTGCGCGTCCGCGACGACCTGTCGCGGGCGATCGACGTCGGCAAACTGTACGAGAAACTGATCGACGAGGATCGCGTCGACGTGCTGCTCGGCCCGCTGGGGTCTGCTGCGACGCTGACGGCCATGGCGGCCGCCGAGCAGCGTCGCCGCGTCATCATCAATGCGACCGGCATCGACGCTGCCGTGCTGAAGCGCGGTAACCGTTATGCATTCCAGGTCCCTGCCGGCGCGGCCGAGTACGGCGCACACGTCTGGGCGCTGGTCGAGCGCGCGGGTGCGAAGCGCACGCTGCTGGTCGGCGGGGACGACAGCGGCATTGCCGAGCGCCTGCGCGACCAAGCCGACAAGCGCGGCATTGCCTACCTCAGGGGTGAACTCGCCATTGCAGGCGATTACCCTTCCCTGATCGCACAAGCACGCAGGAGCGGTGCGGACGCGGTGATCGTGACCGGAACGCCCGCGGACGCCGCCGAGGCAGTCAAGGCGATGAAGCGCGCCGGCTTCACGCCGAGGATTTTCATCGCGACCTCGGCGATGCACCCGGAGTTCACGCGCCTGGTGGGCCAGGACGCGGAGTTCGCGATCGGCGTTTCTCCCTACGCGCCCGCGATGCGCACACCGGGCAACGCGGCGTTCGTCCGTGCTTACCGCCAGAAGCACCAGCGGGTGCCCGGGTACTACGCCGCATGCGGATATGCGGCCGGCATGGTGCTGGAGGCCGGCCTGCGCGAAGCAGGTTCACTCGACCAGGAAAAGTTGCGCACAGCGCTGTTGCGGGTGCGCGTGGACACGCCGCTAGGCGGCTACGAAGCGGACAAGGACGGCGCACAGGTCGGCGTGCGCCCGCCCCTGCTGCAGCTTCAGAACGGTCGTCGCGAGGTGATCTGGCCGCAGGCGCTCGCCACTGCGAAGCCGGTGCTGCCCTACCCGGCGTGGGCAGACCGTACCGCGCTCAGATAGGGTCTCAGGCCCGCAGGCGCAGGGATCGCGGGTCGTACATCGGCTGCAGGCTTGCGCGCGCCGCGTGTCGCTCGCCCGCGACTTCGATCTCGTAACGGCCCGCTGCCACGTAAGCGGCGTCCACGCCCGCGGCATCGCGCACGTATCCCAGCGCCACCGAGCGGCCCAGCGTGTGCCCGTAGCTGGCGGAGGTGACGTATCCGGCCATGCGCCCGTCCCGCAATATCGGTTCGTTGTGGTACAGGAGCGGAGCCGGATCCTCCAGCGCGAACTGCACCAGGCGTTTCTTCACGCCGGCTTCGCGCTGCCGCAGCAGCGCCTCCCTGCCGATGAAATCCGCGGGCTTGCCGAACGCGCAGGCGAAGGCGAGGCCCGCCTCGATCGGCGTGTCCTCGTCGGTGATGTCGTGGCCCCAATGCCGGCAGGCTTTCTCCAGGCGCAGGCTGTCCATGGCATGCATGCCGGCGAGCGCAAGGCCGAACTCCCGCCCTTCGCTTGCGATCGCATCGAACACGGCGATCGCATCGGCTGCTGGCACCAGCAGTTCCCAGCCGAGCTCGCCGACGTAGCTGATCCGCGTTGCGCGCAGGCGCACGCCGCGAAGCGCGAGCTCCCGGCTCGCGCCGAATGGAAAGGCCGCGGCCGACAGGTCGGCGTCGACCAGTCGCGACAGCAGCTCGCGCGAGCGCGGACCCATGACGCCGATCAGCGCGTGCGCATCGCTCACGTCATCCACCGTGCAGCGCGGATGCTCCGGCTGGTGGCGGCGCAGCCAGGCGAGGTCCCGGGGCGCGTTCGCGGCGCCGGTGATCACCATGAATGCGTCTTCGGCCAGGCGCGTCACGGTCAGGTCGGCTTCGATGCCGCCGCGCTCGTTCAGCCATTGCGTGTAGACCGCGCGGGACAGCGGCGAGACGTCGTTCGCGCTGATACGCTGCAGCAGGCGTTCGGCATCCACGCCGCGCACGAGGAATTTCGCGAACGAACTCTGATCGAACAGCGCCACGCGCTCGCGCACCGCGCGGCATTCCGCGGCGCGATGCTCGAACCAGTTCTGCCTGCCCCAGCTGTAGCGGTACTCCGGCTTCTCGCCGCGCGGGGCATACCAGTTGGGACGTTCCCAGCCGGCGGATTCGCCCATGCAGGCGCCGGCGGAAACCAGGCGCTGGTGCAAGGGCGAAAGCCTGATGCCGCGGCCGGTCTGGTACTGGCGGTAAGGCCAGTGCATGGCGTACAGCAGGCCCAGGGCCTCGGTGGTGCGCTCGCGCAGGTACGCCGGATCGTTCTGGAACGGCATCGCCCGGCGGATGTCCACGTCGGCGAGGTCCATCGGCGGATGGCCGTCGGCGATCCATTGCGCCAGCACCATGCCGGCGCCGCCGGCAGACTGGATGCCGATGGAGTTGAATCCCGCGGCGACGAAGAACCCGGGAAGCTCCGGTGCCTCGCCCAGGTAGTAGCGGTTGTCCGGCGTGAACGACTCGGGGCCGTTGAAGAACTTCTGTATGCCGGCACTGGCTAGCCGCGGTACGCGGGCCATCGCGCGTTCGAGCACCGGCTGGAAGTGGTCCCAGTCCTCCGGCAGTTCGTCGAACTCGAAATCCTCCGGGATTCCGCCCATGCCCCAGGGCTTGGCAGTGGTTTCGAAAGCGCCAATCAGGAGCTTCCCGGCGTCTTCCTTGAAATACGCGCAGCCGTCGTAGTCCCTGAGCACGGGCAGCGCAGGCAGGACTTCGGGAAGCGGCTCGGTGACAACGTAGAAGTGCTCGGCCGCGTGCAGCGGCACCGCGACACCGGCCATCAGGCCGATCTCGCGCGCCCACATGCCGCCGCAGTTCACCACGACCTCGGCCGCGATGTCGCCGGCCGCGGTGCGCACGCCCGCCGCGCGGCCGCCGCGCACGATCACGCCGGTGACCTTGCAGCGCTCGAGGATCGTCACGCCCCGCTGCCGCGCACCCTTCGCCAGCGCCTGCGTGACGTCCACCGGGTTGATCTGGCCATCCTTCGGCATCCAGATCGCGCCAAGCAGGTCCCGCGTGTCGAGCAGCGGCCACAGGCGGCCTGCCTCGGCCGGCGAGAGCACCTCGACCTCGACGCCGAAGCAGCGGCCCATCGACGCGCTGCGCCGCAGTTCCTCGAAGCGCTCGGCGTTGTCGGCCAGCGTCAGCGCGCCGTTCTGCTTGAAGCCCGTGGCCTGGCCGGTCTCGGCCTCGAGCCCGGCGTAGAGATCGATGCTGTAGTGCGCCAGCCGCGTCAGGTTCTGCGTCGCGCGCAGCTGGCCCACCAGCCCGGCGGCATGCCAGGTGGTGCCGCAGGTGAGCTGCCTGCGCTCGAGCAGGACGATGTCCCTCCAGCCCAGCTTCGCCAGGTGGTAGGCAAGGCTGCAGCCGATGATGCCGCCGCCGATGATCACGCAGCGCGCGTGGCGGGGCAGGTTGGTGGACATCGCGCCGATTGTGACAGGCGGGGATGCGGTGTTCAAACTCAAGTAACATCGGCTGGCCATGTCGAAGACCATCCTCAATCGTTCGTTCCTGTTCGCACCGGGCAACCACGCGCGCCGGGTCGAGAAGGCTTTCACGCTGGCGGCGGACGCGGTGATCCTCGACCTCGAGGACGCCGTCGCGGAAAGCGAGAAGTCGGCTGCGCGCCCGATGGTGCGCGAGGCGCTGGCGCGGCCTCGTGCCGGGCGCGGCTACGTGCGCGTGAACGCCATGGGCACGCCATGGTGCTTTCGCGACCTGGTCGAGGTGGTCGGCAAGGGCGTCGACGGTATCGTGCTGCCCAAGGTCGAGAGCGCGGCCGACCTGCACGCCATCGACTGGCTGGTGGCCAGCCTCGAGCGCGAGCAGGGACTGGAAGTCGGCGCGATCGACCTGATGCCCCTGATCGAAACCGCGGCGGGCATCCAGCGCATCGATCGCATCCTGCAGGCGCGCAGCCTGCGCCCGTACTCCGGACGCTGGCGCGTGCGTCGCGTCGCCTTCGGTGCCGGCGACTACGCGCACGACCTCGGGCTCTCGCCCACGCTGGACGAGGACGAGCTTGCCGACGCGCGCGCGCGCCTGGTGCTCGCCTCGCGCGGGGCGGGCCTCGAAGCGCCGGTGGACAGCCCGTGGTTCCACCTCAAGGAAAGCGCCGCCTTCGAGCGCGCGGTGGCGCGCAGCCGCCGCACCGGCTTCCAGGGACGCCTGTGCATACACCCGGACCAGGTGCCGGTGGTGAACCGCGCCTTCGCGCCTACCGCCGCGGAGGTCGCAAGCGCCGCGCGCATCGTCGAGGCATTCACGGAAGCCGAAGCCAGGGGCCTGGCGGCGATCCAGGTCGACGGCCAGATGATCGACTACCCGATCGTCAGCCAGGCGCGCAAGGTGCTGGAGGCCGCGAAGCTTGCCGGGGTGCAAGCCTAGCGGATCGTCCTTGCGCGTCCCGGGCTGATACCTTGGACGTCGTCCTCGCGCACGGCCTGTGGATGCCCGGCCTTGTCATGACGCCGCTCGCGGCTCGACTTGCGCGCGCCGGCCTTCGTTGCCACATATTTCGCTACGCAGGCCACCGGCGCCCGCTCGAATGGAATGCGGAACGCCTGCAGCGCTTCGTGCGCCGCAGGCTGCAGGGGCGCCCGGCGCACTACGTAGGGCACAGCCTGGGCGGACTGGTGCTGCTGCGTGCGCTGACTACGCACGCAGAACTGGCGGTCGGGCACGTGGTGCTGCTGGGAACGCCGGCGCAAGGCTGCCTGTCTGCGCGCCTGGTCGGCGCGCGCGTCGGCGACTGGATGCTGGGCGCGAGCGCGCCGCTGTGGCGTGAAGGGGAGCGCGCGCGCTGGGCGCGGCCGGAGCCGCTCGGCGTGATCGCCGGCAGCGCACCGTTCGGCCTCGCGCGCGCCCTCGTCAGGCTGCCGGGTCAGAACGACGGCGTGGTGCGCGTCGAGGAAACCTTCGTCGAGGGCATGCGCGAGCGCATCGTGCTGCAGGTGGCGCATTCGGCAATGGTCGTGTCGCCGCGGGTCGCGGCGCAGGTGCGGTCTTTTCTCGAACACGGGAGCTTCGCGTGATCGCCCGCGGCGCACTTCTCTGCCTTGCGCTGTTGCTCACCGGTTGCGAGATGTCAGCGTACTATCTGCAGGCGGTGCGCGGGCACCTGGAGATCGTCGAGCGCGCGCAGCCGCTGGACACGTTGCTCGCTGACGCACGCACGCCGGCGGACCTGCGCCCGCGCCTCGAGACCGCCGGACGGATCCGCGAATTCGCCTCGCGCGAGCTGAAGCTGCCGGACAACGGCAGTTACCGCAGCTACGCCGATCTCGGCAGGGCCTACGCGGTGTGGAACGTCGTCGCCGCGCCGGAGTTCTCGCTCGAGCCGGTGCAATCCTGCTTTCCGGTGGCCGGCTGCGTCAGCTACCGCGGCTTCTACGCGCGCGAGGATGCCGAGCGCCATGCCGCGCGCCTGCGCGCCGCGGGGCACGATGTCTTCGTCGCCGGCGTGCCGGCGTACTCGACGCTGGGCTGGTTCGACGATCCGCTCCTGTCGACCTTCATCCGCTACCCGGAATCCGAGCTTGCGCGCCTGGTGTTCCATGAGCTGGCGCACCAGGCGCTCTACGTCAAGGGCGATACGAGCTTCAACGAGTCCTTCGCGGTCGCCGTCGAGCGCGAGGGCGTGCGCCGCTGGCTGCAGGCGCGCGGCAACGCGGCGGAGGTCGCGGCGTTCGCGGCGGCGCAGGCGCGCGTGGGCGAGTTCGCCGCGCTGATGGCCGGCGCGCGCCGGCGGCTGCAGGCACTGTACGCGGAGGACCTGCCGGTGCAGGAAAGGCGCGCGCGCAAGGCCGCCGCTTTTCGCGCGCTGCAGGCGGACTACGCGGCGCTGAAGCGGGACCGCTGGCACGGCTACGCGGGCTACGACCGCTACTTCTCCGGCGAGGGGCCGAACAATGCGCTGATGGCGTCCTTTGCCACCTACACCCGGCACGTGGACGCGTTCGCCCGCCTGCTTGCCGCCGAAGGGGGCGACCTGGCGCGCTTCTATGCCAGGGCGGCGGAGATCGCCGCGCTGGAAAAGCCGGCTCGCGACGCCGCGCTGGGCCGCTAGGACAGCGGCAGGTCCACTACCTTATTGAACGGCGGGCGCTCGCACAGGCGCCCGAACCAGGCGTCCAGTTCCGGCAGCGCCGGCCGCTCGATCGCGAGTCGCATCCACAACTGCACATGGCAGCCGATCGGGATGTCGCCCATGGTGAATGTGTCTCCGGCGACGAATTGCCGCCCCGCCAGCGCGCCGTTCAGCACCGCGAGAAGATCGGCGGACTTCTTCTTGCCGTCCTCGATGGCCGCCATGTCGCGCTTGTCCTCTGGCGTGCGCACCAGGCCCCAGAACACCGGCCGGAACGCAGTCTGGAACGCCACCGCCCAGTCCATCCAGCGGTCCGCGTCCGCGCGCACGCGCAGGTCGTTCGGCCACAGCGTGCCCGCGCCGTGCTTCGCCGCGAGGTAGCGTACGGTCGCATGCGATTCCCACAGCACAAAGCCCTCGTCCTCGATCGCCGGCACCAGGCCCATGGGATTCTTCTGCCGGAACTCCGGCGTGTTGACCACGCCGTAGGCCATGCCGGCGTCGATGCGCTGGTAGGGAACGTTCAGTTCCTCCAGGCACCACAGCACTTTCTTCACATTGACCGAATTCGCGCGTCCCCAGATCTTCAGCATGCGTTCCTCACTGATTATTGTCCGACTCAATAGCCCACTGCCTGGCCGTCGCGGCGCGGGTCGCTCGCGCCAAGGTAACCGTCGCCCAGGTTCCAGATCGCCTGGCAGCTGCCGAAGTCCATGTAGCCTTCCTTCAGCTCGGTGAGCTGGTGGCCGCGGCGCGACAGGTCCTCCAGCACCGAGGGCGCGAGGCCGCCTTCCACGTTCATCTCCATGCCCTTCACCCAGCGGAAACGCGGCGCGTCGCAGGCCGCCTGCGGATTCTGGCCGTAGTCGGCGATGCGCACCACCAGTTGCGCATGGCCCTGCGGCTGCATGGTTCCGCCCATGACGCCGAAGCTCATCACCGGCTTGCCGTCCCTGGTGAGAAAGCCCGGGATGATGGTCTGGTACGGGCGCTTGGAAGGGCCGTAGCGGTTCGGGTGGCCCCTCGTCGTGACGAAGGTGCTGGCGCGATTCTGCAGCGAGATGCCGGTGCCCGGCACCACCACGCCCGAGCCGAAGCCCATGTAGTTCGACTGGATCAGCGACACCATCATCCCCGAAGCGTCCGCCGCGGTGAGGTAGACGGTGCCGCCCTTGGGCGGCGTGCCGGCGGCGAAGGGCTGCGCGCGCTTCATGTCTATGAGCTTCGCGCGCGAATCGAGGTATGCGGGGTCGAGCAGGCGCTCCGGCTTGAACGGCATGTGCTCGAGGTCCGCGACGTAGGCGAGCGCATCGGCGAACGCGAGCTTCTGCGCCTCCATCTGCACGTGCAGGCTGTCCGCGCCGTCTACCGGCATGCCGGCGACGTCGAAACGCTCGAGGATCCCCAGCGCGATCAGCGCGACGATGCCCTGGCCGTTCGGCGGGATCTCGTGCACGGTGTAGCCGCGGTACTTCACTTCCAGCGGCTGCACCCATTCGGCCGCGTGCGCGGCGAGGTCGCTGGCGCGCATCAGCGCGCCGTGTTCCTTCGCGTGCGCCTCCATCTTCTGCGCCAGTTCGCCGCGGTAGAACGCCTCGCCCTTCGTCGCGGCAATCTTCTCCAGCGTCGCGGCGTGCTCCGGAAAGCGGAACAGCTGCCCCGGCGCCGGCGGCTTGCCGCCGGGCATGAATGCTTCCTTGAAGCCGGGTTGCGCGTGCAGTTCCTTTGCCTGCAGCGCCCACTGGCGCGAAATGGTCGGCGATACGAGGAAGCCGTCGCGCCCGTAGCGGATCGCGGGCTCGAACAGCTTTTCGAACGGCAGCTTGCCGAAGCGTTCAGACAGCGCGCGCCAGCCGGCTACGCAGCCCGGCACGCTGACCGAATTCCAGCCGCGCTGCGGCATCGCGGGCGCATCGCCGAACAGGTCGGGCGTCCATGCCGCAGGCGAGCGACCCGAGGAGTTCAGGCCGTGCAGTCCCTTGCCGTCCCACAGGATCGCGTACAGGTCCGAGCCGATGCCGTTGGACACCGGCTCCACCAGCGTCAGCGTGATCGCGGTGGCGAGGATGGCGTCCACCGCGTTACCCCCCTGGGCAAGCATCTGCACCCCCGCCTGCGCCGCCAGCGGCTGGGACGTAGTGACAATGTTCTTTGCCAGCAGGGGCTTGCGCGGCCAAGCATAGGGGAGATTCCAGTCGAACGGCGTCATCGGGGGCGCTTTTCCGGGGAACGGGAGGGGCGTATATTTTATGCGCCATGAAGGGGATCCTGACCGCTGTTTTGCTCGCCTGCGTCTGCACCGCCGCATGGGCGGAGCGCGTGCAGCAACTGGCTGCGGCGAAGCCGGCGCCGGGCGGTGAGAGGCGTGTGGCGCTGGTGATCGGCAACAGCGCGTACAAGAGTTCGCCGTTGAGGAATCCCGTAAACGACGCGCGCGCGATGGCGCGGGCGCTGGCCGAGACCGGGTTCACGGTGACGCTCGCCGAAGACCTGAGCCGCGCCGCGTTCCGCCGCGTGGTGCGCGACTGGGGAGACCAGCTGCTGCATGGCGGCGTCGGGCTGTTCTACTTCGCCGGCCACGGCATGCAGATCCGCGGCCGCAATTACCTCATTCCCGTCAATGCGGACGTGCAGCGCGAGGACGAGGTCGAGGACGAATCGGTGGACGCCAACACCGTGCTGGCGAAGATGGACTCGGCGAAGAACACGCTGAACATCATGATCCTCGACGCCTGCCGCAATAACCCGTTCCAGCGCGCGTTCCGCTCCGGGGCGCAGGGCCTGGCGCAGATGGACGCGCCCTCGGGCACGATCATCTCGTTTGCTACTGCGCCCGGCTCGGTGGCCTCGGACGGCGACGGCGAGAACGGCCTGTACACCTCGCATCTGCTGCGCGGCATCCGCGAGCCGGGCCTGCCGATCGAGCAATTGTTCAAGCAGGTGAGGATCGGTGTGTCCGGCGCGACCGGCGACCGGCAGATTCCCTGGGAGAGTTCGTCGCTGAAAGGGGATTTCTATTTCCTGCCCGCCGCGCCGCGGCTCAGCCAGGACCAGGTGAAGCAGGCGGTGCAGGCGGTCACGCGCGAGTCCGAGCAACGCGCAGCCAGGGAACGCGAGCAGTTCCAGAGCGCGATGGAGAAGATGATCCAGGAGGCACTGGCGAAGCAGCGCGCCGAGCTTGAAGCGCAGCGCGGGGCGCCGGCACAGGCACCCGCTGCAGCCCCGGCGGCGGTTGCGGCGCCATCCGGCCCGCACGAGCGACAGGTGGAGCTGGCGTTCTGGGACTCGATCAAGGACAGCGCCAACCCGGCGGATTTCACCGCGTATCTGCAACGCTATCCGCAGGGCGCTTTCGCGCCGATCGCGCGCAACCGGCTCGCCGTGGCGCCGGCAGCCGCGGCGCCGAAGCCTGCGGCCGCACCGGCGCAGGTGGCGAGCATCGCGCCCGTGCCGCGTCCGGCCCCCGCGGCGCCCGCGGCGGCGGCCGCTGCTGCGGCGGCACCCGCGTCCGGCAGCCGCTGGCAGTACAGCGGGCGCGATCCGGACAACCCCGACACGAAGTTCGACTACCTGGTGGAGATGCTTGGCGCCAGCGCCGCTGGCGTACTCGAAGTCGCACACGGCCGCAATGGCTCGACGCAATGGGTGCATGGCAGCGCGCCCACGCTGGTGGGGCTGGGGTCCGGATTCGCCGCCTTCTCGCCGCTGGTGCAGGAAGTGCCGCTGAAGGTCGGCATGGAATGGTCAGGAATTCCGGTCGTGCGGCTGGATGCCTGCGGCCGCGGCCTGATCACCTGCTCGGCGGACGCGAAGGTAGTCGGTCGCGAACGGGTCACGGTCAAGGCGGGCAGCTTCGATGCCCACAAGGTGGCGGTGGACCTGTTTTTCCGCACCGCCTTCGGTGGTGGGACAAGGACGCTGACATTCTGGGTCGCCGACAAGGTCGGGCGCCCGGTCAAGTTCTCCAGCCGCATGTACGGCGGGGGCGGTGGCCAGAATCCGATCATCGATCCGAATATCGAGCTGGAACTGGTCGGCTATCAGCGCGATGGCGGGGTGATGGTCGGAAACATCGGGATGTCATCTCCCGGCGGCCCGGGCGCGCAGCGTGCGGCACCGATTGTGCTTGCCAGTGCAGGCGCAACGCAGGGCGCGGCGGCGCTCGCGGGACCGGCAGTGCCCAGGCCCGGCGATCGCTGGAGCTACGAGTTCAAGGACCTGAGCGTCGGCCGCAGCCGCACGCACGATGTCGAAGTGACCGCAGTTGGCGCCGAGGGCATCCACGAGTCGGTTGCGAGCGGCGCTTCCGGCACGGTGGCGCTTGCGCATGGTCCTGGCACCTACCTGTCCGGCGCGGGGTTCGTGCAGTTCTCCCCATACTTGCTCGCCTACAGGGATCCTGCGCAAGGTCCGGTCCGCGGCGATGTAGTCACCAGGCATCTGGCCGATTGCGCGGGCATCAACTCTTGCGCCGTGGAGGCAGTCGTGGAGGGTAGCGAGACGGTGACCGTGCCGGCGGGGACATTCGAGGCGAGGAAGGTGACGGTCGATATTCAGGTCCAGAATGCGGGTATGCATTCGACTTTCGGCGGAGGGCGGCTTGCGCTGACGTTCTGGTACGCGCTGCAAGCGCGCCGCTTCGTCAAGGCGACCGGACGTGGAACCGGCCGAGCGGTCGTCACTCCTAATTTCGAACTATCGCTGCAGTCGTTCCGGGTGCAATGAGATTTCTCGCCGTCCTGCTTGCATGCTGCCTGATCGCAGTCCCGCATGCGGCCGCCGAGCGCGTGCAGCAGTTGGCTGCGGCGAAGCCGGCGCCGGGGGGCGAGAGGCGGGTGGCGCTGGTGATAGGCAACAGCGCGTACAAGCACTCGCCGTTGAAGAACCCGGTGAACGACGCACGCGCGATGGCGCAGGCGCTGGTGGAGACCGGCTTCAGCGTAACGCTGCTGGAGGACGGCTCCGAGACCTCGATGAGGCGCGCGATCCGCGCCTTCGGTGATGAGCTGCTGAGGGGCGGCGCGGGCCTCTTCTACTACGCCGGCCACGGCATGCAGGTGCGCGGCCGGAACTACCTGATCCCGGTGAACGCCGACATCCAGCGCGAGGACGAGGTCGAGGACCAGGCGGTGGACGCGAACTTCGTGCTGACGAAGATGGACACGGCGAAGAACGCGTTGAACATCATGATCCTGGACGCCTGCCGCAACAATCCGTTCCACCGCTCGTTCCGCTCGGCGGCGCAGGGGCTGGCGCAGATGGAGGCGCCTTCGGGCACGCTGATCGCGTTCGCGACCGCACCGGGCTCGGTGGCGGCCGACGGGGACGGGGACAATGGCGTGTACACCAAGCACCTGCTGCAGCAGGTGCGCCAGCCCGGGGTGCCGGTGGAGCAGTTGTTCAAGCAGGTGCGCAACGGCGTCATGAACGACACCAAGGAACGCCAGGTGCCGTGGGAGAGTTCGTCGCTGCGTGGGGACTTCTATTTCATGGCGCCGGTGGCCGGGGCGGCGCAACTGAGCCGGGACGATGTCAGGAAGGCGGTGATCGATGCCACGCGCGAGCAGGAGCAGCGCAGCGCGAAGGAGCGGGCGCAGCTGCAGAGCGCGATGGAGAAGATGATCCAGGAGGCGCTGGCGAAGCAGCGCGCCGAGCTCGAAGCGCAGCGCGGTGCGCCGGCGCCGGCAGCCGCGGCGCCGCCGGTGGTGGCTGCGGTGGCGCCCGGGACGCACGAGCGCCAGGTCGAGCTGGCGTTCTGGGACTCGATCAAGGACAGCGCCAACCCGGCGGATTTCACCGCGTATCTGCAACGCTATCCGCAGGGCGCTTTCGCGCCGATCGCGCGCAACCGGCTCGCCGTGGCGCCGGCAGCCGCGGCGCCGAAGCCTGCGGCCGCACCGGCGCAGGTGGCGAGCATCGCGCCGTCGCCGCCTCCGGCCGCTGCCGTCGCACCGGCCCCTGCGTCCGGCACTCGCTGGCAGTACAGCGGCTTCGATGTGGACAACCGCGACAAGAAGCTCGACCTCCTCCTGGAGCTGCAAGGCAGGACCGGCGCGGGCGTGCTAGAGGTGCTGCACACGAATGGGGGTACGTCCACGCCCTGGGTATACACCTCGGCTCCCACGCTGGTAGGCCATGCGGGGGGCTGGGCGATGTTCTCGCCACTGGTCGGCGGCGAGCCGCTCGAAGTCGGCAAGACCTGGTCTGCCGTGGACGTTGTTCGCATCGACAGTTGTGGCCGTGGAATCGTCCAGTGTTCCGCAGAGGCGCGCGTCGCGGCAAGGGAGAACGTGACGGTCAAGGCGGGCACCTTCGAGGCGCTGAAGGTGGTCGTGGACGTCATCTATACGGCAAACAACAACTCAGCGTCGCGGGAGATAGTCTTCTGGCACGTTCCCGGCGTGCAACGTCCGGTTAAATATCGCAGCCGTACTCAGGGAGGTCACGGGAGGTTCCTGCCGATGACGGATCCGAATGCCGACTTCGAGCTGGTCGGGTTCCAGCTCGAGGGCAGGGCCGCAGTCGGATCGCTGGACCTGATGCTGGCCGGATCCGCCCTGCAATCCGCCGGCGGGGCGCCTGTGGTCGTCGCGAGCGCGGTCGGATCGAGCGCGACCGCCGCGCTGTCAGGTCCGGCGATCCCCAGGGTTGGTGACCGTTGGGAGTACCGTCGCCGCGATATCAATACGGACCGTAGCAGCAGCGCGGTGCTGGAGGTATCGCGCGTCGCCGCGAATGCCATCCTGGAAAGCATCCAGATCGACGGCGGCGTCGAACTGCAGGTGCAGCATGCAAGCGGGAACTACCTGTCCAGCTCCGGTTTGCTGCAGTTCTCTCCCTACCTGCGCGCGTTTATCCCGGGCGATGCGGGCGGGGACCTCGGCGACGTACAGCTTCGCGCGGTGTCGCCTTGCGCGTCGCCGCACATACAGTGCAGCGGGAACGCGCGCGTCGCCGGGCGCGAGCGTGTGACGGTTCCGGCGGGAACCTTCGACGCGACGCGGGTCGAGGTCTCTGTGCAGGCCGTAAACAGGGGATCCATGGTAAGCGCGGGATTCTCCGGCGGGATCGAATCCACGATAACCGCCTGGTACGCCGACGCGGTGCGCCGGGTGGTGAAGTACGAGGTGCGCGGCAACATCCTGCTGCTGGATCCGCAGGTCACGGAACTCGTTTCGTTCAAGCTCAAGTGAAGCGCGGCCTTGGAGCGCCGCACGCTCCGCCTAGCGTCCGACACCCTCCATGTCCAGCACCACCCGGCCGAGCACGCGGCCGGCCTTGAGGTCTTCCAGTATCGCGTTCAGTTCGTCCGCCGGCCGCGTGCTGACCGGGGTCGGCTTGAGCTTGCCCTTCCTCGCCAGCGCTACGACTTCCTTCAGTTCCTGCACGTTGCCGACATAGGAGCCCACGACGGCCACCGCGCGCTGCGCGATCGGCGGCATCGCCAGCGTGATCTCGCCACCGAAGAGGCCGCAGAGGATGTAGCGCCCGCCCTTCCTCAGCGCCGGCCAGGCCACCGCGTGCGTCGCCGGCATGCCGACGAAATCGATCGCGGCGGCAAGGCTGCCCTTGGCCAGCGCGGCGAGCTTTTGCGCCGCGTCCGGGGCGCGCGTGTCCAGCACCAGCTTCGCGCCCAGCTTTCTTGCCGCGTCCAGCTTCACCGGGTCGATGTCGCAGGCGATGACGTTGCGTATGCCCTTGGCCTTCAGGATCGCGGTGGCCACCAGCCCCAGGCCGCCGCAGCCCAGCACCGCCACCCAGTCGCGCGAGTTCAGCGCCGGCAGCTTGTTGATGGCGCTGTACGCGGTGAGCCCGGAGCATGCGAGCGTCGCCGCGAAGGCCTCGTCCACGCCGGAAGCGTCGACCAGGTACTTCGGGTGCGGCACCGTGATGTGCGTGCCGTAGGCGCCGCGCATGTACACGCCCATGAAGCGCTGATTCAGGCAGTAGTTGTCCTGGCCGTCCTTGCATACCGCGCACTTGCCGCATCCGATCCACGGAAAGACGATCCGCTTCTGTCCCACCTTCACGCCCCTGGCGACCTTCGAAACCCCCGGGCCGAGCGCCTCGATGACGCCGAAGGGCTCGTGACCCATGGTGAACGGCGGCACGCAACCGCGGTCCTTGACGAAGAATTTCTTGCCGCCGCCGAGATCGAAATAGCCGTCCCAGATGTGCAGGTCGGAGTGGCACACGCCCGAGCGCGTGACGCGCACCAGTACCTCGGTGCCCTTGGGGGTCGGCGTCTGCTTCAGCACCTTCTGCAGCGGCCTGCCGTGTTCGACGACGTCGTAGCTGATCATGTCTTCGCTGCCTCGCTAAGTGCCTGGTCTATGTCCCAGAGGATGTCGTCGAGCGACTCGATGCCGACCGACATGCGGATCATGTCCGGCTTCACGCCGGCCTTCAACTGCTCTTCCTCGCTCATCTGCCGGTGCGTGGTCGACGCCGGGTGGATGATCAGGGTCTTCGCGTCGCCGATGTTGGCGAGGTGGCTCATGAACTGCGCCGCGTCGATGAACTTTTCCCCGGCCCGCGCGCCGCCCCTGACGCCGAAATTCAGCAGCCCCGACTGGCCCCTGGGCAGGTACTTCTTCGCCAGCGCGTGGTACCTGTTGTCCGGCAGGCCGGGGTAGTTCACCCACGCCACCTGCTTGTGGCCCTGCAGGAACTTCGCCACCGCGAGCGTGTTGTCGCAGTGCCGCTCCATCCTCACGTGCAGCGACTCCACCCCCTGCAGCAGCAGCCAGGCGTTCAGCGGCGCCAGCGTCGGCCCGAAGGTGCGCATGATTTCCATGCGCGCCTTCATGGTGTAGCCGAAGTCGCCGAAGGTCTCGTAGAAGCGCACGCCGTGGTAGCCGGGCGAGGGCTCGGTCATCTCGGGAAAGTTGCCGTTGTCCCACTTGAACTTGCCCGATTCGACCACCACGCCGCCCATCGTGGTGCCGTGGCCGCCGATGTACTTGGTCGCCGAATGCACGACGATGTCTGCGCCCCAGTCGAACGGCCGGCACAGGTACGGCGAGGGCACCGTGTTGTCCAGCATCAGCGGCACGCCGGCCTCGTGCGCGATCGCGGCGACTTTCTCGATGTCGACGATGTTGATCAGCGGGTTGCCGAGCGTCTCGGCGTAGACCAGCTTGGTGTTCTTCCTGATCGCGCGGCGGAAGTTCTCCGGGTCGTCCGGGTCGACGAAGGTAGTCTCGACGCCGAGCTTGGCGAGGTTCACCCCCAGCAGCGAATGCGTGCCGCCGTACAGCGTGGACGCCGACACGATGTGGTCGCCGCCCTTCACCAGCGTCAGGATTGCGACCATCTCGGCGGCCTGTCCGGTGGCGGTGGCGAGCGCGGCGCGCCCGCCTTCGATCGCCGCCATGCGTTCTTCGAATACCGCGACGGTAGGGTTCGAGATGCGCGAATAGACGTTGCCGAAGGTCTGCAGGTTGAACAGGCTCGCGGCGTGTTCCGCAGAATCGAACACGAAAGAGGTCGTCTGGTAGATCGGCGCCGCGCGCGCGCCGGTGGCAGCGTCGGGGATCTGCCCCGCGTGCAGGCACAGGGTTTCAATGCCGAACTTCCGATCCGCCATCCTTGCGCCTCTCCAGCTTCATGTGGGGGGCACGGGGGCGGCAGAACGCCCCCGTACGATCAGCGGATTCTACCGGCGGCAGGCGAAAAAAGGCCCGGCGGCGGGCTAGCCGCGGCCGGGCCGTACATCAGGTGCCCTAAGGGGAGGAGGAACGGGCACCCGTATGCATTGTCCTCGCGGGGCGGAAATGGTTCAGTGGAATTCCGCACAGTGAGACGAAATCAGGCGCGGGGCTCCAATGGCGAAACGGTGACACGCACTTCCAGCACCTGCTCGCCGCCGCCAAGGATCACGCCGCGCATCGGCGTGACGTCGCTGAAGTCGCGTCCCCACGCGAGTGTCACGTGTTCGTCATCCACCAGGCAGTCGTTGGTCGGGTCCATGTCGACCCAGCCGTTGCGCGGGCAGAAGACGGACACCCAGGCGTGCGAGGCGTCTGCGCCGATCAGTCGTGGCCGTCCGGGTGGCGGCGTGGTCAGGATGTAGCCGGACACGTAGCGCGCCGCGAGTCCGAGCGTGCGCAGGCAGCCGGTCATCAGGTGCGCGAAGTCCTGGCATACGCCCCGCCGGCGCCTGAGCACCTCGCGCAGCGGCGTGGCAAGGCTGGTTGCGGCCGGATCGAACTCGAAGTCGGCGTGGATCCGGCGCGCAAGGTCGAAGGCTGCATCGAGCACGCCGCGCCCGCCGGCGAACGACGGACCGGCGTAGCTGGCCAGCTCCGCGAAGCATTCGACATGCGGCGACTCGTAGAGGAAGCGTGCCGGATCGAGCAGTGGTCCGCCGTCGAACGCCCGCAGGCGATCGCGCAACGCTTCCCACGGCTCGCCGGAAGTGCCCGCGGGCCTGCGCAGCGTCGCCACGGTCGACTCGGCGCGCACGCTCAGCGCGGAATGTGGCGCAGCGAGCAGCAGGTGCGACACCGGATTGCCGTAGTAGTCGGCGCGCGCGACGAGCTCACCGGGCACGGGATCGATCGTGATGGCGTGCGACTCCAGCGTCTGCCAGTCGATCGCGCGCGGGGTAAGGTGCAGCATCTGCTGCGACAGCACCACCGGCACCTCGTAGCTGTAGTGCGTTTCGTGGACGATGCCGAGCCGCATGCGCGAACGACCGGGCCTAGGTCGCGAAGGTCTGGCGGTTGGACTGGTGCACCAGGCTGAAGAAGCGCAGCCCGAGCTGTTCGGACAGCCGGTAGCCCGCGGCGCTCCATGCATCCAGCAGCGCGAGCAGGCGCGGGCTGCCGTGCTGCAGGACCTCGTCGGGGTCGAGGTTTTCCACCTGCCGCAGTGCCGCGCCAAGGTCTTCGCGTATCGCGTCGCCGTAGTCGTTCTCGATGCGGCCGACAAAATCCGCCAGGCCTTTCAGCTGGAACGCGACCGAGCGGGGGTTGGAGGCGTCGCGAACCAGCAGGTCCAGCGTCGGCAGCCACTCCGGCCGCGCCATGTAGCGCGATCGATACGTGATGCCGGAATCCGCCAGTTCGAGCAGCCAGCCGAGGTCGGCGTCCTGCGGGCCGGCGAGCGCATGGCGCAGCATCGCGCAGAGCTTGTCCAGGCGCTCGATGCGCCGCCCCAGCGACAGGAAGCGCCAGCCCTGGTCGCGCGTCATGCCATCCAGTGCGAAGCCTGCCAGGGTCATGAATGCCGCGATGTCCTGGTCCAGCTCGACCAGCGCGTCGGCGAGCGACAGTCGCTTCGCCTTGCTGCGCCCCAGGCGCTGCACCATGCCGTTCAGGGTGCGCCAGTTGTCCAGCGAAAGACGCTCGCGCAGTTGGGAGGCCACGCGCAGCAGCTCGCGTACGCTGGCGGCCAGTCCCGGCCGTGCCGGATCCACGATCGCCGCACCGAGGGCCTGCACGAGCTGCAAGTCCGATTGGCTGTCGGGCTCGACGACCCCGGCTTCGCGCAACAGGCCGACGATGCCAGGCCACGCAGCGGAGAAATCGCCGCTGGTGTCGTCGATGAGACGGCCCAGCGCAACGCGCAGCAGCCGCGCCGAATGGTCGCTGCGCTCGGCGTTGCGGCCGAACCAGAACAGGTTCTCGACCACGCGGCTGGACAGATTCAGCCCGGTGCGAACCAGGTCCTTCGAGCTGGTGGTGCGCTTGAGCAGGCTGAAGCTGCTCACCGGCCCCGAGGAAAGCACCCAGGTGTCCTTGCTCGAGCCGCCGCGCTGCATCGAAATGACGCGCGCATCCGCACCGGTGGCCGCGCGCGTGAGGCCGCCCGGCATCACCACGTAGCCGCCCGGGCTGGCACAGGCATAGACGCGCAGCCCGATCGCGCTGGCGCGCAGGCGCCGCGGATGCGCACGGTCGCACACCGGTGCCTGCGACAGCCGCACCAGCTCCTGCGCCACGTACTGGTGCGGCCGCGCGCGCAGCATGGCTTCGACTTTCGCCCTGCCGCGCGCGTCCAGGTCCTCGCCGAATATCGGTTCGAAGCGCATCTGCGGGTACGCGGACTTGATCACCAGCGTGCCCAGGTTGGCGACGGCGTCCTCCAGCGCCGCCGGCTCGCCGCACCACCAGGTGCCTACCGAGGGCATCGCAAGCGGCTCGCCGAGCAGCTGGCGGCAAAGCTTCGGCAGGAAGCCGAACAGCGAGCCCGATTCCAGCAGGTTCGTGCCCAGCGCATTGGCGATCAGCACGTTGCCGCGGCGCGCGGCATCCACCAGCCCGGGGATGCCCAGCGAGGAGTCGCTGCGCAGCTCCAGCGGATCGCAGAAATCGTCGTCCAGGCGGCGCAGGATGGCGTGCACGCGCTGCAATCCTGACAGCGTCTTCAGCCAGACCTTGCCGTCGCGCACGGTGAGGTCGCCGCCTTCCACCAGCGGCATGCCAAGGTACCGGGCGAGGTAGGTGTGCTCGAAATAGGTTTCGTTGTGCGGGCCGGGGGTGAGCAGCACGATCACCGGCGCCGCGCCGTTGGACGGCGCCCAGTGCGCGATGCTGTCGCGCAACGTGGCGAAGAAGGCGGCGAGGCGCTCCACGCGCAGGTCGCGGAACAGCTCGGGAAACAGGCGCGAGATGACGAGCCTGTTCTCCAGCGCGTAGCCCGCGCCGGAAGGCGCCTGCGTGCGATCGTCGATCACCCACCAGCGCCCGTCGGGCGATCGCGCAAGGTCTGCCGCGTAAAGGTGCAGCATGGTGTCGCCGGGCGGCCGGATGCCATGGCAGGGATGCAGGTATCCGGCGTGGCCGAATACGAGCGCAGGCGGCAGCAGGCCTTCCTGCAGCAGTCGCTGGGCGCCGTAGACGTCCAGCAGAACGCGGTTCAGCAGCGTCGCGCGCTGCGCGATCGCCGCCTCGATGTCCGCCCATTCGTCCTGCGCCAGGATGAGCGGCAGCAGGTCGAGTTCCCAGGGCCGGTCGGCGCCTTCGGCATCCGCGTAGACGTTGTAGGTAACGCCGTTCTCGCGCACCTGACGCTGTACCCACTGCGCGAGTTCCTGCATCGACTCGGGCTTCGTCGCGGACAACTGCGCGAACATGCGCTGCCAGTGCGCACGCGGGGCGTGCGGCGCGGCGAGAAGCTCGTCGTAACGTTCCTGCGCCGGCGCATATGCGCCGAGTAGTTCGCGTGGCATGGGCGCGGCAGACTAGCACCCGCTCCCCTGCAGCGCAAAAGCACAACGCTGGATACCGCGCCGGAAATACAACGGCCCGTCCGGGGGAGGGGACGGGCCGAGGACTGCAGCCGGCAGCCGCGAGGCCGCCAGCCTGGTGCGGCGGCCCGCGAAGGCCGCCTCGGGGAGGTCGGTAGCCCTTAGTAAGCCGGGGTCCAGATCGAGTCGATCGTCACGCTGCGCGCGCTTTCCGCGCGGGCTTCCGCGGCCGAGCGGCCGGCAAGGCCCTGCTCCGATTTGGCGTGCTCGGCGAAGTCGATGAACGAGGGCTGCGGGTTCACGTTCGCGACGCCGGCGGACTGGTGCTGCATGCCTTCGGCCAGCGTGGTGAACACGACCGGGTAGTCGTTGAACGACGGCACCGGATCGGCGAACACGGGGGTGGCGGACACGGCGAGGACTGCGGCTGCGATGATGGTGCGTTTCATGGTCTGACTCCTGATGGTTGTGGTTTAAGGTTTCGGCGGGAAGCTGCTTCATGCAACCCCGTCGCTCACACCATTTGGACGTGGCAGCGCCGGAAAAGATGCTCCGGACTAATACGTAGCCGCGGCCCGGCGAATACTTATCGCCGCGGTTGACGGTCCTGCGCCTGGCGGGGTTAAATCGCGTCGGCATGGCGGCAAGAATCCCTTCGTTCGACACGGTCTATTTCCTTCGCCTTGCCGGGATACTCGCCGGCATGCTGATGGCGCTGCCGTTGCAGGCGCGCGAAGCGCCCGCTGAAGCACGCATCGAGCTTTCAGTGCTCGAGGCCGACTGGGGCGCCGCCGACGCGGGTGAAGTCCAGGCCGTGCTTTCCGGCGTGGCGGCAGAGCTCCTCGCGCTGTTCCCCGACCACCCGGCATTGCGCGTACAGGTCGCGCCGACCGCGGAGTCGCCGATGGTGCTGTTTCGCCGCGGCAGCGACGGTTCGCACCGCGTGCTGCTGCGCGCCCGGGATCGCGAATGGGCGGATTACGTCTACGAGTTTGCGCACGAACTCGGACACATCCTCACCAACTACGGGCGTCACGCGCACGACCCGGGACTGGCGCGCTACCAGTGGTTCGAAGAGGCCCTGTGCGACATGGTCGCGCTGCACGCGCTGCGCCGGATCGCCGAACGCGCGCAAGCCGGCGCGCTCGGCCCGCAACTGGCGGCGCACGCGGGGGCGATGCGAGAGTTCGCAGACCAGTTGCTCAAGGCACCGCACCGTGCGTCGCTGCACGGCGCCGACCTGTCCGCATGGCTGCGCCTGCACGAACCGGCGCTGCGCACCGATCCCTACCATCGCGCGCGCAACGAGGAGGTTGCGGCGCACCTGCTGCGGATCTTCGAACGCGACCCGTCGGGATTCTCGGCGCTGGCGTTCGTGAACGCGAGCCGTGCGCCCGCGCCGCGGAGCTTCGCCGACTACCTCGCGGAGTGGTGCGACCACACGCCCGCGTCCGCGCAGCCGGTGGTGCGCGAAATCATCGCGGCATTCGGGTTCCAGGCCCGCTGAACGCGCGCGGCTGGCGCCGCAGGTCCAGCGTCGTGGGGAAATCCGGATTGCGTTCCTCGGCGCGCGGTTCGATGCGACCGGGCGTGTGGCCGATGGCGAAGAATCGCGCCAGGCGGCGTCCTTCGGCCTCGTTCGCGTTCACCGGCAGGGTCTCGTGCGCGCGGCCGCCGGGATGCGAGACGTGGTACTGGCAGCCCCCCATCGAGCGGTTCATCCACGTGTCGACCAGGTCGAACACCAGCGGCGCATGCAGGCCGATCGTGGGATGCAGCGCCGAGGGCGGGTGCCAGGCGCGGTAGCGAACGCCGGCAACGTACTCGCCGGCGTTGCCCGTCGGCGCGAGCGGTACCGGGCGGCCGTTGCAGGTGAGTACATGGCGATCGCCCGCGAGGCCGGTGGCCTTCACCTGCAGCCGCTCGACCGAGGAATCGACGTAGCGCGCGACGCCGGCGGCAGTGGCCTCCTCGCCGAGCACGTTCCAGGGCTCCAGCGCCGCGCGCAGTTCGAAGCGCACACCCTGCGCGGAGAACTCGCCATAACGCGGGAAGCGGAACTCCAGGTGCGGTGCGAACCACTCGGCCTTGATCGGGTAGCCGGATTCGTCCAGTTCGGTGGTCACGTCGCAGAAGTCCTGCCAGACGAAGTGCGGCAGCATGAAGCGGTCATGCAGCCCGGTGCCCCAGCGCTGCAGGCGCGCCGGGCGGTAGGGCCGCCGCCAGAAGCGTGACACCAGGGCCCGCAGCAGCAGTTGTTGCGTGAGCGACATGCGCGCGTGCGGCGGCATCTCGAATGCGCGCATCTCCAGCAACCCGAGCCTGCCGGTGCTCGAATCAGGCGCGTACAGCTTGTCGATGCAGAACTCCGCGCGGTGCGTGTTGCCGGTGACATCGGTGAGCAGGTTGCGCAACGCCCGGTCGACCAGCCATGGCGGCGCATTCCCGATTGCCGCCTCGCTCGCGAGTTCCCGCAGCGCGATCTCGATCTCGTAGACCGTGTCCTGCCGCGCTTCGTCGATGCGCGGCGCCTGGCTCGTCGGGCCGATGAACATGCCGGAGAACAGGTACGACAGCGACGGATGGTTGTGCCAGTACGCGATCAGGCTCGCAAGCAGGTCGGGCCGGCGCAGGAACGGCGAATCCGCCGGCGTGGCGCCGCCGAGCACCACGTGGTTGCCGCCGCCGGTACCGGTATGCCGTCCGTCCAGCATGAACTTCTCGGTGGCGAGCCGTGTCTCGCGCGCGGCGTCGTAGAGGAACTCGGTGTTGGCGGAGAGCTCGTCCCAGTTCTTCGCCGGGTGCACGTTCACCTCCAGTACGCCGGGGTCCGGGGTGAGCCGGAAATGCTCGATGCGCGCGTCGCGCGGCGGCTCGTAGCCCTCGATGACGACCGGGATGCCAAGATCGGTGGCGGTCGCGTCTACCGCGGCGACGAGTTCCAGGTAGTCTTCCAGCAGCGCTGCGGGCGGCATGAAGACGTGCAGCGCACCGTTGCGGGCTTCGGCGCAGATCGCGGTGCGGGTTACCGATACTGCGGACTCGAACGGCGCGGGAGGCTTGGCGCCGTCCTCGCGCGTCGCGGGGCCCGAGCGCAGGCGGGCAAGAAGCTCCTGGTGCGGCGGCAGCGCCCCCACGGGCTGCATCGGGTCCGGCGTGTACACCCAGGGATAGTCCTCCGGCGCAACCCACGGCAGTGAATCGAGCGGCAGGCGCAGGCCGATGGGCGAATCGCCAGGCAGCAGGAAACAGTGCTCGTCGCGCAGGTACCAGCGACCGCTTTGCCAGGCTTTCGCACCGGCCACCTTCTTGCTGATCGGTAGCACGTGGCCGGCGGGCCTGTCCAGTCCGTTCATGTACAACCTGCGCAGGCGCGCGCGCTCGAGCGGATCTTCCAGGCGCGAATCCAGCGGATCCACGTTCGATGGCAGCTTGCGCTCGCGCCACAGGTAGTACCAGGTGTCCTCCCAGGCGTCGATCACGTAGCCGGGATCGACGCCGAGTTTTCCGGCCAGCGCGCGCAGGAATGCCGCACCCTGTATCGCGCTTGCGCCGTAGTCGGTGGCGTCCTCCGCCAGCAGCGCAGGATCGCGCCACAGGGGCTCGCCATCCCGGCGCCAGAAGCACGCCAGCGACCAGCGCGGCAGCGGTTCGTCCGGATACCACTTGCCCTGCCCGCGAAGCACCAGTCCTTCAGGCGCGTGGCGCGCCTTCATGCGTGCGAGCAGTTTCTCCGCCAGCGCGCGCTTGCCGTCGCCGATGGCTTCGGTGTTCCACTCGGCGCCGTCGCGGTCGTCCATGGAGACGAAGGTCGGCTCGCCGCCCATGGTAAGGCGCACGTCCCCGGCAACGAGGTCTGCGTCCACGCGCCGCGCGAGCGCGTCTATGGCAGTCCATTGCTCCCCGGTGTACGGCCGCGTGACGCGCGGTGCCTCCCACACGCGCTCGACCTGCATCGCGTGCGAGAAGGTGGTCTCGGCCTTCTCGGTGAACCCTTCCACCGGCGCCGCGCTCGACGGTTCGGGTGTGCACGCGAGCGGAATGTGGCCTTCGCCTGCAAACAGGCCGGACGTCGGGTCAAGGCCGATCCAGCCGGCGCCCGGCAGGTAGACCTCGCACCAGGCGTGCAGGTCGGTGAAGTCGGCTTCGGGCCCGGACGGCCCGTCCAGCGATCTCACGTCTGCTTTCAGTTGTATCAGGTAGCCGGATACGAACCGCGCTGCCAGTCCCAGGTGGCGTGCGATCTGCACCAGCAGCCAGCTCGAGTCCCTGCACGAGCCGCTCGCGAGCTGCAGGGTCTGCTCAGGCGTCTGCACGCCGGGCTCCATGCGGATGAGGTAGCGCACTTCGGTCGACAGCCGGTGATTCAGCGCGACGAGAAAATCCACCGTCGGCGCGGGTACGCGCGGCACCGAGGCGAGGTACTCGGCGAGGCGCGGCGTCGCCGGCTGCCTGACGAGGTAGGGCGCCAGCTCGTGCATCTGCTCGTCCGCGTAGCGGAACGGAAACTTCTCCGCGCGCGGCTCGAGGAAGAAGTCGAAGGGGTTGATCACGGACATCTGGGCGACCAGGTCCACCTCGACGCGGAACTCGCGCGTGCGCTCGGGGAACACCAGCCGCGCAAGCCAGTTCGACTGCGGATCCTGCTGCCAGTTGATGAAGTGCGTTGCCGGCAGCACCTTGAGCGAGTACGCGAGTACCGGAGTGCGCGCATGCGGCGCCGGGCGCAGCCGCACCACCTGCGGCGACAGCATGACCGGGCGGTCGTAGCGGTAGTGCGTGACGTGGTTCAGCGCGACGTGGATCGACATGGTTCCGGCGCGTTCAGGCCGGGCCGAGGAAGGCGCGCTGGATGCGCGCGCCGAGCTCGCCGATGTCGTCCAGGCACCCGGTCAGGTATTCGTGCAGCCCTTCGCGGAAGATTTCCTCGACGTCGGCATGCATGAAGCGTGCATGCAGCTCGCTCGCAAGGCGCTTGGCGGTACGGTCGCTGCCCTGGATTCGGTCCATCGAGGTGGTGATCAGGTCGAAGCACGCGGCGAGCGAGCGCGGCATGCGCCGCTCGAGTATCAGCAGTTCGGCGACCTTGATCGGCAGGATCTGGTCGCGGTAGAGGGCGCGATAGGTTTCGAATCCGGAAACCGAGCGCAGCAGCGAAGTCCACTGGTAGTAGTCGAGCGCGCCGCCTACGTCCTCCACCCGCGGCAGCGTGATGTGGTACTTCACGTCGAGTATGCGCGCCGTGTTGTCGGCGCGTTCCAGGTGCGTGCCCAGGCGCGAGAAGTTGAACGCCTCGCCGCGCATGATGGTGCCGTAGGTCACGCCGAGGAACAGGTGGCTGCGCTCCTTCACCCAGTCGAAGAACCGCGTCGCCTCCGCGCCCGCGAGGCCGGCCTTCTTCATCGACCGCACTTCGAGCCAGGTGGCGTTCAGCGTCTCCCACATCTCGGAGGTGATCTGCCAGCGCACCGCGTGCGCGTTGTCGCGGGCAAGGTGCAGGCACGAGATGATCGACGAAGGATTGTCGTGGTCCAGCGCCATGAATTCCACCAGCGACTCCAGCGTCAGGGGCTTGTCGCGGGAGAAGAACAGCTCCCCGGTGCCGGTGATCGTCAGCGGTGCCATCAGGTTCTGCTCGCGGGTGTCCCTGTTGCCGAACAGCACCATGTTCGAGGTGACGCCGAGCACGCGCGCCATGTTCTCGGCGCGCTCCATCTGGCGCGACATCCAGAAGATCCGGTTGGCGACGCGGGACAGCACTATTCGACCACCCAGGTGTCCTTGGTGCCGCCGCCCTGGGATGAGTTGACCACCAGCGAGTCCTCCTTCAGCGCGACGCGCGTCAGACCGCCGGGAACGAGCCGGATCTCCTTGCCCGAGAGTACGTAGGGCCGCAGGTCGACGTGACGCGGGGCGATGCCGCGCTTGACGAAGGTGGGGCAGGTGGACAGCGACAGCGTGGGCTGCGCGATGTAGTTCGCGGGGTTCGCCTTCAGGCGGCCGCGGAACACCTCGATCTGGCCCCTGGTCGCCGCCGGGCCGACCAGCATGCCGTAGCCACCCGAGCCCTGCACCTCCTTGACCACCAGCTCGGGCAGGTGCCTGAGCACATGGGCGAGATCCTGCGGGCGCTTGCACTGCCAGGTCGGCACGTTCCTCAGGATCGGTTCCTCGCCCAGGTAGAAGCGGATCATCTCCGGCACGTAGGGGTAGGTCGACTTGTCGTCGGCAACGCCGGTGCCCACCGCGTTGGAGAGGACGACGTTGCCCGCGCGATACGCCGCAAAGAGCCCCGGCACGCCGACGAGCGAATCGGCGCGGAACGCCTCGGGGTCCAGGTAGGCGTCGTCTATCCTGCGATAGATCACGTCGACGCGCTGGCGGCCGGCGGTGGTGCGCATGTAGACGAGCTTGTCCTTCACGACCAGGTCCGAGCCTTCGACCAGCTCGACGCCCATCTGCTGCGCGAGGAACGCGTGTTCGAAGTAGGCGCTGTTGTACTGCCCGGGCGTCAGCACCACAACCACCGGCTCGCGCGAGCGCGCGCGTGCCGATGCGCGCAGCGTGTCCAGCAGCAGCGCGGGGTAATGCTCGATCGGCAGCACCGTCTGCCGCGCGAACAGCTCGGGGAACAGCCGCATCATCATCTTGCGGTTTTCCAGCGTGTAGGAGACGCCCGAGGGCGTGCGCAGGTTGTCCTCGAGCACATACCACTCGCCGTCGTCGTGCCGCACGAGGTCGATGCCCGCGACCTGCGAATAGACCTGGTTCGGAAGGTCGAAGCCCTGCATCGACGGCTGGTAGGCCTCGTTCCCGAGTACCTGCTCGGCGGGCAGCTTGCCGGCCTTGAGGATCTCCTGCTCGTGGTAGATGTCGTGCAGGAAGCGGTTCAGCGCGCTGACGCGTTGCCGCAGCCCCTGTTCCAGCACGTCCCATTCCGACTTTTCGATGATGCGCGGAATGGCATCGAACGGTATCAGGCGCTCGGCGCCCTTGACGTCGCCATAGACGCCGAAGGTGATGCCGACGCGGTGGAACAGCAGGTCCGCTTCGCGGCGCTTCTCGGCCAGCCGGGATGCCGGCGTCGCGGCAAGCCACTCGCCGAGCGCGCGGTAGTGCGCGCGGACCTTGCCGTCCGCATCGTGCATTTCATCGTAATGACGGCGCTCCACCCGTGAGAGCTTATCCCACTGTACAGGGGGTCGGAGACGTTACCGCAGCGCGCACCATCAGCGTGCGCCGGCGAACGTGAACGCCCCTTTCAGGTGCCGCGGGCTTCGCGCTGCGCCGCGCGACGGTATTCGGAGGGCGGGATGCCGACCTGGTTGAGGAAGAAGCGCGTGAAATTGCTTTGCGCCGAAAAGCCCAGGTCCGCCGACACGTCGGCGATTTTCGCGCCGCGGGCGGCGAGGCGGGAGATCGCCGTCTCGACGCACAGCTTGTCCAGGTAGTCGCGCGGCGACAGCCCGGTGCAGGACTGGAACAGGTCGTAGAAGCGCGAGCGCGACAGTCCGACCTTGCCGGCGACCACGTCCATGTTGAGTTCCTTGTTCGGCCGCGCGCGCAGCAGCGCGATCGCGTCGCGTATGCGCGAATCGGCGAAGCGCGAACCTTCCCACGCTGGCGAGGCCGCGCGCCGCCGCGCCACATACGCGTCGACCACCGACAGCGTCAATTCCTGCACCATGAACTCGAGCCGCTCGGTGGCGAGGAACTGGTCGTTCAGCATCTCCACCGCCAGCGCATCGAACAGGCGGCGGATGCGCGGCGTGATCTCTTCCTGTGGTCGCGTGAAGGGCCTGCCCGATTCGGCAAACACCGCCGGGAAGCGCTCCTGCGCCCAAGGCTGGGCCAGGCGCACCGACAGCAGCATCGGCAGCGGGTCCTCGGGCGCGCAGGCGCAGCCGTGCGTTTGGCCCGGATTGACCAGCACCAGCGAGTCCTCCTTGCAGGCCTGCGCCTCGCCGCCGACCGCGTACTCGCAGTCCGGGCCCTGGTGCTTGGCGAATATCAGCGGTCCACCCTCGGCCTGCGCCTGGCAGTGTTCGCGCGCCCCGAGCAGCGAAACGCGCCCGTAGCGGCCCTCGAAGAAGCGGATCGGCATGCTCATGGCGCGCTCAGTATGCCAGCCATTGGGGGCGCCGGGCGGAGATGACGCGGGTGTTCACGCCCACCCAGTTCAGGCCGCCGAACAGGCGCGCATGCTCGATTTTCACGCAGCGGTCCATCACCGTATCCAGGCCGGCCGCGCGCGCCTTGGCATCCGCCGCCTCGTTCTTGACCCCGATCTGCTGCCACAGGACCTTGGCGCCGATTGCGATCGCCGCGTCCGCTATCGGACCGATGTCCTCGGTCCTGCGAAAGCAGTCGACGATGTCGACTGTCTCCGGGATGTCGGCGAGCGATGCATACGACTTCTGGCCGAGGATTTCCGGGTACTTGGGGTTCACCGGGATCACCCGGTAGCCGTGCTCGATCATGTACTTCGCGGCGAAGTAGCTGGGGCGATACCAGTCGCCGGACAGGCCGACTACCGCGATGACGCGGTTCTGCTTGAGGATCCGGCGCAGGGTATTGATGTCGTCCATGAGGCGGTGGCAATTATAATCCCGCGGACATGACGCTCCATCCACAGGTTGCCGCTTTGCTTGAGCGCGCGGCACAGTCGCCGCTGCCCCCCTATTACACGGTTCCGCCCCACGTGGCGCGCCGCATCTACCGCGATACGCGTGCCGCGGTGTCGCCGGCGCCGCCCGAGGTCGCGGAAGCGAAACTGATGGTCATTCCCGGCCCTGCGTCGCCGATCGCGCTGCGCGCCTACCGGCCGGCCGGCGCCGCGCCGCAGGAAGTGCTGCCCGCGCTGGTGTACTTCCATGGCGGCGGCTGGGTGATCGGCGACATCGATACCCACGACGTGGTGTGCCGCCAGCTTGCCAACGGCGCGCGCTGCGCGCTGTTCTCGGTCGATTACCGCAAGGCGCCCGAGCACCGCTTTCCCGGCGCGGTGGAGGATTGCATCGCGGCGGTGCGCCACGTCGCCGCGAACGCCGCTGCGCTGCAGGTGGACGCAGCGCGCATCGCGGTGGGCGGCGACAGCGCGGGCGGCAACCTCGCCGCGGTAGTCGCGCTGGATGCGCGCGACGCAGGCGGCCCCGCTCTGATGCTGCAGATGCTGGTCTACCCGGCGACCGACCAGCGCATGGGCCACCCGTCGATCGAGCGCAACGGCGATGGCTACCTGCTGACGAAGGCAGCGATGCAGTACTTCGGCTCGCATTACCTGCCAGACGCGAAGGACAAGCTGGACTGGCGCGCGTCACCGCTGCTGGCGCCGAGCCTTGCGGGCGTGGCGCCGGCCTATGTCGTCACCGCCGGGTTCGATCCGCTGGTGGACGAGGGTCGCGCCTACGCCGAACGGCTGGCGAAGGAGGGCGTCGAAGTCGCCTACCTCGACTATCCCGACATGGTGCACGGCTTCCTGCTGATGGGCGGCGTGCTCGATACCGCGAGGCAGGCGGTGGACGATTGCTGCGCGCGGCTGCGCGCCGCGTTCGCGAGGGCGTGCGCATGAAGAAGGAACCGAAGCTGCGCCACGGCGGCAGGATTCTTGCGGATGCACTCGCTGCGCACGGCGTCACCACCGCGTTCGGCGTTCCCGGCGAGAGCTACCTGCCGGTGCTGGACGGTTTTCACGACCATCGCGGGCGCATGCAGTTCGTCGTCTGCAGGAACGAGGGCGGCGCATCCTACATGGCCGAGGCGAGCGCCAAGCTCACCGGCAAGCCCGGCATCCTCTTCGTCACGCGCGGTCCGGGCGCCACCAATGGCGCGGTCGGCGTGCACACCGGGTTCCAGGATTCCTCGCCGATGGTGGTGTTCATCGGCCAGGTAGGCAACGACTTCGTCGAGCGCGAGGCGTTCCAAGAGATCGACTACCGGCGCATGTACGGGCCGATGTCGAAGTGGGTGGCGCAGATCGACCGCGTCGAGCGCATCCCCGAGTACGTCAGCCACGCCTTCCATACCGCGATGGCCGGGCGCCGCGGCCCGGTGGTGCTCGCGCTGCCCGAGGACGCGCTCTTCGCCGAAGCCGCGGTGGCCGACGCGCCGCACTACAAGGTGGTGCGCGCCGCGCCGGCGTCGGCCGACATGCACGAGGTCGAGCACCTGCTGGCGAAGGCCACGAAGCCTTTCGTGCTGCTGGGCGGCGGCGGCTGGGACCGGCCCACCTGCGATGCGCTGCGCGCCTGGGTCGAGTCCGCCGGGCTGCCGGTGGGCACGTCGTTCCGTTGCCAGGACCTGTACGACAACCGTGCGCCGAACTACGCCGGCGACGTCGGCATCGGCATCAACCCGAAGCTCGCTCAGCGCGTGAAGGACGCGGACCTGGTGATCGCCATCGGCTCGCGCCTGGACGAGATGACCACCAGCGGATACACGCTGTTCGACATCCCGGTGCCGAGGCAGAAGCTGGTCCACGTGCAGCCCGGCGCCGAGGAACTCGGGCGCGTGTATCACGCCACGCTGCCCATCGTCTCGGGCATGGGCAAGTTCGTCGAGGCGCTCGCCAAGCTCAAGCTGGATGGCGCGCGCTGGCGCAAGTGGACGCAGTCGGCGCACGAGGACTACCTGGCGTGGATCCGCCCGCAGCCGATCCCCGGCAGGCTGCAGTACGCCGAGATCGTCAACTGGCTGGACGCCACGCTGCCCGAGGACGTCATCATGACCGGCGGCGCGGGAAATTTCTCCGGCTGGGTGCATCGCTACTTCCGCTACCGCGGGTTCCGCACGCAACTGGGACCGACCAACGGCTCGATGGGCTACGGACTGCCGGCGGCGGTGGCGGCGAAGATCGTCGCGCCGACGCGCACCGTGGTCTGCGTCGCCGGCGACGGCGACTTCCTCATGAACGGCCAGGAGTTCGCCACCGCGGTGCAGTACGACGCGCCGGTGATCGCGCTGGTGGTGAACAACGGCATGTACGGCACCATCCGCATGCACCAGGAGCGCGAGTATCCGGGGAGGATTTCCGGCACCGAACTGAAGAACCCCGACTTCGCCGCCTATGCGCGCGCCTTCGGCGGCCACGGCGAACTGGTAGAGACCACCGAGGAGTTCGCACCAGCCTTCGAACGCGCCAAAGCTTCGGGCAAGCCCGCGATCATCGAACTGCGCCTTGACCCCGAGGCGATCACCACCGCAACTACCCTATCCGCGATCCGCGAAAAGGCGCTTCAAGCTAAGTGAGGGCAATCCACTTCGGGTCGTCCTGCTGCTGGCGCTCGAACTTGAGGAACTCGTAGTAGCCGCAGCGCTTGGTGGTGGGGAACTCCCTGCACACGCCCGGACGCGCTTCGTACACGGTGCAATGGCGCTTCTTCGTGTCGAAGAACTGGCACACCGTCTTGAAGATCCTGTCCTTCTTGTGCCGCAGCGCAAGCGACTTCTCGCCCTTGTCGTACTTGGTGAAGCGCTTCTCGGCGGTCTCGTAGTCGAGGTCGAAGTGCCTGGCCAGGCGCGCGACGTCGCGCTTGGTGATCTCGATGAGGGGGTAGCTGCAGCAGTATCCCGGGCACTTCTTGCAGGAGTAGTAGGCGGACATGGGGCCGTTTGCGGTTGCGAAGGCGCGCATTTTACGCGCCTCCGGCGACTCGTGACCCGTTTCGCGGTGCGCTGCGTTCAATCAGGCAGTGACATCACGCACGAGGAGAGACCCCATGAGCAACGTTCGTATTCTGCTTGCCGCGGTGCTTGCCGGCATCTCGGTGCAGGCGCAGGCGGTGGGCAGCATCGTGGAACTGAGCGTGTTCGATCGCAGCGCCAACGTGCGGCTGCCGGTGTACTGGCATGCCGGCCGCGCCTGGGTTGCCGGCACGCCCGGCAACGAATACTCGGTGCGCATCCGCAACCGCCAGGGTGGCGATGTGCTCGCCGTGGTGTCGGTGGATGGCGTCAACGTCGTCAGCGGCGCGACCGCGCACCCGAACCAGAGCGGCTATGTGCTGGCGCCGCGGCGCACGCTCGACATCCGCGGCTGGCGCAAGAGCCTTGCCGAGACCGCGGCGTTCTATTTCACCTCGCTGGGGGATTCCTACGCCGCGCGCACCGGCAGGCCGGGCGATGTCGGCGTCATCGGCGTCGCGGTGTTCAGGAAGAAAGTGGTGCCGCCGCCGCAGCGTCCGCAACCAATTGGCCGCATCGCGCCGGGCGAGAAGCCGCGGCGCGACGCGGCCGCGGAGGACAGCGCCGGCGCGGCAACGCGCAGCGAGGCCATGGCGCGCCACGCGCCCTCGGCCCCGCTCGGCACCGGCCATGGCCGCAGGGAAGCGTCGCACGCGCGCCACGTGGGTTTCCAGCGCGCCAGCAGCGAACCCGCCGAGGTGATCACCATCCACTACGACAGCCGCGAGAACCTGCTGGCGATGGGCGTGATCCGCGAGCCGGTGCATATCGCGCCGCGGCAGCCGCGGCCGTTTCCCGGCTTCGTGCCCGATCCGGTCACCGCATGGCCGCTGCCCGCGCCCACGCACGACGGCTGAAGCTACTCTCGCTACACTCCGGGGCATGGCAGAGGCCCCGGACGAGGAACTCATGCTCGCCTATCAGGGCGGCGACGCCGGCGCCTTCCAGACCCTGTACACGCGGCACAAGGGCCGCCTGTACCGCTTCATGCTGCGCACGGTCAAGGACGGCGGCGAGACGGACGAGCTGTTCCAGGACGTGTGGATGCGCGTCATCGAGTCGCGCGCCAGGTACGCGCCGAGCGCGAAGTTCACCACCTGGCTGTACACCATCGCGCACAATCGCATGATGGATCACTTTCGCAGGCATTCCCTGCGCGCGGCGGACGGCATCGACGACGTGCAAGCCGCGGCCGAGGCGATACCCCTGCGCGCCGGCGAGCAGCCCGAGGCGCTCGCCGAGACGCGCGCAGACCTGCGCCGCCTCGCGGCGGCGATCGCCGCGTTGCCGCATGCGCAGCGCGAGGTGTTCCTGCTGCACGAGGAGGCCGGCCTGAGCGTGCCGGAGATAGCCGAGGCGACCGGCGTCAATGCCGAAGCGGTGAAGAGCCGCCTGCGCTATGCGCTGCAGAAACTGCGCGAGGCCCTGCGTGACGACTGACGACGACAAGGACGATCGCGTCTCGGCCCGCTATCGCGAACTATCGCGCGCCGAGCCGCCGGCGGGCGTCGATGACGCCATTCTTGCTGCGTCGCGCCGGGCGGTGCACGCCGGGCCCGGCAAGGCTTCTGTGCGCCGTTGGGCGCTGCCAGTTTCGCTGGCTGCGGCGGTGATGCTGTCCGTGCTGGTGACGCTGAACGTGCGCGACGAACACCCGGACCTCGAGCGGCCGGTTTCTCGATCGCCGGACGCGCAAGTGCCGATCGCGCAGCCTCCGGTGGCGTCGCCGCCCGCAGCCGCGCCGGCAGCCGTCCCCGCGGCCAGGCCGCGGGCAGAAACTGTGCCCGCGCCGGCACGCGAAGTGGTGCCCGCGGCAAAGCCGGAGTCATTGGCGCCGCCGCTGGAGGCGCGCCGCGCGCCACGCTTCGTCCCCGAACCGCCGCGCGCCGCCGCCCCTGCGGCGGCCACCGCCGGTGCCGGTGCGGCTGCCCCTGGTCAAGCCGCCGGGGAACTCGCCGCGCCCGCACCGCCGGCTGCGGCAACTTCCGCCGCACGCGCCATGGCGCGGCCTGCGCCCGCGGAGATGCGCGACCGCGCCGAGGCGATGGCGAAGCGTGCCGAACAGGCAGAGGAGAGTGCCGCGGACGCGGAGACGCCCGAGCGCATGCTCGAGCGCATCGCCGCGCTGCGGGTCGAAGGCAAGCACGACGAGGCGGACAAGCTGCTGGCGGACTTCCGCCGGCGCCACCCGCAGTACCGCATTCCGGACGCGATGCTGGAGAAGGTGCAAGCGCCCCGCTAGGACCCGGGGCGCTCTCCCGCCGCCTGCAGCAGCACGGCGCAGGCGTCCAGCTTGCCCAGGTTCGCGCGTCGGCCGGCCTGGAACTGGCTGCGCGCCAGCGCGGACATCGGCGTCGGCCGATCGAGCTCCTGCGCGAGCAGCTGGAAGTAGCGCAGGTCCTTCTCCATCAGTTCGAGCTGGAACTGCGGCGTGAACTGGCGCTTGAACATCATCGGCAGCTTCGATTTCAGAATCCGGCAGCTGGTGGCGCCCTCGCCGAGGACCGCGATCGCCGCATCGCGATCCAGGTTCGCCGCCTCGGCCACCATCACCGCTTCGGCAAGCAGCGCCTGGAAGCTGCCCGACAGCATGTTGTTGATCAGCTTGATCGTCGCGCCGGTGCCCGCGTCGCCCAGGCGCAGCGCCCGTCTGCCCATCGCCGCGTAAACCGGCTGCGCCTGGTCGAACGCCTCCTGCGCGCCGCCGACCATGAACACCAGTTCCCTGCCCGCAGCCTGCGCGAGAGATCCCGAAACCGGTGAGTCGAGGTAGCTGCAGCGCTTTGCCGCTGCCGCTGCCGCGACTTCGCGCGCCATCGCCGGTGTGATGGTGCTGGAGTCGATGATGGTGGTGCCTGCGGCGGCACCGGAGAGCACGCCGGAGGCGCCGAGCATGACGTCGCGCGTGGCCTGGTCGTCGGCGACGATGGAAACCACGAAGGAAGCGCCCTTGGCGGCGGCGGCCGGAGAATCGCAGACCTCGGCGCCCTTCGCGGCTGCGTCCTGCGTCTTCGCGCGGTCGCGGTTCCACACGCGCAGCCTGAAGCCCGCGGCAATGAGGTTCTGCGCCATGCGCGAGCCCATCGCGCCCAGTCCGATGAATGCAACAGTGGTCATGCCGGTACCCCCTGAGTCGGTGTCGTGAACGTCAATGCTGCAGCACCCTGGAGAGGAAAAGCTGCGCGCGCGGCGAACGCGGCGAAGCGAAGAAGTCGTCCTTCGCGGCGTCCTCGACGATCCTGCCGGCGTCCATGAATACCACGCGGTGCGCGACCTTGCGCGCGAATCCCATCTCGTGCGTCACCACCATCATGGTCATGCCCTCGGCGGCGAGCGCCACCATCACGTCGAGCACCTCGTGGATGGTTTCCGGATCGAGCGCGGAGGTCGGCTCGTCGAACAGCATCGCCACCGGGTCCATGCACAGCGCGCGCGCGATCGCCACGCGCTGCTGCTGGCCTCCGGACAGCGCGGCCGGGTACTTGTCGGCGTGCGCGGCAAGCCCGACGCGCTCCAGCAGCGCCAGCGCCTTTGCGCGCGCCGCATCCGGCGTGCGCCCGAGCACCCGCTGCTGCGCCAGCGTGAGGTTCGCGGTCACGCTCATGTGCGGGAACAGCTCGAAGTTCTGGAACACCATGCCGATGCGCGCGCGCAGCCGAGGCAGGTCGGTGCCGATGCCCGCCACCGCGACGCCATCGACGAGGATCTCGCCCGCGTCGAAGGGCTCGAGCGCGTTCACGCACTTCAGCAGCGTCGACTTGCCGCTGCCCGAAGGGCCGCAGATGACGACCACTTCACCGCGCGCGACGCCGGTCGAGCAGTCCTCGAGCACGCGAACCTTGCCGTAGGACTTGCTCAGGTTCCTGATCGCGATCATCGTTTTCACCCTATCACACGCGCGCTGCGTGCTGCGTGCGGCATAGAATCGGTTCACACTCCGGGAGCCAGCCATGAGCCGCCTGTTTTCGAATCGCGATCGGCCCTACGACATGGGCGTCCTGCCTGCCGAGTTGCTCGAGCGCGATGCAGGTGCGCCCGAACTGCCGGCGCGCATGCCGTCGGATGCGGCTGCGGCGGGCGCGGACTCGGTTGCCGCGGCGATGCCCGAGTACCGCGAGCTGTGCGCCGCGTTCCTCGATGGCGAACCGGCGCCGG
>JBFWRS010000026.1:0-4907 GCA_050248795.1 Burkholderiales bacterium | reverse complement strand
GGTGCGCCCGAACTGCCGGCGCGCATGCCGTCGGATGCGGCTGCGGCGGGCGCGGACTCGGTTGCCGCGGCGATGCCCGAGTACCGCGAGCTGTGCGCCGCGTTCCTCGATGGCGAACCGGCGCCGGCGCGCGCACCGGTGCCGCAGGACCCGCTGCTGCGCGCGCGCAACCTCAAGGCCTCGGCGTACTTCCTCGACGCTACGCTTGCGGGCGTCTGCCGCATCGCGCCGGGCGACTGGTCCGGCGCCGCGCCGGCGGCACACACGCATGCCTTCGTGTTCCTGGTCGAATTCGGCCGCGAACCCGCGCCGGGGGACGCGGGCGAATCCTGGCTGCGCGGCGCCAACGCGGCGCGCACCGACCTGCGTTGCGCCGAGCTTGCCGTGGTGCTCGCCGGCTACCTGCGTGCGCTCGGCTGGTCCGCGCGCGGCCACGTCGAAGGCGACGCGGCGATCGACGTCGCGCGCCTGGCGCAGCGCGCCGGCATTGCGAAGGCGGTGGACGGCGTGCTGCACGCGCCGTACATCCGCCGGGGTTTTCGCATCGGGGTGGTTACCACGGACTATGAGATGGCGCCGGACCTGCCGATCGCGGCGCAGGCGTCGCTTTCGTGGCCGGACGAGGCCGCCTACATGGGCCGCATGGGCACGCGCCCGGGCTGGACCGAAGCGGAAGAGGAACTGCGGGCGCTGCACCTGGGTCGCTACCCGATGGAGACGATCCGGCGCGTCGATGAACCGACGACGCTGGTGCTGCGCGACGAAATCGTGCGCATGCCCAAGCGCGCCGACCTGTTCACGCGCGCGCTCGCCGGCGACCTGGGCGAGAAGTTCGCCGTCGAGCGCCGCCGCTTCGCCATCAAGCACCCGCTTGCTTTCGCGATGACGCCGTTGATCCGCGGCATGGTGCCGCTGCAGGGCACGCGCGAACCGCTGGCGGGTGGCGAGCTGCGGGACGCCAGGCGCAACAGCGAGGCGGTGAAGGCGCTGGGCTACTTCCTCGGCGCCGACCTGGTCGGCATCTGCCGCGCGGAACCGTGGATGTACTACTCGCACGACGAGGAGAAAGGCGAGCCGATAGCTGCGTACCACCCATGGGCGGTGGTGATGCTGCTCGACCAGGGCTTCGAAACCATGGAGGGCGCATCGGGCGACGACTGGATTTCGGGCGCGCAGTCGATGCGGGCCTACATGCGCGGCGCGCTGCTCGCCGGCGTCATGGCCGCGCACCTGCGGCGCCTGGGCTACTCCTCGCGCGTGCATTCGAATGCGCATTCGGAGCTGCTGCACATTCCCGCGGTGCTGATGGCCGGGCTGGGCGAGCTGTCGCGCATCGGCGAACTGGTGCTGAACCCGTTCCTCGGTCCGCGCTCGAAATCGGTGGTTTTCACCACCGACCTGCCGCTGGAGGCGGATCGCCCGGTCGACTTCGGCCTGCAGGAAACCTGCGAGATGTGCAACAAGTGCGCGCGCGAATGCCCGTGCAATGCGATTCCCTTCGGGCCGAAGGTGATGTTCAACGGCTACGAAATCTGGAAGCCCGACGTCGACAAGTGCGGGCGCTACCGGCTCAGCAACGCCAAGGGCTCGGCCTGCGGGCGCTGCATGAAGACCTGCCCCTACAACCGCGAGGACCTGGTCGAATCCGCAAGGCTGCTGCAGTTGTCGATCGCGGTGCCCGAGGCGCGCCGCGCGCTGATCGACTACGACGACCAGGCGGGCGGCGGCGAGCGCAACCCCGTCAAGCGCTGGTGGTTCGACCTCGAGATCATCGACGGCCGCGCGGTGAAGCCCGCCGGCGCCAACGAGCGCTACCTCGACCGCGGGCGCGCGCAGAAACTGGCGGCGCAGCAGAAGCTGGCGTACTTTCCGCCCACGCTGCAGCCGGCCGGCGGCACGACTGTAAAGCGCGTCGTTCCGCTGGATCGCGCGGCGGGCCTTGCCGCCTACGCCGCCGCGGAGTCGCCGCTGGACGCGCGGCGGCGATCGGGCGGGGAGGACTGAATCCGGCGGCGCATCACTGACACCTGGGCGTCGTCGAACTTGAGCTAGTTGTCTTCGCCCGGTGAGTAGGACCGCGCGCCCGGACCTTACGCTGCATTGCGGCACACGACCCGCATAAGGTTCCCGTGGTCTGGTCGACCAAGTCTGCAGTCGCGATCCGTGCGTACGCAAACCGCGGCGCTGGTGCGACCCCTCGACCATTCTCAAGGAGTGCTTACATGATGAACCGCAATGTTGCCCTCGCCGCGCTCGCCGCCGGCATCCTCGCGGCCGGCCCGCTATCGGCGCAGGACAAGAAGGCGGACGGCAAGTCCGCGATGGAGAAGTGCTACGGCGTTTCCCTCGCCGGCAAGAACGACTGCGGCGCCGGACCCGGGACCACCTGCGCCGGCACCTCGAAGGTCGACTACCAGGGCAATGCCTGGAAGAACGTGCCCAAGGGAACCTGTACCAGTATCAAGACGCCCAAGGGACAGGGCTCCCTCAAGCCGATCAAGAGCTGAGCGGTTCCGGGCGATGGCTGCGGCGCTGTCGGCGGGTGTCGGCCTGAAGCCGGAGCATTTCGCCGATGCGCTGGCGGCGAACGCCCGCGGCCTGTGGTTCGAGGTGCATGCCGAGAACTACATGGTCGAGGGCGGGGCCCGCCTGCGCTGGCTGGATGCGATCAGGACGCGGCATCCGGTGTCAGTTCACGGCGTCGGCCTGTCGCTCGCCGCCGATGCCGGCCTGGACGCGGCGCACCTGCGCCGCGTCGCCGCCCTGGTGCGGCGCGTCGAGCCGGCACTCGTGTCGGAGCACCTCGCCTGGTCGGCATGGCGCGGCGCCTATTACCCGGACCTGCTGCCGTTTCCGCGCACCTCGCAATCCCTGGCGCGCGTGGCTGCGAATGTCGAGCAACTCCAGGATGCGATCGGCTGCAGGGTCGCGGTGGAGAATCCTTCGCATTACCTGCGCATCGATGCGCATGAGTGGGACGAGATCGACTTCCTGTCCGAGCTTGCGCGTCGCACCGGATGTGCGCTGCTGCTGGACGTCAACAACGTTTACGTCAGTGCCCGCAATCTGCGGGCGTCGGCGCGGGCCTACATCGACGCTTTTCCCGCCGAGCTGGTGGCGGAAATCCACCTGGCCGGGCACAGCGAGGACCCCGCACTGGGCGAGGACCTGCTGGTGGATTCTCACGATGCCGCGGTGGCGCCAGCGGTCTGGGCGCTCTACGAGCGCCTGGTGGCGCGCATCGGCCCGCGTCCGACCCTGATCGAGCGGGATGGCAATGTTCCCGCGTTCGCCGACCTGATGGCGGAGCGCGAGCTTGCGCATGCCGTGCTGTGCACGCGGCACGCCGAGGCCGCATGATGGGCGCGCTGGCGAGTTTCCAGGACGAATTCGTGCGCGCCTTGCTGGACCCGGAGGCGGCCGCAGACGGTGCCGTCGGCGCGCTTGTGGCGCAGCCGGCGTTCGCGGTCTACCGGAACACGGTCATCAAGGCGTGCATCGACGCGCTGCAGGCGAACTTCCCGGCGGTGGCGCGATTGGTGGGTGACGAGTGGTTCCGCTCGGCGGCCGCGGCGTACGCGCGCAGCGAGCCCCCGGCCGTGCCCATGATGAGCGCGTACGGCAGCGGGTTCCCCGGCTTCCTCGAGCGCCATTTGCAGACCGATGAACGTGCGTATCTCCCTGCGGTGGCGAGGCTGGATCTGCTGTGGACCGAATGCCACTGCGCGCCTGACGCGCTGCCGCTGGCTCAGGCCGCGCTCGCGCAACTGCAACCGCAGGCGCTGGGCGTGCTGCGCCTGCGGCCGCATCCGGCGACGCGCTGGGCGTGGTTCTCGGATGCGCCGGCGTACTCGATCTGGTCCTTGAATCGCGGCGACCCGGGGCCCGAGGCCGCCCCCGAGATCGACTGGCGCGGCGAGGGAGTCCTGTTCGCGCGGCCGCTGGATGCGGTGATCTCGCATCAGATTGGCGAGCCGGGTTGCGCATTCCTGGATGCGTGTGCCGCGGGCGAATCGCTGGCCGATGCGGCGCAAGCCGCCCTCGGCGTCGACGCCGGAACGGACCTCGGCGCGTTGATGGCACGCCTGCTCGAAGCCGGCGCATTCGCCGGCGGAACAACCACGGAGGAACTCGCATGACGAATGCAAATGACACGTCCGCACCTGCGGCCGGCGGCCTGCGGGGAATGCACAACCGGCTCGCCGACCTGCTGGGCGCGGCAGCCGGCCATGCGCTTATTGCGCTGGCCGCGCGCTTTGGCGCAGGCGCGATCTTCTTCTATTCCGGCCGCACGAAGGTCGATGGTTTCCTTACCGTCAACGAGAGCGCGTATTCGTTGTTCCGCGAGGAATACAAGGTGCCGCTGCTGCCGCCGGAGTTCGCGGCGCACATGGCCACCTATGCGGAACACCTGCTGCCGGTACTTCTGTTCGCCGGATTGCTGACCCGGCTTTCGGCGCTCGGGCTCCTCGGCATGACCGCCGTCATCCAGGTGTTCGTCTATCCGGACGCCTGGCCGACACACCTCACCTGGGCGGTGGCGCTGCTATACCTCGTGGGGCGCGGCGGCGGCCCGGTTTCGCTGGACCGCTGGCTCGGCCTGCGCTGACACGCGCGGACCACGGCATGGAACGACGGGTCGCCGGGCGGCTGGCTGACGCACTCGACGCCGTGCTTGCGCGCTGGTACTCCGCGGATGGACGGAACTGCGATTACGCGGGGCTTGCGCGCTCTGCAGAGCATGCAGCGCTGCGCGAAGCATCGGCGGCGCTCGACCCGCTGGACCCACGCACCCTGGCAATGCCGGCGCCGCTCGCATTCTGGATCAACGCCTACAACGCCGCGGCACTGCTTGGCGTGCTCGAAGCCGGCGCTCCCGAGAGCGTGCACCGGATCGCCGACTACTT
>JBFWRS010000025.1:0-59089 GCA_050248795.1 Burkholderiales bacterium | reverse complement strand
CACACCAGATTCGATTCCGACCGATCCTGAACAACCGTCCAAGGAGGTGACTGCCGACCCGATCAGCGTCTAGACTGCCATACAGCCGGATGGCCCATCTGTCGGGGAATTACTGAACTTGTACACCTCCAAAACAAACCGGATCATTTCCGCGTTGTAGCGTGGGCCTACAGTAGCGGTAGATCTGTTATCTGGGACGATGGAATTCCTAGTGCCCTTACTTCGAGAATGACGCGTGATGTTTACCAACATCTGTTTCGGATCTTGAATGCTCTCTGGCTGCGCCACGAAGCGTACAGGTGCCACGCCAAGAAACTCAGACATACCTTCCACGTCTGCTAGCAGCCAGCTTTCGATCTCTCGAACTACAACGCGAAAGAGCATCATCGGCTCAGGATGAGGCAGCCAAGTTCGAACAACATCTGGCGCACACGCATTCGCGGTGTCCATAAGATCGACCATCGCGAGATAACGACTGCCTTTTGCCGAACGGTTAAAACCAGCGAGCTTTGCCTCAACGTACCCAACTCCCCGCCGACCGTACACGATGCCAACATTGTGACCCGTATGTGAAATCAGCCTCGCCGCGATGGCGGCATCGATATCCCCCTCGACAAGCGGGTTGATCGTTGCCATGCCTCAACGAAACAAAAGCTGGAGTTGCTGCGCTTCCTGTGGACGTGAACGAGGGAAAACCACGTCCGCAACGGTTAGCCCAGACTTCAATTGCTCAACAACCTCCTGATTGTCACTCGCGCTTCTCAGAACAGTACCCTCCGGGCCAGGCTCAAGCCATACAACCTCGTCAGCGGACAACCCAGAGTCCATCAGCATCTCCTGCGAATGTGTACTGATGATGACTTGGCGACGAACTTTACGTGCCCTGTGGATCTGTTCGATAAGCTGCGGAAGCTGCCGCACAATCTCTGCATGCAACGACAACTCAGGCTCCTCCATAAGTAGCAGGCCATCCCCTTCAAAGAGGGACCAAAGGAGAGCAAAGAATCGGAGCGTCCCGTCCGAAAACTCCCTCTCACGCTGGTACCCAGCGTTCGGCCTCCAATGCTCGAAAAGACCGATTAGATGAGGTATGCCATGCTCGTCTCTATTTACAGTCAGATCCTTAAGCTGTGGCGCAGCGATCTTTAGGGCACCCAGTATCTTCTTAAGGCGAGAACTGCGAGTTCGGATTGGCGTATTTACGACGCGCTGAAGAAAGTCGCGACCGTAAGGATCATTCACGACGCTGCGCGGCGAGAAGCTCTGCGGATCACGGACGAGCTGCGGCAGTATATGCGTATAGCTAATCCCCTGGAACGCGCTAGCAATCGATCTGAATCGCTGATTCTCGTTTACCTGCTCCAATGCGGTCTGTGAGAGCCTCTGCGAATCCTTGTTGTCCTTCCAGTCGGGCCGCTGTAGGAGCGTTTGGCCCGCACGTTTAACCACCTCCGTCTTAACTACGGGTCGGCGGACGTTATCTTGGCTGAAGCTGAGCGTGTATTCCCAACGATCCGCGGGCGAGTTGTCGTCGTCCTCCAACTCAATATGGATCTCGATATCCGGGTTGCGCCTTGCAGACAGGGATCGAATGCCGCTGATTCCGCCACGTAGATCAATCGCTTGCTGAAAACCTCCGCCCTTTGTAAGGCTGAGATCGCGCAGGAATCGGAACGCATCAAGGAGGTTAGACTTTCCCGCGGCGTTCGGACCAATAAGAAAAAGCCGGCTATGAAGGCGAAGATCGGCCTTCTGGAAGTTCCGCCAATTGGTGAGGGTAAGTTTGCGAACCTGCATTCGCACCCGATTGTACGGCATGGCGCGGCGGCAAGTTGGAGACTCGTCACCAGAGGGTTCACGCTTTCCATGGGCCTGGCGCTCGCTGCAACACGCCGATCCCTCGGCACGAACGTTGAAGACTTCCCTACTCCTTGTCGAGGTCTCCCATTGGCAATGTCAGCTTGGAGCCACTGTTCGGACCTCTCAAGAACGGTCAACTAGCAGTTCAAAGCGGACAGTCGTCGCCTTCCCAACCGGCAAGGATGGCAAATGCCGTCGGTCTGCTTTGGACACGACTCTCAATGCCCACCCCTCCGCATGCCCTACGGCATCCCCGCGACCTTCCCGCCAACTTAGAAGGATTTCCCAGGACGAGCGAGGTGCCCTGTCTCCCTGGCACACTTGATCCCGCCGTCGTCAACTTACTGCACCAGCCTCAGCAGCCGATGTGCATTGCCATGCAAGATCGCCTCCACATCCTGCTGGTCAATGCCACTCGTCACGACGGAGTTCACTGCCCCCCCAAAATCAAAGGATGGGTAGTCGCTACCGAAGACGATACGGTCTGCACCAAACTGGGTGACCGCCATCCGTATTCCAGGGGCATTTGCCGACGCTGTTCCAAGGTGGAATCGGCGCATTGACTCAGTTGGGCTGGTTGGGAGCGGGCGCTCCCCGGTATTCATACGTGCCCAGAAGTGGTCAAGCCGATTCATTGCGAGCGGAAGCACACCACCCAAGTTTACGAGTACTACGGGAACGCTTGGGTACTTGTTCATCAACCCGGAACAGAGCAGCCGCAACGCACAAATCGCAAGGTCGACCTGCATTCCGAGTGCGCCAGTCAACCAGTCGTAGGGCCGAACCGCCGAATCGATCGTCGTCGGATGATTGGGAAGAATCATTGCGACGACACCGAGCCGCTCCGCGGCCGCGAAAATCCCTTCGAACGACGGCGAGTCCAGAGGCTTTCCATCGCACCACGCCGGGAGGCCAACGCCCCGATGCCCCAAACGCACAACGGCACGCTCTAGTTCCTCAGCTGCCGCCTCCGGATCCCGCATCGGAACAGTGGCGAATGGAATGAACCTACCGGAGGACTTCTTGAACAGTACCGCGAGTTCCTCGTTTGCCGCCTGCGCGATCTCGAGTCCTTCAGACGGCTCGAAGGCATCAACCCCATTGACGTGCTGAAGCCTCATTACCTGAGAATCGATACCGGCGGCGCCCATGGCCTCGAGTCGCGCATCCATATCGTTCTGTTCCGCCCGCACAGGGCGTGCCACTCCCGGACCGGAAACCACGAACTCGCGTCCGTTCACTACTTCGATACGCGGGTACTCGCGTCGACGCCGGAGGTGGCTTAGAAATGACTGTGTCTGCAGATACGCATGAAAATCGATCGTCATCTAAGCTCACCCGGGACGTCGAGGCCGCTCAGGCAACCTTTTCGAGCTCTGGGAATCTCGGAATGTTGATATTGTGCTTCGAGAATCGATTGCGGATCTTCTCCAGACTCTTGACAAACGCCACATGCTCCTCTTCCGCAGAGCAGAAGCCCAGTCTGGCCTCACCTGCAATTGCCTCGGCCTGGCGCATGACGCTCGTCTCCGAGTCTGTCAACAGACACATGGAGTGAAAGCCCTTCATTTCGACGTTCTCCACTATGTCGATAAGAACTTGTTCGATGGCCTTTACTTCAGCGGCACTCATGCTCGGAAGAGCGTGCTCAAAGAAGACCCAACCCATCTCGACGTGCCGCACCTCATCTTGCATGATCAATCGGATCACTTCGCGCGTTACCGGCTCATCCGTGCGCTTGTACCTGGCGGCAAAGATATCCAGCGCAATACCTTCAGAGATGATGTGCCAGGCCGCCATACCGGCGTGAGGTGAAACTTCCGGATTCAACGCCATCCTGTCACGAAATCCCGCGACTACCATGCGCATGATCGCGTCGCCTGGGGGGGGCTCCTCGAAGTATCCGCCCATCGCCTCTGCGAGCAGAAAGGACGCCTCACAGTGACGCGCTTCCTCCATGATCTTCGCAGCGAGATTGAATTTTGCGTGAATCGGGATCTTGCCGTCTATGCAAAGACGGACAAGCATTGCCGGGACTTCGATGATGCCGGTGTATTCAGTCCATGCCCGCCGACTCCAGCATAGACGTGCGGCATCGAGCTGCTCCTTGCTGTACTTCGAGCGATCGAATTTCTCGTACGGGATCGCCTTCCTTGGATTCCAGGGCATGTCCTTGGACTGCTCCCACAGGCGACTAAGTCCCGGTATGTTCCCTTGCGTATCGAGAGGAAAGCGCTGCTCGAAAAGTCCGAGTGCCCGCAATCCGCGGGCAGGAGAGTTCGGGTCATACAGGCTGACGTAGGGCTTATTTGCCATTGGTAGGTCTCTCTTGACAGGTTGAAGAACAATTTAGAGCGAACGCACCCATGATTTGCAGACTTCGACACTCACTATTGTGAGATGCCAAGGTCCTTTACGACCTTGGCCCATGTGCCAAGATCCCGCCGAACAACCGCTCCGAAGTCTTTGGTGCTAGTTGGCGTCGGCTCCGCGCCTTGGGTCAACATCTGGTCGCGCATGGATTTCGTCCGAAGAACCCGCACGATCTCGGCGTTCAACTTTTCTACGATTCCTTTTGGCGTTCCACTGGGGGCAAACACGCCAAACCACGAGCTCACGTCATACCCTTTCAGACCTGCTTCTACCATGGTAGGTACGTTGGGTAGCAACGTGGAACGAGTCGCAGTCGTCACGGCAAACGCTTTGAGCTTTCCGCTCTGAATGTGTGCCAGCGAAGACGGCAGCAAGTCAAACATCAATCTCACCTGCCCACCAAGCAGATCGACGAGCGCAGGAGCACTACCCTTATAGGGCACGTGAACAATCTCCACGCGAGCCATCGACTTAAACAGCTCGCCGGCCAAGTGATTCACCGAACCGACCCCGGACGAGGCAAAGTTGAGCTTCCCTGGACTCTGCCGCGCGACTTGTAGCAATGACTTCACGTCTCGCGCCTGCACTGCGGGATTTCCAGTGAGCACAATTGGAATGCTTGCGACCATGGCTACGGGCGCAAAATCCTTCAGTACATCGTACTGTAGGGATTTGTAGATGCTCGGATTGATGCCGTGCGTCGCTAGAGTTCCCATAACAAGCGAGTACCCGTCGGCTTCAGCTTTCGCAACCAACGCACTGCCGATACCTCCAGCTGCGCCGGGTTTGTTCTCTACCACGACCGGGCGACCGAAGTTCGCACTCAACCGGGTCGCCAACATACGAGCAATGATGTCGTTTGCTCCTCCTGGAGGAAACGGAGAAACGATGCGTATCGGCTTCTCTGGATACTGATCGGTCTGGGCATTGACCGAGGGGCCGATGGCAACAAATGCGAGAAGAATTGCGATTCTGCTTAGATACCGTCCCATAAGGCACATCCTTTCTTGTCTAAGAGAGTGCAGTTACGTGTGAGTAGCACGGTGATTTAGTCCTTAGGGGTACTCATCCGATCAACCGCGATCCTCTGCCAGGAGCGCTCGCCGCGCCTCTTCAACTGTGCGCGTGAGTGCACTTAAGATTGAACTGGCCTTCTTCGGCGTAAATCGCGCGATCGGCCCAGACACGCCAATGGCAGCCACTACGCTTCCATCCGACGACCGGATAGGCATAGCGAGACTGCTCACTCCCTGAACCACTTCTTCGACCGACTTCGAATAACCGCGACGCACAATCATTGCTAGCTCGCGATGCAACTTGCCGCGATCGGTCAAGGTGTTCGGCGTGAATCGCTTCAGGGGTTCTGTCGCTAGATAGGCCTCGCGGTCACGCTCCGACATCAATGCAAGAAACAGCTTTCCAGGGGCGCCAGCGTGCAAGGCGAGGGGCGTTCCAAGATTCGTGATCGTGCGTCGAATCTGCTGCGAGCTTTCTACTTGATCGATGACGACCCAACTGCCTCCTTGGAGAAGGTGTAACGCAACCGTTTCGTTGCACTGATCGCGAAGCCGGATCATCAGCGGACGTGCAACGCGAATGAGCTTCGCGCGCCGAGAGTGTCCGCTGGTCAGGTCGTTGATCAGTGGCCCCAGTCCATATCGGTGCTTGTCGTCCAACTCGAGGACGAAACCGGCTAACGACAAGGCCCGCAAGATCCGGTAGGCAGTGCTCTTCGGCATCCCCAGCTTCCTAGCGATCTGCGGCAACCCAATCCCTGGCTCTGATGCGATCAGTGAGAGCACCTCTTTCGCCTTTATGAGTGATTTCATCGTTCCACGATGTGGCACGTAGTGATTCTTATTTCGGATTGACTATATATTCGACCAGCAGCTTCGTCAAACGCGCGTCGCGCCTTCGGAACCGCACCAGCGATATTGAGAGTGCACACGAGTACAAGCACTCTGCGATTGAAATACGGTGGCCTTGAACTCACACTGCACTACACCATTCGCGGGTGCGTGGTGCGGCGTGCAGGGAGGCGAAGGGCGGAGCACAAGCACTACGCTTGACAGGTGAAGCGGGCCTGTCGCGGCCTGGAGAACGCGGCGCCGCGTAAGCCGGCTGCTATGATTTCGTGCGTGAGCGCCGCACCGATGCTCGACGCCGAACACGCCAGATTCATCCTGGCGCCGGGGATTTCGATGACCGCGGCCTCGTGTGCCGCCGGAAACCGGCCCGAGCTGGGGCGAGTGCACGGCTGCCGCGTCACCCCCGACTGCAGTCGCGTCACCGTGCTGCTGCCCGGAGACCAGTATCCGGCGCTCATCGACGCGCTGCGCCAGTCGCGCGCCATCGCCGTGGTGTTCAGCCAGCCGAGCACGCATCGCACCATTCAGCTCAAAGGCGTCGACGCGGCGATCGAACCCCTGGCCGGCGGCGATGCCGAGCTTGCGTCGCGCTGGCTGGAGGGCTTCGCCGCCGAACTTGCGGCACTCGGCTACGACGAAACAGCGGTACGCGCGTTCGACTGGTGCGATCCCGCGGGCCTCGTGGCGGTCTCGTTCACGCCGTGCGCCGCGTTCCAGCAGACGCCCGGCCCGCGCGCCGGGGCGCCGCTCTCGCCGTGACCGCACGCATCAGCGTCGACGCCATCCGCGAATGCCTGGAGGGCGCGCTGCCGTCGATGATCGCCACCTGCGCGGCGGACGGCACGCCCAACGTGAGCTATGTGTCCCAGGTGAACTACGTGGACGGCACGCACGTCGCGCTCACCTTCCAGTTCTTCAACAAGACGCGCGAGAACGTGCTGGCCAACGCGCGCGCCGCGCTGCTGGTGGTCCACCCGCAAACGGCGGCGCGCTTCCGCCTGGAGATCGAGTACCTGCGCACCGAGACCGAGGGCCCGCTGTTCGAGAGCATGAAGGCGAAGCTCGCCGGCATTGCCTCGCACACCGGCATGGTCGGCGTGTTCAAGCTGCGCGGGGCGGACGTCTATCGCGTGCACGATATCCGGCAGGTGCCCGGCAAGGTGCTGCCCGCGACGACGCCGCGCCGGAACCTGCTCGCGTCGCTGCGCGCCTGCGCGCAGACGTTCACGCGCTGTAACGAGCTCGATGCGCTGCTCGAGGAGCTGCTCGCGGCGCTCGCGGAGCACCTCGAGATCACGCATTCCATGGTGCTGATGCTGGATGCGCCCGGCAGGCGCCTCTACACGGTGGCGAGCCGCGGCTATCCGCAGTCGGGCGTGGGCTCGGAGATCGCGCTCGGCTGCGGCGTGATCGGCGTCGCCGCGGAGCAGCGAACGCCGATTCGCATCTCGCACATGAGCGCGGAGTACTCCTACGGCCGCGCGATGCGCGAAAGCGCTGAGCTGGCGGGGCTCGGCGCGCGGCTCGAGACCGCCATTCCGCTGCCCGGCCTCGCCGACTCGCGCAGCCAGCTCGCCGCGCCGATCGTCGCCGGCGGCGAGCTCCTCGGCGCGCTCTACGTCGAGAGCCCGCAGGACCTGCGTTTCAGCTACGACGACGAGGACGCGCTGGTGGCGATCGCCGCGCAGCTCGGCATGGCGCTGCGCGCGCTGCACGAGGGCGAAGCCGCGGCGGAGCCGGCGGCAGCGCCCGCAGGCAAGCCCGCGCCGGCAGTCGGCGCGCCGGTCATCGTGAAGCACTACGCCGCCGACGACAGCGTGTTCCTCGGCGAGGACTACCTGATCAAGGGCGTGGCGGGCGCGATCCTGAGGAAGCTCCTCGCCGACTACCTGCGCGAGGGGCGCACCGAGTTCACCAATCGCGAGCTGCGCCTGGACGCCTCGATCCGGCTGCCAGACCTGTCGGACAACCTCGAGGCGCGGCTCGTGCTGCTGCACAAGCGGCTCGCCGAGCGCTCGGACGCGCTGCGGCTGGAGAAAAGCGGCAGGGGCCGGTTCCGCCTGCGCGTGAACCGGCCGGTGCAGCTGGTGGAAATGCCGCGCTAGCCGCGCACGCGCGCAGCGCGCAGGATCGTCCCGGTCCTCGCTATGGATACACCGGGCCGAGAGCGGCGGTGAGCTTCACCCAGTCGCGCTCGGAGAGCAGCGGGCGAACATCCTGCAGCGCTGCGGCGGGCAGGTGCCCGAGGAAGGCCGCGCGTTCCGCGGGCGTCATTGCCGGTGCCATCCAGCGCAGGCCGAGCGAGAAGATCTCCGGCTTGATGCTGGCGAGCATCGCCTCGTGAATCCGCTGCAGCTCGTCGTCGGCGTAGGCCGACCACAGCGCGGCATTGTTCCGAGTCTCCTCCTCGTGCATGTGCGCGAGGTTCTCGGCGGTGAACAGCGCGAGCTCGCGATACAGCGCAAGCGCGGCGCCCGGGCGCGCTGCATCGCCCGCGTTCTCGACGCCGAGCGCCAGCGCCTCCAGGCGCTCGAGGACGAGCTCGTGCTCGACGTGGTCGCCCGCGGTGCGGCGCGCGCTGCCCGGCAGTCGCGCTTCGAGCGCCGGATGCACGAACTGGTTCTCGTGATGCAGGTGCGCGCGCTGGAACTTGCACAGGCTGCGGACTTCGGCGACGGTGCGCGCCACCTCGTCCGGGTCGTACGCGTCCAGGCGGCCCACGGCGTCCAGCGTTGCGCCCATGAAGGCGCGGATGCCCTTGTGCACCAGGGTGTACATGTCGACGCGCCGGCCTTCGGCGGCGGCCTGAGCGCGTTCGCGGCGCTCGTCGAGTTGGACGACGGCTTGCTTCATTTTCGTGTGCTCCCGTTGAATTGAATTCGAGGAGCGCACGATAGCTGCGCCGCGCGCAGCGCGTCGCTAAATGCTGCTTAAGGAAACCTTAAGACTTTCTTAAGCCCCGCCGGCTGCATGCATGTCCGGCAGTCAGTACCCACCCTTCCGCATACTCTCCGGCAACCCCGCGATCTTCCCCGCCTGCTTGGACGGGTTGCCGGGGAAGAGGTCGAACAGGGTCTTGTTGTCCACCTTGCGGTCGGGCCACTTCTCCTGCATCGCCTTGAGCATGGTGCGGTTATTGGGCTGCTCGCCGTTGCGCTCGAAGTACGCCTCGCGCAGGTAGTCGATCACGTCCCAGTGGTCCTGCGTCAGGGTGAGGCCCTCGGCCGCGGCGATCGCCTCGCCGACGTCCCTGTCCCAGTCGTCCTGCGAAACCAGATAGCCGGTCTCGGTGGTTTGCAGCGTTTTGCCGTTAACTTCGTAGCTCATGATGTCCTCTGAACTCGTAACAGGAATCCGGTTCTAAGCGTTTAAAGGAGACTTCCCATGTTCAATCCGATCACGCTGCCCTTCGGCGCCAAGATGCTGTTCAATACCGTCAAACTCAAGCCCGGCGTCAAGTTCGAGGACGTCGAGCTGGCGGTCGGCGAAATGTGCAACGTCGTCAAGAATACCTACGGCGGCGACAAGGGCGGCTTCATCGCCGGGCAGGTGTTCAGGTTCTCCGGCTTCGTGTCGGCGGAAGGTTCGCTCAACGCCACGCGCGACGCCGACGAGCACTACGTCATCGTCACCTACTGGCGCTCGTTCGAAGAGCACGAGCGCTCGCACGCCGACGCCACCTTCAGCAACAAGTTCGAGGCGCTGGCGAAAATGTGCAGCGAGACCAAGGAACTCGGCTACGACATGCTGTGGCAGGGCGAACCCGAGGAGCAAGCCTAGTCCTCCCAGCCTGCGCGCGACGCGCCGCGCAGGTCGGCTACGTCCTTGTGCGGGATGAAGAGGCCGCAGCCCAGCTTGCGCGCCTCGCCCAGGCCATGGCGCTGCAGCGCCAGCGACTGCGCCGGCGTCGCCACCTTCACCATCAGGCTGCGCACCCGGTAGCTGCGCTGCGGCGTGGCGAGCATCGTGTCCCGTCCGCACAGCACGGTCGAGGCGTCCACCCCCAGCGCGCGCATCGCAGCGGCGGCGGCGGCAAGGAACGCGGTTTCGTCCTCGGCCTCGTCGAACAGCACGCCGCGCGAAAACAGCGACGCGATGCGCGCCAGCGGCCGCGGCGCGAGCCGGCCGACGCGCAAGGGAAAGCCGGCGACGTCGAGCGTCTGTCCGCTGAGCGCCGCCGCGTCCTGCAGGCGGTGTTCCGGGATGCGCAGCACCAGCCGGGTGCGGTGCGACAGCTGCAGCAGCGCATCCTCGCCCTCCGGCCGCTGCCAGCCGGCGCCGGAAGCCGCGCCGTGCACGCTGTGCAGGCCGGCGAGCGGCTCGGCGGCGAACCAGGGCAGCGCCGCCTCTACTGCCTCGCGCAGCGCATGCGCGTGGTCCACCGGCAGGCTGCGGCAGTCGATCGCGAACGCGGCATCCACGACCGCGCTGTCTTCGGCCGCAGCCATGGCGCTCAGTCCGCGGGCAGCGCCGCCTGCAGCGCGTCGCGGTCGAACCACCACTCGTCCTGCACCAGCACGTCCACCACGTTGCGCAGCCGCGGCAGGAACAGGGCCGGGTCGTTCAGCTCCATGTCCTCGATCCACTTGTTGAACGCTTCCTGCCCGTCCGCGCCGCTGTGCCGGCGCGCCACCGTCGCCAGCACCTGGTTGGTGTACAGCAGCAGGTGCTCGCGCTGCGGGTCGCGCGCGCGCAGGTCGACGAGGTAGTACGCGGTGATCGCCGCCACCGCGGCGCCGTCCGAATCCGGCGGCGTTTCATCCACCACGTGCTGCAGCAGCGCGACGCTCAGTTCCGGGTCCACCGGGTAGGTCACCGCCAGCCAGATGCCCTGCCCCAGCGCGGCCAGCGACTGCGGCTGGTCGGCGAGGAACAGGATGTCGCAGGCCTGCGCCGCGCCCTCGCGCGCCTGCTCGGCCATGTACAGGTCGAAGGCCTCGCGCGCCGCCGCCCAGGCGTCCGCGCCCTGCTCCAGCCGCACCAGCGCACGGCCAAGCTGCAGCAGCAGGTCCGCGCGGCGCAGCGGCGCGGCGCCCGGCGACAGCGCGTCCAGCTCCTCGCGCACCTGCGCCACCAGGCGCTTGAGTTTCCCGGTTTCCTCGGCCGCGTCGGTGCTGTCGTCCGCGGCGCCGACGCCCGGATCTTCCTTGATGTACTTGAGCGGGATGTATTTCATGGCCGCGCGACCCGGTCGAGGTAGCGGGCGCGATACACCAGCCGCGCCTGCCCGGGCGCTGGGGCGTCAGTGAAGGCGCTGCGGTCGTGCAGCACGTTGTTGCAGACCAGGCCTTGCCCGGCCGCAAGCCGCAACTTGAACACGTAAGGCGAATCGGAATCGAGGATCGCGCGCAGGCGCTCGACCGCTTCCTGCGTCGCCGCATCGGCGCGCCAGACGATGCTGCGGATGCGCGCGGTGTAGCGCATGTGCAGCGCGCCGTCGTCCGCCGAGAACACCGGGCCCGGCTGCGCCGCGCGCTGCGCCGCCGGGTCCTCGTCGTTGGCCGGCACCGTCATCGCGTCCGGCGCAGACAGCGCCGCCACGAAGCGCGGATCGGCATCGCGCAGGAGGATGTAAGCAATGTCCGGGTCGAGCAGGCGGTTCTCGCCGCCCTCCGCCGCCGGCCGCACGCAATGCAGCGTGAAGGCGCGGATGCGCTCGCGCGGCGGGTTGTAGTAGCCGTCGGTGTGCCACAGCAAGCGCCGGTTCGAATACGGGATGTAGCCGCGGCCGGACTTCTCCGCCGACACCGCGAGCGAACTGATGCCATCCTCGTCAGCCAGCGGATTGGTGTGCAGGCGCGCGAGGCCCAGGCGTTCACCCAGGCGGCGCGCGATGTCCTTGTCCGGCAGCTCGCCGAGCGCGCTTGAGTACACCGCCATGTTCGCCCGCGCGCAGATGCGCCGCAGCCCGGCGGCCTCGCCGTCGCTCAGGCGCCGCGGGTCGCGCACCTGGACGATGAGGTCCTCGGCGCGGCGCGGATAGCGCGCGAGCTTTTCGTCGCGCCAGCGCCGATAGGCCTGCGGCTGGTCGAGCGCAAACGGGTCTTCGATGACGTGCTGCAGGACGGCGTTCATTCACGCGCTGGCTGGAAATGAGGTGCGCACAAGCTAACGCATTTGGCGCTGTTGCGGGCGCGCGCAAGGGGCATATCTCCAAAGGGAGGGGTCGCCCGCCGGCCCTATCCCCAATGACCGCCAGGCACCACCGGCGTGCGGCATACACTCGTCGTGCTCGATTGCGCACCACAGGAGGAACGCGATGTCCGACGCCAGCCAGCAGCCCAAGGATCCGACCCGGCACAGCACCTACGTGCCGAAGGAAAAGAAGTCCACCAAGCCGTTCCACCCGACGCCGATGCTCGACCAGCTCGAGAGCGGGCCGTGGCCGAGCTTCGTCACCGGCCTCAAGCGGCTCGCGCACGAGAACAACATGATGGTCGACCTGCTCGGCCAGCTCGAACACTCGTACAAGACGCGCCTGGGCTACTGGAAGGGCGGCACGGTGTCGGTGTTCGGCTACGGCGGCGGCATCATCCCGCGGTTTTCCGAAGTGGCGAGCATGTTCCCGGAATCGAAGGAGTTCCACACGCTGCGGGTGCAGCCGCCGGCCGGGAACCACTACACCACCAAGATGCTGCGGCAGTTGTCCAACTCGTGGAACAAGTGGGGCTCGGGCCTGATCGCCTTCCACGGCCAGACCGGCAACATCATGTTCATAGGCACGACCACCGAGAACACGCAGCACTTCTTCGACGAGATCAACGAATACGGCTTCGACCTCGGCGGCGCGGGGCCCTGCGTGCGCACCGCGATGTCCTGCGTCGGCGCGGCGCGCTGCGAGCAGTCCTGCACCAACGAGCACCGCATCCACCGCACGCTGGTCAACAACTTCATCGACGACATGCACCGGCCGGCGCTGCCGTACAAGTTCAAGTTCAAGGTCTCGGGCTGCCCGAACGACTGCATGAACTCGATCCAGCGCGCGGACTTCGCGGTGATCGGTACCTGGCGCGACGACATGCAGGTGGACCAGGCGGAGGTGAAGAAGTACGTCGAGGGCCACGGCCGCAAGTACACGATAGACAACGTCATCGCGCGCTGCCCGACCCGGGCGCTGTCATTGAACGACGACGACACGCTGGAAGTCGACAACAAGAGCTGCGTGCGCTGCATGCACTGCATCAACGTCATGACCAAGGCGCTGAAGCCGGGCAAGGACCGCGGCATCACGCTGCTGATCGGCGGCAAGAGGACCCTCAAGATCGGCGACACCATGGGGACGGTGATCCTGCCGTTCATGAAGATGGACACCGACGAGGACTACGAGAAGCTGCGCGAGCTGGCCGCCACGGTGATCGATTTCTGGGCCGAGAACGGCCTCGAGCACGAGCGCTGCGGCGAGATGATCGAGAGGATCGGCCTCGCCGCCTTCCTCGAGGGCATCGGCGTCGAGGTGGACCCGAACATGATCAGCCATCCGCGCACCAGTTCCTACGTGCGCATGGACGACTGGGACCAGGAAGCGAAGAAGTGGGTGGAGCGCCAGAAGGACCAGGCCGCGGCCTGATCGGATAACGAGGAAACATCGCCATGGCACAAGCACAGGCAGTAGAGAAGAAGCAGATGCGCACGCCGATCGAGAGCGGTTGTCCCGACGGCATGCAGTTCATGCACCCGCTGATGGTGAAGAACTTCGGCAACTGGAAGTACCACGACCGGCCGCGTCCGGGCGTGCTGCACCACGTCGCCTACTCGGGCGACGAGATCTGGACGGTGCGCGTGGGCACGCAGCGCCAGCTCGGTCCCTACGAGATCAACCTGCTGTGCGACATCGTCGACAAGTACGGCGAAGGGCATGTGCGCTTCACCATCCGCTCGAACCTCGAAGTGATGGTGTCGAGCTGGGACAAGGTCGGCCCGCTGATCCAGGCCTTCAACGACGCCGGCTACCCGGTCGGCGGCACCGGCAACTCGGTGACCATGATCTCGCACACGCAGGGCTGGCTGCACTGCGACATCCCGGCCACCGACGCAGCCGGCGTGGTGAAGTCGCTGATGGACGAGCTGCACGAGGAGTTCATCAAGGAGGAGATGCCCAACCGGGTGCACATCACCACCTCCTGCTGCCAGATCAACTGCGGCGGCCAGGGCGACATCGCCATCAACATCCAGCACACCAAGCCGCCGAAGATCAACCACGACCTGGTGGCGAACGTCTGCGAACGCCCGTCGGTGGTGGCGCGCTGCCCGGTGGCGGCGATCCGGCCGGCGATGGTGAACGGCAATCCGTCGCTGGAAGTCGACGAAAAGAAATGCATCTGCTGCGGCGCCTGCTACCCACCCTGCCCGCCGATGCAGATCAACGATCCCGAGCACTCCAAGCTCGCGGTCTGGGTCGGCGGCAAGAATTCGAACGCGCGCTCGAAGCCGATGTTCCAGAAGCTGGTGGCCGCAGGACTGCCGAACAACCCGCCGCGCTGGCCGGAAGTGGCCACGGTGGTGAAGAAGATCCTCTACACCTACAAGAAGGACGCGCGCGACTGGGAACGCGTCGGCGACTGGGTGGAGCGGATCGGCTGGCCGCGGTTCTTCGAGCTCACCGGGCTGCCGTTCACCAAGTTCCACATCGACAACTGGCGCGGCGCGAGGAACAGCCTGAACGCCTCGGCGCACATCCGCTTCTAGGCCCAGACGCGATGAAATTCGGCATCCTGGTAAACGAAGGCCCCTACACGCACCAGGCCTCGGACACCGCCTACCAGTTCGTCAAGGCGGCGCTGGAGAAGGGCCACGAGATCTATCGCGTGTTCTTCTACCACGACGGCGTCAACAACGGCACGCGCCTCACGGTGCCGCCGCAGGACGACCGCAACATCGTCAAGCGCTGGAGCGAGCTCGCGGCGAAGCACGGGCTCGACCTGGTGGTGTGCATCGCCGCGGCGCAGCGCCGCGGCCTGATGGACGCCCCGGAGGCCAAACGCCACGGCAAGGACGCGGACAACATCGCCCCGGGCTTCCGCATCTCGGGCCTCGGGCAGTTGATCGAGGCCGGCATCCAGGCGGACCGCCTGGTGGTGTTCGGCGACTGAAAGGGGCGCGATGTCCGAAGAAGAGAACACATCCGGCGTAACGAAGCGGTTCCTCTACGTGAACCGCCGCGCGCCCTACGGCAGCATCTACGCGCTGGAATCGCTGGAAGTCGTGCTGATCGGCGCTGCGTTCGAGCAGGACGTGAGCCTGGCGTTCCTCGGCGACGGCGTCTACCAGCTCGTCAAGGGGCAGGACACCAAGGCCGCCGAGATGAAGAACTTCTCGCCCACGTTCCGCGCGCTGGAAGACTACGACGTCACCAAGCTGTACGTGGAAAAGGAAGCGCTGGAAGCGCGCGGGCTCGTCGCCGGGGACCTGGTGGTGCCGGTCGAGGTAGTGGACGCCGCGCGCATGGCCGAGATCATGGAGGCGCAGGACGTGGTCCTGAGCTTCTGAGGAACGCAGGGAACCAACGATGCCAATGCTGCATACCGTGAACAAGTCGCCGTTCGAGAACCCCGCGCTGGAAGCGTGCCTGAAGTTCGCCCGGCAGGGCAGCGCCGTGCTGCTGATCGAGGACGGCGTCTACGCCGCCGCGCGCGGCACCGCGGTGTCGCCGCGCGTGCAGGAGGCGATGAAGACCGTTTCGTTCTACGCGCTCAAGCCCGATGTCGAGGCTCGAGGCATGCAGACCCGGGTGATGGACGGCATTCGCCTGGTGGACTACGCGGGGTTCGTGGACCTCGTGGCTGAGCACAGCAACGTGCAATCCTGGCTTTAAACCGAGAGGAACCTGAAATGCCCATCGAAATGAACGGACAGACCATCGAGACCGACGAGGAAGGCTATCTCGCCAACCGCACCGACTGGAACGAGGACGTGGCCAAGGAAATGGCGCGCCTGGACAGCTGCGACCTCACCGACGGCCACTGGGAAGTGATCAACTTCCTGCGCGAGTACTACGACGAGTACCAGATCGCCCCGGCGGTTCGCGTGCTGACCAAGGCCATCGGCAAGAAGCTCGGCGCCGACAAGGGCAACAGCAAGTACCTGTACGAACTGTTCCCCTACGGCCCCGCCAAGCAGGCGTGCAAGTACGCCGGCCTGCCGAAGCCCACGGGGTGTGTCTGACCGGGTAGTACCCCGGACAGGCAGCGACCGGTGTCGACGCTCAGCGTCGCCTACGCACTGCTCTTCTACGCAGCGACCGCGATCCTCGTCGCCGGCGTGCTGGCGCGTGTCTGGCGCTACGCGCGCACGCCGCAGCCGCTGAAGATCCCGATCCCGCCGGCGCCGACCACGCGCGGCGGCGTGGCGCTGCGCATGCTGGTGGAGGTGACGCTGTTCCGCCAGTTGTTCCGCTCGAGCAAGTGGACCTGGCTGTTCGGCTGGATGTTCCACGTCGCGCTGCTGCTGGTGCTGCTGAGGCACCTGCGCTACTTCACCGAGCCGGTGTGGTTCTGGGTCGAGCTGGTGCAGCCCTTCGGCCTGTACGCCGCCTTTGCGATGCTCATCGGCCTCGCGGGGCTGTGGGCGCGGCGCGTGCTGGTCGATCGGGTGCGCTACATCTCGAGTCCCTCGGACCACCTGATGCTCGCGCTGCTCGTCGCCATCGCCGCGAGCGGCCTGGCGATGAAGTACCTGGCGCACACCGACATCGTCGCGCTGAAGGCCTTCTTCCTCGGCCTGATGGCCTTCGACTGGCAGCCGCTGCCGGCCGACCCGGCGCTGCTGCTGCACCTGGCGCTGGTGGCCACGCTGATGATCGTGTTCCCGGTGTCGAAGCTCCTGCACGCGCCGGGCGTGTTCTTCAGCCCCAGCCTGAACCAGGTGGACGATGCGCGCGAGAAGCGCCATGCGGCCGGCTGGTCGGCGAAGATCGTGCACGTTCATAAAGTCCCAGGAGCCTGAATGGCCGCCGCGTTCGAGACGCCGCCGCTGGGGGAATATCCGCAGACGCCGAAGCTGCGCGAAGGCGCGATGGCGCACTCGAAGCCCTTCGTGGCCAAGGCCGACCACCAGAAGCCGCTCGGCTTCCCGGGCGAGCTGGTGCCGGACTGGGAGAAGGTCGCGGTCACCCGGCTGGGCGAACTGGTATCGCAGTCGCGCGCGCTGCAGGTGTTCCTCGATTCCTGCGTCAAGTGCGGCGCCTGCACCGACAAGTGCCACTACTACCTCGGCACCTCAGACCCGAAGAACATGCCGGTGGCGCGCCAGGACCTGCTGCGCTCGGTGTACCGGCGCTACTACACCTTCGCCGGCAAGCACTTCCCGAAGCTGGTCGGTGCGCGCGACATGACGAAGGACGTGCTGGACGACTGGTACGCCTACTACCACCAGTGCTCGCAGTGCCGGCGCTGCTCGGTGTTCTGCCCCTACGGCATAGACACCGCGGAAATCTCGATGGCCGCGCGCGACATCATGGACAGCGTCGGCCTGGGCCAGAAGTACTCCAACGAGATCATCGGCAAGGTCCACAAGATCGGCAACAACCTCGGCCTGCCCGGGCCCGCGCTGCGCGACACGCTGGACGGGCTGGAAGAGGACGTGAAGGAGGAAACCGGCGTCGACGTACGCTTCCCGCTCGACGAGAAGGGCGCCGAAGTGCTGCTGATCACGCCCAGCGCGGACTTCTTCGCCGAGCCGCACATCGACGGCCTGATCGGCTACGCCAAGGTGTTCCACGCCGCCGGCATCTCGTGGACGCTGTCCACGCACGCATCCGAAGCGGCGAATTTTTCCCTCTTCATCGGCAACCACGACAACCTGCAGAAGGTCGCCGGGCGCATCCGCGAGGCGGCGATCGACCTGGGCGTCAAGCGCATCGTCGTCGGCGAGTGCGGCCACGCCTGGCGGGTCGCCTACAGCTTCTGGAACACGCTGATCGGGCCGTTCGATTTCCTCGATCCGCGCTACCCGGTGCCGCAGCACATCTGCGAACTCACCTGGGACCTGATCCAGCGCGGCGCGCTGACGCTCGACAAGAGCGCCAACGCCGACAAGGTGGTGACCTTCCACGACTCCTGCAACGTCTCGCGCGGCTCGCGCATGGGCGGCGTGCCGGGCGGGCAGTTCACCATTCCGCGCGACATCATCCGCGCCTGTGTCGACAAGTTCGTCGACATGGCGCCCGAGACCATCGGCGAATCCACCTTCTGCTGCGGCGGCGGCGGCGGCCTGCTGACCGACGACCTGGTCGAGCTGCGCGTCAAGGGCGCGCTGCCGCGCATGCAGGCGCTGCAGACCGTGGTGGAAGAACACGGCGTCAACTACCTCGCCGCGATCTGCGCCATCTGCAAGAGCCAGTTCACCAAGGTACTGCCCTACTACAAGCACCCGATGGACATGATCGGCAGCGTGCACGGCCTGGTCAGCAAGGCCATCGTGCTCGGGCCGAAGCCCTAGAGAACCAAGGAATCAACCGGAGCCAACCATGTCAGCACCCGCAGCCAAGCCCGAACCCAGGAGCGGACACACCTTCCGCAAGTTCAAGGACGGCGACCACGAGTGGCGCTCGCTGCAGGAGCGCATCTTCGCCGGCGACGAATCGGACAAGTGCCCGACCTACGTGCACAAGACCCCGCCCTGCCAGGCGAGCTGCCCCTCCGGCGAGGACATCCGCGGCTGGCTGAACATCGTGCGCGGCATCGAGAAGCCGCCCAAGGGCACGGCGATGCAGGAGTACGCGTTCCGCCGCTCGACCGACGCGAACCCCTTCCCGTCGATGATGGGCCGGGTCTGCCCGGCGCCCTGCCAGACCGGCTGCAACCGCAACAAGGTCGAGGACTACGTCGGCATCAACGCGGTCGAGCAGTACATCGGCGACTATGCGCTGGAGCAGAAATTCACTTTCCAGGCCGGGCCCGAGACCGGCAAGCGCGTCGCCATCGTCGGCGGCGGACCGGCCGGCCTGTCGGCGGCGTATCAACTGCGCCGCAAGGGCCATGGCGTGACGCTGTTCGACGACCACGCCGAGCTGGGCGGCATGGCGAAGTACGGCGTGCCGGGCTATCGCCTGCCGCGCACGCACCTGGATGGCGAGATCGGCCGTATCGTCGACATGGGCGTGGAAGTCCGCCTCGGCACGCGGATCGGCAAGGACGTGCAGTTGCAGGACCTGGAGAAGGACTACGACGCGGTGCTGCTGGCGCTGGGCTGCAAGGCCGGGCGCGCGCTGCCGGTGCCGGGCGCCGATGCGCCCAACTGCATCAGCGGCGTGGCCTTCCTCGAAGCCTTCAACCAGGGGCGCCTCAAGTCGGTCGCCGGCCGCGTGGTGGTGGTGGGCGGCGGCGATACCTCGGTGGACGTGGTGTCGGTGGCGCGGCGCCTGGGCTATGTCGAGGACATGAAGGAAACCGAGCGCCCCGAGTTTGTCGTCATGGGGCACGCCGCGCACGACGTGTCGCAGATGGCGGCGCGCCAGGGCGCCGACGTGATGCTGATCTCGATGCAGCCGGTGGAGCAGATGAATGCCGCCAAGCACGAGATCGAGGACGCGCAGCGCGAGGGCGTGAAGATCCGCGGCAGCCTGCTGCCGGTGAAGGTGCTGCTGGACGAAAAGAGCGGGCGCGCCAAGGCGCTGCGCGTGGTCGAGGTCGAGTGGGTCAAGGGCAAGCCGGTGGAAAAGCCCGGCACCGAGATGGACCTGGAGGCCGACCTCATCGTGTCGGCGATCGGCCAGTCGGGCGACCTCACCGGCATGGAGGAACTGGACAACGGCAAGGGGCTGATCGCCGCCGACAAGTACTACCAGCTGCCGAACCGCCCCGGCATGTTCGCCTGCGGCGACATCATCCGCCCTCACCTGCTCACCACGGTGATCGGCCAGGGCTCCATCGCCGCGGACAGCATCGACCGTTTCCTCGCCGGCAAGGACCTGCCCAAGCGGCCGAAGGTCGACGTGCATCACTTCAACCTGCTGGACAAGCTGCGCGAAGCGAGCCTCGAGCCGGCGAAGTTCGAAGCCTCGCCGGACAACGGCCCGCGCCTGATCGACCAGGGCGTGCGTGGCACCTCCTTGCAGGGCAAGGCGGTGGGCGGCATCGCCATCCACAACTACGAGGACCGCAGCGCAGCCGAGGTGTCCAAGTCCGAGGAACTCTTCCTCGGCCATTTCCCCTACCAGGAGCGGATCAAGCGCACCGAGATCGGCCCGTCGGCAGACGAGGTGCTCGGGCATTTCGCCGAGCGCATGGTGGGCTTGAGCGACAAGCAGGCGGTGGACGAGGCCAAGCGCTGCATGAGCTGCGGCATGTGCTTCGAGTGCGACAACTGCGTCATCTACTGCCCGCAGACCGCGGTGAAGCGCACGCCGAAGTCCGAATCCACCATGGGCCGCTACGTCTACACCGACTACGACCTGTGCATCGGCTGCCACATCTGCGCCGATGTCTGCCCCACCGGCTACATCAAGATGGGGCTGGGGGATCACTGAGCGGGAGCGCGCGCGGATGATGCGCATCGTCGCCGGGATCTTCATCGCCGCGTCGCTCGCGCTCGCGGTGGCCGCCGATGCCGAGCAGGCGCGCTCGGCGCGCGCCGCCGCGCCGGTGATCAAGATCGAGAAGGGCGAAACTTGCGTCGCACCCACCGACGAGATGCGCCGCAACCACATGAAGATGCTGCTGCACCAGCGCGACCGCACCATGCGCCAGGGACTGCGCGAGCCGCAGTTCAGCCTCAAGGGCTGCGTCGACTGCCACGCCTCGCGCGACACCGGCAGCGTGCTCGGCAAGGAAGGCTTCTGCTCGAGCTGCCATGAGTACGCCGCGGTGAAGATCGACTGCTTCGAATGCCACACGCCGCTGCGCCAGGCGCCGGCCGCGGCGGCGGCGGCGGCGGTGCGGCGATGAACCCGGAGCGCCGCCAGTTCCTTGCCTGGGGCGCGGCCGCGGCCGCAGGCAGCGCGCTTGCGCCGGGGCTGCGGCTGGTCGAACTCGCGCAGGCGCGCTCGCCCGCTGAAGCCGCATCGAAGCTGCAGCGCTGGGGCCTGCTGATCGACACGCTGAAGTGCGGCGAGTGCGACGACTGCGTCACCGCCTGCCACGAGGAAAACGGCATCAAGGGCCACGGCCGCCCGGCGACCGACGCGCAATGGATCCGCAAGGTGCACCTGCGCGACAGGCGCACCGGTTACGCACAGACGCTGCCGCTGATGTGCCAGCACTGCGAGCACCCGCCCTGCGTCGACGTCTGCCCCACCGGCGCTTCGTTCAAGCGCGACGACGGCATCGTGCTGGTGGACAAGCACACCTGCATCGGCTGCCGCTACTGCGTCATGGCCTGCCCCTACGGCGCGCGTTCCTTCATCCACGAGGCGACCAGCGGCCAGAAGGCGGACGTGCCGCGCGGCAAGGGCACGGTGGAATCCTGCACGCTGTGCGTGCACCGCGTGGACCTCGGCCAGACGCCCGCCTGCGTCGAGGCCTGCAACAAGGATGGCGGCAAGGCGATGGCGTTCGGCGACCTGAATGACGCATCGTCCGATATTCACCGGCGGCTCAAGGCCGAGCGCTCCAGCCAGATCCGCGCCGACCTCGCGCTGAACACCGGCGTGCGCTACCAGGGCCTGTAGCCGTGGCGAGCATCCAGTACCGCGAGATCGAGGGCCGCGGCGCCGGCTACCTGGCGCTGCTGGGCGTGCTCGGCGCGCTGGCGCTGGCGGCGCTGGGCGCAGCCTGGGCGATGGAGCACGAGGGGCATCACATCACCGGCATGACCAACCGCATCGTCTGGGGCACGCCGCACGTGTTCGCGGTGTTCCTCATCGTCGCCGCCTCGGGCGCGCTGAACGTCGCCTCGATCGCGTCGGTGTTCGGCCGCGACCTCTACAAGCCGCTGGCGCGGCTCTCGGGCCTGGTCGCGATGTCGCTGCTCGCCGGCGGCCTTGCGGTGCTGGTGCTGGACCTCGGGCGGCCGGACCGGCTGATCGTGGCGATGACGCACTACAACTTCAAGTCGGTATTCGCGTGGAACATCTTCCTCTACACCGGCTTCTTTGCCGTCGTCGCGCTGTACCTGTGGACCATGTTCGAGCGGCGCATGCACGGCTACACCAGGCGCGCCGGGGTGCTCGCCTTCCTGTGGCGCCTGGTGCTGACCACCGGCACCGGCTCGATCTTCGGTTTCCTGGTGGCGCGCGAGCCCTGGCACGGCGCGCTGCTGGCGCCGCTGTTCATCGTGCTGTCGTTCTCGCTCGGCCTCGCGGTGTTCGTGCTGGTGCTGATGGCGGCGTATCGCTGGAGCGGCCGCGCGCTGGGCGACGCGGTGCTCGTGCGGCTGCGACAACTGCTGGGCGTGTTCGTCGCCGCGGTGCTGTACTTCGTCGCGGTACAGCACCTGACCAACCTGTACGTTGCGCGCCAGCACGAGGTCGAGCGCTTCTTCCTCGTCGAAGGCGGCATCTATACCCTGCTCTTCTGGCTCGGCCAGGTGCTGGTCGGCGGCGTGCTGCCGCTGGTGCTGGTGTACGCAGCATCGTCGCGCCGCACGCTCGCCGCGGCGGCCGCGTGCGTGATCGCCGGGGGCCTCGCGCAGCTCTACGTGCTGATCATCGGCGGCCAGGCCTACCCTCAGCAGGTGTTCCCGGACAAGGAAGTCTCCAGCAGCTTCTTCGATGGCGTGGTCGCGCCCTACGCACCGAGCCTGCCCGAAGTGGCGCTGGGCGTGGGCGGGGTCGCGCTGGCGCTGGCGCTCGTCGCCGTGGCGCTGAAGCTGCTGCCTTTCCTGCCGCAGAGCCTGGCCGACAGCGACGTCGGCGCCGCCAGGCCCGCCGCGTAGCGATGAGCCGCCTGTTCGTCTCCGCCGCGCACAAGTCCTCCGGCAAGACCACGGTTTGCATCGGCCTTGCCGCGGCGCTCGCCGCGCGCGGCGAGACGGTGCAGCCGTTCAAGAAGGGGCCGGACTACATCGACCCGCTGTGGCTCGGCATGGCCGCGGGACGCGCATGCTACAACCTCGACGCCTACCTGATGGAACCTGCGGAGATCCGCGCGCGCGTGGCGCAGTACATGCACGGCGCGACGCTCGGCCTCGTCGAGGGCAACAAGGGACTGTACGACGGACTCAGCCTCGACGGCGCGAACAGCAACGCCGCGATGGCCGCGCTGCTCGATACGCCGGTGGTGCTGGTCATCGACGCGCGCGGCATGACCCGCGGCATCGCGCCGCTGATCCTCGGCTACCAGGCATTCGACCGCAACATTCGCATCGCCGGCGTGATCCTGAACCAGGTCGGCGGTACTCGCCACGAAGCAAAACTGCGCGCCGTGATCGAGCACTACACCGACGTCCCGGTGCTGGGCGCGGTGCAGCACGACGAGCGCATCGCGATCGCCGAGCGCCACCTCGGCCTCGTGCCGGGCAACGAAGCGGGCGACGCCCGGCGCCGCATCGGCGAGATCGCCGCACAGGTGGGCGCACAGGTGGACCTGGATGCGCTGCTGGCAATCGCGCGCGGGACGACGCCGCTGCGCGCGCACGACGCGCACGACGCGCCCGCCTCCAGTGCCGCGGGTCAGCGGGTGCGCATCGGCATCGCGCGCGACGCCGCGTTCGGCTTCTACTACCCGGACGACCTCGACGCGCTGCGTGCGGCAGGCGCGGAACTGGTGGATTTCAGCGCGCTGCACGACGACCGCCTGCCGCAGGTGGACGGCGTGTTCATCGGCGGCGGGTTTCCGGAAACGCACATGGAAGCGCTGGCGGCGAACGAAGGCCTGCGCCGCGAACTGCACGCGGCGATCGACGCCGGCCTGCCCGCCTACGCCGAGTGCGGCGGGCTGATGTACCTCGCGCGCGGCATCGAGTGGAACGGCCGCCGCGCGCCGATGGTCGGCGCGATTCCCGCGGACATCGTCATGCACAGGCGCCCGGTCGGCCGCGGCTACGTGCACCTGCGCGAAACCGCCGGCAACCCGTGGCCGCGGCCCGAGCCGGCGCGTGAAGCGCCGATACATGCGCACGAGTTCCACTACTCGAGCGTCGAAAACCTGGCGCCGGAGGTCGAGTTCGCCTATGAGGTGGAACGCGGCCACGGCATCGACGGCAGGCACGACGGCATCGTGCACCGGAACCTGCTGGCCTCGTACGCGCACCTGCGCGACGTCGCCGGCAACCACTGGGCGCGGCGCTTCGTCGATTTCGTAAGGAGCTGCAATCATGTCACTTGAAGTCGAGGGCAATACGCTGGCGGTGGACGCCGAAGGCTATCTGGTCGACCCGAACGACTGGAGCGAGTCGGTCGCCGAGGCGCTCGCGCGCGAGGAGAACATCGCGCTGACCGACGAGCACTGGGCGGTGGTCCGCTTCATCCGCCAGTACTACGAGGAGCACCAGATCGCGCCGGATGCGCGCCACGCGATGAAGCACCTGGCGGCATACAAGGGCGCGGAGAAGTCGGACCGCAACGACCTGTTCGTGCTGTTTCCGTACGGCTACGTCAAGCAGGCCTGCCGCATCGCCGGCATGCGCAAGCCGCGCGCCTGGAGCACCGGCTGAGGCGATGATCACCATCACGCCGCAGGCCGCAGAGCAGATCGCGAAGTCCGCAACGGAGTCCGCGCAGGAGTCCGGCGCGGGCGATGCCTGCCTGCGCCTCGCCGCGCGCCTGGACGACAAGGGCGTGCTCGAATACGGCATGGGCTTCGACGAACAGGCAGAAGGCGACACGCCGGTGCTGGTCGAAGGCATCAGGCTGCTGGTTGCCCCGGGCAGCGTCGAGTTGCTCACCGGCGCCACGCTCGACTACGTGGAGATCAATCCCGGCGAGTGGCGCTTCATCTTCTTCAACCCGAACGATCCTTCGCACAAGGCGCCGAAGCCCGCGCGCTGACGCGCGCCGGCGCTGGACGCCGCCGCGGCATCGGATTAGTCTGGCTCGCGGTATGCCGGACCCACAGCCCACCAAGCCGTTGCAGGCGCAGGCGCTGCGCCTCGCGCGCAAGACGCAGTCGCTCGACATCCTGTACGAGATCGCCACCTGCCTCAGCCAGCCCGGCAGCCTCGAGCAGCTTCTCGACGGATTCCTCGACACCTTCATCGAGCTGGTGGATGCGCGCGCGGCGAGCGTGCGGCAGGTCACCGCCGACGGCAACACCCGGCTGATCGCCAGCCGCGGCCTCGCGGCGGAAGTCGCCGAACGCGACGTGCTGCGGCCCGTGGGCGACTGCGCCTGCGGCTGGGCGGCGACCGCAGGCGGGCTGCGCATCCAGCGCGGCAGCGCGCCGTGCGCGGCGCTGGTCGGCCGGCCGATGCTGGAGCGCGACTGCACCGAGTTCGTCGCCGTGCCGGTGCAGTACCAGGACCGCATCCTCGGCGTCTACAACCTGTTCCTCGACCGGCCGCTCGCGGCGATGGGCGAGGACATGCCCGAGCTGCTGGTGAGCGTGGGCCGGCACCTGGGACTGGCGATCGAGAAGGCGCGGCTCGAAGGCGAGGCGCGACGCCTCGCCATCATGGAAGAGCGCAACATCATCGGCAACGAGTTGCACGATTCGCTCGCGCAGTCGCTGATCGGCATGCGGCTGCAGCTGAAGCTGCTGGGCGAGTCGCTGGCGCGCAAGGACCTCGGCTCGGCGCAGTACGAGGCGAGCCGCCTGCGCCGCGCGATGGCGCAGGCGAACGCCGACCTGAGGGAGCTGCTGACCAACTTCCGCCTCAGGATCGACGATGCCGGGCTGGTGCAGACCATCGCCAACCTGGTCGACCGCTTCGGCCGCGAGACCGGCATCGCGGTGTTCTTCCAGAACGAATGCCGCGCGCTCGCGCTGACGCCGGCGCAGGAGATCCAGGTCTTCTACATCATCCAGGAAGCGCTCACCAACATCCGCAAGCACAGCGGCGCGCGCAACGTGCGGATCATGCTCGACAACGAGGACGACCTCTACACCGTGCTGATCGAGGACGACGGCCTGGGCATGGAGGATGCGGATGCGGATGCGCCCGACGGGCACGCGGGCCTGGCGATCATGCGCGAGCGCACCGAGCGGCTGCAGGGCCAGATCGTCATCGAGAGCGAGCCCGGCGAGGGAACGCGCATCGTGCTGATGTTCAACGCGCCGCCGCTTGCCGGCACGCCGGCCGCCGCGGCAAGGCGCTGACATGCGGGTGCTGCTGATCGACGACCACGCGCTGGTGCGCAAGGGCATCGAGGAACTGCTGCAGAGCCGCGGCGTGCGCGTGGTGGCTTCGGTCGGTTCGGGCGAGGAAGGCGTGAAGCGGGCGCTGGAGCTGCCCGCGGACCTGATCCTGCTGGACGTGAAGATGCCGGGCATGACCGGGATCGACACGCTGAAGCGCCTGCGCGCGGAAGGCATCAGGACGCCGGTGGTGATGCTGACCATGAGCCGCGAGGACGCCGATCTTGCCGCCGCGCTGCGCGGCGGCGCGCAGGGCTACCTGCTGAAGGACATCGAGCCCGAAGAACTGGTGCCCGCGCTGCAGGCGGTGATCGAGGGCGACAGCGTGGTCGCGCGCGAACTCGTCGGCACGCTGGCGCGCCTGGTGGGCAAGGACACCGCGCCGGCCGCCGAACCGCGGCACCCCGCGGCGCCGTTCACCGAGCTGACGCCGCGCGAGCGCGAGATCCTCGAATGCATCGCCGACGGTTCGAGCAACAAGATGATCGCGCGGGAACTGGACATCACCGAAGGCACGGTGAAGCTGCACGTCAAGGCGATCCTGCGCAAGCTCGGCATGCGCTCGCGCGTCGAGGCCGCGGTCGCCGCGGTCGAGCGCGGCATGGGCGGAAACCGCAAGGGCGCCGGGCGTACGCCGGCCGCCTGATTGACGCAGGTCAACCCGGCCCCGGCCGCGGCGGGGAAGATGCAGCATGGGAGAACTGCCATGAATCCGCCCGCGCTGGACGCTGCCAGGACGCTGCTCGCATCGGCGCAGGCCCCGGATGCAGGCAGGGCGGCGCGGGAGTTCGTCGCGCAGGTGGGCCGCGATGCCGCGTTCCAGCTCGAATCCTGTGTGCACTGCGGCCAGTGCGCCGACGCCTGCCACTTCCACCAGGTCAGCGGCGATCCGCGCCACACGCCGGTGTACAAGCTGCGGCCGATGATCAAGGCCTACCAGCGCGAGTCCGCGCCGTTCTCCACACTGAAGAAGCTGCTCGGCGTCGCCCCGCCCGAGAGCACGGCGGCGGAACTGAACGACTGGTCGGAGCTCGTCTACGACTCGTGCAACCTGTGCGGCCGCTGCACGCTGGTGTGCCCGATGGGCATCGACATCGCGGGCCTGGTGCGCCTCGCGCGCGAGGGCATGGCAGCCGGCGGCTTCGCGCCGCCCGACCTGTACAAGGCCGCAGAGCGGGCGCTGGACACCGGCAGCCCGATCGGCGTGCGCTGGCCGGCGCTGAAGCGCCAGATCGAACTGCAGGAAGCGGAGTGCGGGCTGCCGATTCCGGTGGACGTCGAGGGCGCGGAGTACATGGTGGTGCTGACCTCGATCGAGATCATGGGCTTTCCCGAGGCGATCGGCGCGCTGGCGCGCATCTTCCATCACGCCGGCGCCACCTGGACCATTCCGAGCGCGGGCTTCGAGGCCACCAACGTCGGCGTGCAGATGGGCTCGCGCGATGTCGCGGCGGCGCTGCTCGCGCGCATCGTCGACGCGGCCGAGCGCCTCAAGGTCCGCACCGTGATCAGCCCCGAGTGCGGGCACGCCTACTCGGCGCTGCGCTGGGAGGGCCCCAACCTGCTCGGCCGGCGCTACGACTTCGCGGTGGTGCAGATCAGCGAGCTGCTGGACAGGTTCGTGCGCGAAGGCCGCCTGCGCCTGCGCGGCCGGGACGCGCGCCGCCTCACCTTCCACGATCCCTGCCAGATCGTGCGCCGCGGCGGGCTGACCGAGGCGCCGCGCCGCCTCGCCGGCAGCGTAGCCGCGAACATGGTCGACATGCCCGGATCCGGCACCGCGAGCTACTGCTGCGGCGGAGGCGGCGGCGTCAGCGCGATCCACCGTGCCGAAGGCCTGCGCCTCGCTGCGTTCGCGATGAAGCGGCAGCAGATCGACGCCACCGGCGCGGAAGCCCTCGTCACCTCCTGCGGCAACTGCCGCAACGTGCTGGAAGAGGCGATCGAGCACCATGGCATGGAGATGCCGGTACTGGGCCTGACCGAACTGGTGGCGCAGTACCTCGAGCCCGCGCCTGTCGGCGCAAGCGCGGGGAACACGCCATGACCGGCATGGAACTGCTCGCGGTCGCGCGCGGGCCGGCGCTATGGGGCTCGATCGCCGTGCTGCTCGCGGGCAGCCTGTGGCGCATCGTCGCCATCCTGCGCCTTGCCCCGACGCAGGACCTGTCCGAGCCGCGCAGCACGCGGCTCTTCGCCGGGGCACTGCGCGGTATCGTCGCGCGCATGCTGCCGCGGCGCGAATTCCTGCAGCGCGCCAAGCTCGGCGTCTGGAACGGCTACGTCTACCACCTCGGGCTGGCGCTGATCGTCTTCGGCTACCTGCCGCACATCGGCTTCATCGAGCGGCACGCGGGGCTTGCCTGGCCGGCGTTGCCGGATCCGGTGTTCTACGTCTGCGTCGGCATCACTTTCGTGTCGCTGTTCATCGCGCTGATGGAGCGCCTGACCGATCCGGTGCGGCGGCTGCTGTCAGGCTTCGACGACTACTTCAGCTGGTTCGTGGTGTTCCTGCCGCTCGTCACCGGCATGGTAGCCATCGGTTCGTACACGCCGGGCGCCGACGCCGCGGCGCCGGTCTATGCGCTGCCGGTCGCGCTGCACCTGCTGAGCGTCGAGCTGCTGTTCGTCTGGCTGCCGTTCGGCAAGCTCGCGCACGCATTCCTGGTGTTCGCGTCACGCGGCACGAGCGGCGCAGCGCTCACCCGCAAGGGCGCCGCACTGTAGCCTGGTCGTGGTTCCTTCGCGTTCAAGGCTCGAGCGCGTGCACCGAAAGCTGATCGCGCGGCAGGCCCTGCTCCAGGAGCAGCGAGCGCACCGCCTCTGCCCACGGCCCGGGTCCGGCGACGTAGAGATCGCACTCGGCAAGTTGCGCGCGGTCCGGCAGCGCGTCCTCAAGCGCGCCATCCAGCGTCAGCGGCGAATAGCGGAAGTCATCCAGCGCATCGCTCCACGCACGGCAAAGGTTATCGAGATAGTGCCCGCCGACGCCGGACGCAACCCAGACAAGGTGCAGCGATTCCGCGGTTTCGAGCGCCATGGCGTGCTCGATCAGGCTCTTCACCGGCGCAAAGCCGGTATCGCAGGCGATGAACAGCAGCGGACGCGTCGACTCCTCGTTCAGCACGAATTCCCCGCGCGGCCCGTCGATGCTCACGCTGTCCACGCCTTTGAGCCCGGCGAACACGCGCTCGGCGAAGGCGTCGCCCGCGCGCCGCGGCACGTGGAACTGCAGGTTGCGGTCATCGCACGGGCAGCTCGCCACCGGCAGCGTAGCCCGGGCGCCATCTGCAAGCGCGAGCGACACCGACTGCCCGGCGAGAAAGCGCAGCCGCTTGCTGCGCGGCGTCTGCAGGTGCAGCAGGCGCACCTCGTCGCCGAGCGGGCCGACCGACTTCAGCTTCGCGTCGATCATCTGCAGCGGCATGTCCACCGCGCCGTGCGCTTCGTGCGCCTCGATGACCAGGTCGGTGAGCGCGGTGTTGCAGCACATCAGCACCACGCCGGATGCCTTCTCCGCTGAGGTCAGCACGTGGTCCGAGTGACGCGTGCGGTGCACCTGCCCGGACACCACGGTCGCCTTGCACTTGCCGCAGCTGCCGGCACTGCAGCCGTAGTCGAGCGACAGCCCGGCGCGCAGTGCGGCCTCGAGCAGGCTGTCGTTGCCGTCGACGAAGAACTCGCGGCCGCTGGGCTTCACCTGTACGTGTGCGGTCATGATCCTGAGAAAGCTCTCCTCGGCCAGCAGTGCCGGCTCACCCTGCGCGGCAGGCCCGAGACGCTGCTGCAGCCAGCCCAGCAGCGCCCTGGCGCCCGAGTCGCGCAGCTTCGCCTGCAACTCGTCGACGATGGCGCGGTAATGCTCGAGTTCCGCCTGTGCCTGCGCGCGCTCCCGGCTGAGTTCAGCCAGGCGCGCGACCAGCACTTCCGTGTTCGGCAGCAGACGCTCGCGCATGCGGCGCGCAAACGCGGCATCCTTGATCGCCTCGAAGCGCTCCAGGCCCGCATGCTCGTCCAGCACCGCCTGCGGGAATGCGCGCAGCAGGTCCTCCACCGCGACCATGCCCTCGAACGCGGCCAGCTCGCCGCTGCGGATCCTGCTCTGCAGCGCGCCGCGCCTGACGCCAACCAGCCGCGCGGCACGCGACAGTGTGAGAAGCCGGGCCATCCACCCTCCCGAATGCATCTATCATAGCGGGGAACACGCGCGCATCGGCGCGCGCAGCATCCCATGGACTTCCTGCCGATCTTCCTCGACGTGCGCGCGCAGCCCTGCCTGGTGGTAGGTGGCGGCGAGGTTGCCGCACGCAAATGCGCGCTGCTATTGCGCGCCGGCGCACGCGTCACGGTGGTCGCGCCGGAGCTGGGGCCGACGCTCGGCGAGCATGTGGCGGCGGGACGCGTTTCGCATCGTGCCGCGGGCTTCCGCGACGGGGACCTCGAGGGCTTCGCGGTGGTAATCGCCGCTACCAGCGACGACGCGGTGAATCGGGCCGTGGCCGCCGGCGCGCGGGCGCGGCGCATCCCGGTGAACGTGGCCGACCAGCCCGCGCTGTGCTCGTTCATCCTGCCCTCGATCATCGAGCGGCCGCCGCTGGTCGTCGCGGTATCGAGCGGCGGCGCATCCCCTGTGCTGGCGCGGCTGCTGCGCGCGCGCCTGGAAAGCCTGCTGCCGGCGGCGTACGGCCGCCTTGCTGCGATCGCGGCGGAATACCGCGACCGCGTGAAGGCGCGCTTCAGGCCGCAGGAGCGGCGGCGCTTCTGGGAGCGCGTGCTGCAGGGCCCGATCGCCGAACTGGTGTTCAGCGGCCGCGACGCCGAGGCGCGCGCCGCGCTGCAGGCGACGCTGGACGATGCACGCCTCGCCTTCGCCGGCGGCGAAGTCGCGCTGATCGGCGCCGGGCCGGGCGACCCGGACCTGCTGACCTTCCGCGCGCTGCGCCTGATGCAGCAGGCCGATGTGGTCGTCTACGACCGCCTGGTGTCGCAGCCGGTGCTCGACCTGGTGCGGCTCGAGGCCGAGCGCATCTACGCCGGCAAGGCACGCGCCGAGCATGCGCTGCCGCAAGAGGACATCAACCGGCTGCTGGTGCGCCTCGCGCGCGAGGGCAAGCGCGTGGTGCGCCTGAAGGGCGGCGACCCGTTCATATTCGGCCGCGGCGGCGAGGAGATCGACACGCTCGCCGCCGAGGGCATCCCGTTCCAGGTGGTGCCGGGCATCACCGCGGCGGCCGGATGCGCCTCCTATGCCGGCATCCCGCTGACGCACCGCGACTACGCGCAATCGGTGGTATTCGTCACCGGCCACATGCAGGACGGCAGCATGAACCTGAACTGGCGCGCGCTGGCGCAGCCGAACCAGACCATCGTGTTCTACATGGGACTGGTCGGCGTCGACGTGCTGTGCCGCGAGCTCGCCGCGCACGGCCTGCCCGCGGACACGCCGGCGGCGCTCGTCCAGCAGGGCACGACGCCGCAGCAGCGCGTGCTCACCGGCACGCTGGATTCGCTGCCGGCGCTGGTGCGCGCCGGCAAGGTCAAGGCGCCGACGCTGATCATCATCGGCGGCGTGGTGGCGCTGCGCGAGCGCCTGAAGTGGTTCGAATCCACGGCATGAGCGGTACCGGAGAAGCGATGACGCAGGAATACCTCGAGGCGGCGAAGCTTGGCGAGCTCGCGCCCGGCACGATGAAGCGCGCGGACGTCCGCGGCAGGCGCATCCTGCTCGCCAACGTCGACGGGCGCATCTGCGCCACCGCCGACACCTGCACCCACGAGGATGCGTCGCTGTCCAGCGGCGTGCTGAAAGGCGCGCTGGTGCGCTGCCCGCTGCATGGCGGCCGCTTCAACGTCTGCACCGGCGAGGCGGTCGAGGAGCCGGCCGACGAGAACCTCGCCACCTATGCGGTGCGCATAGAGGGCGGCTGCATCCTGGTCGGCGTGCCCGCAGCGGAGACGCGATGAGCACGCCCGCGCCGCATGCGCTGGCGAGCGATGCCGCGCTGATGAACTCGATCATCAAGCGCATCGCCACCGGCCCGGAATTGAGCAAGAACATCTCGCGCGAGGAGGCGCGCGCCGGCATGCGCATGGTGCTCGAGGGCAGCGTCGATCCGGTGCAGGCGGCGGTGTTCCTGATCGCCTTGCGCATGAAGCGCGAGACCGACGACGAGAATCGCGGCCTGCTCGAGGCGATCCGCGACGCCACGCTGCGCGCCACCGCGCCGGTGGACGAGGTGCTGGACATCGGCGATCCGTACGACGGCTACCGGCGCTCGCTGCCGGCATCGCCCTTCCTGCCCGCGGTGCTCGCCGCCTGCGGTGTCGCTGCGGTATCGCACGGCGTGACGAGCATGGGGCCGAAGTACGGTGTCACGCACCGGCAGGTGCTGGCCGCGGCCGGCCTGCCGGTGGAACTGGACCCCGAGGAAGCTGCCGCGCGCCTGGGCGGTCGCGCCATCGGCTGGGCCTACGTCGACCAGAAGGCATTCTGCCCGCGGCTGCATGCGCTCTCGGCGCTGCGCACGCTGATCGTCAAGCGTCCCGCGATCACCACCGTCGAGGTGCTCGCCGGCCCGGTGTGCGGCCGCGTGAAGACGCACCTGCTGACCGGCTTCGTGCACAAGCCCTACCCGCGCATCTACGCGCTGCTCGCACGCCACGCCGGATTCGATTCCGCACTGATCGTGCGCGGCGTCGAGGGCGGCGTGATCCCGTCTTTGTCGCAGACCGGCAAGGTGTTCCACTACCACGCTGGCGGCGAGGAAACCTCGACCGAGTTCAAGCCCGCCGACCTCGGCTTCGACCATGCGGTGCGTGCGCCGCAGTTGGCGGGCGCGAATGCCGGGGACGACGAAGCCTTCGATGCCGCCGCGGTGGCGCAGTCCGCCGCCGCGGCCGGCATCGCCGCGCTCGAGGGCCAGGCCGGCCCGACGCGGGACTGCCTGGTCTACGGTGCGGCGCTATGCCTGTGGCACCTGGGACGCGAGCGCTCGCTCGGCGATGCAGCCGATGCGGCGCGACGGGCGCTGGATTCGGGCGAGGCGCGCAGGCGCCTGCGCTAATTAGTAGAAGCCGCTGGCGGCGCGCCGGGACGCGCCGGCGACTACTTGCGCTTCATGAAGAAGGTGAATTCCTTCTCCACCGCGGCATGCGACAGCAGTTCGTTGCCGGTCTGCTTGGCGAACGCCTGGAAGTCCTTCACCGAACCCGGGTCGGTGGCGATGATCTTCAGCACCTGGCCGCTCGTCATGTCGGTAAGCGCCTTCTTGGCGCGCAGGATGGGGAGCGGGCAGTTCAGCCCGCGGGCATCGAGTTCCTTGTCGACTTGCATGGTGTTTCCTTTCTCTCCGGCGTGTTGAGGCCTTCGCGGCCAGTCTAAACCCTGCGTGAGCCTTCTGCTTCAGGCGTAGCGGGCAAGCAGCGCCGCGACCTGTTCGCTGTTCGATTCGCGCTCGGCGGCCTGCGCACCATCGACTGAACGGATCATGCACGCCACCATCTCGTAGAACGCGCGGTCCAGGGCCTTGCGCGCCGCGGACAACTGCTGCGCGATGTCCTCGCACTCCTGGTCGGCGTCGATCATGCGCTGGATCGCGCGCACCTGGCCTTCGACACGGGCGAGCCGCCCGAGCATCGCCTGCTTGGCCTTGGCGTCATGCATGTGCGGTCCGTTCATGCCTGCCTCCTATACCCCCCATCGTATCTGCATATTCCCTCCTTCCGCAACACATGAGCGAAACTTTATGCCGCAAGATCAATGTTCTATGCCGCAGCGCAGCATCGATCCTGCTTGCATTCTCCTATACCCGGAGAGAGTATTGCCCCAATACGGGAAGGGACATCACATGAGCGCCATTGCAGATACGGTGGATACCGCGACGCTGGACCGGCTGATCGCCGAACGGCTGGAGGTTCTGTTGCCGCAGAAGCTCGCGGAACTCGAGGCGGCGAAGACGCCGGCGATGACCATCATCGCCACCAAGGGCACGCTGGACTGGGCCTATCCGCCCTTCATCCTCGCCTCGACCGCGGCGGCGCTGGGCTGGAAGGTGTCGATGTTCTTCACCTTCTACGGCCTGACGCTGCTGAAGAAGGACCTCAACCTGCACGTCAGTCCGCTCGGCAACCCGGCGATGCCGATGAAAATGCCGTTCGGACCGGACTGGTTCAAGTCCATCGAATGGAACATCCCGAACGCGGTGCAATCGGTGATTCCCGGTTTCGAGAGCATGGCGACCAGCCTGATGAAGCAGACCATCAGCAGCAAGGGGGTCGCTGGCATCGAGGAACTGCGCCACGCCTGCGTCGAGTCCGGCGTCAACCTGATCGGCTGCCAGATGACGGTAGACCTGTTCGGTTTCAGCCACGCTGATTTCATCCCGGAAGTGTCTGAATACTGCGGCGCCGCGTCCTTCCTGGCGCTGGCGCAGAAAGCCGAAGTCAACCTTTTCATCTGAGTACAGCCATTCACGCCCTGGGGAGGGAACCATGACCGCATTGAGACTCGCCATCGCGGTCGCGCTGGCCGCGCCGCTGGCTGCGTACGCGACAGACGGCTACTTCTCGCACGGCTACGGCATGAAAGCCAAGGGACGCGGCGGCGCCGCCACCGCGATGGCCACCGATGCTTTCGGCGGCGCGGTCAACCCGGCCAACATGGTGTGGGCCGGTACGCGGCTGGACGTGGGCCTGGACTGGTTCAGCCCGAAGCGCGACGCCTCACGCTCATCCAGCGCCGGCGGCATGGCCGGCATGGACGGCAGCGCCACCAGCGGCAGGAACCACTTCCTCGTCCCGGAGTTCGCCTACAACCGCATGCTGAATCCGAACCTGTCGCTCGGCGTCACGGTCTACGGCAACGGCGGCATGAACACCGAGTACGACGGCGGCCAGATCGGTGGCGGAACCGCATGCCGCAACTTCAATCCCGGGGGTGCCGCCGCCGCACCGTTCAACCTGCTCTGCGGCACCGGCAAGCTCGGCGTCGACCTGATGCAGTTGATCGTCGCGCCCACGGTGGCGATGAAGGCGGGCGCGAACCACTCGTTCGGCTTCTCGCAGCTGTTCGGCTACCAGCGGTTCAAGGCCGAGGGCCTGGACGGCTTCAACGGCTTCACCCCCACCCCCGCCGGCTGGCCCGGCAATAACAGCCTGACCAACCGCGGCCATGACACCTCGACCGGCTGGGGCTTCAGGCTCGGCTGGACCGGCCGCATCACCGACAGCCTCACGGTGGGCGCCGCGTACTCGAGCAAGATGCGCATGAAGGCCTTCGACAAGTACAAGGACCTGTTCGCGCAGCAGGGCGACTTCGACATTCCCGAGAACTACAACGTCGGCATCGCGGTCAAGGCCTCGCCCGCGCTGACCATCGCCGCGGACTACCAGCGCATCAACTACGGCGGCGTCCGCTCGGTCGGCAACCCGAGCACGCTCACCGGCAACGCGGTCGCGGCCACCGGCTTCACCACCGGATCGCTGGGTTGCGGCGACTGCCGCGGCTTCGGCTGGCAGAACGTCAACGTATTCAAGCTCGGCGTCGACTACCGCTACAGCCCGCGGCTGACGCTGCGCGGCGGCATCAACATCACCGACAACCCGATCGACGGGCGCGACGTCACCTTCAACATCATCGCCCCGGGCGTGGTGAAGAACCACATCACGCTGGGATTCACCTACGACATCGATGGCAGTTCCGAAATCACGATGGCGTACATGCACGCGTTCCGCAACTCGGTTAGCGCGCCGTCCCTGTTCTCGCGCTTCATCGCCGGCGGCTCGGCAACAGAGACGATCCGCATGCACCAGAACTCGCTGGGGATCGCCTACAGCCGCACGTTCAAGTAAGCCTTGCGGGCGCGGGCGCCCCGGCCCGCTAGACCGCTGCCAGTGCGGCCTCGAGCCGCGTCCTCACCTCGGTGGCGATGGCCGCGATGCCCGGCTTGTCCACCAGCGTCAGCACCGCGTTCGGATCCATCATCTCGACGACGGTGCGGCCCGCCTCGTCGACGCGCACGATGACGTTGCAGGGCAGCAGCGCGCCGATCTGCGGCTCCATCTCGATCGCCTTAGCCGCGAACTGCGGATTACAGGCGCCGAGGATGCGGTAGGGCGCGCGGTCGATGTCGAGCTTCTTCTTCAGCGTCGCGGCGACGTCGATCTCCGTCAGCACGCCGAAGCCCTGCTTCGCCAGCGCCGCGGTGATCGCCTCGATCGCCTGCTCGTAGCCCATGTTCACCACCTTGCCGAATGCGTATGCGCTCATCGCCAGCCTCCGTTCGAAGTCTTGCTGCAAAGCTTAGCACCCTGCATGCAGATCACCGGCAGTTCGCATCCGTCCGAGTAAACTGCGCACACAGATGCCCGCCACCGAGCTCGCGGCAGACGGATTTCCACAGCGCCTCGCGAAGGCGCTGCCGGACGTGCTTACCGCAGCGGTGTTCGTGTGGGTGTGGATCGATCCCACCGGCTGGCGCCGGCAGTTGGTCGCGCAGGGGATCCTCATCATGCTGCTGGAGTTCGTCCTCATCCATTCCGGCGCGTTCTTCGGCTCGGCGCTGCTCGCGCCCGACATGGCGCGCGGCAAGCGCATCAAGACGCTGCTCGGCCTGGGCGCGTTCTATGCCCTCTTCGTCGGCGCCTGGGCCTGGCAGTTCAGGACCTGGTGGCCGCTGCTGATCTTCGCCTGGCTGCTCGCCGCCAAGCTCGCGCCGCTGATCGTCAATCGCCGCGTGCCGCGCGAATCGCTGTGGCGCCAGCAGGGACTGGTGGCGGCATCCACGCTGTTCTTCCTGCTCGCCGTGCCGGCGGGGCTTTTCCTGCCGCTGCCCGAACTCGGACTGAACCGGCACGGCCGCCACTATGGCGTGCCGGGTTCCGGCGCGTGGGTGAGCAACCCGCACACCGCGATCGCCGCCGCAGTGATCTATTTCGGCCTGCTCGCGCTCGCCAAGCTGCTGGCCTGGGACACTGCGTTCGCGCGCAATGCGCGGCGCCAGGGGGGCGAATGAGCCTGCAGCAGCCCGAAACCGTCGCCGGCCACATGCGCGCGCCGGTGGCGCTGCTGCACCCGGACGATGCCGTGGGCGATGCGCTGGCGACGCTGCTCGCCGCGCGGCCCGAGTCCCTGGAACTGGTGCTGGTCACCGCCGCCGACGGACGCCTGGCCGGCGTGATCCCGTTCTCGCGCATGCCGGCGCTGGACCCGGCCATGCGCCTGGGCGATGCGATGGACACCGATCACCCGAGCGTCCCGCCCGAAACCGACCAGGAAGCCGCGGCGTCGATCGCGCTGCGTCACGGCGTGGATGCGCTGCCGGTGATCGACGCCAATGGGCGCCCACTGGGGGTGATGCCGGCGCAGGCCATCATGCAGGTGCTGCGGCGCGAGCACGTCGAAGACCTGCACCTGCTGGCAGGCATCCAGCGCGAGACCATGCAGGCGCGTCATGCGATGGAGGATCCGCCGCTGCGGCGCGCGCGGCACCGCCTGCCCTGGCTGCTGGTGGGCCTGGCCGGCAGCGCGCTGGCGACGCTGGCGATGGCGGCGTTCGAAGCGTCGCTGCACCAGACCATCGCGGTGGCCTTCTTCGTGCCGGGCATCGTCTACCTCGCGGGGGCGATCGGCACGCAGAGCGAGGCAATCGCGGTGCGCGGCCTGTCGCTGACCCGCGGTGGCATCGCCCACCTGCTCGCAGACGAACTGCGCACCGGCATCCTGATCGGGCTCGCGCTCGGCGCGGTCGCCTGGCCCGCGGTGTGGCTGGCGTTTGGCGACGTGCGCCTGGCAAGCGCGGTGGCGGGCGCCATCGTCGCCGCGGGCAGCACCGCGTGCGCGCTCGGCTTCGGCCTGCCGTGGCTGTTCGCGCGCCTCAAGCTGGACCCGGCCTACGGCAGCGGCCCGCTGGCCACCATCCTGCAGGACATCATCACGCTGCTGGTGTACCTGGCGGCGGTCCGGCTGCTGGGCATATGAGCGCCGCCGGAACGCCGCGCAAGGCGTAAGCTGGAACCAGCGAGGGACCATCCATGCAAGCGAAGCATCCAGTTGCCGCCGGCCTTGCCGCGCTGCTCTGCGCCGCCGCAGCTCCCGGCCTTGCGCAGGACCAGATGTACTTCCACATGGGCACCGGGCGCCTGCTCGAAGCGGAGAAAGGCGCCGAGGCGCGCATCAGGACCGACGCCGACCGCACCACTCGGAACCTCGCGCCGCTGTGCCTGATCTACTACAAGCTGCGCCGCTACAGCAAGCTCGCCGATTGCGCCACCCGGCTTGAACAGCGCATCGCCGCGGGGGACGCGACGCACAGCGACTTCCTCGTCTTCCCATCGAACGCGGCGCCGCTGCCGCCCGCGCTCAGGGCGAGCATGGCGCTGGAGTTCGGCCAGCCGGCGAAGGCGATCGAGGAGGCGCGCATCGCGCGCTCGCGCATCGGGGAGGACGACGGCACCAGCGGCCTGTTCTCCCCGGGCCAGTACATGGTGGACCTGCTGCCCATCGTCGGCATCGCCTATTCATTGCTGGGTGACCGCGCCGGACTGGAGCGCACGCTGAAGGAGCTGGAGGACCTCGAGATTCCCTACATCGGCGGCCAGCAGCGCAGCAACCTGCGCGAAGTCGGCCTCGCGCAACTGAAGATCAACCTCGGCCGCTACAAGGAGGCGCTCGGCCACCTCGACTTCGAGCACCACGCGTTCGCGCGCGGCATCGCCGACCTGCTGCTGGGCGGCGGCGACAGCTTCGGCACGGTGTACGAGCTGCCCAAGGCACTGATGGCGGCGCGCTGCCACTTCGAGCTCGGCGCCATCGAAGAGGCCAAGCTCGCGCTGGACGCGCTCCTGGGGCACAAGTCTGCCCCCGAGCACGGCGACATCTACTGGATCGCGCTGTACGAGCGCGGCCGCGTCGCCGAACGCGAGGGCAAGCCGGCGGAGGCGATCGACTACTACCGCCGCGCGATCGAGGTGATCGAATTGCAGCGCGCCAGCCTGACGACCGAAGCCACCAAGATCGGCTTCGTCGGCAACAAGCAGCAGGTATACGCGCGCGCGGTGGCGCTGCTGGTCGGCACCGGGCAGGCCGGGGATGCGTTCGACTACGTGGAACGGTCGAAAGCGCGCGCGCTGGTGGACATGCTGGCGCAGAAAAGCGATTTCGCGCTTCGCGGCGCGGCCGCGCCGCGGCTGCGCGAATCGCTCGCGGAACTGGACCGCACCCAGGTCGCCGCGCAGTCGCTCGCCGGCCCTGCCGGCGGCCTGCGCTCGGTGCGCGTGCTGCAGGACGCGATTCGCAGCGCAGACCCCGAGCTTTCTTCGCTGGTCTCGGTCAGCTCGGTACCCGCCGCCACGATAGGCGCGCTGCTGGAGGCGGACGAAACGCTGGTCGAGTACTACTACGACGACAGCGCGGCGTACGCGTTCGTGCTGTCGGCCACCGGCGTACAGGCCGTACCGCTGGAGCGCAAGGGGCTGACCGAGGAAGTCACGCAACTCAGGCGCGCGATCGAACTGCCGCCCGGCGACGGCTACCGCACCCCGGCGCAGGCCCTGTACGCACGCCTCATCGCGCCGCTGGAAGCGCAGCTCGCCGGCGGCAAGCTCGCCATCGTGGCGCATGCCGCACTCCACTACGTGCCGTTCGCGGCGCTCGTCGCGCCCGACGGACGCTACGTCGTCGATCGCTGGTCGCTGCGCACGGTGCCCAGCGCCAGCGTGCTGTCGTTCCTGCGCCCGGGCAAGGCCGCATCCGGCCGCGTACTCGCGCTCGGCAACCCGGACCTGGGCGACGCGACGCTGGACCTGGCCTTCGCCGAAGCCGAGGCGCGCACGGTGGCGAGCCTGTTTCCCGAATCGCGCGTGCTGCTGCGGCTGGACGCATCGGAAACCGGTTTCCGGCGCGACTCGCGGCAGTTTTCGCGCATCCACTTCGCCACGCACGGCAAGTTCCGCGCCGATTCGCCGCTGGATTCCGGTCTCTACCTCGCGAAGGACGCCTCGAACGACGGCGTGCTGCGGGTCGCCGAGCTCTACACCATGGAACTCGACGCGGACCTGGTCACGCTGTCGGCCTGCGAGACCGCGCTCGGCAGCATCGGCAGCGGCGACGACGTGGTCGGCCTGACGCGCGGCTTTCTCTACGCCGGCGCGCGCTCGATCGTGTCGACACTGTGGAGCGTGGACGACAAGGCTACCGCCGAGCTGATGCGCGCCTTCTACGGCAACCTCGCCGGCAGCGGCAAGCGCGAGGCGCTGCGCCAGGCGCAGTTGAAGACGCGCGACGCCTTCCCGCACCCGTTCTTCTGGGCTGCGTTCCAGCTGGTCGGCCGGCCGGACTGAAACCTTCGGTCGCGGCGACGCCTTTCGTTGCTACGATGCGGCCTCGCCGGCTTGCGCCGGCCGCCACGCCCGCAACCGATGACCGAAGCCCTGACCTGGAATCCGTCGCAGTACCTGAAGTTCGCGCAGCCGCGTCTGCGGCCGGCGCTGGACCTGCTCGCGCGCCTGGAGCTGGACGCGCCGCGCCTCGCCTGCGACCTGGGCTGCGGCACCGGCGAGCACACGCGCATGCTGGCCGCGCGCTGGCCGGCCGCGCGCGTGGTCGGCGTCGATGCTTCCGCGCAGATGCTCGAGCGCGCGCGCGCCGCCGCGCCGGATATCGAATGGATGCAGGCGGACCTGAACGCGTGGGCGCCGCCCGGCGCGCCGGACCTGATCTATTCGAACGCCGCGCTGCACTGGCTCGGCGACCATGACACGCTGTTCCCGGCGCTGTTCGGCGCACTGGCGCCCGGCGGACTGCTGGCGGTGCAGATGCCGCGGAATTTCCTCGCGCCTTCGCACACCGCGATCGCCGACACCGTGAAGGCCGGCGCCTGGCGCGAGCGGCTGGCACCGCTCCAGCGCCCGGTGCCGGTGGCAGAGCCCGCGCGCTATTTCGACCTGCTGGCGCCGCACGCGGCGGCGATCGACATCTGGGAAACCGAGTACCTGCAGGTGCTCACCGGCACCGACCCGGTGAAGGAATGGACCAAGGGCACCTGGCTTGCGCCCTTCCTCGAGGCGCTCGACGGCGAGGAGCGCGAAGCCTTCGAGCGCGACTACGCCGCGCGCGTCAGGCAGGCCTACCCGCCGCGCGCCGACGGCAGGACGCTGTTTCCGTTCCGGCGCCTGTTCATCGTCGCGCGCAGGGGCTGAATTGCTGCGCTGCTGTCATGGCCCGCGCAGTTCCGCGGTGTAGCTTCCGGTGCCGACATAGCCGCTGCCGAAAAAGTACGTGTGGCGTACCGCAAAGTCCGGGCAGTACCCGGCAAGCAGCGACCACGGCGCATCGAGTCCTTCCACCGTCGTCATGTACCCGTAAGCGCGCCGCCTGACCCAGGCGTTCAGCGGCGATAGCCACCACGGATACAGCTTCGCGCCGCACACCGCGACGCGTGCGCCGGGTTTCGCCGCGGCGAACAGGCTTCGCAGCGCCGCCGGCGAGCGCAGCACGTCGTGCGTATAGCAGAAGAGCATCGCGTCGGCGGTTGCGTCCAGGCGTGCCTCCTCGACCGGCGCTTCGACCAGAGAAACATTGCCAAGCGCAAGGTCGTCGATGCGTCGCCGCGCCTGCGCCGCCATGTCCGGGCTCTGCTCGATGCCGATGACGCGCCCGCTGGGGCCGACCTTCGCGGAGAGCATGTCGAGCATCGGCCCGGTGCCGCAGGCGACGTCGAACACCGTTTCCCCGGGCCTAAGTGCCAGCAGTTCGAGCGTGCGCAGGCGCTTGCGCGCGATGCGGCGGCTGGAGGCGTCGTAGCCCGCCGCGGTGCGCCGGTAGTGCTCGAGCGCGAACGACCGGTCGGGCGCGCCGTCGTTCAGACGCATGGCCCGTCCTCCCCTGAATGTCAAGCGGGGAAGACTATACCCCCGGGCTTCGCCGGAACGGATTGCTTTTTCCACTTGATGCAAAGCGGCGATTGGGCGAAGCTTGCGGCTGTTTCGGGGGGCGATGCCGCATGGCAGCATGACGGCCTCGTTCGCAGCAATACCACTCATGGACCAGAAGACATTCGGCCGTTACCGCGTCGTCGCGGAACTCGGTCGCGGGGCGATGGGCACGGTCTACCGTGCGGTCGACCCGCTGATCGAGCGCGAGGTCGCCATCAAGACGCTGCTTCCGAACCTGCCGGAAGAAGTGATGGCCGAGGTGCGCGAGCGTTTCCTGCGCGAGGCGAAATCCGCCGGCCGCATGAACCATCCGCACGTGGTGACGATATTCGACGTCGGCGAGCAGGACGGCGTCGCCTACATGGCGATGGAGATCCTGCAGGGGCGTTCGCTGCAGCAGATCCTGCGCGAGGAACCCCGGCTGCCGTTCGAGCGCATCGCCGACCTGGTCGCCCAGGTGGCGGAGGCGCTCGACTACGCCCAGGAATTCAGGATCGTGCACCGCGACGTCAAGCCCGCCAACATCATGGTCAACCCCGCCTGGCGCGCCAAGCTGGTGGACTTCGGCGTCGCCTACGTGCCCTCGTCTACCATGACGCAGACCGGCACCGCGCTCGGCTCGCCGCGCTACATGTCGCCCGAGCAGGTGCTCGGCCTGCCGATTGATCCGCGCTCGGACATCTTTTCCCTTGGCGTGGTGCTCTACGAAATGCTGACGCGCAAGACGCCTTTCGAGCGCCCGAGCGACACCACGGTGTTCGCGCTGATGAACCGCATCGCCGGCGAGCCCCATCCTCCGGCGCGCGAAGTCGACCCGTCCATCCCCGCCGGCTTCGACGTTATTCTCGACCGCGCGCTGGCGAAGAAGGCCGAGGACCGCTACGCGCGTGCGGGCGAAATGGCCGCCGACCTGCGCAACTACCAGTCCCTGGGCGCAGCCGGCGGCGCCCGCCCGGCCGCGGCGCAAGGCGGCGACACCATGGCGGTGCCGCGCCAGGCACCGGCGGCCGCCGCGCCCGCCTACGAGAAAACGGTCGCGGTGGCCACCGCGCCGCGCGCCGAAACGCTGAAGGACGACAAGGAACGCTCGAAGCTGCTCGCGGACCTGGACCATTTCGCGCAGAACTTCGAGGCACAGGAAAAAGCCGCGCTGCTGGCCGAGCAGGAAGAACGCCGCCGCAAGGAGGAGGCGCTGCACAAGTGGGGCGAAACCGAAGCGCGAAAGCGCGCCGAGTTCGAATTGAAGATCGAGGGCGGCGCGGCGAGCGACTCGTCCCCGTCGATGCGGCGCTCGGCGGCGCTGGACATGCTGCGCAAGCAGGCGGCCGCGCAGCCGCCGCGCGTCGACAAGGCGAAGCAGAAATTCGAGCAGGACTCCGCGCTCGACAAGAGCCTGCGCGGCGCATTCCAGTACCTCGCCGAGTTCGTCAAGCAGTTGAACGAGGTCGGCCCTTCGTCCGGCAAGCCGTACGATTTCATCTACCTTGGGAAAATCCCCGCGCCGGCGATCTCGGACGCATTCGTCGACATGCGCCTGCGCAAGATCGAAGGCAAGGATTTCTGCGACCACCTGATCTTCCGCTTCCGCGTCACGCCTGAACTGCCGGTGACGACGCGACTGCTCGGTCCGGACATCGGCCGGCTGCAGCAGTACCTGGGCGCGCTGCGCGTGCCCTTCGAGATGAAGGAAGAAGCGAAGGACGATTTCGGCAAGGCGACCCGCGCCATCTTCCGCGTTTCCGCATCTCTGCCCTGCGAGGCCATCCTGCGCGGCGACTACGACAACGGCACGGTGGTGGCGGAACTGACCAACGTGCGCCGTCCCGGGCGGGTCAAGGCGCAGTTCAGCGCCAGCACGCTGGACGACGTCGCGGACGATTTCGCCCGCTACGTGCTCGGCGCCGACGACGACTTCGCGAAGCTCTTCACACGATAGCGGATCGGTACGAGGGGGCTGCGCCCCCTCGTGCACCCCCCGCTCAGGCGACCGCGCGGATTACCATCAGCGCGCCCGCCGCCACGCACATCCAGGCGGCGAGCTTGCGCAGCATGGCGGTCGGCAGGCTGTGCGCCAGCCCGACGCCGGCGGCAACGCCGATCAACTGCCCCACCGTTATCAGCAGCAGCACGTCCGGCACGATCGCCCCGGTGAGCAGGTGCGCCGCCGAACCCGACACCGAGGCGAGGATCATCATGCCCTGCGACGCACCGATCGCCGCGAGCGGCGCGAAGCGCATCACCATCATCATTGGCGTGGAGAAGATCGGGCCGCCGGCGCCGGACAGGCCCGAGCCGAATCCCGCCGTCGTGCCGATACCCAGCAGCACCGCGGTGTCGGCAAGGCGCGAACGCCCGCGCCCGCCTGACAGCGCCGGCGGCGGGCGCAGGATCAGCGCGCCCGCGGCGACGATCAGCACGCCGATGATCAGGCCGAGCGGGCCGGCATCCACCTGCGACGCGAGCAGCGCGCCGGCGTAGCCCGCCGGCACCGCGCCGACGCACAGCGGCCACACCATGCGCCACTCGAAGCTGCCGCGGCGCGAGTACAGCCACGCGCCCAGCGCACCGGTGAATATGGAACTCGCCAGCACCGTCGCCGCCGCCTGGTGCACGCCCAGCCCGCCCCAGAAGATCAGCGCCGGGACCAGCATCACGCCGCCGACGCTGGTGGTGCCGACCAGCAAGCCGACTGCCAGCGCCGCCACGGCGATCGCCGCGAGCGACATCCAGTCGAGGCTCATGCGGTAAGCCTGCGGTAAACCTCTGCGGACTTCAGCGGCAGCTTGCGCACGTCGTCGACCAGGATCCAGCTCGCCGGGCCGTACAGGCGCGGCAGGTAGTCGCGCGCTTCGCGGTCTATGGTGATGCAGAACGGGTGGATGCCGGATTGCCGCGCCTCGATCAGCGCCTTGCGCGTATCCTCGATGCCGTAGCTGCCGCGATAGCCGTCGTGGAAATCGTCCGGCTTGCCGTCGGACAGGGTGAACAGCACCCGCGTGCGCGCTTCCACCGCGTTCAGCAGCTTCGTCAGGTGCCGCACCGCGACGCCCATGCGCGTGTAGTCCTTCGGCGCGACGCCGGCGATGCGCGCGCGCACCGCTTCGCCGAAGCCCTCGTCGAAGCGCTTGATGCGGTAGATCTCGCAGCGCTTGCGCGTCCAGCCGGAGAAGCCGTAGATCGCGTAGCGGTCGCCGAGCATCTCGAGCGCCTCGCACAGCATCACCAGCGCCTCGCGCTCGCACTCGTTCACCCAGCCCTTGGTCGAGCCGCTCATGTCGACCATGAACATCACCGCGATGTTGCGCTCGGTCTTGCGCCGGCGCGTGAACAGGCGGTCCGAGGGTTCGCGGCCGCTGCGCGCGTCGGCCCAGGCCTCGACCACGGCGTCGAAATCCAGGCCGTCGCCGTCGGCTTCGCGCCTGAGCAGCCTGTCCTCGCCGCGCAGCGCCTCGAAGCGGCGCTTCAGCTGCGCGATCGGCCCGCGGTACTTCTCGCGCACGTGGTCGACGAAGCCCGGGTCGCCGCGCGGCACGTCGGATTCGAACAGCGCGCACCAAGCCTTGCGGTAGTCGCCGCGGCGGTGGTCCCACTCCGGATACAGGATGCCGCCCTCGTCGCCGGATTCGGCAGGCCGCCCCCCACCCGGTGCCGCGGCGCCCTTCGCGTCCTCGTCATAGGTGCCTTCGCCCGATGGCACCAGCAGGTCCGGCGGCAGTTCGCCATGGTCCTGCATCATCGATTGCACGAGCTGCTCCACCGCGCCGGGAGGCTCGACGGATTCCCCGTCCACCTGCAACGACACTTCCAGCGTGTCGTATGAGGCCTCCATTTTCATGTCCTCGGCCCGCATGCCGTCGGCGCGCAGGCTGTCGCGCAGCGCCGAGAGCTCGCGCGCGAGATCCTGCTTTTCGCGCGCGATGCGTTCCTCGCGCACGCGGCGCGCGCGCGAAGGCCGCAGCACGCCCAGCCAGGCCGGAGCCGCGGGAGGTGCGTGCTGGTACAGCTCGCCGAGCAGCGCCACGCTGTCGTCCACCGTTGTCTGCGGCGCCGACAGGCGAGTCGCCGCCGCCGCGAGCGTCGCCGGCCAGGGCTCGCGCAGCGACCGCAGCAGCCGCGCGAGGCCGGCGTAGTGGCGCTCGAACCAGGCTTCGATGCGCATCGCCTCCAGCACCGCCAGCCAGCCGAGTGCGCGCTCGCGATCCTCGAAGCGGCTCGCGGCCTCGTCCAGGTCGGCATTGAAGCTGCCGTAGCGCGCCTGTCCCCACAGGAACGCGGCGCTGGCGGTGTAGAAGCGCCGGTTGTCTTCGCGCGCGGGCAGAAGCGAAATCCGCTCGGGCAGGAACACGGTTTCGGTATCGGTCCATGCCGCGTCCGCCGGCTCGACGCTCAGCGCGCGTCCCGACAGCCCGCGCAGGAAGAGCTCGAGCGTGCGGGAGATATCGGCGAGCGCGATGCCGGAGCGTTCGTTGTCGACGCGGCGACGCAGCGCGCCGAAATCCTTCAGCGCCGCGCTTGCCGCGTGCAGGCCCTCGCGGTCATACACGTCCAGTGCGTCGAGCACCCAGCGTTCCAGCGACGCGCGGTCGAACAGCGCGCAGGCCTGCGGCGCCTGCGCGGCCACCTGGTAACCGAGCTCCCCGGTGTTCTGCGCCGCCACCTGCGCCCAGTGCAGCACGAACTCCTGCTGCTCGCGCGGGAGCGGCGCGAGGCCCGCGGCGATCGCCGCCGCGGTGCGCCGAGACGACAGCACCGTGAACAGCATGTCGTCGAGCCGGTCTTCGAGCTCGCGTCGGGTAAAGGGGGGCTTGCTCAAAACACTGCGGCAGCGAGCTCGCTCACCGCAGCCAGCATCTCCGGGTCGTCCGACAGCGCCTGCGTGATCGCGCCTGCGCAGGCCGCGCGCGGCGCCACGCCCCTGGCGATCAGCTTCGCGGCATGCACCAGCAGGCGCGTGCTGGCGCCCTCGTCTATGCCGTTGCCCTTGAGGTTACGGGTCATGCCGCCGAACTTCACCAGCCGCGCCGCGGTCTCGGCGTCTATGCCGCCTTCGGCAGCGACGATCCGCGCTTCCAGGTCGGGCGCGGTATAGCCGAACTCGATGGCGACGAAGCGCTGCCGCGTCGAGGCCTTCAGCTCCTTCAGCACGCTCTGGTAACCCGGGTTGTAGGACAGCACCAGCATGAACTCGGGCGGCGCGGCGAGGAATTCGCCGCGCTTCTCCATCGGCAGGATGCGCCGGTCATCCGCGAGCGGATGGATGACGACCGTGGTGTCCTTCCTCGCCTCGACGATCTCGTCGAGATAGCAGATCGCGCCGGCGCGCACCGCGCGCGCAAGCGGGCCGTCCACCCACACGGTTTCGCCGTCGACGACCAGATAGCGGCCCACGAGGTCAGACGCGGTAAGGTCATCGTGGCAGGCCACGGTGATCAGCGGGCGCCCTAGCTTCCACGCCATGTGCTCGACGAATCGGGTCTTGCCGCAGCCGGTGGGGCCCTTCAGCAGCACCGGGATATGGCTGGCGTACGCGGCCTCGAACAATCCGAGTTCGCCGGAAACCGGCTCGTAGTACGGCTCGGTTTCGATGCGCGGCACATCGTCCGCGAGCAGCCGGTGTGCAACTGGTTCGTTCACGCTTCACTCGCTCCCTGATCTTCGTCGCACTGCGAAGTCTAGCGCGTAATGGCGCGGCTCCCGCCCGGGATGGTCTAATGCGCGCCGAACCGTTCCAGGAGATTCGATCCATGCCTTCCCCGCTGCTGTTCAAACCGATCGCGATCCGCGAGGCGCGTGCACGCAACCGCATCGTGTTGTCGCCGATGTGCCAGTACAGCGCCCGCGACGGCCTGGTAAACGACTGGCACCTGGTCAACCTTGGCAAGTTCGCCCAGGGCGGCGCCGGCATCGTGTTCACCGAGGCTGCCGCGGTCGAGGCACGCGGACGGATCACGCACGGCGACATCGGCATCTGGAACGACGCGCAGCTGCCTGGCCTCGCGCGCATCGCGGATTTCGTCCGCTCGCAGGGCGCGGTCCCCGCGATCCAGCTGGCGCACGCCGGACGCAAGGCGAGCATGGCGCGGCCCTGGCACGGCAACGGCCCGCTCGGGGAAGACGCCGCCGCGCGCGGCGAAACCGCCTGGAACATCGTCGGCGCCACCGCGGCGCCGGTCGGAGAAGGCTGGGCGACACCCGCGCCCGCGGGCGACGCCGACCTCGCCGCGATCCGCGACGCCTTCGTCGCCGCCGCTCGCCGCGCCGACGCCGCCGGCTTCGGCATCGCCGAGATCCACGCCGCGCATGGCTACCTGCTGCACACCTTCCTGTCGCCGGTGTCGAACACGCGCAGCGACGGCTACGGCGGCAGCCGCGACAATCGCATGCGCTTTCCGCTCGAGGTGGTGCGCGCGGTGCGCGCCGCGTGGCCGGCGGGCAAGCCGCTGTTCGTGCGCTGCTCGTCGGTGGACGACGTCGAAGGCGGCTGGGACCTGGAGGACACGGTGGCGTTCGCGCTGGAACTGGCGAAGCTCGGCGTCGATGTCGTCGACTGCTCCTCGGGCGGCATCTCAGGCCCGGCAACCGCGGCGACGAAGACGATACTGAAGCGCGTGCCGGGCTTCCAGTTGCCGTTCGCGGAGCGGGTACGACGCGATGCCGGGCTGAAGACCATGGCCGTGGGCCTGATCCTGACGCCGCGGCAGGCCGAGGAAGCGCTGCAGGCCGGGCGCGCGGACCTCATCGCCGTGGGACGAGAGGCGCTCTACAACCCGAACTGGGCGCTGCACGCGGCGCAGGAACTGGGCGCCGATCCCGATTTCGCCATGTGGCCCGAGCAGTACGGCTGGTGGCTGACGCGGCGCGAAGCCGGACTGCGGCGCGAAGGCATCGTGCGGCGCGCGATCGACTACCCGGCGCGCTGAGCGGCATCGCTTCGGTGCTAAGGTTGCGCGCATGACGAACATCCAGGCCTGCATCTTCGACATTTTCGGCACCGTGGTGGACTGGCGCACCAGCGTCAGCCGCGACCTCGCCGCGTTCGCCCGCGCCAGGCGCATCAGCGGCGTCGACTGGGTGGAGTTCGCGGTCGAGTGGCGCAAGCTCTACCAGCCCTCGATGGAGGAAGTGCGCTCCGGGCGGCGCGCGTGGACCATCCTCGACGTGCTGCACCGCGAGAGCCTGGTGGCGCTGATCGCGCGTTACGGCATCAAGGACCTGTCCGACGCCGACATCGATTACATGACCCGCGCCTGGCACCGGCTGGACGCGTGGCCGGACGCGGTGCCCGGCCTGATGCGCATGAAGCCGAAGCTGATCCTCGCGCCCTGTTCCAACGGCAACATTGCGCTGATGGTGAACATGGCGCGGCGCAACGGCTTTCCCTGGGACTGCATCCTCGGCGCCGAGACCGCGCGCGCCTACAAGCCGCTGCCCGAAGCCTACCTTGCCGCGTGCCGGCACCTGGACCTGGCGCCGCCGCAGGTGATGATGGTCGCCGCACACAACGGCGACCTCGCGGCGGCAAAGGCGCAGGGGCTCGCCACCGCGTTCGTGCCGCGCCCCACCGAGCACGGCCCGGGGCAGACCACCGATCTCGAAGCCGATTCGTCCTGCGTGGACCTGGTGGCGAGCGACTTCGTCGACCTCGCGGCAAAGCTGGATTGCTGAACCGCCCGGCGCAAACCGGCAACTGAAAGGAACCGCCATGAACGAAGAAGCCACGCCTGCCACCAGCAAGACTTCCACCGGCCTGCAGCCGAACGTCGCGGGGCTGCTGTGCTATCTCGCCGGCTGGATCACCGGCCTGGTGTTCTTCCTCATCGAGAAGGAAAACCGCTTCGTGCGCTTTCACGCCATGCAGTCGCTGATCACCTTCGGCGGGCTTACGGCGCTGTTCATCGCGCTGGGCTTCATCCCGTTGATCGGTTGGCTGCTGATCCCGATACTGGGTCTGGTGCAGCTGGTGCTGTGGATCCTGCTGATGGTCAAGGCCTACCAGGGCGAGCACTTCAAGCTGCCGGTCATCGGCGAGCTGGCGGAAAAGAATATCTAGTCGAACTGCCGGCGCTGCGAAGGTTTGACGTCCTCGACCTTCAGGTACAGCAACGCCGCCAGCGCAAGCGCGGTGACCAGTCGGAGGCGCGCGTGGCGCAGGGACGCACCCGCGTGGCTCTGCATCGCCGGTAATATGCCACGCATCACCCGTGAAGCCCGGAGGGCCGATGTCCGCAAGCCGCCACGGCTGGGAACCCAGCCAGCGCTACCCCGATCCCTGCATCGTCGCGCTGGACGAATCATTCGCGCGCTACCACCTGCCGCTGACCAAGGTCGAGCGCATCGCCACCGGTTTTCGCTGGGCGGAAGGCCCGGTATGGTTCGGCGACACGCGGACGCTCGTCTGGAGCGACGTGCCGGGCAACTGCATGTGGCGCTGGGACGAGGAGACCGGCGCGGTGTCGGTGTTCCGCAAGCCCTCGGCGCACGGCAACGGCAACACGCGCGACCGCCAGGGCCGCCTGGTCACCTGCGAGCACAGCGGCCGGCGCGTGTCGCGCACCGAGCACGACGGCCGCATCGTCACGCTCGCAGACAGCTTCGAAGGCAAGCGGCTCAGTTCACCGAACGACGTGGTGGTGAAATCCGACGGCTCGGTGTGGTTCACCGACCCCACCTTCGGCATCCTCGGCTACAACGAAGGCGTCAAGGCGGATGCCGAACTGCCGATGCACGTCTACCGCATCGACCCCGCGGGCGCGCTGTCGGTGGTCGCCGAGGGCATCAGCCAGCCGAACGGCCTGGCTTTCTCGCCGGATGAGTCCCTGCTGTACATCGTCGAATCGCGCGCGCAGCCGCGCAAGATCCTCGCCTACGACGTGGTGGGCGGAAAGACGCTGGCAAACCGGCGCACGCTGATCGACGCCGGCCCCAAAGGCACGCCGGACGGCTTCCGCTGCGACGTCGACGGCAACCTGTGGTGCGGCTGGGGCATGGGCGAAGCCGGCCTTGACGGCGTGCACGTGTTCAACCCGGACGGACGCCTGATCGGCCGCATCGACCTGCCCGAGCGCTGCGCCAACCTGTGCTTCGGCGGCCTGCATCGCAACCGACTGTTCATGGCGGCGAGCACGTCGGTCTATTCGCTGATCGTCAACACGCAGGGCGCCCCGTACTTCTGATGACTCAAAACGGTGCGTTAACGCACCGTTTGACTGAAATTTCCCCGGCTGCGGTTCCCATGTGTGGAACTGAGGACGTATAGATAAGCCGCTTGTAGTCGCGTTCCCCCATAGTTCACCGGCGGGATGTAGCTCAATCGGACAATGTCGAGGATCCACTGTTTCAGCGATCAGTCCAGCAGCAGGCGGGGTTGAACGGGGTTGCGGTCCGCGCCTTCGCGTCCACAGGCTTGCCGCTGCAAGCCGAAGCGGCGGGTGGGGTGCCCCCCGGCGGGGAAGCCTTCGATGCGCAGACGTCGGTCGCCCGAAACATCCAGCGCAAGGTGCTTGTCGGATTCATCGCGACGGCGTTCTTCCTGCTTCTCGGCGGCGTACAGACGTATCGCTCGGGCACGCAGTACACCGAAGCATCGATGTCGATTGCACGGACTCAGCAGATTCGCGCCGAGCTGGCCGAGCTGTATGCGGACGTCTCCGACGCCGAGTCCTCGCACTTCAGTTACCTCCTGCTGGGCGATCCCCGGTATCGCGAAGATGCCCGGCGTCTCGCCGAAGAAATCCGCGCTCGAGCGCAGGGCATTGCCGCCATGGTCGCCAGTTCGCCGCAGGGCGATCGCCTGTCGCAGTTGCAGGGCCTGATCGGCAGGCACATCGATGCGCTCGAGCGGCTACGCGCGACCTATGAGGCGGAAGGCGGCATTGCTGCCCGTACGGCAATGGAGGCACAACCCGGGCTGGACGTCAGAACGAGCATACGGACGCTGACTCAGCGCATGCAGGCGGTGGAAGACGAACTGCTCGGCGAGCGCAGAGCGTGGGCCGCCAGGGTGCAGCGAGAAACAACGTTGTCTCTGCTCGCAGTACTGGCCGGCGCGCTGGGGGTGTTCGCATATCTCTTTTACTGCATCCGTCGGGAGGCCGTCGCGCGGTCGAGGCGCGACGAGCAGATCCGACTGCTCAATGCCGACCTGCGCGCGCGCGTGCAGGAACGCGCCGCGGCACACGAAGCGCTGCAGGCGAGCGAGCGCCGCTATCGCCAGTTCGTCGAGCTGTCCCCGTACGCCGTGTTCGTACAGTCCGATGGGCGCTTCGTATTCGCGAATCCCAAGGCGGTCGCGCTCTTCGGTGCGCGCTCGGAGTCTGAGCTGCTCGGCCGTCAGGTGCTCGACCTTCTGCACCCGGACTTTCACGAATTGGTGCGTGAACGCATGCGCAGACTCAACGAGGATCGTTCCGACGTCGCCCCGCTGGAGGAGCGGTGGCTTCGCCTCGACGGCACCCTGGTCGACTGCGAAGCAGTCGCTGCGCCCATCGAACACGAAGGCCGGCCGGCTGCTCTGGTCCTGCTGCAGGAGATCGCCGAGCGCAAGAGGCTGTTCGCGGAACTGTCCCAGGCGCGTTCGGATGCCGAGCAGGCCAATCGCGCCAAATCGGCGTTCCTCGCCGCCATGAGCCACGAAATCCGCACGCCGATGAACGGCGTCATCGGCATGGTGGAAGTGCTTTCGCGCAGCCGGCTTACGGCAGACCAGGCAGAAGCCATCAAGACCATTCGCGACTCCGCGTTCTCGCTGCTGACGCTCATCGACGACATCCTGGATTTCTCCAAGATCGAGGCCGGGCGGCTCGAGCTCGAACGCACGCGGGTCGGTCTGGCCGACATGGTCGAGGGCATCTGCACGTCGCTGCTGTCTGTCGCCTCGGCCAAGGGCGTTTCCCTGAGCCTGTTCATCGATCCGCGGCTTCCCGCACAGGTATGGTCCGATGCAACCCGTCTGCGCCAGGTGGTTTACAACCTGGTCGGCAACGCGATCAAGTTCAGCGCCGGCCGGCCGGAGCAGCCCGGGAAAGTCGCCCTCCGCATCGAGGCTGGCGGCACCGCACCGCTGAGAGTCGCGTTCAGCGTTGCCGATAACGGCATCGGCATGGCCCCGGATACCCTGAATTCCCTCTTCAAGTCGTTTCGGCAGGGCGAGATCTCGACCACGCGACGCTACGGTGGGACCGGCCTCGGGCTGGTTATCAGCAAACGGCTGGTCGACCTGATGCATGGCGAGATCGCCGTCCGGAGCACGCTCGGTGCCGGTTCGACCTTCACCGTAACCCTGCCGCTCGAACCCGCCACGGACGAGGCGGGCGAAGCGGAAACGGAACTCGCCGGCTTGAGCTGCGTTGTCGTGTCAAGTTCGCATCTGGACCAGGACACCGTGCGCGCGTACCTGGAACATGCCGGCGCGCGGGTGTACGTATGCGACGATCTCGCGGCAGCGGCGAGACGTGCGCATGGCCTGGGCACGCCGGTGGTAATCCACGACGTCGACCATGCGGCCACGTCGAGGCTGATCGAAACCGTGCATGCCGCGTTTGCGCAGCTGCCCGATGCACGCCACCTTGTCGTCGTACGCGGCCTGCGCCGCCGCGCGCGCGTGGAGGCGTCCGATGTGGTGAGCATGGACGGCAGCCCGCTGCGGCGGCGCGTGCTGCTGCGCGCTGTCGCGGTGGCCGCCGGGCGCGCTTCGCCGGAAGTGTTCCACGACGAGAAAAGCGCCGAGGTGCAGAAAGACCAGGGAAGGGCGCCCACGGTCGCGGAAGCGCGCGCTGCGGGCCGCCTCATCCTCATCGCCGAAGACGACACGGTCAACCAGAAGGTGATCCTCAGGCAGCTCGCACTGCTGGGCTACGCGGCAGAGGTCGCGACCAACGGTGTCGAGGCGCTGGTCATGTGGAGATCCGGTCAATACGCGCTGCTGCTGACCGACCTGCACATGCCTGACATGGATGGTTACGCCCTGACCGAGACGATTCGGCGAGAGGAGGCTGCAAGCCACAGGCCGCGCATGCCGATCGTCGCCCTCACTGCCAACGCCTTGCGGGGCGAGAAGTTCCGTGCCCTCGCGCTTGGCATGGACGAGTACCTGACGAAGCCGATGCGGCTGGACGTGCTCGAAGCAGAACTGGAGAAATGGCTGCCGCGCGACCGGGTCGGGGCAGAGAGCCCGCCGGCGGCGGCACCAGCCGTTGATGAGACCGGAACACGCGTATTCGATGTCGGCGTGCTCAAAGCCCTCGTCGGTGACGACGAAGAAGCCGTCGACGAGTTCCTGTCCGACTACCTCGCGTCCGCCGCCGGCCTCGTCGCCGAGTTGCGGGCCGACATGCGCGAATCGGACCCGGCGCGCATCGGCGCCATCGCGCACAGGCTCAAGTCCGCGTCGCGCTCGGTGGGAGCGCTGGTGCTCGGCGACCTGTGCGGCGAACTCGAGCGGCTGTCGGAATCCGGCGATGGCACCGCTGTCGGCAGCAGGCTGCCGGAACTGGAGGTCGCCTGGGCCGCGGTCCGCACGCAGATCGCGAACGCGGTTGCCGGCAACAACAAGAAGGAGAACTCCCCATGAAGATCATGATCGTCGACGATGAGCCATTCGTGCTAAAGCTGCTGGCACGGCAACTGGCCAACCTGGGCTATGCGCAGGTGTCGCTCCACGAAAGCGCCGAGGACGCATTGAGCATTCTGACGCAAGCCCCGGGCGAGTTCGAGCTGGTGTTCTGCGACCTGCAGATGCCCGGCATGGACGGCGTGGAATTCGTCCGGCAACTTGGCGCCATCGGCTACCGCGGGAGCATCGCGCTGGTGAGCGGCGAGGACAAGCGCATCCTGCAGACCGCGGAACGACTGGCGCAGGCCCACAAGCTGGACGTGCTCGGAATCCTGCAGAAGCCGGTGTCGCCCGAACTGCTGCGTCAGCTCATGGACCGGAAGGCCAGCCACGTCGCCGCGCCTGCCCGATCCGCGCCCAAGCGCTATCCGGCAGACGAACTGCAGCGCGCGATCGCCAACGGGGAACTGCTCAACCACTACCAGCCGAAAGTCGAACTCGCGACCTGCAAGTTCGCCGGCGTGGAGGCCCTGGTGCGCTGGCAGCATGCGCGCGACGGCACGGTGTTCCCGGACCAGTTCATCGCCACCGCCGAGGAACACGGGCTGATCGACGACCTCACCCGCGCCGTGCTGGGAAATGCGCTTCGCGAGGTGCGCGAGTGGCAGGACGCTGGCGTCCATGTGCATGTGTCGGTCAACGTCTCCATGGACAATCTCGCCGATGTCACGTTTCCAGACCTCGTGGTGCGCGCCGCCAGCGATGCGGGTGTCGCCCTGAGCAGCCTGATGCTGGAAGTAACGGAAAGCCGGCTGATGACGGATCAGCGCGGCCCGCTGGACAATCTCACCCGGCTGCGACTCAAACGCGTCGGCCTGTCGATCGACGATTTCGGCACCGGCCACTCCTCGCTTGCCCAGTTGCGCGACATCCCTTTCGACGAACTGAAGATGGATCGCAGCTTTGTGCACGGGGCAGGCCGGGATACGTCCCTCGGCGCCATCATCGAGGCTAGCCATTCGATGGCGCGGCACCTGGGCATGAGTACCGTGGCCGAAGGCGTGGAGGACAGGGACGACTGGGACTACCTGCTCGCCAGCGGCTGCGCACTGGCACAGGGCTATTTCATCGGCAAACCCATGCCGGCCGGGGCGCTCGGCAACTGGATCAGGAACTGGGAGGAGCGCCGCGGCGAGTTCCTGCCGCACTGACCTGCGGGCGATGCACCAGAAGCCTATTTGACCGGCCGGGGAACCCCTGCCTCGCCAAGATCCCACCACAACCCCGCCATCAGCGCCAGCGCCTCGCGCGCGACCGGCGCGAGCATGTGCTCGTTCGGCGCGTGCTGGCTGCACGCCGCGTACGAATGCGGGATCCACACCGTGGGCAGACCCAGCACGTCGGCAAATATGTCGTTCGGCAGCGAGCCGCCGAGGTTGGGCAGGATCGCCGGCTTCTTGCCGCTGGTGCGCGCAAGCGAGGCCACCGTCCACTTGACCCACGGGTGATCGGGGTCGAGCCGCGTCGGCGCGAAGATCTCCATGTCCGCCCGCGCCACCTTCACCATCGGGAAGCCGTGCGCATCGAGATGGCGGCGCAGCGCGGGAATCGCGTCGTTCGAATCGATGCCGACCACGGTGCGCAACTGCACCACGGCGCTGGCGCGCGGCGGGATCGCGTTCACCGGGCGGTCCGGATTGCCGGTGACGAAGGCGAGCACCTCGAAGCTCGGCCAGCCGAACACCCGCTCGGCCGGCGTGAGGCCGGGTTCGCCCCAGTCCACGTCGATCGGCGGTCCGTCCGCGCCGCCCTCGACTTCGCAATCGGCAAGCGCGGCGCGCACCGAAGGCGTAAGCGAATCCGGCCGCCATTCAGGGATCCGGATTTCGCCGCGCGGCCCGGTGATGCTGGCGAGCGCCTGCGCGAGCACGATGCCCGGGTTGGCGATCAGGCCGCCCCAGTTGCCGGAATGGTGCGCGCCCTCGCGCAGGTCCACCGTGACGTCGATGTTGATCGCGCCGCGCGAGCCGAGGAATACGGTCGGCCTGCCGGGCGCCAGCCGCGGCCCGTCGGAGGCGATCAGCACGTCGGCCTTCAGCGCGTCCTTCTGCGCCGCGCACAGTTGGCGCAGTCCGGGCGAGCCGGTCTCCTCGCCGGTCTCGATGAGCAGCTTGACGTTGAAGCCCAGCCTGCCGCGCGTCGCCAGCACCGCCGCAAGGCCGGCGATGTTGATGCTGTGCTGGCCCTTGTTGTCCGCGGTGCCGCGGCCGTAGAGCCGGTCGCCCTCGCGCGCGAGCGTCCACGGATCCAGCCCCTGCTTCCATTGCGCTTCCTGGCCGCGGATGACGTCGCCATGCGCATAGGAAAACACCGTCGCGAGCCCCGGCGCCTCGATGCGCTCGGCGAGGAGGAACGGCCCGCCTTTCGGATCCGGGTTGGCGAGCAGGCGGCACTTGAAACCGATCTTCTCCAGCGTCGGCTGCATCTCCGCGCTGAGGTAGCGCAGCAGTTCCGCGCCGCGTTCCGGGTTCTGGCTCTCGGTGGGAATCGCGACCCGGCGCGCGAGGTCGGCAAAGAAGCCGCCATCGTCGAAATAGCGCTCGGCGTGCGCGATCGCGGCCTGCCTGCTCATGGTCAGTGCAGCCGCGGCTTCCTGAGGAAATCGTTGCGGTCCGCCGAGCGCACGCGCAGCTCGACGCGCTTGCGTTCGCGCTGCAGCACCAGCGGCACATCCGCGCCGGCGTCGCCCAGACTCCAGATGCGGCGGAAAAGCTGCGCGAGGCCGGTGACGCGCTCGCCGGCGACTTCGGCAACGATGTCGCCCAGCTTCACGCCCGCGCTCTCGGCCGGACCGTCGTCGGCGAGGCCGCCGACCACCAGGTGGCCCTTGAACTCGGTGACGTACATACCCAGCCACGGCCGCGGCGGCCGGCGCGGCTGGCCGGTGGCGAGCATGTCGTCGAGGATCGGGGCCAGCAGGTCCACCGGCACCACCATGTTGCCCTGCACCTCCTCGCCCGCCAGCGCATCCTGCACCAGCAGCGAACCGATGCCGAGCAGGAGGCCGTTCTCGCCCACCAGCGCGCCGCCGCCCCACTGCGGATGCGCCGGCGCGGTGAATATCGCCTGATCGAGCACGTACTCCCAGTAGCCGGCGAACTCGCGCTTGCCGACCACCTTGGTGCGCAGCGCATGCGCGCGCCCGCCGTGACCGAGGAAGCAGGCGTCGTCGCCGACCATCAGCGACGCGACACTGCCGCGCGCGAGCGGGGCGACGCCCAGCCTGCCCAGCGGCATCACCAGTCCGAAGCCGCTCGCCTGGTCGTAGGCCAGCGGATGCGCCGCCATGACCTTGCCGGCGTTGGTGGTGAGCCAGATCGCGGACGCTTCGGTGGTCAGGTAGCCGATGGTGAGGATCAGACCGTCATCGCGGATGACGACGCCGTTGCCGATGCGCTCGGTGCCGAGGATGCCCGCGGTAAACGCGTCCTCGGGCACTTCGGCGCGCAGCATCACCACCGCGTCCAGCGCCGCCGCGAGGTCGAAGCGCACCTCGTCGGGGTCGGGCTGCAGGTTCGCCGGAAACGCCCACTCGCTCTGTCTCGCCATGGCGAGACTATGTTACGGCAACGCGCGGGCGCGAGGCCGCGCCGGCGGCGAACCTGCGGGGTGCCGCCGCTCAGGCCGCGACGGCTAGCTCGACGTCGCGGGCGCCCTGCTGCATCACGCCCGCCATCAGCTCATAGGCGGCGCACCAGGCGTCGCGCACCTCGGCGGTGAAATCCCGACCCATGCCCTGCTCGAGCGTCCAGATCAGCGCCGTGCCCACGGTGACGTAGTGCGTCTGCATCACGCCGTAGGCGGTGTGGCGCCGGCCGAGGTCGGTCAACACCGGGATCAGCGCGGGCGTGTTGCTCAGGCCACGCACGCCGGCGGCGATCATGTTCATCAGCTTCCTGCCCTGCTCATTCATGTCGCCCTTGAACAGCCTGGCGATGGACGGGTCGAGCTCGAACAGCCGCTGGTAGAAGAGTTCGGCGGCGACGCTGGCGATCGGGCGCACCTTCTCGAATGTCTGCTGGACGATCTCGATTTCACGCGGTGTCATCGGGCTACTCCTCTCTGCGGTTGGATCAGTGTTCGGTCAGGACCGGAGCTGCGAGGCCAGCGTGCGCGCGAAGCTCCGCGCCATGCGCTGCAGGCATTCCAGGTTCAGCGCCAGTCCACGCGGCGACAATTCGTTCAAGAGTTGCTGCGCGCCGGCGATGCTCGGCAGCATTTGCGATTCGAGTGCGCTCATGTTGTTGGCTCCGGGTTCTCATGCCGGTGTCATTGCAACC
>JBFWRS010000024.1:0-59629 GCA_050248795.1 Burkholderiales bacterium | reverse complement strand
GCATGAACTACAGCGCGTTCATGGCGGGAATGAAGAAGGCGAACATCGAGATCGACCGCAAGGTGCTCGCGGATCTCGCGGTGCTCGACAAGCCCGCGTTCGCGCGCATCGCGAACCAGGTCAAGGCAAGCATCTCCCACTAGATCCATCCCGAGGGGTCCGGGGATGGACGACATCGACCGCATCGTGTCCCGCGCAGTGGCGGAGTTCGCCGCTGCGTCGGATGCGGCCGCGCTGGAGAATGCCAAGGCGCGTTTCCTCGGCAAGGGCGGCGAGCTCACCGCGCTGCTCAGGTCGCTGGGCGCGCTGCCGGCGGCAGAGAAGAAGACGCGTGGCGCCGCGATCAACACCGCGAAGAGCGCAATCGAAGCCGCGCTGGACGCGCGCCGCGCCGCGCTCGCCGACGACAAGCTGAATGCGCGCCTGGCCGAGGAGGCGCTGGATGTCACGCTTCCGGGCCGCGGCAGGCGGCGCGGCGGGGTGCACCCGATCACGCGCACCTGGCAGCGCAGCGAGGCGATCTTCCGCTCGATCGGTTTCGACGTCGCCGACGGCCCGGAGATCGAGACCGACTGGTTCAACTTCTCCGCGCTCAACAACCCCGAGAACCATCCCGCGCGCTCGATGCAGGACACGTTCTACGTCGACATGAAGGACGCTCAGGGGCTGCCGTTGCTGCTGCGCACGCATACCAGTCCGATGCAGGTGCGCTACGCGCGCATGCACAAGCCGCCGATCAGGGTCATCGCGCCCGGGCGCACGTACCGCGTCGATTCGGATGCCACGCATTCGCCGATGTTCCACCAGGTGGAAGGCCTGTGGATCGACGAGGACGTGAGTTTCGCCGACCTGAAGGGCGTGTACACGGATTTCCTGCGCCGATTCTTCGAATCCGACGACCTGCAGGTGCGCTTCAGGCCGTCGTTCTTTCCTTTCACGGAACCGTCGGCGGAGATCGACATGCGGTTCGAGAGCGGGCCGCACGAGGGTCGCTGGCTCGAAATCTCCGGCGCCGGGCAGGTGCATCCGCAGGTGGTGCGCAATTTCGGCCTCGATCCCGAGCGCTACATCGGCTTCGCATTTGGCAGCGGCCTCGAGCGGCTGACGATGCTGCGCTATGGCATCGACGACCTGCGCCTTTTCTTCGATGGCGACCTGCGCTTCCTCAGGCAGTTTGCATAAGCAGGCAAGGACGAATCGATGCAGATCCCGGAGCACTGGTTGCGCAGCATGGCCGATCCGTCCCTGTCGACGGAAGAGCTCGCGCACTTGCTCACCATGTCGGGCCTGGAAGTCGAGTCCTGCGCGCCGGTTGCACCGCCTTTCAGCGGCGTGGTCTGCGCGCGCATCGTCTCTGTCGCCAGGCACCCGGATGCCGACAAGCTCACCGTCTGCAGCGTGGACGCGGGCGGCGACGCTCCCCTCGACATCGTCTGCGGCGCGCCGAACGTTCGCGCCGGGATGGTCGCGCCGCTTGCCCTCGTCGGCGCGAAGCTGCCGGGACTCGTCATCAAGGCAGCGAGGATGCGGGGCGTCGAAAGCCGGGGCATGCTGTGTTCGGCGCGCGAACTCGGACTGTCCGAGGACCACTCGGGGCTGCTCGAACTGGCAGCGGACGCGGTACCCGGCACCGACGTGCGCCGCCTGCTCGAACTCGACGAGCAGGTGCTGACGCTGAAACTCACGCCGAACAAGGCCGACTGCCTGTCGGTGCTCGGTGTGGCGCGCGAAGTCGCGGCGCTGGCGCAGACTAAGCTCACACCGCCCGACACCAAGCCGGTGCCGGCGCGAAGCACCGCGCGGCATCCGATCCGCATCGACGCGCCGGAGGGCTGTGGCCGCTTTGCCGGGCGCGTGATCCGCAACGTGAACGCTGCGGCGCCGACGCCGGAATGGATGAAGCAGCGCCTCGCGCGCGCGGGACAGCGCAGCATCTCGGCGCTGGTCGATGTGACCAACTACGTCATGCTCGAGATGGGGCGCCCGCTGCACGTCTACGACCTCGACAAGCTGTCCGGCGAGATCGGCGTGCGCTGGGGCAGGCCGGGTGAGCAGGTGAAGCTGCTGAACGACATGACGGTGGTCGTGGATGACGCGGTGCTGTGCATCGTCGACGACACCGGCCCGATCGGCCTCGCCGGCATCATGGGCGGCGATTCGACCAAGGCCGAGACGCATACGCGGAACATATTCCTCGAGTCGGCGTTCTTCTTCCCGGAGGCGGTGCAGGGACGCGCGCGCCGCTACGGCTTCGCAAGCGACGCCTCGCACCGCTTCGAGCGCGGCGTGGATTTCGACAACAACGTCGCGGGCCTCGAGCGCTACACCAGGCTGATTATCGACATCTGCGGTGGCGAGCCCGGTCCGGTGGACGACGTGGTAGCGAAGCTTCCGGAGCGCACCCCCGTGCGCATGCGCGTGGCGCGCGCGCAGAAAGTGATCGGCATGCCGGTGCCGGCGACCGAAATGGCGGAGATTTTCACCCGCCTCGGCCTGCCGTTCAGCACCGATGGCGACGTCTTCACGGTGACGCCGCCGTCGTTCCGCTTCGACATCGTCATCGAGGAGGACCTGATCGAGGAGGTCGCGCGCGTGCACGGCTTCGAGAAGATCCCGGCGCAGCCGCCGCGCGCGGTTGCGGCGATGCGCGTGCTGGAAGAGTCGCGGCGGCCGCTGCATGCGGTGCGCGAGCGGCTGGCGTCGCTCGATTACCACGAAGTGGTGAACTTCAGCTTCGTCGAGCCTGCCTGGGAGGCCGATTTCGCCGGCTCGGGCGAGCCGATCCGGCTGCTGAATCCGATCGCCAGCCAGCTTTCGGTGATGCGCACGTCGCTCATCGGCTCGCTGGTCGCTAACGTTCGATACAACCATGCGCGCAAGCTTGCGCGCATCCGCGTGTTCGAGGCCGGCCGCGTGTTCCTGCGCGATGCCGCCGTGGCGGACGGGCCGCTTACGGTGGCGGGGATCTGCCAGCCGATGCGCGTGGGCGCGATCGCCTATGGGCCGGCGCTCGAGGAGCAGTGGGGCGAGAAGGAGCGCAATGTCGATTTTTTCGACGTCAAGGCCGACCTCGAGGCCTTGTACTGGCCGCGCGTGCCGCGCTTCGAGGCCGCGTCGCACCCGGCACTGCATCCCGGTCGATCTGCCCGCATCTTGCTGGATGGCGCACCGGTCGGCTGCTTGGGCGAACTGCACCCGCGCTGGCTGCTGAAGTACGAACTGCCGCGCGCCGCGGTGGTGTTCGAACTCGATGCGAAGAGCCTGGAAGCGGCGCCGGTCCCCGTGATCCGGCCGCCTTCGCGTTATCCGGCTGTCGTGCGGGACCTCTCGTTCCTGGTCGATTCGGCTACCCCGGTGCAGGCCATCCTGGACGCGATTGCGGCGGAGAAACCCCTTATCGTCAGCGAGGTCCTGCCGTTTGACCTTTATCAAGGTTCCGGGCTCCCTGCAGGGAGAAAAAGCCTTGCATTCCGGGTAGTTATGCAAGATACTGAACGCACCCTCACGGATGCCGAGGCGGATTCCGCCCGCGATGCCCTGTTTGCATTGCTGGGGAGAAAATTCTCGGCAATTCCAAGAACTTAGAAGGGAATTCGGGGAGTTGCGATGACTTTGACCAAGGCCGAACTGGCCGACCTGCTTTTTGAGAAGGTTGGCCTGAACAAGCGCGAGGCCAAGGATATGGTCGAAGCCTTTTTCGAGGAGATCCGGGGTGCGCTGGAACGAGGTGAGAGCGTGAAACTGTCGGGCTTCGGCAACTTCCAGTTGCGCGACAAGCCGCAGCGCCCGGGCCGCAACCCCAAGACCGGTGAGGAGATCCCCATCAGTGCCCGCCGCGTCGTCACCTTCCACGCCAGCCAGAAGCTGAAAGCCATGGTCGAGAAGGCACGCCATGGAACCCAGTCGGAAGCGAACTGACCTGCCGCCGATCCCGGCGAAGCGCTACTTCACCATCGGCGAAGTAAGCGAGCTTTGCGGCGTCAAGCCGCATGTGCTGCGCTACTGGGAACAGGAATTCACGCAGTTGAAGCCGGTGAAGCGCCGCGGCAACCGGCGCTACTACCAGCACCACGAGGTGCTGCTGATACGCCGGATCCGCGAACTGCTGTACGAGGAAGGCTTCACGATCAGCGGCGCGCGCAACCGGCTCGACCATTCCGCGTCCACCACCGACGTTCAGGCCACTCGTGCCGCGCGACCGCAGGCGGCTGCAAACGCGCGCGCCGGCAATGGCGCAGACGTGGACCTGCCCGCGATCAAGCAGGCGCTGCGCGAGCTGCTCGACAACCTGCGGCACTGATGCGCTGGTAGAATGCACCCCCTCGGGGCGTAGCGCAGCCTGGTAGCGTACCTGCATGGGGTGCAGGTGGTCGGAGGTTCAAATCCTCTCGCCCCGACCAGCCGGTCAATGACGTGACGATCGCCGACTAGCGGGAAGCGGCCACCGCGGCGATCTTCTCGATCTGGTGCGGTTGGGCGATGCCGAACCCCTGTGCATAGCCGACCCCCAGCGCCTTCAGGCGCACGAGGATGTCCTGCTCCTCTACGCATTCGGCGATGACGTCGAGGCCGATCACTTCGCCCACGCGCACCATGGCCTGCAACTTGGCGAGCGCGCTCGGGCTGGCGAGCAGCTTGCGCACGATCGAGCCGTCGACCTTGACGCCGTCCGCCTGCAAAGTCTTCAGTTGCGAGAACGACACCGAGCGGCGACCGAAGCTGTCGATGGTCAGGCCGCAGCCCACCGCCTTCATCATCGCGGCGAAGCGTTCCGCCGTGCTCGCGTGCAGCAGCGCGTCGGACTCGTCGATCTCGAAGTCGAGCGCGGCGACCGGAACCCGGGCCGACTTCAACGCGTCGGCGACGAAGCCCGGGAAGTGCTGGTCCGCGAGCGTCTGCCCGGAGACGTTGATCGAGAAGCGGCCGATGCGGCTGCCCTTGCGCAGGTGGCGGATGGTGCGCGCCGTGACCCAGCGGTCGAGCTCGGGCATCATCCTGAAGTGCTCGAACACCGGCAGGAATTCGCCGGGCGGCAGCAGCGTCTCCTCCTCCTCGCGCAGGCGCACCAGCACCTCTGCGCGCTCGAACTGGCCGTTCTGCAGCGTGAGGATCGGCTGGCAGAAGAGCTGCAGCGCATCGTTGTGCAGCGCTTCGCGCAGGTGCGTTGCCGGGTCGTTCCAGCCCGCCAGCGCCTGGTCCATTTCGGCGAGGAACTGCTTTTCGTGCGCCGTCTCGAGCGCAACCTGCTTCTTCACCTGGCCTCCAATGCGCGTGTCATGCCCGGGTCGATGCTACCTGAGCCAGCGGCCGGCGCCGGGCACGCGGGCTCGACAGGGGAGTCGGATAGAATCCGGGTCGCGCGATGCGTATCCTGGTCTCCAATGACGACGGCTATTTCTCCCCTGGCATCGCGCTGCTCGCCGAGCGGCTGCAGACGCTCGGCGAGGTCACCGTCGTCGCGCCGGAGCGCGACCGCTCGGGAGCGTCGAACTCGCTGACGCTCGACCGGCCGCTCGCGGTGCGGCGCGCAGCCAACGGATTCTGGTTCGTCAACGGCACGCCTACCGACTGCGTGCATATCGCGGTCACCGGCATGCTCGATTTCCTGCCCGATGTCGTGGTCTCGGGCATCAACCTGGGCGCGAACATGGGGGACGACACGATTTATTCCGGCACCGTTGCGGCGGCGATGGAGGGATTCCTGCTCGGCATTCCATCGATCGCGGTCTCGCTGGCAAGCAGGACCGCGCGCCATCTCGACACCGCTGCGGACCTTGCGCATGGCCTGGTGGGGCGCCTCGCGCGGGATCCGATTCGCCAGCCGGTGCTCCTGAACCTGAACGTGCCGGACATACCCGGCGCATCGCTTGCGGGCGTCGAGGTGACCCGCCTGGGACGCCGCCACAAGGCCGAGTCGGTGGTGAAGGTGCAGACGCCGCGCGGCGAGACCGCCTACTGGGTGGGGCCGGCGGGCGGCGCAGCCGATGCAGGACCGGGCACGGACTTTCACGCCGTCGAGAGCCGCCGCGCGTCGATCACGCCGCTGCAGGTGGACCTGACGCAGCACGGGCAACTCGGCCTGGTGAAGGACTGGATGGCGCGATGAGCCTGCAGCGCGTGCGCGAGGATGCGGCGGGGACGGGAATGACGTCGCAGCGCACGCGAGCGCGCATGGTCGAGCGGCTGCGTGCGCTGGGAATCTGCGATGCGCGGGTGCTCGAGGCGATGGGAAGCGTGCCGCGGCACCTGTTCGTCGACGCCGCGCTCGCGCACCGCGCCTACGAGTTCGACGCACTGCCGATCGGTCACGGGCAGATGATCTCGCACCCGTTCGTGGTCGCCTCGATGATCGAGCGGGTGATGCAGGCGAAGCCGCGGCTGGGCAAGGTACTGGAGATCGGCACCGGCTGCGGTTACCAGGCTGCGGTGCTGGCGCAGCTTGCCGTGGAGGCATACTCGGTGGAACGCATCAAGGACCTGCATGAGCTCGCGCGCGCGAACCTGCGAGCGTTGCGGCTGTCGAACCTGCGCCTGAGCTACGGCGACGGCAGGCAGGGCCTGGAGCAGGCCGCGCCGTTCGACGCCATCGTCGTGGCCGCCGCAGGCGACGCGGTGCCGCCGGCGCTTTTGCGGCAGCTTGCCACGGGTGGCAGAATGATCCTGCCGGTGCGGCCTGCGGGCGGCGAGCAACACCTGCTGCTGGTGGAGCGAAGGGCACACGGCTACACGGAGACGGTATTGGACGCGGCGAAGTTCGTGCCGCTGGAGGCGGGAAAGGCATGAACATTCGGGCTGCGCTTGCGATGACCATGGGTGCCGTGCTGCTGGCCGGTTGCGCGAGTACGCGCACGCCCGCGCCCGTGAGCGATCGCCGTCCTGCCACGGCACCGCAGGCAAAGCCGTCTGCAGCGCCGCCCGCCACTGCCGCGCGTGCGCCGGCCGGGACAGGCGCCTATGTGGTCAAGCGCGGGGATACGCTGTACAGCATCGCGCTCGAGCACGGCATGGACTACCGCGAAGTCGCGGAACAGAACGGCATCGACGACCCGTCGAAACTGCGCGTCGGCCAGGTCCTGCGCATCGGCGCGGCAGCGCCGAAGCCGCCGGTGCAGGTCGGAACCGCGCGCGGCAGCGCGCCGGTCGAGGCGCGGCCGCTCGATGGATCGGCCGCGGCACCACCGCAAACTGCGCCCGCGGGCGGGGCGCTGAAGACTTCGCCCAAGGCGGTGCGCTTGCCCTATTCGCAGGAGAATGCAGCGCTGCTGAAGAACGGCGATGCGGCGAAGCCCGCTGCCGCGGTGGCGCCGAAGCCCGAGGCGATCGCAAAGGCCGAGCCCAGGCCCGAGCCGGTTGCCCCAGCGGCGGCGCCAGAGCCGGGCGCCATCGAGTTCATCTGGCCGCATCGCGGCCGCGTGCTCCAGGGTTTCGCCGAACCCAACAACAAGGGCGTCGACATTGCCGGCAAGCCGGGCGACGCCGTGGTCGCCGCAGCACCCGGCCGCGTGATGTACATCGGCACCGGCATCCGTGGCTACGGCAAGCTGATCGTCATCAAGCACGACAACAACTACAACAGTGTCTACGCGCACAACCGCGAGATCCTGGTGAAGGAAGGCCAGACGGTGTCGCGCGGCCAGAAGATCGCCGAACTCGGCGATACCGACGCCGACACGCCGAAGCTGCACTTCGAGATCCGCCAGTCCGGCAAGCCGGTCGACCCGCTGCGCTACCTGCCCAGGCTCTGAGGCCGGCTGACCGACAGGCCTACTTCGCCTGCCCCAGGCGAAGCTCGGTGGCGAGGTCGTGTACCGCCGAGGCGTAGAAGCTCGAGCGGTTGTACCGCGTCAGGACGTAGAAGTTCTGCAGTGCGACGCGGAATTCCGCCGGCGCGTCCCGGTTCGACAGTTCGATGACGATTCCCTGGGCAGCCGGCTCGCCGCCGCTGAATGCGACGCCTGCGTTGCGGATATCGGCGAGCGCGAACCGGGGCAGCACCGACCCGTCCGATACCGCGCGCCAGCCCTCGCCACTGACGCTCGCCGGCAGCAGGATGGTTTCGCCGGCGCGCCAGCCGTGTTCCTTCAGGAAGTTCGCCACGCTGCCTACCGCGTCCACCGGACTGCCGCGCAGGTCGATGGTGCCGTCGCCGTCGAAGTCCACCGCATACGCCAGGTGGCTGCTGGGCATGAACTGCGGAATTCCTATCGCCCCGGCGTACGAGCCGCGCACGGAGAAGACGTCGAATCCCTCATCGCGCGCGAACACCAGGTACTTCTCCAGCTCGCTGCGGAAGAACGGTGCGCGCGGCGGATAGTCGAATGCAAGGGTCGTCAGCGCATCGACTACGCGCCAACGGCCCATGTTCCTGCCGTACAGGGTCTCGATGCCGATGATGGCGACGATGATCTCCTCGGGCACGCCGTACTCTTGCGCCGCGCGCGCGAGCGCGCGCCGGTGCGCGGTCCAGAAGGCCACGCCGCCGCGGATCTGGCGCTCGTTGACGAACAGGCTGCGGTACTCGTTCCACGATCGGCCGCGGCCGGGTCCGGGCGGGCTGATCGCCTGCAGGATCGGCTCGCGCCTGACCGTGCGCGAGAAGAGGAACGACAGCTCGCGCTCGACGAAGCCGTGGCGCTCGACCATCTCGCGGATGAACTCGCGTACTTCCGGCCGCCGCTCGTAGCCCGAGGCCAGCGCAGGCAGTGTGGCGATCGCGGCCAGCAGCGCGACAAGCAGCTTCATGCGAGCTCCAGTTCGCGCACGCGACGGCGCAGCTCGGTGATCCGCTCGCCGGCGGCGTCCGGCCGCGTGCCGTAGCGCAGCGCGATGTACAGCGTGCCGATGGCGCGAATTGCGTCCGCCGCGTTCGGCAGGCGCGCAGCGGCGCGCTCCGCATAGTCGCGCGGGCCCTCATGCGGCGCGCGCGCGACGCCGCGGCGGCCGAGCTTGGCGCAGAACGCGATCCAGGCTTTCTGCACCGGGTCGGGCCGCGCCAGCCTGCGGAACGACCAGAACAGCAGCACGACGGTGATGCCGCCGAGCAGCGTGAAAAGCAGCGCGGTGAGCTCGCGCCAGTCGACGTTGCGCATGCCCAGCCTGGACAGGAACTCGCGCTGCCGCTCGGGGTTGTAGCCGAGCACCCAGACGTTCCACTTGTGTGCGAGGGCCTCCCAGTTGTAGCGCATCGAGCGCAGCCATTGCATCTGCGGCCGCATCATCAGCGGCAGCGTGGCGGTGTCCGGCACGCTCATCGCCAGTCCCGCCTCGATTCGCCCCGGCACCGCCGCCGCGGTCGGGTCCACGCGCACCCAGCCCATGCCGGCCACATGCGCCTCGACCCAGGCGTGCGCATCGGACTGTCGCACGCTGATGTTGCGGTCGATCGGGTTCTCGTCGCCGCCCTGGTAGCCGGTGACGATGCGCGCGGGCACCCCGGCGGCGCGCATCATGAAGGCGAACGCCGCCGCGAAGTGCTCGCAGAACCCGGCCTTGGTGTCGAAAAGGAACTCGTCCACCGAATGCTGGCCGAGCAGCGGCGGCTCGAGCGTGTAGTCGAGGCGGGCGCCGCGAAAGAACTCCAGCGCGCGCGCGAGCACCTGGGCATCGCTGGCGCCGCCCGCGCGCCATTCGCTCGCCAGTGCGCGGGCGCGGGGGTTGAAGCCCTCAGGCAGCCGCAGCGCGCGGCGCAGCGCGCCTGCGGACGGTTCGGGCCTCGGGTCGGGGTCGGCGACCGACTCGAGCTCGTAGCGCTGGCGAACGCGCACCCGGCCGAGGCGGAAGATCTGCCCCTCGGCCGTGACGCGGGCGCGCTCGGGGAGCGTCGCGGCCTGTTCGAGCGCGAACAGCCAGTTGCGCTCGTGCGCTTCGAGCACCACCGAATAGCGGTATCGCACCTTGCCGCCCGAAGGGGGCTCGAACGGCGCGATGTCGGGCTGTGCCATGCGCCACGTGCGGCCGTCGAACTCCGACATCACCGGACCGCGCCAGTAGCGCTCACGCGAGGGCGGCAGCGCGCCCGAGAACTCGGCGCGGAACGCGATCGATTCGTTCTGCGCCAGCTTGGCGATGTTACCGGGGGACATCGAGTCGGACAGCCCGGTGATGCCGGAGTTGATGTCCTGTGGCAGCCCCCACAGCGGACCCTGGATGCGCGGAAAGAGCATGAACAGCACAAGCGCGACGGGTGCCGCATGCCCGATCAGCATCAGCACCGTGCGCAGGTTGGCACGAGTGCTGCGCTGAGGGGCGGCGAAACGCACCAGCGTAAGCGTCACCTGCACCAGCGCCACGCACATCAGCAGCGCGGTGGGAATCGATTGCGTGTAGAGGAAGTTGGTGACGATGAGGAAGTAGCAGAGGAAGGCGAGCACGGTTGCATCGCGGTGCGTGCGCATCTCCAGCATCTTCAGCCCGGAAAAGAGCATCAGCAGCACGATGCCGGGGGCGCGTCCGAAGAGCATGCGGTACTCGAGCCATACGCCGCCCATTGCGGCGAGCGCGATCAGCGCAAGCACCCAGCCCGAGGGCAGGGACATGCCGCGCGAAAGCGCGACGCCGCGCCACGCGAAGAGCGCCAGCGTCGCGAGCGTCAGCCACCAGGGTGCGCGCAGCGCGTGCGGCGCGATGACCAGTGCGAGCGATGCGTAGAGCGCGAACACATCGGGCAGCGTGATCGCACGCTGCTCCGGTGCCAGCGGATGCGGCACAGGCGTCACGGCGCGCCGTGCAGCGCGAGCGCCGCGAGGCAGCGGGCGCGATGCTCTTCGCCGCGGCCTGGCGCGATCTCGGTTCCCGGCAGCCTGAGCCCGTAGTCCGCGCCCTCGCGCTCGGCTTCCAGCACCCAGCCGCAAAGCTGGGACAGGCGGGCCTCGGCATCCAGTCCCGCGCTCATGCGCTCGAAGTCGAGCCAGACCTGGGCAGCCGCCTCCCCGGCGAACTGCTTAGTCAGCATGGTGCGGGAGCGCGCCGCCGCCTTCCAGGCTACATGGCGGGGGGAATCCGTGGGCTGGAACTCGCGCAGTCCGGAGAAATCGTCGCTGCCGGATGCCTGGGCGCGCGCCGTGCCGCCCTGTTCGTTGGCGCTCGCCGGCGGCAGCGGCGTGCGCAGCGGGCGCGGGTACACCAGTGCCCTCAGTTCCGGCTCGATGTAGCTCCAGGCGCGGAAGAACCCGAGCGGGAAGCGCGTCTCGAGCATGACGCGTGAAATCGGCAGCCAGCCGCGCCGCGCGGCGGGGACAGCGAGCACGACCTGCACGCTGGAACCGGCCGGGATGTCGACGACGATCTGGCTGCCCGAGGCCAGGTGCCGGGCGAGGATCGCGGGGCGGTCGTACGCGGAGCGGTTGTCGAGGTGCAGGCGGAACTGCGCGGACTCCCCGGCGAATACGGGCTCGACGCGCCCTGCGGCGATGGCGATGCGGGCGAGATTGCGCGCGGTATGCACCATGCCGGCGATGCCGGTGCCGGCGAGCAGGAAAGTCAGCGCGAAGCCGAGCTGCAGCGCATAGTTGATCGAGCCGATGAGCAGCACGCCGATGGTGACGCCGAACACCCATCCCATGCGCGTCGGTACGATGTAGACGCGCCGCTGGCCGAGCACGATGGTGCCGCGCTCGGGCGGGGCGTAGCCATAGAACCAGTTGCGCAGGGCCAGGGTGATCGCCATGGGCTCAGCTGGTCGCGCCGTCGTACGCCCAGCGGCCCTTCCAGTTGGCGTGTACGGCGTTCGGGTACTCGGCCTTGCCGAGGCTGCCGTTGTAGCGGCCGAGCGCGCGGAAGTAGTCGCCGTTCTCGATGTCCAGGTAGTGCCGCAGGATGGCGCAGCCGTAGATGATGTTGGTCTTCATGTCGAACAGGTTGTCGCCGGGCTTGCCGATGACCTTGACCCAGAACGGCATCACCTGCATGTAGCCCATCGCGCCGGCGCTGGACACCGCGTAGCGCTTGTAGCGGGATTCGACGTGGATGAGCCCGAGCACCAGCTGCGGGTCGAGGTTGGCGCGCCCGGCGTAGTAGTGCACGGTCTTGAGGAACCGGTCGCGCTCCCGGCGGTCGGGCATGTAGCGGCGCAGCCGCTTGCTCATCTCCGAGCTCCAGCGGTGCGCATCGTCCGCGTTGGAGAAGTGCAGCACGGGCACCCCGCGATGCGACACCGCGACGCGCAGCGCATTCCTGACGCTCTCGGCCATCGGTTCGTACTGCTGCGCGCCGGCGAGCGCCGTGCAGGGCAGCAGCATCGCGGCGGCGATGGCCAGGGCTCTCAGCATGCAGAGAGCTTTTCCTTCACGAACCCCGCAATCTCGCCAAGCGCCACCATGCCCGGCGCGGCGTCGGTGCGGCCCTTGTACTCGGCCTGACCGGCAGCGAGTCCCTTCTCGGACAGCACCACGCGGTGCGGAATGCCGATCAGCTCGCCGTCGGCAAACAGCACGCCCGGGCGCTCGTTGCGGTCGTCCAGCAGCACGTCGATGCCGGCGGCGAGGAATTCCGCGTACAGGCGCTCGGCCGCGTCGCGCACCGCTTCGCTCTTGTGGTAGCCGATCGGCACCAGCGACACCGCGAATGGTGCCATTGGCAGAGGAAACACGATGCCGCGCTCGTCGTGGTTCTGTTCGATGGCGGCGCCGACGATGCGCGTGATGCCGATGCCATAGCAGCCCATTTCCATCGCATTGGCGCCGCCCTTCTCGTCCAGGTAGGTCGCCTTCAGCGCAGCCGAGTACTTGGTGCGAAGCTGGAAAATGTGGCCAACCTCGATGCCGCGCTGGATGGAAAGCCTGCCCTTGCCGTCGGGCGAAGGGTCGCCTGCGACGACGTTGCGGATATCGGCGACTTCCGGCTCGGGCAGGTCGCGGCCCCAGTTGACGCCGGTGACGTGGAAGCCCTCCTCGTTGGCACCGCAGACGAAGTCCGCCATCGCCGCGACCGCACGGTCGGCGACGATGCGCACGCCCTGCGCGCCCGCGACACCGGCGGCCGCCAGCGGCGGGCCGATGTAGCCCGGCTTGCAGCCGAGCGCAGACTCGATCTCGGCGTCGGTGGCGAAGCGGAAGGGCGCGAGGCCGGGCACCTTGGTCGCCTTTACCTCGTTCAGCGAGTGATCACCGCGGACCAGCAGCAGGTGGAATTGGTCGTCGTGCATCAGCGCGATGGCTTTGACAGTGCGCGCGAGCGGCAGTTTCAGCAGTTCGGTCACGTCCTCGCAACGGGTCTTTCCCGGGGTTGGCACCTTCGCCAGCGATTCCGCCGGCGCCGGCCGCGCTTCGGCCGGCGCGAGCGCCTCGGCGAGCTCGACGTTGGCGGCGTAGTCGGAATCCGGGCAATAGGCGATTGCGTCCTCGCCCGAGTCCGCCAGCACCTGGAACTCATGCGAGCCGGTGCCGCCGATGGCGCCGGTGTCGGCCGCGACGGCGCGGAATCGCAGGCCCAGCCGCGTGAAGATGCGCATGTAGGTGTCGTACATGTTGCGGTACTCGCGCACCAGGTCTTCGTAGCCGGCGTGGAACGAGTACCCGTCCTTCATGACGAACTCCCGGCCGCGCATGATGCCGAACCGGGGCCGGCGCTCGTCGCGGAACTTGGTCTGTATCTGGTACAGGTGGAGCGGCAACTGGCGGTAGCTCTTCAGCAGGTTGCGCGCGACATCCGTCACCACTTCCTCGGACGTCGGCTGGATGACGAAGTCGCGATCATGGCGATCCTTGAAGCGGAGCAGTTCCGGGCCGTACGCCTGCCAGCGGTCCGATTCCTGCCACAGCTCGGCCGGCTGGACCAGGGGCATGGACAGCTCGATGGCTCCCGCGCGATTCATCTCCTCGCGCACGATAGACTCCACCTTGCGTACCACCCGCAGGCCGAGCGGCAACCAGGTGTAGATCCCGGCCGCCAGGCGCCTGATCAGTCCGGCGCGAAGCATCAGCCGGTGGCTGATCACTTCCGCATCCGCGGGCGCTTCCTTGAGCGTGGAGATGAAGTAACGGCTGGTTCGCATGCGTGGTCCGGATTCCCGCGTTAGGCTGGCTGGAGCGCGGATGTCTTTCAAGAGTCCGCGAAGTATGGAAAAATCGGGCCGATTCTAACTTACCAACCAACCGGCCTATATTCGGAGAGGACGCTTCGCCATGCTGGACCGTGATGGCTACCGTCCAAACGTCGGGATCATCCTCGCCAATCGGCGAAACGAGGTCTTCTGGGGCAAGCGCGTGCACCAGCACGCCTGGCAGTTCCCGCAGGGCGGCATCAAGCACGGCGAGTCTCCAGAGGACGCGATGTACCGCGAACTCGAGGAGGAGGTGGGGCTGAAGCCCGCGCACGTGAGGATCCTCGGCCGCACCCGCCAGTGGCTGCGCTACGAGGTGCCGGCGAAGTGGGTGCGCCGGGACTGGCGGGGTCGCTACCGAGGGCAGAAGCAGATCTGGTACCTGCTGCGCATGGTCGGGCGCGACTGCGACGTCTGCCTGCGGGCGGGAGAGAAGCCCGAGTTCGACGCCTGGCGCTGGCACGACTACTGGGTGCCGATGGAAACCGTGATCGATTTCAAGCGCGAGGTATACCAGCAGGCCCTCGCCGAACTGCACCGGTTTCTCGTCGCCGATCGTCGCGCGCCGGGGCGGCGCTCGGCCGAACCGGTGAAATAGCCTGCCTCGATCGTTGATATTGCCTTTTTTCATTTGATCTATCGAATCGAAGCGCCTACCCTTTGCCCGCGGTCTGGTGCCGCGCAGAGTCACGCAACAACATCCTAGGAGGTCACATGGCTGCACTGAAGGGAAGCAAGACCCACGGCAATCTGAAAGCTGCGTTCGCGGGCGAATCGCAGGCAAACCGGCGCTATCTCTATTTCGCAGCGAAGGCGGACGTGGAAGGCCAGAACGACGTCGCCGCGCTGTTCCGCTCGACCGCCGAAGGCGAAACCGGCCACGCGCATGGCCATCTGGAGTACATGGAGTCCGTCGGCGATCCTGCGACTGACCTGCCGATCGGCGCCACGCGCGAGAACCTGAAGGCCGCGGTTGCCGGCGAGACGCACGAGTACACGGACATGTACCCGGGCATGGCGAAGACGGCGCGCGACGAGGGCTTCGGCGAGATCGCCGACTGGTTCGAGACGCTGGCCAAGGCCGAGCGCAGCCACGCCAACCGTTTCCAGAAGGCGCTGGACGCGCTGGTCGACTGAGCGTCTAACGGTGAGCGCAGAGACGATGACCCGTATCCGGCGCGAGAGCCTGCTTTCGCTGGAGGCGTATGCAAAGGAGCGCAACGCCTTCCGCGCACGGGTGATCGATCACAAGCGCGTCCGCATGGTGCAGCTTGGAGCGAACGTGACGCTGCAGTTCGAGGACGAGCTGACCATGCGGTACCAGGTGCAGGAGATGCTGCGCATCGAGCGCATCTTCGAGGAAGAAGGCATCCAGAGCGAGCTGGACGCCTACAACCCCTTGGTGCCCGACGGCTCCAACTGGAAGGCGACGATGCTGATCGAGTACCCGGACGTCGAGGAGCGGCAGCGCATGCTCGCCAGGCTGAAGGGCGTGGAAGACCGGGTATGGGTCCGCGTCGAGGGCTGCGAGCGCGTCTACGCGATCGCGGACGAGGACCTCGAGCGCGAGAACGACACCAAGACCTCGTCGGTGCACTTCCTGCGCTTTGAGCTGTCCGACGAGATGTGCAAGGCACTCAAGTACGGTGTGGGGCTGTCGATGGGCATCGACCACCCGGAGTACCGGACCGAGCTCGCGCAGGTCGCCCCGGAGGTCCGGGCATCGCTCGCGGGAGACCTGGCCTGAGGCTTGCGCTAGCGGTGCTCGCGGCAAGCCTCGCCTTCGCGGGGGCGGCCTCGGCCCAGTTCAAGAGCGACTGGGAGGCGGAGCAGGAGTTGCGCAACTGGCGGGAAATCGAGGTACGTCCGCCGGCATTTCCTCGGCCGGAGAACCTGATCGAGTTCCAGCCCAGCGCGACGACGTCATTTCGCTTTTTCATCGACGCCGCGTCGCTGAGCGTCGGGCGGGACGGCGTGGTGCGCTACACCCTGGTGGCGCGCAGTCCCAGCGGCGTCGATAACGTGAGCTTCGAAGGCATCCGCTGCGTCGGAGGCCTGGTACGCGTGTACGCCACCGGCAGGGATGACAGTACTTGGGTGCCGCGCGCGGATTCCAGGTGGCGCGAAATCGAGCCCAAGACCATCCAGCGATGGCACCAGGCGCTTCGGCGCGAATACTTCTGCCCGCAGGACGCGATCATCCTCGACGCGGCCGAGGGCATCGATGCGCTGCGGCGGGGCGGGCACCCGAACAAGGGCCACACCAGCAGCGACTAGAGCAGGACCAGGTTGTCCCTGTGGATGAGCTCCGGCTCGTCCACGTAGCCGAGGATCGATTCGATCTCGTTCGATGGCCGGCGCAGGATCCTGCGCGCTTCGTCCACGCCGTAATTGACCAGCCCGCGTGCGATCTCCCGCCCTTCGGGATCTTCGCAGGACACAAGCTCGCCGCGATCGAAGGCCCCCTGCGCCGACACCACGCCGATCGGCAGCAGGCTCTTGCCATCGCGCACCAGGGCCTTCACCGCGCCTTCGTCCAGGCGCAGGCGCCCGGCAACCGCAAGGTGGTCTGCGAGCCATTGCTTGCGCGCGGCGAGCGGCATCGTTTCCGCCACCAGCAGCGTGCCGATCGCTTCGCCCTGCGCGAGGCGGACGAGGATGTCCGGCTCCCGTCCGGAGGCGATCGCGGTATGCGCGCCGCTGCGCGCCGCGCGCGCCGCGGCCAGCACCTTGGTGATCATGCCGCCACGGGCGATGTTGCTGGTGGTGCCGCCAGCGATTCGCGCCAGTCCTGCGTCGAGCGCGGACGCTTCGCCGATCAGCCTGGCTGCCGGATCCACCCGCGGATCGGCCTCGAACAGTCCCTGCTGGTCGGTGAGGATGAGGAGCGCGTCGGCTTCCACCAGGTTGGTGACCAGCGCAGCGAGCGTGTCGTTGTCGCCGAACTTGATCTCGTCGGTGACCACCGTGTCGTTCTCGTTTATTACCGGAATGACGCCCAGCTCGAGCAGCGTGCGCAGGGTCGAGCGCGCATTGAGGTAGCGGCGCCGATCCGCCATGTCGGCGTGCGTCAGCAGCACCTGCGCCGTCGCGAGCCCATGCTCCCTGAAACACGATTCGTAGGATTGCGCGAGGCCCATCTGCCCCACCGCGGCGGCGGCCTGCAATTCGTGCACCGCGTGCGGACGGCGGCGCCAGCCCAGCCGCTTCATGCCTTCGGCGATCGCACCGCTGGACACGACGATCACCCGCCGGCCCATGCTGCGCAGCTTCGCCACCTGTGCCGCCCAGCGCGCGATTGCCGCCACGTCCAGGCCGCGCCCCTCGTCGGTGACCAGCGACGAACCCACCTTCACCACCAGCGTGCGCGCGTCCTTGATCCGGCGCGTCATTTGTGCGTCCCGGTGAGGAACTTCGCCGCGTCCCTGCAGACCTTGTCGCAGCCGGCACCGGTGAGCGCCGATACCGCGTACCAGGGCTTCTTCCACCTGAGGGAGCGCAGGATACGCGCAATGCGCTCCTGCGGATCGGCGACGATGTCCGCCTTGTTGAACACCAGCCAGCGCGGCTTGCCGAACAGCGCCTGGTCGTACTTCTTGAGTTCTGCCGCGATGGTGCGAACCTCGCGGACGATGCCCCGCACGGGGTCTTCGGCTTCCTCGAACGGCGCGAGGTCGACGAGGTGCAGCAACAGCCGGGTGCGGGAAAGGTGCCGCAGGAACTGGTGTCCCAGCCCTGCGCCTTCTGCGGCACCCTCGATCAGGCCGGGGATGTCGGCAACCACGAAGCTTGAATTGTGGGCGATTCGCACCACGCCCAGCGACGGATTCAGCGTCGTGAACGGGTAGTCCGCGACCTTTGGCCGCGCGCTGGACACCGCGCGCATTAAAGTGGACTTGCCGGCATTCGGAAGTCCGAGCAGGCCGACGTCGGCCAGCACCCGCAGTTCCAGCGCCAGCTGCCGATTCTCGCCGGGCTCGCCGCGCGTGAACTGACGCGGTGCGCGGTTCACGCTCGACTTGAAGTGAAGGTTGCCCAGGCCGCCCTTGCCCCCCTTGGCGAGCAGCACCCGCGCGCCATCAGCGGCGAGGTCGGCGACGATCTCTCCGCTCTGCACGTCGCGGAAGATCGTGCCGACCGGAACGCGCAACTCGATGTCCTCGCCGGCCTTGCCGTAACGATCCTTGCCGTGGCCGCGGTCGCCGCTGCCTGCCCGATGGATGCGCGCGTAGCGGTAGTCGATCAGCGTGTTGATATTGCGGTCCGCGCGCGCCCAGACGCTGCCACCGCGGCCGCCATCGCCGCCATCGGGGCCGCCACGCGGCACGAACTTCTCCCGGCGAAACGAAGCGCTGCCGTCGCCGCCGTCTCCGGCATGTACCTCGATCAGGGCTTCATCAATGAACTTCATGGACTTTGCTCCAGAAACAAAAAAGCCCTATCGCGCGCGATAGGGCTTTCGCGGCGCGGGAGTTGGCTTACGCCGGCACCACGCTCACAATCTTGTTGCTGTCCGCGCCCTTTACCGCATACACCACCTGCCCGGGCTTGCGCGCGAAGAGCGTGTGGTCGCGGCCCATGCCGACATTCGTGCCCGCATGAACCACCGTGCCGCGCTGCCTGACCAGGATCTGGCCTGCGTTCACGCGCTGGCCGCCGTACACCTTCACGCCAAGGCGCTTGGAATTGGAATCGCGGCCGTTGCGCGTGCTGCCGCCACCTTTTTTCTGTGCCATCTTGCCGGCCTCCCGTCAGCCTGAAACGATGTCGTCGATGCGGACCTCGGTATAACCCTGCCGATGTCCCTGCGACTTCTGGAAATGCTTGCGCCGACGCATCTTGAAGATGCGCACCTTGTCGCCGCGGCCATGCGATACGACCGTGGCCTTGACCTTTGCGCCCGCGACCAGCGGCGCGCCTACGGTAGAAGTGTCGCCTTCGCCGAGCATGAGGACCTCGTCGAATGAAACGGCGGCGCCGACTTCGGCCGTAATAAGTTCAACCTTGAGTTGTTCGCCCGGCTTGACGCGATACTGCTTGCCGCCGGTCTTGATCACTGCGTACATGAGATAACCCATTGCATCTGCAAAGACTTGGAATTATAAGAGATTTATGACCACCGTGTCCATCCTCAGCCCGATCGCTGGCGACATGCAGCGCGTAGACGCCCTGATCCGCGCGAGACTCGCCTCGGAAGTTCCGATGGTGGCCCGGGTGGCGGAATACATCGTCGCCGGGGGGGGCAAGCGGCTGCGCCCGGCGCTGGTCCTGCTCGCCTCCGCGGCCTGCGACTACCGGGGGGAGGCCCGGCTGGAGCTTGCCGCGGTGGTGGAGTTCATCCATACGGCCACACTGCTGCATGACGACGTCGTCGACGATTCGCCGATGCGGCGCGGCCGCCAGACCGCCAACGCGGCGTTCGGCAATGCCGCGGCGGTTCTGGTGGGGGATTTCCTCTATTCGCGCGCTTTCCAGATGATGGTCGGGGTCGGCAGCATGCGCGTGATGCAGGTGCTGGCGGACGCTACCAATACGATCGCCGAAGGCGAGGTGCTGCAGTTGATGAACTGCCACGACCCCGATGTCGACGAGGACCGGTATCTGGACGTGATCCGCCGCAAGACCGCAAAGCTCTTCGAGGCGTCCGCGCGGCTGGGCGCGGTGCTGGGCGGCGCATCGGCCGCGCGGGAGGCGGCGCTGGCGGACTATGGCATGCACCTGGGAACCGCGTTCCAGCTGGTCGACGACGTACTGGACTATTCGGGCGATGCCGCGACGATCGGCAAGTGCCTTGGCGACGATCTTGCCGAGGGCAAGCCGACGCTGCCGCTCATCCGGGCAATGCGTGCGGGCACCGCGACGCAGTCCGCCGCCGTCCGCCGCGCGATCATCGACGGCGGCCGCGACGATTTTCCGGCGGTGATCGATGCGGTGCGCGCCACCGGTGCGCTCGATTATGCGAGGCAGGCGGCGGCGCGTGAATCGCGCGTTGCGCAGGATGCCCTGGCTGCGCTGCCGGATTCGGCGGCGCGACAATGTTTGCTAGAATTGGCGTCCTTTTCGGTAACGCGGGACCGCTAGCAAGCGCGATCCTGCGCCCGCGCTTCGGGGTGTAGCTCAGCCTGGTAGAGTACTGCGTTCGGGACGCAGGTGTCGGAGGTTCAAATCCTCTCACCCCGACCAATTTTCCCCCGCCAACCAGGATGCGGGTCCGGCATCGGATAATCCGGCCATGGGCCGCATAGTCATACTCGTCGTTCTTGTCGTGATCGCCGTCTGGGCGATCCGGCGAGCGATCGCGCGGTCGGCCGACCGCGAGCGGACGGCCAAGCCGGGCCACATAGGTGCGCTGGTACGCTGCGCGCACTGTGGTGTTTACCTGCCTGCGGCCGAGTCGCGCACTGCCGATGGACTCGAGTATTGCAGCGAGGAGCATGCCCGCCTGGGGCCCGGGGAGGATCGTTGATCGGCGAGGCGGGATACTCGCCGCTCTTCACCCGCAAGGCGGCGACGCTCGAGTCGTTCTGGATATCGCTGCGGTACTTCAGCTACTACCGCATCGCGGTAGCGGCGCTGTTTCTCGGCAGCAGCCTGTACTACGAGGGCGAGCTCAATCTCGGCGCCCACCACCTCAGGCTGTTCCGCCTGGTCGCGGTGGCCTACCTGCTGTTCGGGGTAGTGCTGCACGTGGTGCTGAAGAACCTCCGCGACCTGTTCAACCTCCAGTTGACGCTGCAGGTATGCATCGACGTTCTGGCAATCACCTTGCTGATGTATGCCAGCGGAGGCATGAGGAGCGGCCTCGGCGTGATGCTCTTCGTCTCGCTTACCGCCGCGGCGCTCGTCGCGCCCTGGCGGCTTACCATCCTCTACGCGGCGGTGGCGAGCATCGCGCTACTGATCGAACAGTCGTTCTGGGTGCTCGTCTACGACTTTCCGACCGCGAACTTCGTCCAGCCCGGGCTGATGTCGATCGGCTTCTTCGCTACGTCGGGAATCACGGGCGTGATGGCGCAGCGGGTACGGGCGAACGAAGAGCTCGCGCGCCAGCGCGGTCGCGAGCTTGCCAACCAGATGCGGGTAAACCAGCTTGTCATCGAGGACATGCACGACGGCGTGATCGTGCTGGATCATTCGGGCCGGGTGGTGCAGCACAATCCGCGCGCACAACAGATGATCGCCGAGGAGCATCTGCGCGGGGCAGACCTCGCCGCCCTGCTGCCGGCATTCGGGGAACGCTGGCGCGCCTGGCGCGCCGAGGGCGAACATGCGGGAGGGGCGACGCTGGACCTGGACCTGCACGGCCGCGACGTTCGCCTGCGCATGCTGGACACGGGCATCGACGAGGACTTCGCGCTGATCTTCATGGAGGACGTGACCCGCACGCGGGAGCAGGCCCAGCAGCTGAAGCTCGCGGCACTGGGCCGTCTCACTGCCAGCATCGCGCACGAGATCCGCAATCCCCTCTCGGCGATCAGCCATGCCACCGAACTGCTCGCGGAGGAGGCCGCGGAGGGTGGCCGCGCACGCCTGTATCGCATCATTCACGACAACGCGCGGCGGATGGAGCGCCTGGTCGCCGATGTGCTGCAGTTGAACCGGCGCGACCGCGCCGCGAGCGAGCGCATCCAGGTGACGCCGTGGCTGCTGGAATTCATCGAGGACTTCGCGATCAACGAGTCGGTGCGCCCCGAGCTCTTCGCCGTCGAGGTGGGCAGGGATGCTGCCGTCGAGTTCGATCGCGAGCACCTGCGCCAGGTGATGTGGAACCTGCTGCGAAACGCCGTGCGCCACTGCCGGAAGGAGGCCCGCAGCGTGCGGGTGGGCATGCGGGTGTTGGGCCATCAAGTAGAATTCAACGTGATCGACGACGGTCCAGGTGTCGACGAGGCGCATCAGGGTCAGCTGTTCGAGCCGTTCTTCACCACCGATAGCAAGGGTACGGGGCTGGGCCTGTACCTGGCCCGGGAGCTGTGCAGCGCCAATCGCGCGGTACTTGAGTACGTGGACGACATGCCTGGGGCACATTTCAGGATTCTCTGCAGGGAGGCGCCAGCCGGATGAAGCACAGCGAACGGCGTGGCGAAGGCAGGGTGCTTGTCGTCGATGACGAGCCGGACATCCGCGAACTGCTCGAGCTCACGCTCGTGAAGATGGGCGTGGAGGTGGTTTCGGTCGGCTCCGTCGGCGAGGCCAGGCGGCACCTCGGTGCCGGGGGGTTCGATCTCTGCCTCACCGACATGCGGCTGCCCGACGGCGAGGGGCTAGAGCTCGTGCGTTACGTCGGCACCCTCGGCGGCGACCCGCCGATCGCGGTGATCACGGCCTACGGCAGCGCGGACAACGCGGTCGCCGCGCTCAAGGCCGGCGCATTCGACTATGTCTCGAAGCCGGTGGGGCTCGAGCAGGTGCGCTCGCTGGTGAAGTCGGCGCTTTCCCTGCCCGACAGGGCGGAGGTGCCGGCGCGCAATCACCGGCTGATCGGCGTTGGGCCGGCGATGCGCCAGGTGCGCGATCTCATCGTGCGGCTGGCCCGTACGCAGGCTCCGGTGTACATCTCGGGGGAGTCGGGAAGCGGGAAGGAACTCGCCGCCCGCCTGATTCACGACAACGGCGCTCGCCATGCGGGACCTTTTGTGCCGGTCAACTGCGGCGCCATTCCGGAGAACCTGATGGAGAGCGAGTTCTTCGGCCACCGCAAGGGCGCGTTCACCGGCGCGACGCACGACCGTGAGGGCTTCTTCCAGGCCGCAAGCGGCGGCACGCTGTTCCTGGATGAAGTCGCCGAGCTTCCCGTGCCCATGCAGGTAAAGCTGCTGCGTGCGATCCAGGAAAAGCGCGTGCGCAAGATAGGCGCCACCCAAGAGGACGCGGTCGATGTGAGGATCCTGAGCGCGACGCACCAGAACCTGGCGGCCTGCGTCGAGGAGGGGCGATTCCGCCAGGATCTGTTCTACCGGCTGAATGTCATCGAGTTGCGCATGCCGCCGCTGAGGGAATGCCGCGAGGACATACCGACCATCGCGGCGAGCGTGCTGCAGAGGCTGGTGGCACAGAACGGCGTGGCGCCGAAGCGGCTTTCGGAGGGCGCGCTGCAGGCGTTGGAGCGCTACGATTTTCCCGGCAACGTGCGGGAGCTGGAGAACATTCTGGAGCGCGCCGTCGCGCTTTCCCCGGCTGAGGAGATACTCGTGGAAGACCTGCAACTGGGCGGGGGCGCACCTTCGGCGACAGCGCTGCCTGCCGACGAGGCGCCGCGCGGCCCGCTGCCGGAATACCTCGAGCGCGTCGAGCGCGAAGCCATCCTGGAAGCCCTGGGCAAGACGGGGTTCAACCGTACCGCCGCTGCCAGGTTGCTTGGCGTGAGTTTTCGCACGCTGCGCTACCGCATGCAGCGCCTTGGCATCAAGGACGGGCGCGATCCGGCCGCCGGCGGGCCGGGCTGAGGCCGGCATGGAGCTTGGCGCCGACGGCAGGCTGCGCGGCGTGCGCTACGTGCCTTCGCCGAACTGCGACGAGCGACCACCCCTCGCCCGTGTCTCGCTCCTGGTGTTGCACGGCATCAGCATGCCGCCGGGAACGTTCGACGGGGACGGCATCGAACGTCTGTTCACCAACAGCCTCGACCGCGAGGCGCGCCCGGAACTGGCCGAGTACGCGCAGTTGCGCGTCTCGGCCCACTTCCTCGTCCGGCGAGACGGGACGCTTGCACAATTCGTTCCGGTGACGCATCGGGCGTGGCACGCGGGCGCGTCCAGCTGGCGTGGACGGGCGCGCTGCAACGATTTTTCCGTGGGCGTCGAACTGGAGGGTGCCGACGAGGTGCCTTACGACGCCGCACAGTATGCCTCGCTCGCGGCGATGGCGACGGCGCTGACGCGCGCGCTGCCCATCACCGCCTGTGCCGCGCACAGCGACATCGCTCCAGGGCGCAAGACCGATCCCGGTCCGGCGTTCGACTGGGCGTTCTTCCACTCGCTGCTGCTCCCGTACTGAGTTCGTTGCGGTGCGCAATGCGCGGCGAGTGCCGGCGCATGTGTCGGCGCGCTTGCAATTTCAATTGTGCGTGGTAAAGTCCGTGCACTAGAACTAGTTTTAAATTAAGAAGTAAGCACTAGATATTGTGGTTTCGGAAGAGCTTGTCACGAAGCTGCAACGATGCGGAATGGGAGAGAGGGCATGCAGATCGTTCAGGGTGGTACGGCGATGAATCCGGTGGCAAGCGCGGATGTGGCCGAATCCAGTCCTGCGATCGGGAGTCCGCTGCAGGAGTTCCGGGTCATCCGGCGCAATGGCGCGGTGGTGGCATTCGAGCCGTCGAAGATCGCAGTAGCCATGACCAAGGCGTTTCTGGCGGTCAATGGCAGTCAGGCGGCAGCCTCGGCGCGCATCCGCGATATTGTTGCAAGGCTGACGGACGCCGCGACCGCTGCGTTCCAGCGCCGCCTGCCGCAGGGCGGCACCCTCCATATAGAAGACATCCAGGACCAGGTCGAACTCGCGCTGATGCGCTCGGGCGAGCACGACGTGGCGCGCGCCTATGTCCTGTACCGGGAAGAGCGCGCCAAGGCGCGTGCGCAGGAAAAGACGGGCCGCGCCGATGCAGCCGGTCAGCCGGTCATACACGTTGTGGAGGCAGGGGAGCGCCGCCCGCTGGACGTCAGCCTGCTGCGCCGGCAGATTGAAGCGGCCTGCGCGGATCTGTCCGTCGAGGTCCGCCCCGAGCCCATCCTCGAGAACGTGCTGCGCGACCTCTACGACGGCGTGCCGATGGACGAGGTGCGCAAATCAGCCATCCTCGCTGCCCGCGCGCTGATCGAGAAGGATCCGGACTACAGCTACGTCACCGCGCGACTGCTGCTGAACACGATGCGCCTGGAGGTCCTGGGGGCAGAAACCGGGCAAGCGGAAATGGAGGTGCGCTATGCGGACTACTTCGCTTCTTTTGTGCGTCGAGGTATCGAGGCGGAACTGATAGATCCGGAACTGGCGACGTTCGATCTGGCCAGGCTGGGCAAGGCGCTGCGTGCCTCGCGCGACCTGCAGTTCGACTACCTCGGGCTGCAGACGCTTTATGACCGCTACTTCCTCCATGTGCGGGGTCACAGGATCGAGCTGCCGCAGGCGTTTTTCATGCGCGTGGCGATGGGACTTGCCCTTCGCGAGAAGGATCGCGAGGCGCGCGCCATCGAGTTCTACGACGTGCTGTCGAAGTTCGACTTCATGAGCTCGACGCCGACGCTGTTCAACGCGGGCACGCTGCGATCGCAGCTGTCGTCGTGCTACCTGTCGACAGTATCGGACGATCTCGAGGGGATCTACGAGGCGATCAAGGAAAACGCGCTGCTTGCGAAGTACGCGGGTGGACTGGGCAATGACTGGACGCCGGTGCGCGCGCTCGGTTCCCATATCAAAGGCACCAACGGCAAGTCCCAGGGCGTGGTGCCGTTCCTGAAGGTCGTAAACGACACTGCGGTGGCGGTGAACCAGGGAGGGAAACGAAAGGGCGCGGTCTGCTCGTATCTCGAGACCTGGCACCTCGACATCGAGGAGTTCCTCGAGCTGCGCAAGAACACCGGTGACGATCGCCGTCGCACGCATGACATGAACACGGCCAACTGGATACCGGACCTGTTCATGAAGCGGGTCATGGAGAACGGGGAGTGGACCTTGTTCTCCCCCGCGGACTGCCCGGACCTGCACGACCTGCACGGCAAGGCATTCGAGGCCGCGTACCAGCGATACGAGGACAAGGCGGCGCGCGGCGAGTTGGCGCTGCACCGTCGCATTCCCGCGGTGCAGCTGTGGCGCAAGATGCTTTCGATGCTCTTCGAGACGGGGCATCCGTGGTTCACCTTCAAGGACCCGTGCAACCTGCGCAGTCCGCAGCAGCACGTGGGGACGGTGCACAGCTCGAACCTGTGCACCGAGATCACGCTGAATACGTCGAAGGACGAGATCGCGGTCTGCAACCTCGGTTCGGTGAACCTGGTCGCGCACCTAACCGGGCAGGGGCTCGATTTCGACAAACTGAAGCGCACGATTCGCATTGCGATGCGCATGCTCGACAACGTCATCGACATCAATTACTACGCGGTCGACAAGGCGCGCAACTCGAACCTGAGGCACCGTCCGGTGGGCCTGGGCATCATGGGCTTCCAGGACTGCCTGCACCGGCTTCGCATCCCGTACGCCTCATCCGAGGCGGTGGAGTTCGCTGACCGCTCCATGGAGATGGTGGCGTACGGCGCCTACTGGGCGTCCACCGAGCTGGCCGAGGAGCGCGGCAGCTATTCGACGTTCAAGGGCTCGCTCTGGGATCGCGGCATCCTGCCCCAGGACACGCTCGACCTGCTTGCGGCGGAGCGAGGCGGGTACGTGGAGGTGGACCGGTCGGCGACGCTGGATTGGGACGCGCTGCGCGCTCGCATCCAGGCCCACGGGATGCGCAACTCGAACTGCCTCGCGATCGCGCCGACCGCGACGATCGCGAACATCATCGGCGTTTCCGCTTCGATAGAGCCGACTTACCAGAACCTGTACGTGAAATCGAACCTTTCCGGCGAGTTCACCGTGGTGAACGAGCACCTGGTGGCGGACCTGAAGCGTGCGGGCCTGTGGGACGAGGTGATGATCTCCGACCTGAAGTACTTCGACGGCAACCTGGCGAGCATCGACCGTGTGCCTGCCGAACTGCGGCGCTTGTATGCCACGGCGTTCGAAGTGGATCCGAAGTGGCTGGTGGAGGCGGCCGCGCGCCGGCAGAAGTGGATCGACCAGGCGCAGTCGCTCAACATCTACATGGCAGGTGCGTCGGGCAAGCGCCTGGATGAAACCTACAAGCTGGCCTGGCTGCGCGGACTCAAGACAACCTACTACCTGCGTGCCATGGGTGCGACCCACGCAGAGAAATCGACATCGAAAGCCGGACAGCTGAATGCGGTGCCGGCGACCGGAGGGATTGCCGTGGCGCCGGCCGAGGCGGAGCCCAAGTTCTGCGCCATCGACGATCCCGAGTGCGAAGCCTGCCAGTAAGAAGAGGGAAGCAATGCTCAGCTTTGAAGAGGAAAGCAAACTGAATCCGATGGCAGGGCTGGCAATCCAGCCCGCGAGCGGCTTCATTCCGGCGTCCGGCGCCGCGGAGGCGCGTGATGCGCGCTTCGCCGCCGGGAATGCGTTCCGCCGCATTTCGGTTGACGACAAGCGCATCATCAACTCGAAGGCTGATGTCAACCAGCTTGTGCCGTTCAAGTACAAGTGGGCATGGGAGAAGTACATATCGGCCTGCGCCAACCACTGGATGCCGCAGGAAATCAACATGAGCCGGGATATCGAGCTCTGGAAGAACCCGAACGGACTGACCGACGACGAGCGGCGCGTGGTGCGGCGCAATCTGGGGTTTTTCGTCACCGCGGATTCGCTCGCGGCGAACAACATCGTGCTTGGCACATACCGCCACATCACGGCGCCGGAATGCCGCCAGTACCTGCTCCGCCAGGCCTTCGAGGAGGCGATCCATACCCACGCCTACCAGTACATCGTCGAAAGCCTGGATCTGGATGCCGGCGAGGTATTCAACGCCTACAACGAGATTCCGTCGATCCGCGAGAAGGACGAGTTCCTCATTCCGTTCATCGACACGCTCACGGACCCGACGTTCAGGACCGGTACGCCGGATGCCGACCAGAAGCTGCTCAAGAGCCTGATCGTCTTCTCCTGCCTCATGGAAGGGCTCTTCTTCTATGTCGGCTTTGCCCAGATCCTTGCGCTCGGGCGGCAGAACAAGATGACCGGGGCGGCAGAGCAGTACATGTACATCCTGCGCGACGAGTCCATGCACTGCAACTTCGGCATCGACATGGTCAATCAGATCAAGCTCGAGAACCCCCACCTGTGGACGCCCGGATTCCGCGAGGAACTGCAGGCACTGTTCCGGCAGGCCGTGGAGCTCGAGTACCGTTACGCAGAGGACACCATGCCCCGCGGGGTGCTCGGGCTGAACGCGCCGATGTTCAAGGAGTACCTGCGCTTCATCTGCAACCGCCGGTGCCAGCAGATCGGACTCGACGTGCTGTTTCCGGGTGCCGCCAACCCGTTTCCGTGGATGAGCGAGATGATCGACCTCAAGAAGGAACGAAACTTCTTCGAGACCAGGGTGATCGAGTATCAGACCGGGGGCGCGTTGAGCTGGGACTGAACCGGCTCTTTTTCTATCTGGTCAAGGAATCGTATGGAGACAGAGAAGATGCATCGTGTGACGGCTTGCAAGGCAGAAGACGACTACAAGCTATGGTTGCGTTTCGAGGATGGCCTGGAAGGCAGTGTGTTCCTCGGCAACCTGCTGGAGATAGGTGCGTTCAAGCTGTGGCGCGATGTGCGCGAGTTCGAGAAGGTGAGCGTTGATCCCGAATCGGCGACGGTGACCTGGGAGGGAGGTATTCGGCTTGATCCGGATATCCTGTACCATGACCTCGCTGTCAAGCACGGGAAGTGAAGTGAAGAATTCAATGCATTGGATTGGAGCAATCCGCCGATGCTTGAATAGTCCGGGCCTGTCCGGCCGGGCTCCTTTGTGCAACTACCTGTAAGGAGATAGCAATGGCTGCGAAGAAAAAAGCTAAGAAAACCGCGAAGAAAAAGAAGAAGAAGAAAGCGTCAAAGAAGAAGAAAGCAGCAAAAAAAGCAGTTAAGAAAAAGGCATCGGGCAAAAAAAAGGCCGCCAAGAAAAAGAAGGCAGCCAAGAAGAAGAAAAAGGCAAGCAAGCCCGCCAAGCCTAAGGCCAGCTCCGCGATGACGTCGGTGCGTGCAGCACCGGCGCCTACCGCCGGGATGTCCGGCGCGAGAACCGCGCTGAATCCGGCGGCCGCGTGGCCGTTTCCAACCGGCTCCCGGCCGTAACCGGGAACCGATCGGGAACGTGGCGAGGGGCGAAAGCCCTTCGCCGGCCCCTCGAAGCTCTGCGGACCGCGTGGGCGTTCCGTCCAACCGGGTGCCTACGCCGGTCCGCGAAGCTTCCTTTCAAAATCGAATACGCGGCTCAGAGTGGACCGCATCTCGATTGGAGGGATGCTCCATTTTACCCGGGGGCTTGCTTGTTCCGGGGAAATACATCGAATCGATCCCGTGCGGTGTCTTATTGCGTAGCAGCAATGCAATTTCGACATCTCGATGGAACATATTGACGACATTACAGATTTCGATGTAACATGATCAAAGTTGCGTCGCAGCATCCGGCATCGGAGGACGATCCCGGCGCGAGGGCCCAAGCCTGCATCATCCAGGCCAATGCGGCCAGCAGGCCCTTACTTTCAGCGGGCCTGTCCTCACACCGAAGAACCGATCAGTACCGGGCGCCTGCTCGGGCGGATCGGGTCCGGAAGTGCGGCGGCGTTCGATTAAGGAGGCAGTCATGCAGCCGATGCAGAACCCGATTCTCTGGCCTGGGATCACGGCTTTCATCAAGGTCTGGTCGCTCGCACGCGCGCTTCTCGCGTTGCTCGGCCTTATCGTCATCATCGCAGCGTCAACAGCAGCCATGCCCTCGTCCAGGGACCGGGTGACGCGACAACTGGTCGCGCTGGGCCAGTTGGCCGTTGAACCCGCTGGCCCGACCCTCGCCGCCGGTGCGATCCGTGCCGATGTCCGCCCCGCGCAGGCCGAGGACCATACGAAAGTGCGCGACCGGCAGGCAGTCGCGGAGTTCATCGCGAAGCGTTACCGGGTCGCCGAGGAAGTGATCGCGGACTATGTCGCCACAGCCTATCGGGCAGGGGCGGTGCATCAGGTTGACCCGCTGCTGATCCTTGCGGTGGTGGCGGTGGAGTCCCGCTATAACCCGGTCGCGGAAAGCATCATGGGTGCCAAGGGGCTGATGCAGGTCATCCCGAAATACCACCACGAGAAGCTCGAAGAGCACGGCGGGGCCGATGCCTTGCTCGACCCGCACGTGAACATCCAGGTCGGTGCGCGCATCCTGCGCGAGTACATGCGGCGCTTCGGCGAAACCCAGACCGCTTTGCAGATGTACTCCGGCTCGCTGGACGAGCCGAATGCCGTCTACGCCGGCAGGGTGCTGGCAGAACGGACGCGGCTTGAGCGGACGCTGGAGCGCGCGAGGCGCAGCTCCACCTAAGCGCGACCGAGGAATCCTCCAAGCCGCTCAGTGGCCTCGCGCAGGTCATCGAGTCCGCGCGTGTATGCGAACCTGAGGTGGGAAGCGGTCGCATTCTCGCCGAAATCGAGTCCGGGAGTCGCTGCCACTCCAGCGCGTTCGAGAAGGTCCAGCGAGAAGCGCCTGGCATCAGCATCGTAGCGAGAGCAGTCCGCGTAAAGATAGAACGCTCCCGAAGGCCGCGCCGGTACCGGCAGCCCGAGTCCCTCCAGCGCCGGCAAGAGGAAATTCCGCCTGGCCTCGAACTCGACGCGCCGCTGCTCAAGGATGGCCAGCGTCTCCGGCAGGAACGCCGCAAGCGCGGCATGCTGCGCAATGGCCGAAGGACAGATGAACAGGTGCTGGGCAATCCTTTCGAAGGGGCGAACCAGTGCGTCCGGCAGTACTGCCCAGCCAAGGCGCCAGCCGGTCATGCAGAAGTACTTCGAGAAGCTGTTCACGACAATCACGCAAGGATCGAGTTCTGCTGCAGTCCACGGCGCCTGTCCGTCGTAGACCAGACCCTGGTAGATCTCGTCCACGATCAGGAATCCACCGCGCTCGCCGACAAACCCGGCAATCCGGCGAAGCGCCTCGCGCGAAATCAGCGTGCCGGTAGGGTTCGACGGCGTACCGAGCACCATGCCGACGGTGCGGGCGCTCCAGGCATCGCGCACGCCGGACAGCGTCGGCTGGAACGCGTTGCGCACATCCACCGGGAGTGCTCGCGGCCGGCCCTCGAACGCGCGCACGAACTGGCGATAGCCCGGATAGCCGGGATCGGGCACCAGCACTTCGTCGCCGGCGTCGACAAGTGAAGCAAGCAGAAGGAGCAGGCCTCCGGACGCTCCCGCGGTAACCGCAATACGTGACGCCGGTACGCGCGCGCCCAGGTGCGCGGCATAGTGTTCCGCCAGGGCTTCGCGCAACTGCGGCAGGCCGAGCGCCGCGGTGTAGGCGGTGCAGCCGTCGCGCAGCGCCCGCTCGCCGGCGGCGACTACTGACGCAGTCGCGGTGAAATCCGGCTCGCCGATCTCCAGATGAATGACGCGGCGGCCCTGCGCTTCGAGCGCGTGCGCGCGGGACAGGACTTCCATGACCTCGAACGGCGCGATCCCGCCGGCGCGTTTAGCGAAGCGCATCGTGATCATTATAGGGAAGTCGGGATTGATATACTTTGCGGCCCGGTTTCCCGGGGCGGAGATGTGACCTTGGATGAGCAACTGAAGAAAAGCGCCCTCGAGTATCACCGGTTGCCGCGGCCCGGGAAGATTTCGATCCTTCCCATCAAGCAGCTCACCAACCAGCGCGACCTCGCGTTGGCATATTCACCGGGCGTTGCCGCCGCCTGCGAAGAGATCGTGCGCGATCCGCGGGAAGCGATGACGCTTACCTCGCGCGCCAACCTGATCGGCGTCATCACCAACGGCACTGCGGTGCTCGGGCTGGGTGCAGTCGGGCCGCTCGCCGCAAAACCCGTCATGGAGGGAAAGGCGGTCCTGTTCAAGAAGTTTGCCGGCATAGACGTATTCGACATCGAGATCGACGAGACAGACCCCGACAGGCTCGTCGACATGATCGCGGCGCTCGAGCCGACCTTTGGCGGCATCAATCTCGAGGATATCAAGGCGCCCGAGTGCTTCTACATCGAGAGGAAGCTTCGCGAGCGGATGAACATTCCGGTGTTCCATGACGACCAGCACGGCACCGCGATCATTGTCGGGGCGGCAATCCTGAACGGGCTCAAGGTGGTCGGCAAGGAACTCGCGCACGTCAAGCTCGTTACGTCCGGCGCCGGTGCGGCTGCGCTCGCCTGTCTCGGCCTCCTGGTGAAGATGGGGCTGCCGGTGGAGAACATCTATGTCACCGACATCAACGGCGTCGTTTATACGGGTCGCAGGGAACTCATGGACCCGGACAAGGAACTCTACGCCAAGGACACTGCTGCGAGGACGCTGGACGAGGTGATCGAGGGCGCGGACGTGTTCCTCGGGCTATCCGCCGGCCGCGTGCTGTCCCCGGACGCCGTGAAGAAGATGGCTGCGAACCCGATCATCCTTGCGCTCGCCAATCCGGAGCCCGAGATCCTGCCTGAACTTGCCAAGGCGGCCCGGCCAGACTGCATCATCGCCACCGGCCGTTCCGATTATCCGAACCAGGTGAACAACGTACTGTGTTTTCCGTTCATCTTCCGCGGCGCCCTGGACGTCGGCGCGACGACGATCACGCCCGAGATGGAGCTGGCCGCGGTGCGCGCGCTCGCATCGCTCGCGCAGGCGGAGACGTCCGACATCGTCGCCATGGCCTACGGCGACCAGGAACTCAAGTTCGGTCCCGAGTACCTCATCCCCCGTCCCTTCGATCCCCGCCTGATCGCACATGTGGCACCCGCGGTGGCGAGTGCGGCGATGGAGTCCGGCGTCGCCAGCCGTCCCATCGCCGACATGGCGGCATACCGCGATTCCCTGATGCAGATCGTCTACCACTCGGGTCTCGTCATGAAGCCGCTGTTCGCGGCGGCCAAGGCGTCTCCCGGACGCATCGTTTACGCGGAAGGGGAGGACGAACGGATACTGCGCGCGGTGCAGACGGTAGTCGACGAAGGGCTTGCGTTCCCCGTGCTGATCGGCCGTCCCGCGGTGATCGAGACGCGGCTCGAGCGCCTCGGGCTGAGGCTGCGCGCCGGCAAGGACTTCGATCTGGTGAACCCGGAGTCCGACCCACGCTACCGAGACTACTGGAGCAGCTATCACGCGCTGACCGAGCGCCGCGGCGTTTCCCCGGAGTATGCCAAGCTGGAAATGCGCCGGCGCAACACGCTGATCGGCGCGATGCTGATTCACAAGGGCGAGGCCGACGGCATGCTTTGCGGCACCTTCGGCACGCACGCCCTGCACCTCAAGTACATCAATGACGTGATCGGCCTGCGCCCGGGCGTGAATCACTACGCAGCAATGAACGCGCTGATGCTGCCGGACCGGACCGTATTCATCTGCGACACCTATGTGACGCCGGACCCGGATGCAGAGCACGTCGCCGAGATGACGCTGCTGGCGGCAGAGGAGATGCGCAGGTTCGGCGTCCTGCCCAAGGTTGCGCTGCTCTCGGCGTCGAACTTCGGCAGCGTGGACCTGCCTTCGGCGCGCAAGATGCAGAAAGCGCTGGCGCTGCTGATGGAACGCGCGCCGGACCTCGAAGTCGAGGGCGAGATGCATGGCGATGCGGCGCTCTCGGAGGAGATCCGCCTCAAGGTGTTTCCGAACTCGCGGCTGAAGGGCGCGGCGAACCTGCTGATCATGCCCACGCTGGATGCAGCAAACATAGCGTTCAACCTGCTGAAGACGGCCGCTGGTGTCGGCGTCACGATCGGCCCGATTCTGCTCGGCGCGGCGCGTCCTGTGCACATCGTCACGCCCTCCGCCACGGTGCGCAGGATCGTCAACATGACCGCGCTCACGGTGGTGGACGCGAGCGCCCCGCGCAGCGGCATGGAGTCAAGCCTGTTCTAGATGGCGAGCGACGCTTCCGCCGGCAATGTGATGCCGTTTCCGGCCAGCCGGCAGAAGCCGCGCGCCGGCCTCGTACTGACCGGCGGCGGAGCGCGCGCCGCTTACCAGGTTGGCGTGGTCAAGGCAGTTCGCGACGTCCTCGGCAATCCGGCAAGGAACCCGTTTCCGATCGTCTGCGGTACCTCGGCCGGCGGGATCAATGCGGCGACCCTGGCGGTCTACGCGGACAACTTCACGCGCGCCGTCGGCAACCTGCTGGAGGTGTGGGAGAACATGCATTGCGACCACGTCTACCGCACAGACGTGGCCAGCATCATGGGGACCGGCGCACGCTGGCTCGCCTCGATGATGCTGATCTCGCGACACAATCCGGTGTCCCTGCTCGACAACGGGCCGCTGCGCGAGATGCTCGACAAGAACCTGCCGTTCGCGCGCATCCAGGACAACATCGATGCGGGTGCTCTCTACGCGGTGAGCGTCACCGCGTCCGGATACACCAGCGGGCAGAGCGTGTCGTTCTTCCAGGGCGGGTCGGGGCTGGAAGCCTGGGAGCGCAACCAGCGCATAGGCGCGGCGGTGACGCTGAACCTGGACTACCTGCTTGCTTCGGCGGCGCTGCCCTTCATCTTTCCGGCCGTGAAGCTGCACCGCGAGTATTTCGGCGACGGATCGATGCGCCAGATCGCTCCGGTGAGCCCCGCGCTGCACCTCGGGGCCGACCGCGTGCTGGTGGTTGGTACCGGCAGGCAGAGCGCGGATTCCGCGCGCGCGCGCTCGAACATCTATCCTTCGCTGGCGCAGGTGGCCGGTCACGCATTGAATTCGATATTCCTCGACAGCCTGCTGGTCGACATCGAGCGCCTGGAGCGCATCAACCGCACGGTCGAACTGATACCACGCGAGACGCTGGCTGGCGGCAAGTCCGCGCTGCGGCCGATCAAGGTTCTCTTCATCTCTCCATCGCAGCCCATCGAACGCGTTGCCGCGCGCTTCCTGCATGAGCTTCCGCGCACCGTGCGCTTCGTGTTGAGACCGACCGGCGCGGTCAGCCGCTCGGGCTCGAACCTCGCGAGCTACCTGCTGTTCGAGGAGCCGTTCTGCCGTGCGCTGATCGACCTGGGCTATCAGGACACCGTTCGCCGTGAGGCAGAGGTGCGCAGTTTCTTCGAAGGAACCTAGGGGAGCCGACATGGCCGATAGCGCAGCGCCGCAGGATCCGTTCGAGATGTTTCGCAGGCTCTGGGGGCCGCTGGGCGTTCCGGTGCCGGGCATGGCAATGCCGACGCTCGAACCGGCGGAGGTGGAGAAGCGCATCGCCGAATTGCGCTCGGTGGAGGGCTGGCTCACGCTGAACCTGAACATGGTGAAGCTCTCCATCCAGGGCCTGGAGATACAGAAGGTCGCACTGCAGGCGATGCGGGTCTCGGCAGACGCGGCAGCGGGACAGACGGGCGCTGCACAGGGCGCAGCGAATCCGATGCTGTGGCCGTGGGCGGCCATGCAGCAGGCGATGACCGCCAATGCCCCGGTGCCGCCCGAGGAGAAGAAGCCCGGGTGACGCGCTTTCGTAGCGCCCATTCCGGGGCGCAGGATTGGCGCCGCGCGGTCCAGGAGTGCGCCGCAAGCATCGGCGTCGCGCCAGGCCTGGGCTTCGTCTATTTCTCGGATGCCTTCGCAGACCACGCGGAAGGGATCGTGCAGTCGCTGCGCGAGCTGACCGGCGTCCGCCACTGGGTCGGCACGGTGGGCATTGGTGTGCTGGCGAGCGGGGTCGAGTACTACGATGAACCGGCGCTGTCGGTGATGGTCGCCGGCCTGGATGAATCCTCGTACCAGGTATTCTCCGGCCGCAGCCGGCCACGGCCCGACGCACACTTTGCGGTGGTCCACGGCGACCCGGAGACGCACGGCATGCCCGGCCTGGTCGCCGACATGTCGACCAAGCTGGCGAGCGGCTTCCTGGTTGGCGGGCTGTCGAGTTCGCGCGCGCGCACGGTGCAGGTCGCCGATGACGTGATAAGCGGCGGCCTGTCGGGTGCGGTATTCGGCGCCGAGGTCGCGGTCAGCACACGCCTGACGCAGGGCTGCAGCCCGCTTCCCGGACGTTACCGAATCACGCAGTGCGAGCAGAATGTGCTGGTGACGCTGGACGGCAGGCCGGCGCTTGAGGTGTTCAAGGCGGCGATCGGCGACGTGCTTTCGCGCGACCTGAACCGTGCCGTGCATTTCATCCACGCCGGCCTGCCGGTACGCGGCAGCGACCGCGGCGACTACCTCGTTCGCAACGTGGTCGGCATCGACCCGAAAAACGGCCTGGTGGCAATCGGGGACCTTGTCGAGCCGGGGGACGAGCTGGTGTTCTGCAAGCGCGACGCGGAGAGCGCGCGCAGGGACCTCGGTAGAATCCTCGACGAGCTCCGGATCGCGGTTCCGCAGCCGCGCGGCGCGCTCTACTATTCGTGCCTAGGCCGCGGCGAGCACATGTTCGGCAGGAGGGGTGCCGAGATCGAGCAGGTCCGCGACGCGCTCGGCGATGTTCCGCTGACCGGGTTTTTCTGCAACGGCGAGATTTCGCACGACCGGCTCTATGGTTACACCGGCGTGCTTACGCTCTTTCACTAGGAGATGACGATGGCAAAGGCAATACGAGTGCACAAGACAGGCGGTCCGGAGGTGATGCAACTGGAAGACGTCGAACTCGGCGATCCGGGTCCGGGCCAGGCGCGTGTGCGTCACACCGCGATCGGCGTGAACTTCCTCGACACCTACCAGCGTTCGGGCCTGTACCCGATGCAACTGCCGATCGGCGCCGGCAATGAAGCAGCGGGCGTGGTGGAGGCCGTCGGGCAGGGCGTAACGCTGGTGAAGCCGGGCGATCGAGTCGCATACTGCGGCGGCGCGCCGGGCGCGTACGCCGAGGCGCGCAGCTTCGCGGCCGACAGGCTGGTGAAGATCCCCGAAGGCATGTCAGACGAACTCGCGGCCTCGATCATGCTGAAGGGCATGACGAGCTGGTACCTGATCCACCGCACGTACAAGGTGCAGCCGGGGGACACGGTGCTGTTTCATGCCGCAGCCGGCGGCGTGGGGCAGATCGCGGTGCAATGGCTGAAGGCGCTGGGTGCCACGGTCATCGCCACGGTGGGTTCCGATGACAAGGCGAAGATCGTCAAGGGGCTGGGTGCGGACCACGTGGTCGTCTATACGCGGGAGAACTTCACCGAACGCGTGAAGGAGATCACCGGCGGCAAGGGCCTGCCGGTGGTGTACGACTCCGTGGGCAAGTCGACTTTCGACGGTTCGCTGGACTGCCTGCGGCCGCTTGGCCTGATGGTCTCGTTCGGCAACGCATCCGGGCCTGTGCCGCCCTTCAACCTCGGCGTGCTGTCGGCCAAGGGGTCGCTGTTCATCACGCGGCCGACGCTGGCGTCCTATATCGGTACTCGGGAGAACCTCGAGGCAGCCGCCGGGGCGCTGTTCGGCGTGGTGACCTCGGGCAAGGTCAAGGTCGGCATCTCGGCGCGCTACAAACTTGCCGATGCGGTGCAGGTTCACAAGGACCTGGAAGCGCGCAAGACCACCGGCTCGGTGATCATGCTTCCCTGAGGTTCCTCCTGAGCGTGTAGAGCTGGTTGGCGAATACCGCGCTCACCACGACCACGCCGCCCGCGAGGGCGGCGTCGGTCGGCCGCTCGCCGAGCAGCAGCCACACCCACACCGGCGCGAGCACCATTTCCAGCAGGCCGACCATGCCGAGTTCGCCGGCGCTCAGGCGATGGACCGCGAGCATCATCAGCACCAGCCCCATGCCGGTCTGGAATACGCCCATCGCCACCAGTACCGGCAGGTCGGCTTGCGGCCACGCCAGCGGCCAGGTCACGGGCAACATCGCGACAGCCGCGAACAGGGAGGCAAGCATCGCGGTCGCTGCCGGGTCGACGCTGGCCGGGCGGCGGCGCAGCAGGATGTAGCTTACGGTGAAGCACAGGGGGATACCCAGTGCCAGCAGGTTGCCGCCGATCCCGCTGCCGCTGGCAATGCCTTCGGCAAACATCAGCACAATGCCACCCAGCGCGGCGGCAATCGCGAGCCAGGTGGCGGCAGGAACCCTCTCGCGCAGGAAGATCCACGCCGCAGCCGTCAGCATCAGGGGACTGGTGCTCATCAGGGCTGCGGTATTCGCGACGGTGGTGCGCGTCACGGCGAAGATGAAGAAACAGAACGTCGCGGCGAGGAACGCGGCGGAGGCAATGCCCGCGCCGCCGCCGCGGCGCAGCTTCTGCACCATCGCGCCGCCCTGCCAGCAAGCCATCACTGCGACGAGGAACGCGAACACGAAGATCGAGCGCCAGAACACGATTGCCGGTGGTGGCGTCGACTCCGCCATGCGCACGAGCAGTCCGCCGGTGGAGAAGCACACCGCGGAGCCCAGCATCAGGAGCACGCCGATCAGGCGCTCGGAACGGATCATCGGTAATCGGAACTACCCCGCGCAGTGCCTGCGGCGCGACGTGCGGCCGGACGGTTCCGCGGGGGCGCAGAGCTTATCATGATGACCATGTCGACCGACCTGGCCAGCGCGCTGCCCATTGACCTGGATGGCCTGCGCCGCCGCTTTGCCTCTGCCGCGCCGCCGCCCGACATGATCTACGGCGACCAGTCGGCGCGCGTCGACGCCGCGGGTCTGACGCCGGCTTCAGTGCTGGTCCCGGTGGTTGCACATGAAGAGCATCTTACGGTGCTGCTCACGCAGCGCACCACGCGCCTGAAATCGCATGCCGGTCAGGTCAGTTTTCCCGGCGGGAAATCGGAGCCGGTCGACGATTCGGAGGAGGCTACCGCGCTGCGCGAAACCCGTGAGGAAATCGGGCTGGACACCCGGCGCATCGAACTGCTCGGGCGGCTGTCGCACTACCACACCCGCACCGGCTACCGCGTCACCCCGGTAGTCGGCATTGTCACGCCGCCGTTCGAGCTCAGGCCGGACGAGCAGGAGGTGGCGGAGGTGTTCGAGGTGCCGCTCTCATTCGTGCTCGATCCCGCCAACCACCAGCGGCACACCCGCGAGTTCGAGGGCAGGCAGGTGCCGTATTTCGCCATTCCCTACGGACGCCACTACATCTGGGGCGCCACTGCGGCGATGCTGGTGAACTTCTACCGCTTCCTCGCCGGCCCGGCCTGAGCCCGGATTCCGGTTCCGCGCGGCGCAGGCGGTGCGGGTTGCGCGGCTGCCTGACGGGCGTGGAGTCGCGCAAAGTTCTCCAGCGAATGCAGGTGAGCGTAGATCCTGCCCATGAAATCCTTGTCGAGCAGAACCTTGAGGCTCGCGGGGCGCAGGTCCTTGAGCCGTGCTTCGTCGATGCGGAACATGCCGGCAAGTCGCACGGCGGGGCGGTTGTCCTCCATTACCTGCATCGTGAATGGAACCAGCAGCCCGAGCCGCGCGAGCGCCGAGCACATCTGCGCGGTGCGTTCGAGGTCCGCCTCGTACTGGGCGAGGAGGCGCTCCATGCCGGACCAACGCTCGGTCGCCCGGCCCTGTGCATCGAACAGCGCCACTCCGTCCGCGTCGACGTGGCTCTTCGCCACGCATACGACGCTGTCGCCCCTGGCCTTGCCGTCGACGTAGATCCTGGAGACGCAGAAAGGGTAGCGGCGCACGAACGCGGGCAGGTAGGCTGCCGGATCCCATTCGCCGCTCGCGTCGAGGAAGAGGTTCGTGCTGTCCGCGAGGCCGAGCACGATCACCGGCGCAAAGCTCTTGCCGCCGTCGAGGGTCGTGAAGACGATGGGGTAGTCGCGCGAAGCCGCGATGAACTCGGAAAACGAAACCGCCAGCGCATTCAAGGTCCGGCAGAACGCGGGCGTGGTGCCCGCGGGCATCAGGACGCGATGCTGCTTTTCGAGCGGCACGATGTCGTCGTAACCGAACGGCGCCGTGATCTTCATGATCGCGCAAATTGTACTGTGCTATCTTCAGCCGCATTCCCATGAGCGTCGCTGCCGTCATCATCGCGCTGGTCCTGGAGCAGTGGCGCCCGCTCGGCGACCGCAAGGCTCTCCAGGGACTCGCCGCGCGCTGGACGCGCTGGGTGGAGGAGTCCTTCAACGCCGGCGAGCCGCACCATGGCACCATCGCGTGGACGATCGCAGTCGGGCTCGCGGCGGTCGGCGCGGCGGTGGCCTACTGGTTCCTCGCATCGCTGCACCCGCTGCTTGCGTTCGTGCTGAACGTCGCGGCACTCTACCTGACGCTGGGCTTTCGGCAGTTCAGCCATCACTTCACCGCGATCCAGGCGGCGATACGCGGTGGCGACATGGACCACGCACGAGCGCTGATCGGCGAATGGCGCGAGGAACCGGCGGTCAACCGCAGCCGCGAGGAAGTAGTGCGCCTGACGATCGAGGAGGCATTGATCGCGTCGCATCGCCACGTCTTTGGCGTGCTGTTCTGGTTCATGCTGCTGCCCGGACCCAGCGGCGCGATCCTATACCGCCTCTCGCACCTGGTGCGCAGGCGCTGGGGCGGCCTGGGCGCGTTCGGGCGGTTTGCGGCCAGGGCACATGCATTCCTCGAGTGGCCGGCGACCCGCCTTACCGCGATCGCATTCGCCGTGGTGGGCGACTTCGAAGACGCGGTGTACTGCTGGCGTACGCAGGCACCCGCGTGGCCGGACCCGGACCAGGGCATCGTCCTCGCCGCGGGAGCAGGTGCGATGGGCGTGAAGCTCGGATTGCCGGTGTCCTCGGACGGCGGCATGGCGCCGCGACCCGAGCTTGGCATCGGCGAGGCCGCCGATGGCCAGTTCCTGGACAGCACCGTCGGCCTGCTCTGGCGCGCGCTGGTGCTGTGGGTGTTCCTGCTCGCGCTCGTCAGTATCGCCCGCGCGTTCTAGCCGCCCGGCGAAGCCGACTGCGGTGCCGTGGCGCCGCAGTTCCAGCATTGCGCGAACTGCGGCTCTATCGTTTCGCCACAGGTGCACAGCCACGCCGGGCCGCCGACCAGCGGCGCCTCGAGCGACTCGCGCAGGATCTCGCGCGCACGCGCGGCCAGCCTGTCGTCGACCCAGAGCTCGATCTCGCATTCCAGGAATGGAACTTCGCCCATCGCGCCCGAGACGTTTTCGTTGAGCAGCGTGACGCGGATGCCCGAGCTCTCGAGCAGGTTGCGGGCGTGGTGCGCGAGCAGGCGGTCGAGCGAGGCGTAGACCTTCATCACGGCGCAAGCTCCGCCTGCAGGATGCGTTCGTACAGCACCAGGCGCCTCGGATGCACCGCGGCGCGCACCGCGCATCCGGGCTCGGTGAGGTGCCGGCAGTCATTGAACCTGCAGCAGGTGGCAGCCTGCGCGAACTCTCGAAAGCCGCCGGCGATGGCGCGGGCATCAAGTCCCGCGAGGCCGAATTCGGCGACACCGGGCGTGTCGATGATCGAACTGGCGTCATCGAGTTCGTACAGCCGCGCGGCGGTGGTGGATTGGCGCCCGGCCGCGAGGAAACCGGAGATCTCCTGGATGTGAACCTCGGCATCCGGGACGAGGGCCTGCAACAGCGTCGACTTTCCCATGCCCGACTGGCCGACAAGGACGCTGCGCTGGCCCTGCAGCAGCGGGCGCAGCGGCGAGGCATCGAGCTGTGCCGAAAGCTCTATCACCGGATAGCCGATGTCGCGGAACGGCGCCAGCATGGCCAGCGCAGCGGCGCGACGGTCGGCGAGGTCCACCTTGTTCAGCACGAAAGCGATGGGCAGGGCGTGCCATTCCGCGGCGACGGTGAACCGGCACAGCAGTTCGTCCGAGAACGGCGGCTCGCAGGCGGCGACGGCGACGATCTGCGTCACATTTGCGGCGATCACCTTGGCGCGGTGATTGCTCGCGCGTGCGAACACGCTGGAGCGCGGCGCCACTGCGTCGATGATGTCGCCCGCAGTCAGCATGACGCGATCTCCCGCGACCGGCTGTACCTGGCGGTTGCGGGCCTTGGCGCGAACAAGGACTCCACCCGCCCGTACCAGGCAGTCGCGGCCGTGGCCGGCGACCACCGTACCGTCAACGGACAATCTGCGCCTGGCCCGGCGGGCTCACGCAGCGGCCCGCAGGCGCGCGATGCGCATCGCAGCCGGCGGGTGCGAATCGTAGAACGCCGAATGCACCGGGTCCGGGGTCAACGTGGCGGCGTTGTCCTGGTACAGCTTGACGAGTGCCTGTACGAGTTCCTTCGCGCTGGCGTGGGATGCCGCATAGGCGTCCGCTTCGAACTCGTGCCGGCGCGAGTAAAGGCTGGAGAGGGGCTGCAGGAAGAACGTGAACGACGGCGTGGCGAGGAAGAACAGCAGCAGTGCCATCGCCGTACTCTGCGTCGAAACGCCGAGCCCGGCGTAGAACCAGTCCTGGTGAACGAGTTGCCCGAGCACCCAGAGCAGCACCAGCGACGCCGCGAACAGGACGCCGACCCGCTTCCAGACATGGTGGCGCCGGTAGTGGCCCAGTTCGTGCGCCAGCACCGCCTCGACTTCGGTGGGCGCGAGGCGCGTCAACAGGGTATCGAAGAAGACAATTCGCTTCGCGGCGCCGAATCCGGTGAAATATGCGTTGCCGTGCGAGGATCGCTTCGATCCGTCCATGACGAACAGCCCGGCAGACCTGAAGCCGCAGCGCGCGAGCAGCGCCTCGATGCGCTGCGCAACCGCGGGGTCGTCAAGCGGCGTGAACTTGTTGAACAGGGGGGCGATGAACGTCGGATAGGCAAGGAGGACCAGCAGGTTGAATCCCATCCATGCAATCCATACCCACAGCCACCACAGTTCCCCCATCCGCGCCATCAGCCAGAGCACGAGGACCAGCAGCGGTATGCCCAGCGCCGTGCCCACCGCGGTGCTCCTGGCGAGGTCTGCGATGAACAGCGCCGGCGTCATGCGATTGAAGCCGAAGCGTTCCTCGACGACGAATGTGCGATACACCGAAACCGGCAGCTCGATCGCAGACAGCAGCAGCACGACGCTGACGATGAGCGCCACGCCGTGCCACAGCCCGGCCGGATCGAGCACCTGAGACCACGCCTGCGAGATCCCCTCGAGCACGCCGCCGAGGGTCAGCGCGAGCAGCGCGCCCGCGCCGATGAGGATGTCCGCGACTGAAAGGCGCGTCTTCGACACGCTGTAGTCGGCGGCTTTCTGGTGCGAGGCGAGCGGGATGGCACCGGCAAAGGTGTCGGGGACCTGGCCGCGGTGCGAACGCACATGGCGCACCTGGCGCGCGGCAAGCCAGAGCCGTGTCCCGGTCGCCGCCGCGAGCGCGGCAAGAAAGATGAATGTGAAGGTGTTTGTCACGCTATGAGAGAATAAGCCATGGCGGCCGACCAGAACAATCTAGTCTGGATCGACATGGAAATGACGGGCCTGGTTCCCGAGACCGACCGTGTCATCGAAGTAGCCCTTGTCGTCACCAACGCGCAGCTCGACGTGCTTGCCGAAGGCCCGGTGATCGTCGTTCACCAGCCTGACGAGGTGCTGGATGCCATGGATGGCTGGAACAAGAGCACGCACGCCAAGTCCGGCCTGATCGAGCGTGTCAAGGCGTCGACGCTGGACGAAGCCGGGGCAGAAGACATGGCGATCGCGTTCATGCGCGAGTACGTCCCTTCCGGGGTGTCGCCGATGTGCGGCAACTCGGTGTGCCAGGACCGCAGGTTCATGGCGCGCTGGATGCCGCGGCTGGAGGCGAGCTTCCACTATCGCAACATCGACGTATCGACGATCAAGGAACTCGTCAAGCGCTGGAAGCCGGAAGTCGCCAAGGGCATGGTCAAGCACAACAAGCACGAAGCGCTGGCCGACATCCTCGAGTCCATCGAAGAGCTGAAGTACTACCGCCGCGCGGTAATGACGATCTGAGACGATCCGGGCGGCGGATCGGCGGAGTCCGCCGCGACTCAGCGCTTCTTCGCCCTGGCCTTTCCTTTCGCCGGCTTCTTCCGCGCCGGTGCCCGGGCCTGCACTTCGACGATGCACTCGACCTCGACCGGGATCTGCAGCGGCAGGGAACCCATGCCGACCGCGGAGCGCGCATGCCTGCCCTTGTCGCCGAACACCTCGACGAAGAGATCCGACACCCCGTTGATTACCTGCGGCTGTTCGCGGAACTCCGGCACGGCATTCACCATGCCCAGCACCTTTACCACCCGCTTCACCCGATCGAGGCTGCCGAGTTCCGCGCGCATCACGGCCAGCAGGTCCAGGCCGGTGCTGCGCGCGAACTGGTAAGCCTGTTCGACGGTGTACTCCCGCCCGACCTTGCCGGCGGGGCGCTTGCCGTCCACGGCCAGCGGCCCCTTGCCGGCGAGGAACAGCAGATTTCCCGCCTGCACCGCGTTGACGTAGTTCGCGACCGGCGAGCTGACCTTCGGCAGTTCGAGGCCCAGCGCCTTCAGGCGCTTCTCCGCGCTCATCGTGCGGCCTTCACAGCTGTACCACCTTGCCCGGGTTCATCAGATTGTCCGGGTCGAACAGGCGCTTGATGTCCTTCATGATCGCGATCACGTCCTCGCCAAGCTCCTTCTCCAGGGATTTCATCTTGCCCATGCCGATGCCGTGCTCGCCAGTGCAGGTGCCCTCCATCTTGATGGCGCGCTCGACCAGCCTCGCGTTGAACTTCTTCGCGATCTCGGTTTCCTCCGGCTTGTCCGGATCGACGAGGAACATGAGGTGGAAGTTGCCGTCACCGATGTGTCCCATCAATGGCACCGGCGCGAAGTAGTCCTTCACGTCGTCCATGGTTTCGCGCACGCACTCGGCCAGGCGCGAGATCGGCACGCAGACGTCGGTTGCCACCGCCCGGGAACCCGGCCGGATCTGCAGGCAGGCGAAGTAGGCGTTGTGCCGCGCGTCCCAGAGCTGGGTGCGGTCCTCGGTCTTCGTCGCCCACTGGAATCCCCGGCCGCCGTTCTCCTTCGCAATTGCCTCGACGGCTTCGGCCTGCTCGACCACGCTCGCCTTGGTGCCGTGGAACTCGAAGAACACCGTCGGCGCTACGAGGTAATCGGTCTTCTTGTACTTGTTGATCGCGGCGATGGTCTCGGCGCAGACGATCTCGCTGCGTGCGATCGGGATGCCTGCCTGGATCGTCTGGATGACGGTGTTGGTGCAGCCATCCACCGAATCGAAGGCGCAGACCGCGGCCGACATCGCCTCTTGGACCGGGTAGAGCCGCACTGTGACCTCGGTGATGATGCCGAGCGTGCCTTCCGAGCCGACGAATAGCCGCGTCAGGTCGTAGCCGGCCGCGGATTTCTTCGGCCGGCGCTGTGTCTGGATGACGCGGCCGTCGGCGAGCACCACCTTGAGCGACAGCACGTTCTCTCGCATGGTGCCGTATCGCACCGCGTTGGTTCCCGAGGCGCGCGTCGCCGCCATGCCGCCGATCGTCGCATCCGCACCCGGATCCACCGGGAAGAAAAGCCCCGTGTGCTTGATGTATTCGTTCAACTGCTTGCGCGTCACCCCGGCCTGCACCACGACGTCGAGGTCTTCCTCGTGCACCTCGAGCACCTTGTTCATCTGCGACAGGTCTATCGTCACGCCACCGTTGACCGCGAGAATGTGCCCTTCGAGCGAAGTGCCGACGCCGTAGGGAATCATCGGCACGCGGTGACGGCGGCAGATGTTGACGATGTCCCTCACCTCCTCGGTGCTATGGGGGAACACGACCGCGTCCGGCAGCGCGTACGGGAAGTACGACTCGTCCTTGCCGTGGTGCTCGCGTATGCCCGCGGAAACCGTGACCCGCTCGCCCAGCAGCGTCTGCAGCTCGACGAGCACCGTCTGGTCGAATTCCCTAGCTTTGTTCATGGCCTGCCTCCGGCGCTATTTTAGGCGGATCTCGCCCTCGAAGGGCACCTTGACGTCCAGCGCGGGAATCTCGAGGGTGACGCGCGCGGTCAGCGTCTCCTCGCCCTTCAGCGTGCCTCCCTCGATCGCCTTGTGAACGGCGCTCTCGATCTCGCGCTGCGAGCCCACGCCCACGGTCTTGAGGAACTTGCGGATGCTCAGGTTGAACGGTTCAAAGTCCATTTATAGCCCCTTCCGGAGTATCTCGTTGGCCATCTGCTTGCCCAGTTCTACGCCCCACTGGTCGAAACTGTTGACGTTCCATATCACGCCCTGGACGAATACCTTGTGTTCGTACATCGCCAGCAGGCGGCCGAGGTTCCGTGCGTCCAGCCGCTCGAAGCGGAGCGTGCTGGAGGCGCGGTTGCCGGGCTGCTGCCGCCACGCGGGGAGCGTCGGGTCCGTGGTTCCCTGCATCAGGGCTTCCGCCTGTGCTTCGGCGTTCGCGCGCAGCAGCTCGTGCGTGTCCTCGAAAACGATGAAGTCGGCCGGCACCAGGTGCGTTCCCTGGTGCAGCCACTGGTGAAACGAGTGCTGCCCGACCGTGCCTTCCGCGCCGAAGATCGCCGGCGCGGTGGCATAGGCGACCGGCCGTCCCGCATGGTCGACGCACTTGCCGTTGGACTCCATTTCGAGCTGTTGCAGGTACGCCGGCAGCAGGCGCAGCGCGTGCGCGTAGGGCAACACTGCATGCGCGCGCGCGCCGAGGAAGTTGGTGTTCCATATGCCCAGCAGCGCCATCAGCACCGGCACGTTGGCATCGAACCCGGCAGTGGCGAAGTGAATGTCGCTCTCACGTGCACCCGCGAGCAGTTCGTCGAAGGCGTCGGCGCCGATCGCGCACATGATGGCGAAGCCGACCGTCGACCAGAGCGAGAATCGACCGCCGACGGACTCCGGCATCGCCAGCACGTCGCGAATCCCCACTGCCCGCGCGGCCGCCGTGTTCGACGTCGCGGCGATCATGTGCTCGGCGATCGGCTTCGATCCCAGCCAGCGCTTCGCGGCCGCGGCGTTCGCCATCGTCTCCTGCGTCGTGAAGGTCTTGGAGACGACGATGAACACGGTCGAGGCGGGCTCGGCGCCATCGAGCGCGCGGGAGAGCTCGAGCGGGTCGACGTTGGCGACAAACCTGACGCGGTCCGCTGACGCGGGCGTGCCCAGCGCATCGGCAACCATGCGAGGGCCAAGGTCCGACCCGCCGATCCCCAGATTGACGATGCGCCGGACGCCTCTTGCCCGCAGGGCCTGCGCCAGCTCGCGCATGCGCGCGAGCGATGCCTTCACGTCCTGCGGCGCGTCGTCGCCCGCGCGCAGATCCGCGTGTGCGGCGGCGCGGTTCTCGGTGGTGTTGACCCTGCGCCCCGCCAGCATCGCCTCGCGCCATTCGGCCAGGCCGCGCTCCTCGGCGAGCCGGGTCAGCAGGCGCAGCGTCAGCGCATTGACGCGCTGGCGCGCGTATTCGTAGCGCATGCCGGGAGCCGCGGCCATCAGGCTGGCGGCGCGCGCGGCGTCGCTGCCGAAGAGCTCGGCGGTGCGCGTTCCGGCCCAGCTCTCGGCATGGGCCGCGAGCCGGGGCCACGAAGGACACGCGATCGGCGCAGTAGTGTTCATCGCATCTCGTAGAGCCGGAAGCGCTCGCTCCTGTCGCCGGGCCGACCCGCCTCGGCGATCAAGGTCCAGCCAGGGCCCGGCACGTCGGACTCCTCCCGCGGGCTGCCCTGGATCAGCAGCAGGCTGCAGGCGTGCGGCCTTGCCGGATCGAAAGGTTGCGCGCGGATTCCGGCATGGTAGCTGAGCGCGGCTCCCTGGGGCACGCCGAGGTTGCGCTGCGCGACGCACGAGCGCGTCGGCGGCAGCTGCCTGCCCAGTTCGACGGCGACCGAGCGATAGGACTTCTGGTGATCCGCCCACGGCATCCACAGCATGGCAAAACTTCCCCACAGCAGCACCACGCCCGCGGCCCACCGGGTCACGCCGCGCGCTGCCGCCGGCGCGGTATGAAACGCGACCCAAGTCCAGGCTGCCGCCAGCAGGAGTGCGGCTGCGACGGCGAGCCCATCGAACGCGGGTTCGAACCCCGGCGCCGTCTTGGCGAAATTGTTCGCAATGCGCGGCGGCACGCCGGTCATCATCGCGAACCAGCCCAGCCAAACCAGGCCGGCGAAGAAGGCGAAGTTCATCACGCCGAACCAGTCGAGTGCGTTCGCCGCGCCCCGGCGCAGCAGCGCCACCCCCTGCGCGGCGAGCAGCGACAGCGGCGCAAGCAGCGTGATCGCGTTCACGTCCTGGGCCGGACCTGCGGCGACGATGCTGCAGAAGAGCGTGACGCTGGCGGCAAGCGGCACCAGCAGCGCGGGATCGTCCAGCCTGCGCCGCTGCGACCATAGCGCCCACGCCGCGAGCAGCCATGCGGGCCAGGCGAACCAGCCGCCGATGCCGACGAAGTAGCGCAGGTTGGTGCCGAGATCTCCCCAGGGGCGCACGCTCACCTGCCACCACACATCCAGCAGTTCCGGGGATCGCAGCCAGAGCGCCAGCGGCCAGCTTGCGGCGAGCGCAACCGCAACGGGAACCGCCGTGGCCAGCAGGGGCAGCGCGACGCGCGCGCGCAGCAGGGGCGAAAAGCCGCACGCGAGGAAGGCGGCGGCGAGCAGCGCGATCGCGTCGCTGAACCCGGTCGACAGGAACGTGCCACCGATGGCGGCGCCGAGGAGGATGCCCCCGACCGCGGGGCGCCGCGGCGCGCGCACCAGCACGACAAGCGCCCCGCAGATGCAGGCGAGCGCGGCAAGGTCCGGAATCGCCTCGTGCGCGTGCACCATGAGGCCGACGCAGCCGACCAGTACCAGCGGCGCAAGCGCCCCGCCCGCGCGATGCAGCAGCCACGCGGCGGCGAGCAGGAACGCGCCGCTGGCAACACGCGCGGCGTTGTGGAACTCAAGGACGCTGCCCAGCAGCTTGGCGAACAGCAGCGCCACCCAGTGGTAGAGCGGCGGGTCCTCCAGCCACGGTGAGCCGGCGATGCGCGGCACCAGCCAGTCTCCAGTGACGTGCATCTGGTGGACGATTTCGATGCCGATGGCGTCGAACGCCTTCCACGGATCGTGGTTCGCGAGGCCGGTGAACGCGAAGGCCGCGACCAGAACCGCGATCGCGGCGGGCGGTGGCGGCAGCGTCAGGCGGGCGATCATCGCAGTTCCCTGAACGAAAAAGGGCAGCTTGCGCTGCCCTCTCTGGTCGTGCCGGGCCCGCCGTTCAGGCGGCCGGCTTCCTGACGTAGCGACGCTTGAACTTCTCCACCCGTCCGGCGGTGTCCATGACCTTCTGCTTGCCGGTGTAGAACGAGTGCGATTCCGAGGAGACCTCGATCTTCACGACCGGATACTCGTTGCCGTCGGTCCATTTCATGGTTTCCCGGCCCTTGGTATCGATCGACGAGCGCGTAAGTATGGAGTGGTTCGCCGCGGTGTCGTGGAAGATCACCGGGTTGTACACGGGGTGGATCGCGGATTTCATGGCTGGCCTGCTCTGGTTGCGTCTGTGGGAAAGGGCGCGAATTCTACAGAAAACAAGGGCTTATTGCAACTCAGCCGCGCCGCATGGAGTCGAAGAACTCGGCGTTGTTCTTGGTTGCGCGCAGCTTGTCGATAAGGAATTCCGCAGCTTCGAGTTCATCCATCGGGAACAGCAGCTTTCGCAGCACCCAGACCTTCTGCAGGATCTCGGGTTTCAGCAGCAGTTCCTCGCGGCGCGTGCCGGAGCGGTTGACGTTGATCGCCGGATAGATGCGCTTCTCGTGCATGCGGCGGTCCAGGTGCACCTCCATGTTGCCGGTGCCCTTGAACTCCTCGTAAATGACATCGTCCATGCGGCTGCCGGTATCGATAAGCGCGGTGGCGATGATGGTGAGGCTGCCGCCTTCCTCGATGTTCCGGGCGGCGCCGAAGAAGCGCTTGGGCCGCTGCAGCGCGTTGGCGTCGACGCCGCCGGTCAGCACCTTGCCGGAGGCAGGCACGACCGCGTTGTAGGCGCGCGCCAGGCGCGTGATCGAATCGAGCAGGATCACCACGTCCTTCTTGTGCTCGACAAGGCGCTTGGCCTTCTCGATCACCATCTCGGCGACCTGCACGTGGCGGGACGCGGGCTCGTCGAAGGTCGAGGCGACCACTTCACCGCGCACCGAGCGCGTCATCTCGGTGACCTCCTCGGGCCGCTCGTCGATCAGCAGCACGATCAGCACGATCTCCGGGGCGTTGGAGACGATCGCGTGCGCGATGTGCTGCAGCATCACCGTCTTGCCGGCCTTGGGCGGCGAGACGATCAGGCCGCGCTGGCCCTTGCCGATCGGCGCGACGATATCTAGCACGCGGCCGGTGAGATTCTCCTCGGCCTTGATGTCGCGCTCGAGCTTGAACGATTCGTTCGGGTGCAGCGGCGTCAGGTTCTCGAACAGGATCTTGGTCTTGGCGCTCTCGGGCGGTTCGCCATTGACCTTGTCCACCTTCACCAGCGCGAAGTAGCGCTCGCCGTCCTTGGGCGTGCGGATCTCGCCCTCGATCGAATCCCCGGTATGAAGGTTGAAGCGGCGGATCTGCGATGGCGAGACGTAGATGTCGTCGGTGCTCGCCAGGTACGAGGTGTCGGGCGAACGCAGGAAGCCGAAGCCGTCCGGCAGCACTTCCAGCGTGCCGTCGCCGAAAATCGACTCGCCTTTCTTCGCCTGATTCTTCAGCAACGCGAAGATGAGGTCCTGCTTCCTCATGCGGTTCGCGTTGTCAATCGCGTTCTCGACCGCCTTGTCGACGAGTTCGGTGACGTGGAGGGATTTCAGTTCGGACAGATGCATGGGATGGACAAACGCCTGTGCGCGTGGGCCGCGCTGTTTCTTCTCGGGTTTTCTGGCCGGCGCCGTGGACCTACTCGGCTGCCGGGGCAGTGCTGGTGGAGCCGCCACGCCCTGTCAGGGCGTGGCTACGCGCTTCAAAGACTAAGGGCTTTAGATGTTGCTGTCAAGGAATGCGGTGAGCTGCGACTTCGACAACGCGCCCACCCGGGTGGCTTCGACGTTGCCGTTCTTGAACAGCATCAGCGTCGGAATGCCGCGAATGCCGAATTTTGCGGGTACCACCTTGTTCTCGTCGACGTTGATCTTTGCGATCTTGATGCGGCCGTCGTACTCGCTCGCGACCTGCTCGAGGATCGGCGCGATCGACTTGCATGGGCCGCACCACTCGGCCCAGTAATCGACCAGGACCGGGACGTCGGAGTTGAGGACGTCGGGTTCGAACGAATCGTCCGTGGTGTGCTTGATCTGGCTACTGCTCATGTGACCTCTGCGTTGTTGCGGGGGAGTCTGAATTATGGGGGCGCCGGGGCGCAAACCCAAGCCTGATGCTAAACTCTTGATTCATATGACTTACGTTGTCACCGAACGCTGCATCAAGTGCAAGTACACCGACTGCGTGGACGTCTGCCCGGTGGATTGCTTCCGCGAAGGGCCGAACATGCTGGTGATCGACCCGGACGAGTGCATCGACTGCACGCTGTGCGTGGCCGAGTGCCCGGTCGAGGCGATCTATGCCGAGGATGACGTTCCCGACAGCCAGCGCGAGTTCACCGCGCTGAACGCGGAACTGGCCAGGCTCTGGAAACCGATCATCGAGAGAAAGCCCGCTCCTCCGGATGCCGACGAGTGGGCGCAGGCGATGGAAAAGAAGCAGCTGCTGGAACGCTAGAGCGCTTCCTTGTCGCCGAGCGCGCCCGCCTTGCGCAGCGCGTCCGCGACCCAGTCCATGACCAGCCGGCCTTCGCGGATGTCGCTGACGCGCGCGGCCTCGCTGTCGATCTTGGCCTGGGCACCTGCGAGCACTGCTGCCGCGACTTCGCGCGCCAGCACGACGACCCCGTCGGCGTCGCCGACGACCAGGTCGCCGGGATTCACCACCGTGCCGGCGAGCGACACCGGCCAGTTGATGCGGCCGGCGACCGCCTTGGTCGGCCCGTTCGGATTGCAGCCCGCGGCAAATACCGGGAAATCCCCGTTCGCGCATTCGTCGGTGTCGCGCACCGCGCCATCGATGATGAAGCCGGCGATGCCTGCCGCCTTCGCATGCGCCGCCATCAGCGAGCCGGTGAGCGCGCACGAAAGGTCGCCCTTGCCGTCGACGACGATGACATCGCCCGGCTGCGCCAGGATCAGCGCGGCGTGGATCATCAGGTTGTCGCCCGGGCGCACCTCCACCGTGAACGCCGGACCGGCGACCCGCATTGCCTTGCTGATCGCCTGGATGCGGCCGCCGAGCGTGCCGCGGCGGCCGGCGACATCGGCGAGGATCGACGCAGGAAAATTCTTCGCCTTCGCGATGATGTCGGCGGGGACACGATCGATGTCGCGGCGGATGGCCGGGGGAAGTCGCGTGCTCATGGCGGGATGCTACCAGTGAGTGGGCGGGCGAATCGCGCGATATCATCCGCGCACCCAAGGAGAGACGCAATGCTGATCCCGAACATCCTCGGCGGCGCGATGCTGCCGCACGCGCCCCAGTTCTTCACCCAGCCGGACACCGAGGACAAGGCCACGATCGCCCGCGTGCAGGAGGTGGCTGCGCGCATCGGCGCCGGCCTGAAGGCGCTCGCGCCCGACCTGTGGATCGTCATCGGCAACGACCACGCGCAGCAGTTCTTCCAGCACTGCGCGCCGCCGTTCACGCTGCATGTGGGCGGCGAGGGGCATGGCGAGTTCGCCGGGCGCGAGTTCCGCTTCCGCCTCGCGAGCGAGGCAGCGTTCGCGATCGTGCGCGACCTCTATCGCGCCGGCTTCGACCCCGCGTTCACCAGCTCGGCGAAAATCGACTACGCGCTCGGCATCCCGATGACGCACCTGGGGCTGGGCGATGCGCCGGTGCTGCCGGTCTACGTGAACGCGTACCTGCCGCCGCAGCCGACGATGGAGCGCTGCTACCAGTTCGGCCAGGCGCTGGCGCGCGGCGTCGCGCTGCTCGGGCTGCGCTGCGTGGTGGTCGCCAGCGGCGGCATGTCGCATTTCCCGGGCACCGACCGCTACAGCCAGCCGGCGCTGGAATTCGACAAGGCGGCGCTGGAGCCGATGAAGGCAGGGCGCCTGAAGTCGCTGCTCGGATACGACGAAGCGGAACTGGACGACACCGGCAACATCGAGCTGCGCTGCTGGGCGGTGGCCGCGGGTGCGCTCGGCGAGCGCAAGCCCGATATCGTGCAGCTCGATCCGAGCTGGCACCATAACTATGCGTCTCTCGGCTGGATCACGCCGGTCGCGGGCAAGCCTGCGGCGCCGCACTACCCGTCGATCGCACCGCAGCTGGCGGAGCTCACCGACGCGCTGCACGCGCTCGCCAACGACCCCGGCGCCCGCGACGCCTATTTCGCCGACGCAGGAGCCTACGCGGCGCGCTACCGGCTGGGCGCGGAACACCGGCGCATGCTGGTCGATTTCGACGCCCCGGGGATCGTCGCCGCGGGGGTACATCCGCTGCTGCTGTTCCTGGTGCGCATGCACGTGGAAAGGGAGCGCCGCGCGAGGACCTGAACCGCCCCACTTGACAGCGCGCCCCCGCATGCTAGATTCGGCAAATACGGGGTACACTGATCAATTATCGGAAGGCGGAGGTTGTTGATGGCCTGGCACGCGGTGGCCGATGCGGATGCGATCGGCGATGACGAAGCAATCGGCGTGACCGTCGGCACGCTGCAGGTGGCGGTCTGCCGCAGCGGGGGCGAATTGCATGCCGTGCACAACGTCTGCACGCACCAGTACGCACTGCTGTCCGACGGCTATGTCGAGGACGGCTGCATCGAGTGCCCGCTGCACCAGGGACGCTTCGAACTCGCCACCGGCAATGCGATGTGCGCGCCGGTCACCGAGCCGGTGAAGGTCTACCCGGTGAAGGTCGAGGCGGGCAAGGTCTACGTCGACATCGAGGCCTGAGGCGTGGGCAGCCACGGTCGCATCCTCATCATCGGCGCCGGGCAGGCCGGCGGCCGTGCCGCCGAGGCGCTGCGCGCGGCGGGGCACGCAGGCGCGATCGCGCTGGTCGGCGACGAGCCCGAGCCGCCCTACGAGCGGCCGCCGCTTTCCAAGGGCGTGCTGGCGGGAGACGAGGCCGCCGAGTCCACCCGGCTGCACCCGCGCGAGTACTGGCGCGGCAAGGACATCGAGCTTCTTACCGGCGTGCGCGCGCAGGCGATCGCACCGGCGAGCCGCAGCGTGCTGCTGGACAGCGGCGCGCGTCTGGAATACGAGCACCTCGTACTCGCCACCGGCAGCCGGGTGCGGCCGCTGCCGGGCGCCGACGACACGCTCGAGGGCGTGCACTACCTGCGCACCATCGCGGACAGCAGGCGCCTCGCGGAAGAACTCCAGCCCGGCAGGCGCATGGTCGTGATCGGCGGCGGGTTCATCGGCCTGGAGGTGGCCTCCACCGCGGTGAAGCGCGGGCTTTCGGTGTGCGTGCTCGAGCGCCAGCCCGCGCTGCTGGAGCGCGCGCTGCCGGCCGACATCGCCGCAGTGGTGGAGCGCCTGCACCGCGCGCATGGCGTCGACGTGCGGCTGGGTGCCGCGGTGTCCGCGCTGCAGCCTGCAGCAGGCGGCAGGCGCGTGTCGGCGGTGGCGCTCGCCGACGGCACGCGGGTACCGGCAGACGTGGTCGTCATCGGCATCGGCATCATCCCCAACACCGAACTCGCCGAGATGGCCGGCGCGGCGTCCGCGGACGGCATCGTCACCGACGAATTCGGCCGCACCACGGTCGAGCGCATCTGGGCGGCCGGTGACGTCACCAGCCACTACAACCCGCTGCTCGGCCGGCGCGTACGCCTGGAATCCTGGCAGAACGCGCAGAACCAGGCGATCGCGGTGGCGAAGAACATCGCGGGCACGCCCGCGCCGTACGCAGAGGTGCCGTGGTTCTGGTCCGACCAGCACGGCGTCAACATGCAGGTGGCAGGCCTGCCCGAACCCGGCGCGCGCACGGTGTGGCGCGGCGATCCGGCGAGCGGGCGTGCAGTCGCGTTCTCGCTTGTCGGCGAGCGCATCGCCTGCGCGACCGCCTTCAACGCCGGCGGCGAGATCCGCATGGCGCGCAGGCTCATCGAGGCTCGCACGCCGGTCGCCGCAGCGGCGCTGGCAGATGCGCGAACCAAGCTCAAGGACCTGGCCGCAGAACGCGCGGCCGCCTGATTCCACACCCAACGGGGCAGACCGGAGGAAGCATGTACAGCGCAAACACAGTGATCGGTGAACCAGGCACTTTTGCCAAGGAAGAGCCGCGCAACGGCGGCGGCGAATTCAAGTGGCCTGCCGCGGGCAACAGCGTGGTGCCGGACTGGATCTATACCAGCCCGGAGATCTACCAGCGCGAGGTCGAGCGCATCTTCCATGGCCGCACGTGGAACTATGTCGCGCTGGAAGCCGAGGTGGCCAACCCCGGAGACTACAAGCGCTCATTCGTCGGGCCGACGCCGGTGGTGGTGTCGCGCAATACCGACGGCAGCGTGCACGTGTTCGAGAACCGCTGCGCGCACCGCGGCGTCGAGTTCTGCCGCCAGCACCGTGGCAACGCAAAGGAATTCGTCTGTCCGTACCACAACTGGTCCTACGACCTGGTGGGCAACCTGCAGGGAATTCCCTTCAAGCGCGGCCTTAAGGGCGTCGGCGGCGGCATGCCCAAGGACTTCAAGAACGCCGACCACGGCCTGAAGAAGCTCAAGGTCGAGGTCTACAACGGCGTTGTGTTCGCGTCCTACGCGGATGACATCGAGCCGGTCGCCGAATACCTGACGCCCGAGATCCGCAAGGACTTCGACGTCGTCTTCGGCAGGAAGAAGCTGAAGATCCTCGGCTACTACCGCAACGAGCTGCCGGGCAACTGGAAGCTGTACCACGAGAACCTGAAGGACCCGTACCACGCGACGCTGCTGCACTCGTTCCTCGTCACCTTCGGTCTGGTGGTTGCGGGCAGCAAGTCGGCGATGATCGCCGATCCGCAGGGCCGCCACGGCACGATGGCCTCGGCCAAGCCCGACAACGTCGATTCGGTGCTGGACGAATCGTCGAAGAAGGAGATGCGCGCCTTCCGCGAGGATTTCAAGCTCGCCGACGGCCGCTTCCTCGAATACGTGCGCGAGTTCGACTCGCCCTGGTCGGTGACCATGCAGACGATCTGGCCGAACCTCATCGTGCAGCGCGAGCTGAACACGCTGGGCGTGCGGCACATCGTCCCGAACGGCCCGCACAGCATGATCATGCTGTGGACGATGTTCGGCTACGAGGACGACACCGAGGAGATGACGCAGCACCGGCTGCGCCAGGGCAACCTCATGGGGCCGTCCGGGTTTCTCGGGCTGGAGGACAACGAGGCGATCAAGTTCATGCAGGAGGGCGTGCGCCGCTCGTCGACCGGCGAGGGGATCCTCAAGCTCGGCGGCACGACCGAGGGCAGCACTAACTCGCTGATCGACGAAGCGGCGATCCGCGCGATGTTCCGTTACTACCGCACCGAGATGGGGCTCTGATGTACCCGGGCTACGACATGCCGGCCGCGGACCCGAAGAGCGTGCGCGAGCTGCGCCTGGAGATCGAGGAGTTTCACGCCGAGTACTGCCATGTGCTCGATCGCGGCGCGCTCGACGAGTGGCCGGACTTCTTCACCGAGGACGCGGTCTACCGCATCACCGCGCGCGAGAACGCGGATGCCGGGCTGCCGGTCGGACTGGTCTACGCCGACAGCAAGGCGATGATGCGCGACCGCGCCTTCGCGATCCGCAACACGCAGATGTTCGCGCCGCGCTACCTGCAGCATTTCGTCAGCAACGTGCGCGTGCTCTCGGCCGAGGGCGGCGCGGTCAAGGCGCAGTCGAACTACCTGCTGCTGCAGACGCTGGTGGACGGCCCGACGACGATCCAGCAGTCCGGCCGCTACTACGATACCTTCGTGCGCGAGGGCGGCAGGCTGCTGCTGAAGGAGCGGCAGTGCATCTACGAGACGGTGCTGATCGCGAACGACCTTGTTTATCCCGTCTAGCGGTACCCGGTCCGGGGTACCCGGCCTAGTCTCCCCGCAGCATGTTGCGGCCTAGCTCCCGGTTCGCCTCGATCAGGCGCACCAGCGTCGCCATGAACTGGTCGCGCTCCTTTTGCGACAGCGCGGCGAGCAGGCGATCCTGCGCCCGCTGCATGGAAGGAAACAGTCCGGCAACCAGCTCGCGCCCCTTCGGCGTCAGCGAAGCGAGGCGCGCGCGCCGGTCGGCCGGGTTGGGTTTCCTGCGCACCAGCTTGCGCGCTTCCAGCCGCGACAGCACCTCGGCGACATTGGTGCGGTCGATGCCGACGTCCTCCGCGAGCGTGATCTGGTCGCGTTCGCCGCGCACCGACAGCGCGGTCAGCACGCCGTACTGCACCGGCGTCACGCTGGCGTGACCGAGCTCCTCGGCCCACAGCGCGTGGCTGATCTGGTGCACGCGCCGCACCAGGTAGCCGGCGCGCGACCACAGCGGCAGGCGCGGCTCGCTGGCAGCGGTGTTCTTCCTCGAGCTCATGGGGGCGGCGCAGTTTATCCCGGCGCGAGTGCGCCGTCACGAAAGGGCAGTCAATGAACGATACGGCATTCACCTCAGCAGGCGAACTCGCCGCGCGCGTGCGCTCGGGCGAGACCACCGCGGTAGCCGCGACCAGCGAGTGCCTGGCGCGCATCCGGCGCCTGCAAGCTTCGCTCAACGCCTTCGTCACGGTGTGCGAGGACGAGGCACTGGCGCAGGCCGCGGCAGTGGATGCGGCGATAGGACGCGGCGAGACGGTGGGGCCGCTCGCCGGCGTACCCGTCTCGGTGAAGGACATCATCAACACCAAAGGCGTGCGCACCACCTGGGGCTCGCGCCTGATGGCGGACAACGTGCCCGATGCAGACGCGGTCGCGGTCGCGCGCCTGACGGCTGCCGGCGCGGTACTGGTCGGCAAGACGACGACGCCGGAATTCGCCTTCAAGCTGCTCACCGACTCGCCGCTTACCGGCATTACGCGCAATCCGTGGAACACGGAGCGCACGCCGGGGGGCTCCAGCGGCGGCTCGGCGGTCGCGGTCGCCGCCGGCATGGGGCCGCTGTCGCTCGCCACCGACGCGGGCGCCTCGACGCGGCTGCCGGCGGCCTGCTGCGGCATCGTCGGCATGAAGCCGACGCTTGGCCTGGTGCCGCACAACCAGGTGCCCGACGGCTTCAACAACTTCATCCACCTCGGCGTGATGTCGCGCAACGTCGCCGACGCCGCATTGATGCTGGACGCGATGGCGGGCCCTCACCAGGCCGACCCGCATTCGATCGCCGTGCCGGCGCCGCGCGCGGCGGACACGCTCGCCGCGCCCTTCGAACTGAAGGGCGCGCGCATCGCCTGGCGGCCGCTGCTTGGCAACGCGCTGCTGGAGGATGAAATCCGCGCGCTGTGCGAACAGGCGCTGGCGCGGCTCGCGGCCGAGGGCGCGCTGGTCGAGACGCTGGACGAGAAGCTGGAACCCGCCGACGCAGCCTGGCGCGTGCTGCAGCAGTCGAACTGGGCCGCGCGCTACTTTGCCACCATCGACAAGGTTGCAGACAGGCTCGACCCGGGGTTCGTCGAGGGCATACGCGCCGGCGGCGCGCTGTCGGGCCAGCAACTGCTCGCCGCCACCTACCGGCGCACGGCGTACTTTCGCGCGGTGCAGGGCTGGTTTGCGAAGCACGAATGGCTGGCCACGCCGGTGACCGCGTGCGCGCCGCTGTCGGTGTCGCACGGCGCCACCGAGCCGATCCGCATCGACGGCAAGGAGGCGGGCGACCCGCGCGAGGCCTGGGCGCCGTACCTGAACCTGTTCAACCTGACCGGCCATCCGGCGTTGAGCCTGCCCGTCGGCTTCACGCGCGACGGCCTGCCGGTGGGAATCCAGCTGGTCGGGCGCTGGTACGCGGACGCGCAACTGCTCGCGCTTGCGGCCAGGCTGGAAGCGCTGCTGGCGCTCGGCTTTCCGGTTCCGCCTGCCGCGCGCTGAGCGCGACAACGCGGGCGTCAGTGGAAGTAGGCGCCGCCGTCCACCACCAGCGTCTGCCCGGTGATGAACGCCGAATCCGGGCCGGCGAAGAACACCGCCGCGCCCACCAGGTCCGCCGGATACATGTCGCGGCCGATGACGCGGCCGGCCAGCGACGGTGCGCGCGCGCCGGCAATCAGCTCGGTATTTGCCGCCACGCCTTCCGACAGCGTGAAACCCGGCGCGATGCCGTTGACCAGGATGCCGTCCGCGCCCATTTCGCGCGCCATCGCGCGCGTCATCGACAGCACCGCGCCCTTGCTGGCGACGTAGTGCAGGTAGAGCGGATTGCCCTTGAAGGCCACGCCCGAGGAAATGTTGACGATGCGCGCCGCAGGCGAGCGCTTCAGCAGCGGGTAGAGCGCCTTCGCGCTGAGGAACGGGCCGAGCGTGTTGACTTCCATGACGCGGCGCCATTCGTCCGCGGAAATCTCGTGGAACGGCTTGGGCTTCAGCGCGGCGAATATCGCCGCGTTGTTCACCAGGATGTCCGCGCCGCCGAAGGCCTGCTGCGTGAAATCGGCCAGGCGGGCGCAATCGGCCTCGCTCGCCACGTCGCAGGCAATGCCGCGCACCGCGGCGCCGCTCGCGGCGATCTCTTCCGCCGCAGCAACGGCGTTCTTCAGGTCGGCGATGACGACCCGCGCGCCCTCGGCTGCGAACGCCGCGGCAATGGCCTTGCCGATGCCGCCGCCGGCGCCGGTGACGATTGCAGTTCGATTTTCGAGTTTCATGGTCGGCTAGTATGAACGCAATGCGAGCGGGCGATCCAGGCCCGTTCGGCAATGCGGGAGGGCGCGTGGCAGCAGCTGAACTGATACTTCACAACGGTCGCATCCATACGCTGGACGCGTCGAGCCGCACGGTGGCGGCGCTGGCGGTGAGCGGCGGGCGCATCGTCGCGGCCGGCGCGGACGCCGAGGTGCTGGCCTCGCGCGGGCCGCAGACCCGCGTG
>JBFWRS010000023.1:0-60402 GCA_050248795.1 Burkholderiales bacterium | reverse complement strand
GCGGCGCGCAGATCATGCATACACGGACAATTCCTTCGAGCGGCGAAGCGCTGCCGGTCATCGGCCTCGGCACCTGGAAGGCGTTCGACGTCGGCGCCGATGGCGCGGCGCGCGCGCCGCTGAAGGCAGTGCTGCAGGCGCTGCACGAGGCCGGCGGTCGCGTGGTGGACTCTTCGCCCATGTACGGCGCGAGCGAATCGGTGGCGGGCGAGCTGTGCGCGGAACTCGGCATCTGCGAGACGCTGTTCCTCGCCACCAAGGTGTGGACCCGCGGCCGGGACGAGGGCATCCGGCAGATGCAGCGCTCCATCGAGCGCATGCGCGGCGGCCGCATGGACCTGATGCAGGTGCACAACCTGCTCGACATCGAGGCGCATACTGCGACGCTGCTCGAGTGGAAGCGGCAGCAGCGCGTGCGCTACGTCGGCATCACGCACTACACCGCGTCGGCGCACCGCGAAGTGGAGCGCTGGCTGAAGACGAAGAACTACGATTTCGTGCAGATCAACTATTCGCTGGCGGAACGCGAGGCGGAGGACAGGCTGTTGCCGCTCGCGCGGGACCTCGGCGTCGCGGTGATCGTCAACCGGCCGTTCGCCACCGGCGACATGTTCCGGCGCACGCGCGGCAAGGCGCTGCCGCCGTGGGCGGCGCAGCTCGGCATCGCGAGCTGGGCGCAGTACTTCCTCAAGTGGATCGTGTCGCATTCGGCAGTCACCTGCGTGATTCCGGCGACCTCGGATCCCGCGCACATGCGCGACAACCTCGGCGCAGGACAAGGCGCGCTGCCGGACGCGGCGCTGCGGCAGAAGATGTCGCAGTACTACGACAGCCTTTAGCGCGTCGCCGCGGCGCGACAGTTTCGCCCGCGCAGCGATGGCGCTAGCATCGGGGCTCGCGCGCGCCCGTCCGGGCGCATCTCAGAACGCCGAGAAGGAATCCCCCCGATGCAAGCCGATGCCGCAGTAGACGAAGCCCGCACGACATATTTCGCCGCTCAGCCGCTGGATGCGCTCAATCGCGCCATCAATGCGCTGCCGCGCCTGTTCATCCCCGCGTTCGCGTTGATGTTCTTTGCGCTGTCGGTGTGTTTCATGGCATTCGCGCTGATCGAGTTCGCCACGCCGATCATGGATGACGGCGACTACATGGAGGGACTGGTGAAGGGACTGCATACCGGCGTGGTGGCGCTCGCGGTGTACGAGCTGGCGCAGATCGTGCACCAGGAATACGACCACGAGGGCAAGCCGCAGAACGTCATGGCGCGCATCCGGCGCGGCGTCGCGCGCTTCGGCAGCGTGGTGGTGGTGGCGCTGGTGCTGGAATCGCTGATCATGGTGATCAAGTACAGCCAGAAGGATCTCGCCGGCTTCCTGTACTACCCGGCGGCGATCATCGTCAGCGCGGCGGTCCTGCTGATCGCGCTGGGAATGTTCGCACGGCTGACGGCGACGCCGGTGCGTGCCGTGCGCGAGTAGGCAGGGGGTCGGCCTGGCGGACGTCTAGCGGAACGCGGCGAAGGCGTCGGCGCAGGCGGTGGTGTCGCCGCGGGCGGCGTGGCAGCGCAGCAGGCGGAACGCGGGGCTCGCGGCGGCGTGCGGGATGCGGTCGGCGTACCAGACCCAGAGCTGGCGCGCGTGTTCGGGCTGGCCGCCGGCGAGGTAGCCGCTCATGCCCGCCATCAGCAGGTACTCCAGCGCGTCGTTGCTCAGGTCGGTCTGCGTCGCCAGCAGCAGCGAGCCCAGCTCCGCCATCTGCTTGGCGTCGCGCGCGCCCACCGCGCCGTACATGCGCAGCCAGCGCCGCTGGAATTCGTGCAGCGTGCCGACGCAGGGCGAATGCAGCATCAGGTCCCACACCCGCGTCGCGTCCTCGGGAAGCAGGTAGGGGTTCATCTCGCGCGCCATGCGCAGCACACTGTGCAGCCAGACGTCGCGGTCGCGCGCGTCGCGGCAGTTGACCAGCCGGAGTTTCACCAGCTCGATGTCCTTCTGCAGTTGCGCCGGGATGCCGTGCGGCTCGGGCGGCGTGCGCTCGAGGAAGAAATCGCGGATGTACGCGGCGACGCGCGATCTTTCGACGCGCTCGAAGTGCTGGGCGCCTTCGTGCAGCGGGTTCACCGGCCGGCGCGCCGCGCCCGGTTCCAGCATGTCCAGCATCGGCACGCCCAGGTTCAGCATCCCGACCACGTCGGCGGCGCTTTTCTCGACGAAGCGGTGGCGCGCGGCGTTCAGGTCCAGCACCGGGTAGTAGTCCGAATTCGCGGCGATGCCGTAGCTTGCGAACAGCGGCTCGAGCGTCGCGCGCCTGCCGATGTAGCGCGCGTCCAGGTCGCCGGGCGACAGCACGCCGATGCGCCACAGTTCCTTCGCCACGCCGGGTTGCTCGAACACGCGCGCATCGATGCGCGGCAGCGGCGTCTGCGAGGCGACGATCAGCAGGTCGTGGTCGCTCGGCGCGTACACCGCGTAGTGCTGGAACTCCCCGCCCAGCGCCTGCATCACCGAGGCGAGCAGCGAGGCATCGATTTCGTAGAGCTGGAACCACTGCACCAGCATGCCGCCAGGGTTCAGGTGCGTGCGGATGCGGCGGTAGAACTCGGTGGTGAACAGGCTCGCCACGCCGCTGACCCAGGGGTTGGAGGGCTCGGAGATGATGATGTCGTAGCGGCGGTTGTGCGTGGAAAAAAACGTCTTCGCGTCGTCGATGTGGATGGTGCCGCGCGGGTCGGCGAAGGCGGCGCTGTTGCGCGGCATGAAGCCGCGCGCCGCCTCGGCCATCGCGGCCTCGATCTCCACCGTCTCGACGCGGCCGATCAGCAGGCTCTGCAGCAGCGTGTGCATGGTCAGCCCGGTGCCGATGCCGATCACCGCCGCCGACTGCGCCTCGGGCTTCAGCGCCAGCGGCAGCGCGCCGGTGAGCACCATCGTCACCTCGTCCGAGCCCGGCGCGCCGTCCTTGTCCATGTTCACCGAGCCGTCGGACTTGCCGTTGGTGCGCAGGCTGGTGGCGCCGGGGTATTCGACCAGGTGCACGGTCGCGGTCTTGCCGTCCTTCTTGTAGAGCACCCTGGCGTCGCGGGAGCTGGCGAGCTCGCCGTGGCGGAACACGCCGGCGGTCATCTTGTTGGCGTCCAGCTCGAAGCCGATCGCCACCGACAGGAACGCCGCCGCGCACAGGCCGGCGGCGAATTCCAGCACGCGCCGCGAGCGGCCGTAGAGGTACAGCAGCAGCAACCCCAGCGCCGCGTCGAGCAGGCTCGCCGCCACCATCGCGCCCTTCAGGCCGAGCATCGGCAGGCCGATGTGCACCGCCGCCAGCACGCCCGCGATGGCGCCGAGCGTGTTCCAGGCGTAGACCCTGCCGATCGCCGACTCGCCGGCGCCGCGGCGCAGCAGCGCGCCGGTGATCAGCGGCAGCGTCATGCCGGCGCAGATGGTGGTCGGCAGCATCACCAGCGCCGCCACCAGCTGGCCGGTGAGGTTGTAGAGCGCGTAGCCGGCCTCGGTCCGCGCCAGGCCGCGCATCAGGAACTCCATCAGCTCGAAGGTGCGGTCGTACACCACCAGCGTGGATAGCGCGAGCAGCCCCATCGCCACCTGCACCCAGCCCAGCAGCCGCTCCGGTTGCGCGTGCGTGTCGACCAGCTTCCTCACCGCCAGCCCGCCCAGCGCGAGGCCGAGGATGAACGTGGACAGCATCAGCTCGAACGAATGCGTGGACGCGCCCAGCACCAGCGACAGCATGCGGATCCACGCGATCTCGTAGACGAAGGACGCGAGGCCGGTCAGGAAGGCGACCGCGATCAGCAGCCGCGCCGCGCCGGGCTCGGCATCGTCGCGCGGCGCGAGCGCCGGGTTGCGCACCGGGCGCGCGATCAGCCACACCACCAGCGCCAGCGCGAGGTTGATGACGCCGGCGCTTTGCAGCGTGCCGGGCAGGCCGACCGCGCCGATCAGCACGAAGCCGCTGCCCAGCACGCCGACCGCGGCGCCGAAGCTGTTGGTGAAGTACAGCATCGAGATCGACTCGCCGGAGCTGCCGGGCTGCGCGCGCACCAGGCCGGCGCTCATCAGCGGGAAGGTCATGCCGAGCAGCACCGACTGCGGCAGGATCAGCAGGCAGGAAACCGCGAGCTTCGCCGCCAGCGCGGCCGACGCGCTGCCCAGCGCGGGCAGCAGGCTGGCGTAGGACCAGTCGGTCACCGCCTCGAAGACGCCGTGGAAGGTGAGGGCAAACAGGCCGATCGCCGCCTCGGCGGCGGCGTAGCCGAGCAGCGGGTTGGCGATGCGCGCCGAGCGCCGGCCGGCGTACGCGCTGCCGGCGGCCATGCCGCCCATGAACACGATCAGCACCAGCGATTGCGCGTAGGCCGCGTGGCCGAGGAACAGCTTGAGGTAGTGCGTCCAGATCGACTGGTAGATCAGCCCCGCGAATCCCGAGGCGGTGAAGAGGACGTAGAACGCGGCGCGGGACGGTTGCAGCTGCGGCATGGCCGCCGGTTTATAGCACGCGGCGCGCGCTCAGGCGCCGGCGCGAATCAGGTCGGCGGCGCGCTCGGCGATCATCGTCACCGGCGCGTTGGTGTTGCCCGACACCAGCGTCGGCATGATCGAGCAGTCCACCACGCGCAGCCGCTCGACGCCGTGCACGCGCAACTCGTCGTCCACCACCGCGAGCGGATCCTTGCCCATTTTGCAGGTGCCGGCGGGATGGAAAATAGTCGCGCCCTGCGCGCGGCAGAAGCCGAGCAGGTCTTCGTCGCTCACCGCGCCGCGCCCGGGGCGGTATTCGTCGGCGACGTAGGCCTGCATCGCCGTGGTGCCGGCGAGCTTGCGCGCGAACTTCACGCCTGCCACCGCGCAGCGGCGGTCGAGCTCCTCGGTGAGGTAGTTCGGCTGCATCGCCGGCGCGTCGCGCGCATCCGCGGACTTGATGCGCACATGGCCGCGCGATGCCGGCCGCAACTGGCAGACGCTGAAGGTGAAGCCGGAGAAGGGGTGCGGCGTCGCGCCGGCAAGGTCGGCCGACAGCGTGGCGAAATGGAACTGGATGTCCGGCGTGGCCGATTCCGGCAGCACGCGGGTGAACAGGCCGCCCTGGTTGATGCCGATGGCGAGCGGGCCCTGGCGGAACAGCAGCCACTGCAGGCCGATCGCGGCCTTGCGCCACCACGTGGCGAGGTCGTCGTTGGTGGTGATCGGCTTCGTGCACTTGTACACCAGGCGCATCTGCAGGTGGTCCTGCAGGTTCTCGCCGACGCCGGGCAATTCGTGCAGTACCGGGATGCCGTGGCGCTGCAGCAGCGTGCCCGGGCCGATGCCCGAGAGCTGCAGCAGCTGCGGGCTCTGCAGCGCGCCCGCGGCGAGGATCACCTCGCGCCGCGCGCGCGCGCTGACGAGCGCCCCCCCCTGGTGGTATTCGACGCCCGCGGCGCGGCGGCCCTCGAACAGCACGCGCTGCGCGTGCGCGTCGGTCTCGATCTTCAGGTTGGCACGGCCGCGCGCCGGGCGCAGGTAGCCCACCGCGTTGGATGCGCGCATGCCGTTCTTCGTGAACAGCTGGTAGTAGCCGACGCCCTCTTGGTTGCCGGCGTTGAAGTCGTCGGTGCGCGGCACCCCGAGCTCGCCGGCGCCGGCGATGATCGCCTCGATCAGCTCGTGCTTGCCCGGGATATCGCTGCAGGCGATCGGGCCGTCGCCGCCGTGGTACTGAGATGCACCGCGCGAATTGGCTTCCTGGCGCTTGAAGCAGGGCAGCACGTCGTTCCAGCCCCAGCCGCGGTTGCCGAGCGCCGCCCAGTGGTCGTAGTCCTCGGGCTGGCCGCGCACGAAAATGAGGCCGTTGATCGACGATGAACCGCCGAGGCAGCGCCCGCGCGGCCAGTAGATGCGCCGGTTGTCCATGGACGGCTCGGGCTCGGTCTCGAACTTCCAGTTGAGCACCGGGTGGAACATGGTCTTGCCGTAGCCGATGGGGAGGTGGATCCACGGCGAGGAGTCCTTCGGGCCGGCTTCCAGCAGCAGCACGCTGTGCCGGCCGTCTTCCGACAGCCGGGCGGCGAGCGTGCAGCCCGCGGTGCCCGCGCCGACGACGATGTAGTCGAACTCCATGCGCGTCACGCGCCCCCGGGCCGCAACACGATCTTGGCCGCGGCGACGCGGCCGTGGTGCAGGTCGTCGAAGGCGCGTGCGCCCTCGGCGAGCGAACGCTCTTCCACCCAGTCGAGCGCGCCGAACGCGCCCTCGTGCAGCGCGGCGGCGGCGGCGCGCAGGTCGGCGGTGGCGTAGGTGTAGGTGCCGATCAGCGTGATCTCGGCCAGCGTCAGTTTGCGCATGTCGATTTCGCTCGCCCAGTCGGCAAGCCCGACGTGCACGACCACGCCGCCGGGCTTCACCGCCTCGAGCGCGGCGTTGCGCGTGGCTTTGGCGCCGACCGCGTCGATAACCAGGTCCACGCTGTTCGGCGCCGGGCCGCCGGGCGCGGTCGGGTCGTAGACCGCGGCGCCCGAGGCTTTCGCCACCGCGGCGCGGCGCAGCGCATTGGTTTCGGCCACATGCACATGGCGCACGCCGTAGCCCGCGAGCAGCAATGCGGTCAGCATGCCGATGGCGCCGCCGCCCAGGACCAGCACGCGGCATTCGGGCAGCGGCCGTACCAGCGCCTTCATGGCGACATTGACCGCGTGCACCGCGGTGGCGGCGGGTTCGGTGAGCGCGGCGGCGCGGGTGTCCATGTCCTGCGGGATGTCGATCACCGCCCTGGCGGCGGTGCTGACGCGCTCGGCGAAGCCGCCGGCGCGCGTCATGCCGATCATGGTGCGGTTGGCGCACAGGTTGTCGCGGCCCTGCACGCAGTACTCGCAGTAGCCGCAGGTGATCAGCGGATTGACGGTGACGCGCCTGCCGGCGCCGGGGCCCTGGATGACGCGGCCGCACAGTTCGTGGCCGAGGATCAGCGGCGGTTTGCGGCGCGGATCGTGGCCATGGTAGGCGTGCATGTCGGAGCCGCAGATGCCGACCGCATCCACCTCGATCAGCACGTCGCCGTCGCCGAACTGCGGCTCGGGCTCGTCGCGGTACGTCACTTCATTCGGTGCGGTGTATACGAGTGCTTTCATCCTGCCGAGAACCCCCCGTCAACAAACAGCGTCTGGCCGGTGACGTAGTCGGACGCGCGGCTGGCGAGGAAGATCGCCGTGCCGCGCAGGTCGTCGAGTTCGCCGTTCCTGCCGATGAATGTCTTGTCTGCCATCGCCTGCCAGCGCGCCGCATCTTTCACCACCGGCGCGGTGAGCGGCGTGGCGAAGAAGCCCGGGCCGATGGCGTTGGCGGTGATGCCGTGGCGCGACCAGGCTTCGGCCTGCGCGCGCGTCAGTTGCATGACGCCGCCCTTGGAGGCGCCATAGGGGCCGCTGTTGCCGAAGGCGCGCACCGACTGCAGCGACGCGATGTTGATGATGCGGCCCCAGCCCTTGGCGATCATCGCCGGCACGAGCTTCTGTGCGAGGAAGAAGGGCGCATCGAGGTTCAGGCGCAGGCTCGCGTCCCAGTCGGCCTCGGTGATCTCGAGCATCGGCTTCCTGATGTTCACGCCGGCGGCGGAAACCAGGATGTCCGGCGCGCCGAAGAAGTGGGGCGCTTCTGCGGCGCAGGCGGCGAGCGCCTTGCGGTCGGCGAGGTCGCAGGTGATCGCGGCGGCGCGCGCGCCGATGGCGTCGCGCGCGGCGGTGAGCTCCTGCGCGCGGCGCGCGACGAGAACGACGTTGGCGCCTGCATCCGCGAGCGCGGTGGCGATGGCGTTGCCGATGCCGGAGTTGCCGCCGGTGACCAGCGCCACGCGGCCGGTGAGGTCGAAAAGCGCCTGCGGGCTCATGCCTCGACCGGCGCGCCCTTGTCGAAGCGGTCGGCGGGGAAGTACTTGGCGAGGCGGTCGTCGGCGGTGCGCGCGTGCGCCTCCATGCCTTCGAGCCGGGAGATGCGCGCGGTGACCTGCGCGATCTCTCGGTTCGCTTCGCGCGTCATGCGCTGCCAGGTCACCGTCTTGATGAACTTGTGCACCGACAGCCCGCCCGAATAACGCGCCGCGCCCTTGGTCGGCAGGATGTGGTTCGGCCCCGAGGTCTTGTCGCCGAAGGCCACGGTGGTTTCCTCGCCGAGGAACAGGGACCCGTAGCAGGTCAGGTTGGCGAGCCACCAGTCGAGGTCCTTGCAATGCACTTCGAGGTGCTCGGGCGCGTAGGCGTCCGATGCGGCAACCAGTTCCTCGCGCGTGTCGCACAGCACGACCTCGCCATAGTCGCGCCACGCGGCGCCGGCGGCGTCGCGCGCGGTCGGCGGCAGGCGCTCGATCAGTTGCGGCACCAGGCGCATCACCTCGTCGGCGAGCTTGCGCGAGCTGGTCATCAGCCAGGCGGGGGATTCGTGGCCGTGCTCGGCCTGGCCCACCAGGTCGGAGGCGACGATTGCCGCATCGGCCGAGTCGTCGGCGATGATCGCCACTTCGGAAGGGCCGGCGAAGACGTCGATGCCGACCTTGCCGAACAGCATGCGCTTGGCTTCGGCGACGAACTTGTTGCCCGGGCCGACGATGATGTCAGCGGGCTTGCCGGTGAACAGGCCGTAGGCAAGCGTCGCGATGGCCTGCACGCCGCCCAGCGTCATCACCACGTCGGCGCCCGCCACCTTCATCGCGTACAGCACGTCCGGATGCACGCCTTCGCCGCGGAACGGGGTCGAGCAGGCGATCACCATGGGCACGCCGGCGGCCTTGGCGGTGGCGATGCCCATGTAGGCCGAGGCGATGTGCGCGTAGCGCCCGGTGGGCACGTAGCAGCCGGCGACGTTCACCGGCACCAGGCGCTGCCCGGCGATGAGCCCCGGGCGCAGTTCGACCTGGAACTCGCGCATCGATTCGCGCTGCGCCAGCGCGAAGCGGCGCACCTGGTCGGCGGCGAACTCGATGTCGCGCTTGACGCCGTCGGGAATGTCGCGCGTGCGCCGTGCCATTTCATCCGGCGTGACGATGATGTCGCCGGTCCACTTGTCGAGCTTCGCCGCGTAGTCGCGCACCGCGGCCTCGCCGCGGCGCCCGATCTCGTCCAGCATCTCCTCGACGACCTTGCGCGCGTTGCCGGTCTCGGTTTCGGGGGTCTTGCCAGCTCGCTTCAGGTGACTAGTCGCCATGTCGGCCTCTCACTTGCCGTAGATGAGTTCGGGCAGCCACAGCACGATCTGCGGGAACGCGATGATCAGCACCAGGCCCAGCAACTGCAGGCCCATGAACTGCAGCATGCCCTTGTAGATGTCGCCGAGCTGCCATTCGGGTACGACGCCTTTGAGGAAGTAGGCCGACATCGCCACTGGCGGCGACAGCCACGCGGTCTGCAGGTTGACCGCGACCAGGATGCCGAACCAAGCGAGGTCGAAGCCGAGCTTGTGCACCAGCGGCAGCAGGAACGGCACCACGATCAGCACGATCGGCACCCACTCCAGCGGCCAGCCGAGCAGGAAGATCACGCCCATGATGATGGCGAGGATGACGTAGCGGTTCAGGTCCAGCGACAGCAGCGCCTCGGTGAGCATGGTGGGCGTGCCCAGCCGCGCGAACACCGCGCCGAAGAAGTTCGACGCGGCGACCAGGAACAGGATCAGCACCGAGATCTCGAGCGTCTTCACCAGCGAGCCCTTGAGGTTCTCCCAGGTGAGCCGGCGGTAGGCGATGGTCAGCGCGAGGGCGCCGAAGGCACCGCAGGCGGCGCCTTCGGTGGGCGTGGCGAAGCCGAACACGATGCTGCCCAGCGCCGACAGCACCAGCGCGGCGGGCGGCACCAGGCCCTTGAAGAACTGCCCCCAGACTTCCGCCATGTCCTTCGGATGCTGGTCCAGCGGCAGCGCCGGCCCGAGCGCGGGATTGATCAGGCAGCGCAGCATGGCGTAGCCGGTGAAGAGCAGCGCCAGCATGATGCCGGGGATGATCGCCGCGGCGAACAGCGTCGTCACCGGCACTTCGAGCACCGGGCCCATCACCACCAGCATGATCGAGGGCGGGATGAGGATGCCGAGGGTGCCGCCGGCGGAGATCAGCCCCGAGGAGAGCCTGACGTCGTAGCCGGAGCGGATCATCGACTTGCCGGCCATGATGCCGAGGATGGTCACCGAGGCGCCGACGATGCCGGTGGCGGCGGCGAAGATGGTGGCGACGAACATCACCGCCAGGTACAGCGAGCCGCGCACGCGCGCGAGCATCTTCTGCACCGCGTCGAACAATCGCTCCATCAGGTTCGCCTGTTCCATCATGATGCCCATGAAGACGAACAGGGGCACCGCGGCCAGCGTCTGCTCCATCATCGAGGAGTAGAACTGCAGCGTCATCAGGTAGAACACGAGCTGGCCGAAGCCGAAGTAGCCGAACACCAGGCCGAGGAAGATCAGCGTGAACGAGATCGGAAAGCCGACGAAGATGCCGAACAGCATCGCGACGACCATCACCAGGCCGAGGATTTCCGGGCTCATTCCGGCCACCGCCCGCGGGTCGCGGCGTAGATGCTCTTCAGGAGTTCCGACACGCCCTGGATGACGAGGAACAGGATGCCGAACGGCAGGCAGCTCTTGATCGGCCCGAGCAGCGGCATCCACGCGGTGTCCATGCCGCGCTCGCCGCGGTCAACTGCGGTCCATGCCCACTGCGTGGCGACCCAGAGGAATATCAGCATCGCCGGGAAGTAGCACAGCACGTACAGCGCGGTGTCGACGCGGCCCTGCGTGCGCACCGACCAGTTGCGGTAGAGAAAGTCGGACCGGATGTGCACGCCCTTGGACAGGGCGTAACCGGCGCCGATGACGAACATGGCGCCGTAGATCATGCGGCTGATGTCGTAGGCCCAGCTGGTCGGCGCGGTGAATGCATAGCGCACGAACACCTCGTAGACCATGGCGAACATCAGCGGCAACGTCAGCCAGGCCGCCAGGCGGCCGATCCAGCTGTTGAAGACGTCGATGCCGAGGATGATGCGCGCCATCCAGCGCGGCATGTCCTCCGGCATGCGACGGATGTCGTCGCGCCGTCCGGCGATCAGTTCGTCGGCGACGGGGTTGGTGTCAGCCATTCCCGGGGCTCCCTGGCGATGTCAAAAAAAGAAGCGGGCACGGGGCCCGCTTCGCGTGAGCCCTGCCGCGGGCTACTTCTTCTTGCGCCTCTTGATTTCTTCGGCGTACGCGCCCGTAAGGCCGGCGTTGGACTTCTGCGCGTCGGCCCAGAACGGGATCGCCACGTCGGCGAAGGCCTTCTGGCTGTCCCACACCTTCTTGAAGAACGCGTTCTGCTTGGCGTTCGCCTCGAAGTTCTTCATCGCCGCGGCAGAGTACTCCTTGAAGTACTCGGCGGGCGTGTCATGCAGGATCACGCCGTGCTTATCGGTGAGCTCCTTCAGCGCCTTGCCGTTCTCGAGGATGCGATAGGCGACGGTCTTGGTCAGCGAGGCGTTGGCGGCGACCTCGATCGCCTTCTGCTGGTGCGGCGTGAGTTTCCTGAAGACGTCGCCGTTGATGTAAACGTCGGCGTTCACGACCACCTGGTGCAGGCCCTGCTGGTAGTAGTGCTTCAGCACCTTGTGGAAACCGAAGGTCATGTCAGGCTTCGGGCAGCACCACTCGGCCGCGTCGATGGTGCCTTTTTCGAGCGCGGGCAGGATGTCGCCACCGCCCATCGCTACCGATGCCACGCCGATGTCCTTGTAGATCTGGCCCGGGATTCCCGGCGGAGTACGGAAGCGCAGCTTGCGGAAATCGGCCATCGAGTTGATCGGCGTCTTGAACCAGCCGAGCGCCTCGGGACCCACCGGCTGCAGGATGAAGCCCTTGACGTTTACCTTCATCTCTTTCCACAGATCGTCGTACAACGCCTTGCCGCCGCCGTAGAGGAACCACGACAGCCACGCGGTATTGTCCAGGCCGACGCCGGAACCCGCCGCGGGCGAGCCGAACAGCGTCGCCGCCGGGTGCTTGCCGGACCAGTAGTGCGTCCACGCGAAGCCGCCCTCGATCAGGCCCTTGTCGACCGCGTCCAGGGTTTCATTGACACCCACGATCGCGCCGGCGGGCAGTACCTCCATCGTCACCGTGTTGTTGGTGAGGTCGGCAACGTCCTTGGCGAACTCTTTAAGCATCGTCACCTCGTCCGCCGAGGTCGGAATCACCGACTGGATGCGGATCTTGGTGGCCTTGGCCTGCGCGAGCGCAAGCGAGGGGGCGACCGCAAGCGCCACGGCGAGCGTGGCGAGACGGGCAAATGTCGGGCGTGCATGGATCATCGGGACTTCCTCCTCTAACGGGTAAACATGAAAGCGCTTGCAGACAGGCTAGGGCCTGCAAATCCCGTAGTCAAGACGCGGTGCAGCATGGCGCCGCGCTACAACCGCTTTCACCATGCGAACCCGGTGTAAAGTCGGTGCCATGGAACGCAGCCGCAGTCCCCGTCTCGCGGAGGTGGCGCGCGCCGCCGGCGTGTCGCTCGCCACCGCCAGCCGGGCGCTGGCCGAACCGGCGCTGGTGCGCGAGGAAACCCGCGCGCGCGTGCAGGAAGCGGCGAGCATGCTCGGCTACGTGCCGCACGGCGCGGCGAGGGCGCTGGCGACGCGGCGCTCGCGCACCATAGGCGCGGTGTTCCCGCCGGTGGACAACCCGATCTTCGCCGGCGCCACGCACGCGCTGGCGCGCGAACTGTCGCAGGCCGGCTATACGCTGCTGCTGGCAAGCCACGACTACGACCCGGGGGCCGAGCTTGCCGCAACGCGCGCGCTGATCGAGCGCGGCGTGGATGGCCTGGTGCTGGTCGGCATGGACCACGACGAGGCGCTGCTGCCCCTCCTGTCGCGCTCGGGCATGCCGTTCGAGATCACCTGGTCGCTGGATCCGGGCGGCCAGCAGCATTGCATCGGGCTGTCGCACCGTCTGGCGTCGATACGCGTCACGCAGCACCTGCTTGACCTCGGCCACCGCGAGTTTGCGGTGATCGCAGGCGAGACCGCGCGCAATGACCGCGCGCGCGACCGGCTTGCCGGCGTGTGCGAGGCGCTCGCTTCGCGCGGCATCGAACTCGCACCGGCGCGCATCGTCGAGGCGCCGTTCGCGGTTGCTGCCGGCCGCGCCGCGATGGCGCGGCTGCTGAGCGATGCGCCGGGCTTCACCGCGCTGGTCGGCGGCAACGATCCGCTGGCGATAGGCGCGCTGCTCGAATGCAAGGCGCGCGGCATCGACGTGCCGGGCCGCATTTCCATTGCCGGCTTCGACGACGTCGAACTTGCCGCCGAGATTGCCCCCGGCCTGACCACGGTGCGCGTGCCTTCCGCGGAGATCGGCCGGCTCGCCGGCCAGCGCCTGCTGGCGCGGCTCGCCGGCAAACGCGTGCGGCGCGTCGAGGAACTGCCCGCGCCGCTGGTGGTGCGCGGCACGACCGGCCCGGCGCCCGCCTGAGCCGTGGCGGTGGGCAGCGCGACGCGGCTGGGCGGGTTCTACTTCGCCTATTTCTGCTACATCGGCGCCTTCGGCGCCTACTTCTCGCTGTGGCTCGCGGACCGCGGCCATACCGCGGCGGAGATTTCCATGGTGCTGGCGCTGCCGCAGTTCCTGCGCATCTTCGCGCCGGCGCTGTGGGGCTGGCTGGCCGACGCCAGCGGCGCGCGCCGCGGCATCATCATCGGCTCGGCGGCGCTGTGCACCGCCGGGATCGCGCTGCTCCAGCACGTGCACAGCCTCGCCGGCATGCTGCTCGTCGTCGGCCTGGTCGGCGTGTTCTCCTCGGGCATCCTGCCGCTGGTGGAGGCGACCGCGCTGGCGGTGCTGACCGGCAGGCCCCGCGGCTACGGCCCGGTGCGGCTGTGGGGCTCGATCGGTTTCATGGCAAGCGTATTCGCGGTAGGCGCGATGCTGGATGCCTCGCCGGTCGCGCTGCTGGTGCCGCTGTTCGCGCTGCTGATGGCGGCCACCTTCGTCGCCGCGCTGTACATGCCGGCGGTGGCGCCGGCGGCGAAGTCCGCGGCGGCGGCAGGCGAGCGCCTGTGGCCGCTGCTGACGCGGCCGGGCGTGCCCGCGTTTTTTGCCGCGTGTTTCTTCATGGCCGTGGCGCACGGCGCGCTGTATGCGTTCTATTCGCTGTACCTGGTGCAGCACGGCTATTCGAAGACGCTGGTCGGCCTGATGTGGACGATCGGCGTCGCCGCCGAGATCGTCGTCTTCCTGGTGCTGCCGTGGCTGTTTCGCAGCTTTTCGTATCGCGCGGTGCTGCTGGCGAGCTTCACCGCCGCCGCGGTGCGCTTCGTCGCCATCGGCTGGGGCGTCGACTCGGTAGGCGTGCTGGTGGCGGCGCAACTGCTGCATGCGCTGACCTTCGGCACCTACCACGCGGCTTCGGTGGCGATGGTGCACCGGATGTTCGCCGGCAGGCTGGAAGTGCGCGGGCAGGCGCTGTACGCGAGCCTGTCGTACGGGCTGGGCGGAACGGTCGGCATGCTGCTGGCGGGCTGGCTCTGGCAAACTTGGGGGCCTGCGGTAACGTTCACGGCGAGCAGCCTCGCCGGCCTTGCCGGAGCCTGCCTGATCGCCTGCATGCCCGAGGACAGAAAGTCATGAATCGAATCTTCAGACTCGCCGCACTGGCCGTGCTCGCCGCGCTGGCGGCCGGCTGCCAGACCGTGCAGACCACGCAGGCCGGCGCGGTCGGCGTCGACCGCCAGCAATCGATGCTGCTGTCGGCGGAATCGGTGAACCAGAGCGCCGCCAGGGCCTACCTGCAGGCCACCGGCGCGGCGGCGCAGAAGGGCTTGCTGAACAACAATGCCGCGCAGCTAGAGCGCGTGCGCGCGATCGCGCGGCGGCTGATCCCGCAGACCGGCGTGTTCCGGCCCGACGCCCCGGGCTGGCAGTGGGAAGTGAACGTCATCAGCTCGAAAGAGGTGAACGCGTGGTGCATGCCGGGCGGCAAGATCGCGGTCTACGCCGGCCTGATCGACCGGCTGCAGGCGAGCGACGAGGAGATCGCCGCGGTGATGGGGCACGAGATCGCGCACGCGTTGCGCGAGCATGGCCGCGAGCGCGCGTCACAGGCGGCGGGGCAGGGAATCGCGGTGGGCGTGCTCGCAGCGGTGACCGGCGCGCCGGCAGGCGCCGCGGATCTCACGCAGCTGATCCTCGATTACACCTTCAACCTGCCGAATTCGCGCACGCACGAGATCGAGGCCGACCGCATCGGCGTGGAGCTTGCCGCGCGCGGCGGCTACGACCCGCGCGCGGCGATCCGCCTGTGGCAGAAGATGCAGGCGCTGGGCGGCGGCAAGGGGCCCGAGTTCCTGTCCACGCACCCGTCGCACGACACGCGCATCGCCGACCTGCAAGTGTATGCCGCGCGCGTGATGCCGCTCTATGAAGCCGCGAGAAAGGGTCGTCGGTAAGGTAAAATCACGTTCTTTTCCGCGCAAAAGAGCGGTTGACGAAGATGAGCAGCAAGACGCTGTACGACAAGCTGTGGGACAGCCATGTGGTGAACGTCGAGGATGACGGCACCGCGCTGCTCTACATCGACCGGCACCTGGTGCACGAGGTGACCAGCCCGCAGGCCTACGAAGGGCTCAGGCTCGCCGGGCGCAAGCCCTGGCGCATCGATTCGGTCGTCGCCACCGCGGACCACAACACGCCCACCACCGGCTGGGAGCGCGGCATCGACGGCATCGTCGACCCGATCGCGCGCATCCAGGTCGAGACGCTGGACGCGAACATGCGCGAGTTCGGCGCCAAGGTCTACTTCCCTTTCCTCGACAGGCGCCAGGGCATCGTGCACGTGATCGGGCCCGAGAACGGCGCCACGCTGCCGGGAATGACGGTGGTGTGCGGCGATTCTCACACCAGCACGCACGGCGCCTTCGGCTGCCTCGCGCACGGCATCGGCACGTCCGAGGTCGAGCACGTGCTCGCCACGCAGTGCCTGGTGACGAAGAAGATGAAGAACATGCGGGTCACGGTCGAAGGGCCGCTCGCGCGCGGCGTCACGGCAAAGGACGTGGTATTGGCGGTGATCGGCAGGATCGGCACCGCGGGCGGCACCGGCTGCGCGATCGAGTTCGCCGGCAGCACGATACGCGCGCTGTCGATGGAGGGCCGCATGACGATCTGCAACATGGCGATCGAGGCGGGCGCGCGCGCCGGCATGGTCGCGGTGGACGACACCACCATCGCCTACCTGAAGGGCAGGCCCTTCTCGCCGGTGGGTCCGGACTGGGATGCCGCCTGCGCGTACTGGCGCACGCTGCGCAGCGACCCGGACGCGAAGTTCGACCGCGAGGTGGTGCTGGACGCGCGCGAGATCCGGCCGCAGGTGACCTGGGGCACCTCGCCCGAGATGGTGCTCAGCATCGAGGACGAGCTGCCCGATCCCGAGCGCGAGAAGGACGCGACCAGGCGCGACGGCATGGAGCGCGCGCTGGCTTACATGGGCCTGAAGCCGCGCATGAAGATCACCGACATCAAGCTGGACAAGGTGTTCATCGGCTCGTGCACCAACTCGCGCATCGAGGACCTGCGCGATGCCGCGGCGGTGGCGAAGGGGCGCCGCGTGGCGCCGAACATCCGCGTTGCGATGGTGGTGCCCGGGTCGGGTCCGGTGAAGGCGCAGGCCGAGCGCGAGGGGCTGGATCGCGTGTTCCGCGATGCCGGCTTCGAATGGCGCGAGCCGGGCTGCTCGATGTGCCTGGCGATGAACGCCGACCGCCTCGAGCCGGGCGAGCGCTGCGCGTCGACGTCGAACCGCAATTTCGAGGGCCGCCAGGGCGACGGCGGCCGCACGCACCTGGTCAGCCCCGCGATGGCGGCGGCGGCGGCGGTGGCCGGACATTTCGTCGACGTGCGCAACCTGCGCAGCGCGGGCTGAGGAAAGCATGGAAAAGTTCACGCTAATGAACGGGATCGTGGCGCCGCTGGACCGCGCCAACGTCGACACCGACCAGATCATCCCCAAGCAGTTCCTGAAGTCGATCCACCGTACCGGATTCGGGCCGAACCTGTTCGACGCCTGGCGCTACATGGACCACGGCGAGCCGGGCATGGACCACGCGAAGCGCCCGCTGAACCCGAACTTCGTGCTGAACCAGGAACGTTACCGTGGCGCGAGCATCCTGCTTGCACGCAAGAACTTCGGCTGCGGTTCGTCGCGCGAGCATGCGCCGTGGGCGCTGATGGACTACGGCTTCCGTTGCGTCATCGCGCCGTCGTACGCCGACATCTTCTTCAACAACTGCTTCAAGAACGGCTTGCTGCCGGTGATCCTCAGGGACGACGAGGTAGACGCGCTGTTCCACGACTGCACGCTGTTCCCGGGTTTCCGCCTGGTCGTCGACCTCGAGCGGCAGACGGTGGCGACGCCGGATGGGGCGAAGTCGTACCGCTTCGAAGTTGAGGAGTTCCGCAAGCACTGCCTGCTGAACGGGCTGGATGACATCGGGCTGACGCTCAAGCACGCGGACAAGATCCGCGCGTTCGAGGCGAACCGCCGCGCGCAGCACCCCTGGCTGTTCCGCTGAGTGCCATGAAGAACATCGCGGTGTTGCCGGGAGACGGCATCGGCGGGGAAATCGTCGCCCAGGCGCTGAAGGTGCTGCGCAAGCTGAAGCTGCCGCTGGAACTTGCCGAGGCGCCGGTCGGCGGCGCGGGCTACGACGCGGCGGGAGACCCGCTGCCCGCGGCGACGCTCGCGCTGGCGAAGCAGGCGGATGCGATCCTCTTCGGCGCGGTCGGCGGCTGGCAGTACGACAAGCTGGCGCGCGACAAGCGCCCGGAGCAGGCGATCCTCGGCCTGCGCAAGGCACTGGGGCTGTTCGCGAACTTCCGCCCGGCGCGCGTGCATGCGGAACTCGCGTCTGCCTCGACATTGCGCGCGGACGTGGTGTCCGGGCTGGACATCCTCATCATCCGCGAGCTTACCGGCGACATTTACTTCGGCGAGCCGCGAGGCATCTCCACGCTTCCCGGTGGCGAGCGCGAAGGCGTGAACACCATGAGATATCGCGAAAGCGAGATCCGCCGCATCGTCCACGTGGGTTTCCAGGCGGCGCGCAAGCGCGGCAGGCGCCTGTGCTCGGTGGACAAGGCGAACGTGCTGGAGACCACGGAACTGTGGAAGCAGGTCGCCACCGAAGTGGCGGCCGAGTACCCCGACGTCGAGCTCTCGCACATGTACGTGGACAATTGCGCCATGCAACTGGTGCGCAATCCGCGCCAGTTCGACGTCATCGTCACCGGCAACATGTTCGGCGACATCCTGTCGGACGAGGCCTCGATGCTTACGGGCTCGATCGGCATGCTGCCCTCGGCGTCGCTGGACGAGCGCGGCAAGGGACTGTACGAGCCGATCCACGGCTCGGCGCCGGATATCGCCGGGAAGGACCTTGCCAACCCGCTAGCAACCATCCTGTCCGCGGCGATGATGCTGCGCTATTCGCTGGATGAAGCGGCGGCTGCAGACCGCATCGAGGCGGCGGTGTCGAAGGTGCTGCGCGACGGCCTGCGCACCGCGGACATCCATACCGACGGCGCGCGCAGGGTGGGGACGCAGGAAATGGGCGACGCAGTCGTCGCGGCAATCTGAATGCGGATGGCTACGTGATGCTGAGCGTGGGAATCATAGGCTGGCGCGGCATGGTGGGATCGGTGCTGGTGCAGCGCATGCGCGAAGAGCGCGATTTCTCCGTGGTCGAGCCGGTGTTCTTCTCCACCACGAAGGCGGGCGGGACCGGGCCGGCGATCGGCCGTGACGTCGCGCCGGTGCAGGACGCGAACGATGTCGCGGCGCTGGCGAAGCTGCCGGTGCTGATCTCCTGCCAGGGCGGCGACTACACCAACGACATCTACCCGAAGCTGCGCGCGGCGGGCTGGAAGGGCTACTGGATAGACGCGGCGAGTGCGCTGCGCATGAAGGACGATTCCGTGATCGTGCTCGATCCGGTGAACATGCCCGTGATCGAGCAGGCGCATGCGCGCGGAACGCGGGACTTCATCGGCGGCAACTGCACGGTCAGCCTGATGCTGATGGGTCTCGCAGGGCTGTTCCGCAACGATCTGGTCGAGTGGATGACCTGCATGACCTACCAGGCCGCCTCGGGCGCGGGTGCCGCGAACATGCGCGAGCTGGTCGAGCAGATGGCGCGGGTGGGCGATGGCGCCAGGGCGTTGCTGGCAGATCCGGCCTCGGGCGCGCTGGACATCGACCGTCAGGTGACGCAGACGCTGCGCGGTGCGGACATGCCGCGCCAGAACTTCGGCCATCCGCTGGCTGCGAGCTTGCTGCCGTGGATCGACAAGGACTTTGGCGACGGGCAGAGCAGGGAGGAGTGGAAGGCTGGCGCGGAGACCAACAAGATCCTCGGCCACCCCGCAGGCACCATCCCCGTGGACGGCATCTGCGTGCGCATTGGCGCGATGCGCTGCCACAGCCAGGCGCTGACGATCAAGTTGAAGCGGGATGTTCCGATCGCCGAGATCGAAGGCATGGTTGCCGAGGGCAACGAATGGGTGCGCGTGGTGCCGAACCGCCGCGAGGAATCGCTGGCGGAACTGACGCCGGCAGCGGTGACCGGCAAGCTCACGGTGCCGGTGGGTCGCTTGCGCAAAATGCCGATGGGTGGGGAATACCTTGCTGCCTTTACGGTCGGCGACCAGCTGCTCTGGGGGGCCGCCGAACCGCTGCGTCGGACCCTGCGGTTCCTCGTCGATGCAGGCCTGAAACAATGAGCCGCGAGCCAAAAATGTCCTTGCGATCTGAAGCACAAAGCGCAAGAATTCAAGAAAGGCTCTCAGCTTGCAGGCCTAACGCCATGATGTTATGGTAGTCAGTCCCAGAAAAACGACTCAGGGTGGTGTTCGTGGGTAAATCCGTTTCCGGAATGCGGCTTGCCGCGGCAATCCTGCTTCTGACACCGCTGCTGGTACACGCGGCTGGCTTGGGCAGGCTCACCGTCCAGTCGCTGCTGGGTCAGCCGCTTAGCGCCCAGATCGAACTCGTCAACCTGCAGCCCGGTGAGGAAGACACCCTCTCCGCCCGCATTGCGCCAGCGGACGCGTTCAACCAGGCGGGCATTGAAATCAATCCGGTGCTGATGGACGTGCGCTTCTCCGTGGAGCGCAAGTCCGGCAGGCCGACGGCGTTGCGCATGGTGACCTCGCAGCCCGTGAACGAGCCGTTCCTGGAAGTGCTGGTCGAAGTGCAGTCCGCGACCGGCAAGCTGATACGCGAGTATTCCTTCCTGCTCGACCCGCCGGAGTATCGGGCGCCCAAGCCGGCTGCCGCTGCGCCGTCCGCCCCGGTTGTCGCCGCGCCGGCGCCGTCTCCCGCTGCGCCGACGATCGAGTCCAAACCCATCACGCCCGCCGCGGCACCGGCGCCGGCAGCGCCGACCGCCGCCGGTACGCATGAAGTCCAGAAGGGCGACACGCTGGCCAAGATCGCCATCCGGAACGCACAGCCCGGCGTGAGCCTCAACCAGATGCTGATCGCGCTGTTTCGCGCGAACCAGGACGCGTTCATCAACGACAACATCAACCTGCTGCGCGCCGGGCGGATCCTGACGATTCCCGCAGCCGATGCCGCGGCCGGCATAGACGAAGCCGAGGCGAATCGCATCGTTCGCTCGCAGGCGCGCGAGTTCGCCGACTACCGCAGCAAGCTCGGTGCCGAGGTGGCGCGTGCACCGGCAACGACTACCACCCCGGGATCGCAGACGGCAGCCGGCAAGATCGCTGCCAAGCCGCAGGCAGCGCCGCCGGCGGAGCAGAAGGACCAGCTGAAGCTCTCCAAGGCGGATCCAAAGAAGCCATCGGTCGTGGCGAGCAAGGCTGCCAAGGGCGACGACGCCGTTGCCAGGGACCGTGCGCTGAAGGAAGCGCAGTCGCGCGTCGAGGAACTCGAGAAGAACGTCGGCGACCTGCAGAAGCTGCTCGAACTGAAGAACCAGCAGCTGGCGCAACTGGAGAAGCAGGCCGGGGCTGCAAAGCCCGCACCTGCGACGCCCGCCCCAGCCAAGCCTGCGCCCGCCAAGCCCGAGCCGGCCAAGCCTGCAGCGACAGAAGCACCGAAGCCGGCAGCCGCACCCAAGCCCGAGGCAGCGAAGGTGGAGCCGCCGAAACCGGCAGCCGCCAAGCCCGAACCTGCGAAACCGGCGGCGGAAGCGCCGAAGGCAGCGCCAAAACCGGAAGCGAAGGCCGCGCCGAAGCCGAAGCCCAAGCCTGCGCCGCCCCCGCCCCCGCCGCCTCCGAGCATCGTCGACCAGTTCCTCGAGAATCCGCTTGCGCTCGCAGGCCTTGGAGGCGTGCTCGCACTGCTCGTTGGCTACGGCGTCTTTGCGTGGCGCCGCAAGAAGGCGGCGCAGAGCAAATTCCAGGACAGCGTTCTCGGCGGTGCGTCCGCCGGGTCGGCGTCGGTGCTGAATGCCGGCGCTGCCGCGGAGGCGGGTGCCGCCGGTATGTCGCCGGACGTGTCGGTAAGCGACGCCAGCGTCGGCCAGGCGGAACCCGAGGAAGTCGATCCGATCGCGGAAGCCGACGTCTACATGGCCTATGGTCGTGACGCGCAGGCCGAAGAGATCCTGAAGGAGGCGCTCGTCAAGGATCCAGGCCGGGTTGTGGTGCTGGGCAAGCTGCTCGAGATCTACGCCAACCGACAGGACAAGAAGTCGTTCGAGGCGTCAGCGCTGAAGCTCAAGCAGGTGACGAACGGCGAAGGCGCGGATTGGGACAAGGCCGCTGCGCTCGGTCGCTCGATCGACCCGGGCAATGGGCTGTATGGCGATGGCGGCGGAGAAGCGCCGGCCGCGCCCGCCGCCGCGTCCGCAGCTGCTGCACCGACGCTTGACTTTGACATCGGCGGTGGGGGCGAAGCCGCCCCGCAGAGCGACATTTCGCTCGACCTGGGCGGTGGCAGCGATGCGCCAGCAGATACCTCGTCCATCGATTTCGATCTGGGCGGCGATACCCAGTCGGTACCCGCGCAGCCGTCGGTGGATACCACGCAGGCACAGGCAGATTCCGGCGGCCTCGACTTCGATCTGGGCGGCGACACCACGCCTGCGGCCGCGGTGCCGGCCCCAGAACCGGAGCCCCAGGCATCCGGCGGCATGGACTTCGACCTCAATCTTGATCTTGGTGGCGGCACCGCTGAGGCAGCTCCCGCGGCGGGTGGTGTCGATTTGTCCGGCATCAATCTCGACCTCGGCGGTACGGAGGGCGGCGACGGTGCGGCGGCGGGCAGCGAGAAGTGGCAGGAAGTCGCCACCAAGCTCGACCTTGCGAAGGCCTACGAGGAGATGGGCGACAAGGACGGCGCGCGCGACCTGCTGAATGAGGTCATCAAGGATGGCGACGCGGCGCAGCAGGCGCAGGCTCAGCAGATGCTTGCTGCGCTGGGCTAGCCGCCTCGCACGCAACCGGTAAAGCCGCGGCGCGCAAGCGACCGCGGCTTTTCATTTCATGAGACTCGCTCTTGGCATTGAATACGACGGCAGCCGGTTCCTTGGCTGGCAGACGCAGCCCGGAGGCGCAACCGTGCAGGACGCGGTGGAGTCAGCGCTAGGCGCGATCGCCGATGCCGAGGTGCGCACCATATGCGCCGGTCGCACCGACCGTGGCGTGCACGCCTGCGAGCAGGTAATCCACTTCGACACCAGCGCCGAGCGCAGGGAGTCCGCGTGGGTGCGTGGCACAAATGCGCTGCTGCCTGACTCGGTGGCGGTACTGTGGTCCTGCGCGGTCGCAGGCGATTTCCACGCCCGCTACTCCGCGCTGTCGCGTACTTACCGCTATGTACTGCTGAACCGGCCGGTCAGGCCGGCGCTCTCCGCGCGGCGCGTGGGGTGGTTCCACCAGGCCCTGGATGTCGCCGCGATGCGCGACGGCGCCGCGCACCTGCTGGGCGAACACGATTTCACTTCCTTCAGGTCGGCGGAGTGCCAGGCGAAGAGTCCGGTGCGCACTGTCGAGTCGATCGCAATCGAGCTTGCCGGAGACCGCGTCGACTTCCGCATCCGCGCCAATGCGTTCCTGCAGCACATGGTGCGCAATATCGTTGGTACGCTGGTCTATGTCGGCGCTGGCCGCCGGCGACCGGAGTGGGTGGGTGAGGTGCTGCGGGCGCGAGACCGCGCGCAGGCCGCTCCGACCTTTGCCGCCGAGGGCTTGTACCTGGAGGCGATCCGTTACGCCGAACACTGGGGCCTGCCCGCCGGCACGCGTCGGGCGCCGGAACTCGTGGTGCAGGCATGAGCAGGCGCGTGCGCGTAAAGGTCTGCGGCCTCACGCGCGTCGAGGACGTTTTCGCCGCGGCGCAGGCCGGCGCGGACGCGGTCGGCATGGTGTTCTATCCGCCCAGCCCCCGGTTCGTCGGCATTGCGCAGGCGCGTCGCCTGCGCGAAGCGGTGCCGCCCTTCGTCAGCACCGTGGCGCTGTTCGTGAATGCGTCGGCACATGACGTGCTGCGCGTGCTCGACGCCGTGCGACCCGACGTGCTGCAGTTTCACGGCGAGGAAACGCCCGAGTTCTGCCGCAGCTTCGGCGTACCCTACATCAAGGCGTGCAGGGTGCGGCCGGGAGTCGATTTGCTAGAATACCTGCGTGCATTTCCGGATGCGGCAGGCTGGATGGCGGATGCGTATGTGGACGCCTATGGCGGTACCGGGACGACATTCGACTGGTCGCTGGTCCCTGCCGGACTGGACCGGCCGCTGATCCTCTCCGGCGGACTGACGAAGGACAATGTTGCAGAGGCGATCGGCCGGGTGCGGCCATGGGCCGTCGATGTTTCCAGCGGGGTGGAGATTACGAAGGGCGTCAAGGACGCCGCCCGCATCTCCGCCTTCATTTCCGAGGTACAGCATGCAGATGTATGACCTGCCCGATGCGCGAGGACATTTCGGCCCCTATGGCGGCTCGTTCGTGTCCGAAACCCTGTCCCATGCGCTGGACGAACTGCGCGAGGCGTATGCGCGCTGCCGCAAGGACCCGGAGTTCCTTGCCGAGTTCCACTATGAACTGAAGCACTACGTCGGGCGCCCGAGCCCCGTCTACCACGCGCGGCGCTGGTCCGACCTGCTCGGCGGCGCGCAGATCTATCTGAAGCGCGAGGACCTGAACCATACCGGCGCGCACAAGATCAACAACACCATCGGCCAGGCGCTGGTGGCGCGCATGATGGGCAAGCGGCGGATCATCGCCGAGACCGGCGCCGGCATGCACGGCGTCGCGTCGGCGACAGTGGCGGCGCGCTACGGCATGCAGTGCGTGGTCTACATGGGCTCGGAAGACGTCAAGCGCCAGTCGGCGAACGTCTACCGGATGAAGCTGCTGGGCGCGGAGGTGGTGCCTGTCGAATCGGGCTCCAGGACGCTCAAGGACGCCCTCAACGAGGCGATGCGCGACTGGGTGACGAACGTGGAGAGCACGTTCTACATCATCGGCACGGTGGCGGGACCGCACCCCTACCCGATGATGGTGCGGGATTTCCAGGCAGTCATCGGCGAGGAATGCAAGACGCAGATGCCGGAGCTCACCGGGCGGCAGCCTGATGCGGTGATCGCCTGCGTCGGCGGCGGTTCCAACGCCATGGGCATGTTCTATCCCTACATCGCCGTCGAGGGCACGCGCCTGATCGGCGTCGAGGCGGCGGGAGAGGGACTGGCGACCGGCCGCCATGCGGCTTCGCTCAGCGCCGGCAGGCCCGGCGTGCTGCACGGCAATCGCACCTACCTTTTGCAGGACGCGAACGGCCAGATTACCGAGACGCATTCGATCTCCGCCGGGCTCGACTACCCCGGCGTCGGCCCGGAGCATGCGTGGCTGAAGGACATCGGCCGTGCCGAATACGTCTCCATCACCGACGACGAGGCCCTGAAGGCATTCCACGACTGTGCACGGCTGGAGGGCATCCTCGCGGCGCTGGAATCCAGCCATGCGCTTGCCTATGCGGCAAAGCTCGCGCCGACGCTGCCCAAGGACCGCCTGCTGCTCGTGAACCTGTCCGGACGCGGCGACAAGGACATGCATACCATCATGGCGCGCTCCGGGATCTCGGCCTGATGGCCGCGAGGGCGCGTATCCGCGAGCGCTTCGATGCGCTGAAGGCCGCCGGCCGCTGCGCGCTGATCCCCTACGTCACCGCCGGTGACCCCGACCCGGCGCTGACGGTGCCCTTGATGCATGCACTGGTCGAGGCCGGCGCAGACGTCATCGAACTTGGCGTCCCGTTCTCGGACCCGATGGCTGATGGACCGGTAATCCAACGTGCCGGCGAGCGCGCGCTGGCGAAGGGAGTGGGGCTGCGCGACGTGATAGGCATGGCGCAGGCATTCCGGGAGCGCGACCAGGACACGCCGGTCGTTCTCATGGGCTATGCGAATCCGATCGAAGCCATGGGTGTCGAGGCGTTCGTCGCCAAAGCCGCCGCGGCCGGCGTCGATGGCGTCATCGTCGTCGACTATCCGCCCGAGGAATGCGAGGAATTCGCCGCGCTTGCCAGGAGCCGGGGGATCGACCCGGTATTCCTGCTTGCGCCGACTTCGACCGAGCAGCGCATCAAGGACGTGGCGCGGGTGGGCAGCGGCTACCTGTACTACGTGTCCCTGAAGGGCGTGACCGGCGCGGCGAGCATCGACACGGCAGAAGTGGCGGCACGCATTGCGAAGATCCGCGCCTATACGCAATTGCCGATCGGCGTCGGCTTCGGCATTCGCGATCCGGAATCTGCACGCAGGGTGGCGCAGGCGGCGGATGCGGTCGTCATCGGCAGCCGCATCATCGAAATCATGGAAGCCGCGGGCGCCGAGCGTGCGATCGCCGAGGCTGGCGGATTCCTGCGCTCCATCAGGCAGGCGATCGACGGGCGCTGACGCGATGAGCTGGCTGCAGAAACTCCTGCCACCGAAGATCCAGCGCTCGACCGGGCCGCGCAAGACCGTGCCCGAGGGCCTGTGGACGAAATGCCCGTCCTGCGAGGCGGTGCTCTACAGCACGGACCTGGACAAGAACGTGCATGTCTGCCCGAAGTGCGGCCACCACCAGCGGGTCGGCGCGCGTGTGCGCCTCGACAGCCTGCTGGACGCGGACGGTCGCTTCGAGATCGGCGCCGAAGTGCAGCCGGTGGACAGCCTCAAGTTCAAGGATTCGCGCAAGTACCCGGATCGGTTGAACGAGGCGCAGGCGCAGACCGGCGAGACCGATGCGCTGATCGTGCTGCAGGGTTCGATCAAGTCGATTGGCGTGGTCTGCGCGGTGTTCGAGTTCGACTTCATGGGCGGCTCCATGGGGTCTGTGGTCGGCGAGCGCTTCGTGCGCGGCGTGCGCGTCGCGATAGAACACAAGCTGCCGTTCATCTGTTTTTCCGCTTCGGGAGGCGCCCGCATGCAGGAGGGCCTGCTGTCGCTGGCGCAGATGGCGAAAACCACGGCCGCGCTGAGCGAACTGGCGGACAGGAGGCTGCCGTTCATCTCCGTGCTTACCGACCCGACCATGGGCGGCGTGTCTGCCAGCTTCGCGATGATCGGCGACCTGGTCATCGCCGAGCCGCGTGCGCTGATCGGCTTCGCGGGGCCGCGGGTCATCGAGCAGACCGTGCGGCAGAAGCTCCCCGCCGGGTTCCAGCGCGCGGAGTTCCTGCTCGAGAAGGGCGCGGTGGACCTGATCATCGACCGGCGCCAGATGCGCGACAGGCTGGCCGCGCTGCTCGCGCTGCTGCTGGGAATGCCCGCAGACAATCAGGCGTCGTGAGCCGGACGCTGGCGGGCTGGCTTGCCCGCATCGAACAGCAGCACCCCGAGCCCATCGCGCTCGGGCTGGAGCGCGTCGCGCGGGTGTGGCAGCGCATGCGCATGGCGATCGATGCGCCGGTGTTCACGGTCAGCGGCACCAACGGCAAGGGCTCGACCTGCGCCATGCTCGAGGCGATACTGCGCTCGGCAGGCCACCGTACCGGGCTGTACGCGTCGCCGCACCTGCTGCGCTACAACGAACGCGTGAGGATCTGCGGTACCGAGGCCACGGACGACGCGCTCGTCGCCGGCTTCGAGGCGGTCGAGGCGGCGCGCGATGACGTTCCCCTGACGTATTTCGAGTACGGCACGCTGGGCGCGCTGTGGCTGTTCGCGCGCGAACGGCTGGATGCGCTGGTGCTCGAAGTCGGGCTGGGCGGGCGCCTCGATGCAGTGAACATCGTCGACCCGGACTGCGCCATCCTTACCAGCATCGGCATAGATCACGTCGGCTACCTCGGCGATACGCGCGAAGCCATCGGGGCGGAGAAGGCCGGCATTTTCCGGCGCGACCGCCCGGCCGTGGTGGCCGACAGGGATCCGCCGCGCTCCGTGCTGGATACGGCGCGGCGTCAGGGTGCGCTGCTGTACCTCATCGGGCGCGATTTCGATTGCCATTCCGAGCCGCATCAGTGGCGATACCGTGGACTGGATGGCAGCAGCACAGTGCTCGCGCATCCCGCGCTCAGGGGCGGCGCGCAGCTGCGCAACGCCTGTGCCGCGCTTGCCGCGCTGGAGGCGCTCAGGACCCGCGTGCCGGTGGCGATGCAGGATATCCGGTACGGCCTGGCGCATGTCAGCCTGCCCGGGCGCTTCCAGGTGCTGCCTGGCAGGCCGCAGGTGATCCTGGACGTGGCGCACAACCCGGCCGCGGCGCAAGTGCTGGCCGACAACCTGGGCGCAAGCGGCTACGCGCCCGAGACGGTGGCGGTGATCGGCATGCTTGGCGACAAGGATGCCGTCGGCGTGGTGGCTGCGCTTAGCGGGCGCGTCACGCGCTGGCATGTGGCTGCGCTGGCAGGTCCGCGCGGCAGCAGCGGCCAGGCGGTCATGGACGCGATCGCTGCAAGCGGTTCGGTGGCGCCGGCAACGCTGCATGCATCAGCCGCGGACGCTTTCCGCGCTGCTCGCGGGGAATGCGGTGAGAGTGATAAAATTGTGGTTTGCGGCTCCTTTCTTACCGTTGCTGAAGTGATGGCCACGCTCGAGGGTGGGCGCCGCCAATCCGCAAATGGCTGAATCCCAGGACGTAGAATCCCTCAAGCGCCGCGGTCGCAGGCGGCTGGTCGGCGCGATCGCGCTGGTGCTTGTCGCCGTGATCGTGCTGCCGATGATCTTCGACAGCGAGCCGCGCAGGCCGCCTCCGGTGAGCGTGCGCATTCCGAGCGAGGACGACCCTGCGTTCAAGCCCAAGGTGGTGCCCAAGGCACCCGCATCGGTACCCGATGCGCCGCCTGCGCCGGCGGCCGACCCCAAGGCGGCGGCACCTTCCAGGCCGGAACAGAGGCCGGACGCGAAGGCCGACGCAAAGCCGCAGCCTGTGCCGGAAGCGAAACCTTCGCCCAAGCCGAAGGCAGCCGCTGCCGCAACGCCTGCGGAGTTGGAACGCCGGCGTGCCGAAGCGGCACTCGCAGGGGCGCAGCTATTCGTCGTTCCGGTAGCGGCGCTGGCAACGACGGAAAAGGTCAAGGACCTGACCGACAAGCTGGCGGCGGCCGGGCTACCGCATTTCACCGAACCGATCGCCACCGCCAAGGGTCCCGTAACGCGCGTGCGTGCAGGCCCGTTCAAGAGCCGCGATGCGGCCGAGCAGGCGCTGGCGAAGCTGAAGGGCATGGGCTTCAAGCCGGGAAGCGTCACTACTCGCTAGGGCGATGACCTGGCTCGACTACGCCGTGCTCGGCGTGCTCGGAGTGTCCACGGCCTGGGGCATTTGGCGTGGCCTGGTGCGCGAAATCGTGTCGCTGCTCGGGTGGCTGGTGGCATTCCTCGCGGCGAGCCTGTTCGCCGGGCCGCTCTCCGGGCATCTCTCCGGATCCATCGCGACCCCCGAGTTGCGCATGGTCGCCGCCTTCGTCGGCATCTTCATCGGTACGCTGGTCGTCACCACGCTGCTGGGCATCGTGCTGTCGCAGCTCATGAAGGTCATCGGGCTGGACGGGCTGGACCGCACGCTGGGGGCGATGTTCGGCGTCGCGCGCGCGCTGCTGGTCGTGGTGGCGATCGCCCTGCTTGCGGGGCTGACCAGCGCCCCAAGGCAGGCCTGGTGGCGTGACTCGCTCAGCGGGGAAGCGCTCGTTGCGGCAGCGCTGGCGATGAAACCGTGGCTTCCGGCGACGTTCGCCGAGCGCCTGCGGTATCATTAACCCTTAAGGATCTCGGGAGTTGCCTGCCATGTGCGGGATACTCGGAATCGTCGCAAGATCACCCGTCAACCAGTTGCTGTACGACGGGCTGCTGCTCCTGCAGCACCGCGGCCAGGACGCCGCCGGCATCGTCACTGCCGAGCGCAAGATGTTCCACATGCAGAAGAGCCACGGCATGGTGCGCGACGTCTTTCGCACGCGCAACATGCGTTCCCTCCCGGGCGAGATCGGCATTGCGCACTGCCGCTATCCGACCGCAGGCTCGGCGTTCAACACTGCCGAGGCGCAACCCTTCTACGTCAATTCGCCGTTCGGCATCGTGCTCGGTCACAACGGCAACCTGACGAATGCCGACGTGCTGAAGGAGGAGATGTTCAGGCAGGACCTGCGGCACATCAACACCAATTCCGATTCCGAAGTCCTGCTGAACGTGCTTGCGCACGAGCTGGAAAAGGCGTCGGTGCGACTGCGGCTGGACGCGCAGACGATCTTCGCCGCAGTGGCGAATGTTCACAGGCGCGTGCGTGGCGCCTACAGCGTGATCGCGATGATTTCCGGCCACGGCGTGCTGGCATTCCGCGACCCGTATGGCATACGCCCCGCGGTCATCGGCTACAACGAAACCGCGCGCGGTCCGGAGTACATGGTGGCGTCGGAATCGGTTGCGGTGGAGGCGCTGGGGTTCAAGGTGCTGCGCGACGTCGCCCCGGGCGAGGCGGTGTTCATAGACGAGGAGGGGCGCTTCTACAGCCAGCAGTGCGTCGAGGGCGCGACGCTGAATCCCTGCATTTTCGAGTTCGTGTACCTGGCGAGGCCGGATTCGATCATCGACGGTGCGTCAGTCTACGAAACGCGGCTGCGCATGGGCGAGAAGCTGACCGAGAAGATCCGCAGGCAGTACGCCCACCTGAAGATCGACGTCGTCATCCCGATTCCGGACTCCAGCCGGCCGGCTGCGATGCAGCTGGCCCAGGGCCTTGGTGTCGCCTACCGGGAGGGTTTCGTCAAGAATCGCTACATCGGGCGCACGTTCATCATGCCGGGGCAGTCGGTGCGCCGCCGGTCGGTGCGGCAGAAGCTGAACGCCATCGGCATGGAGTTCAGCGACAAGAACGTACTGCTGGTGGACGATTCGATCGTGCGCGGAACCACGAGCCGTGAAATCGTGCAGATGGCGCGCGAGTCGGGCGCGCGGCAGGTCTATTTCGCCTCCGCAGCGCCGCCGGTGCGGTATCCGAACGTCTATGGCATAGACATGCCGACCCGCTCGGAACTCATCGGCGCGCACCGCAGCGAGGAGGACGTCGGGCGCGAGATCGGTGCCGACGCGCTCATCTACCAGGACCTGGACGCCCTGAAGGACGCCGTCCGGCAGGTCAACCCGCGCCTGAGCAGCTTCGAGACTTCCTGCTTCGACGGCAAGTACATCACCGGGGACATCACCAGCGACTACCTGAGCGTCATAGAGGCGCGCCGTGACGCCCACCGCGATTCCGACGACGAGGCCGAGAATGCGCAACTTGACCTGAATCTGGTGACTGCCGCCTAGTTCTGCTACACTTTTTCCTCGCGCCGATTTGATACAGCTTGCGGGCGCGTTACAAATTCCGCTAAAGCGTGCCGATCCGGTCCGCTTGGCCGGATTTTTTGTTTCCCCCGCAGGCAAAGGAATGGACATGGACGACACCTTTGACCTTGCAACCCTGGCCGTGCGGGCTGGCCAGACCCGCACCCACTTCAACGAGAACTCCGAAGCGCTGTTCCTGACGTCGAGCTTCGTGTTCGACAGCGCCGCCCAGGCGGCTGCGCGCTTCACCGGGCCGGAGACCGGCGGATTCATCTATTCCCGCTTCACCAACCCGACGGTGTCGATGTTCCAGGACCGGCTTGCGGCGCTCGAAGGCGCGGAAATGTGCGTCGCCACCGCGTCGGGGATGTCGGCGATCCTCGCCACCGCGCTGTCGCTGCTGAAGAGCGGCGACCACGTAGTGTGCTCGAACGCAGTGTTCGGCTCCACGGTCACGCTCTTTGCCGGCATCCTCGGCCGCTTCGGCGTCGAGACCACGTTCGTCGCTGGGACGGATCTGGAGGCCTGGTCGCGGGCGGCGCGGCCCGCCACGCGCATGTTCTTTCTGGAAACTCCGTCCAATCCGCAGACCGAGGTGGCCGATATCGCCGCCATAGCCGCAGCTGCGAAGCGCGCGGGCGCGCTGCTCGTCGTCGACAACTGCTTCTGCACCCCGGCCCTGCAGCGGCCGCTGGAGCTGGGCGCTGACCTGATCATCCATTCGGCGACCAAGTACCTGGACGGGCAGGGCCGCGTGCTCGGCGGCGCGGTACTCGGCGCCAAGGCCTTGCTGGACAATGTGTTCGCCTTCATGCGTACCGCGGGCCCCAGCCTGTCGGCGTTCAATGCCTGGGTGCTGCTGAAGGGCCTCGAAACGCTGGAACTGCGCATGCTTGCGCAGTCGGCGCGTGCGCTGGAGCTTGCGCGCTGGCTGGAGAGCCATCCCGCGGTCGCGCGTGTGCACTATCCGTGGCTGGAATCACACCCGCAGCATGCGTTGGCGAAGCGCCAGCAGCGCGCTGGTGGTGCGGTGGTTTCGTTCGACCTGAAGGGCGGCAAGGATGCAGCGTGGCGACTGATCGATGCCACCAGGCTGGTATCGATCACCGCGAACCTTGGCGACACCAAGACCACGATCACCCACCCTGCCACGACCACCCATGGCCGCATCTCGGCAGAGGCGCGGGCAGCGGCAGGCATCGGCGACGGCCTGGTGCGGGTGGCGGTCGGGCTGGAGGCTGTGGCCGACCTCAAGGCCGACCTCGCCAGGGGGCTGGGCTAGAAGCGCTGCAGTCGCAGGCCGTGAGCGTCTGCGACCAGGCAGCCGCCGCCTTCGTACCAGTCAGGCAGCACCCAACGCTCGCAGGTGCTGCCGTCCACCTGATGTTCGTGGCGTGCGGGCCGATGCGTGTGGCCGTGGATCATCCTGCGCACGCCGAGATGGCGAAAGGCGTCATCCACCGCTGCTGCGGTAACGTCCATCACCGCCGGTGCCTTGCTCTTCACCGCCTGCGAGCTCTTCTCGCGCAGCGCCCGCATGGTCTGGCGCCGCGCCGGCAGCGGCTGTGACAGGAAATCCCGCTGCCAGGTGGCCGAGCGTGCCGTTCGGCGCCAGGCCTGATAGTCGACGTCGTCGGTGCAGAGCGTGTCGCCGTGCAGCAGCGCCGTGGATTCGCCGCCGACCTCGGCGACGGCGGGATCATCGAGCAGCGCCGCCCCGGCCGCGGCGCAGAACGCGTCGCCGATGAGGAAGTCGCGGTTGCCGCGCATCACGCGTATCGAAACTCCGCTCGCGGCCACGGCGCGCATGCCAGCCGCCACTTCGCCGCCCGGGCAATCCGATCCCGGTGCGTCGAGGTCGTCGTCGCCTAGCCAGTAGTCGAAGAGGTCGCCGAGCACGTACAGCGCGGAAGCGCCGGCGGCCTCCTCACAGAGGAAGTCGAGAAACAGGCGCGTCTGTGCCGGGCGCGCCTCGGAAAGGTGCAGGTCGGAGACGAAGAGCGTGCGCGGCACGCTGCGCGGCGTGGATTGCGCTACTTGGCGCCGACTACCGTGGCGGACTCGATGAACACGGGTTCGCGCGGCACGTCGGTGCGGAAGGGACCGCCGGCGCCGGTCGGCGTCTTGGCTATTTTCATCACCACGTCGAGCCCGGACACCACCTTGCCGAACACCGCGTAGCCCCAGCCGTCCTGCGCCTCGGCGGCGTTCAGGAAGTCGTTGTTCTTCAGGTTGATGAAGAACTGGGCCGACGCCGAATGCGGCGCGCTGGTGCGCGCCATCGCGACGGTGCCCAGGTCGTTCTTGAGGCCGTTCTTGGCTTCGTTCTCGATCGGCGTGCGGGTAGGCTTCTGCTTGTATCCGCGGTCGAAGCCCCCTCCCTGGATCATGAAGTTGTCGATGACGCGGTGGAAGATGACGCCGTCATAGTGGCCGTCCTTGACGTACTGGAGGAAATTCTCCACGGACTTCGGCGCTTTCGAAGGGTTGAGCTCGATGCGGATGGTGCCGACATTCGTCTTCAGATCCACCTGGGGATCGGCCGCGGCTGCCGCGCCCGATGCCGCAGCAGACAGGATGAAGAGATTCGTCCATAGCTTGCCGAAATTCATGTGCTGCCCTCGTAGAGAATTCTCCAGCGCGCGCCTTCGCGTATCCAGTACTGGCGCTTGCGCATGGTGTTGGAAAGATTGCTCGAACGGTAGTCCTGGTCGAACGAGACGACGACGAAGTTCTCGTGCGGATAGCGGAACATGGCAATGCCGCCCAGGCCCACCCTGATCCAGGACTTCGCGGCATTGACCTTGCGCTTGTGCGCGGACCACGCTGCGAGGTCCTGGCCGTCCGAGCGGAATCCCGGGGCGTAGTGCGCGAGGTAGCGGGCGGTATCACGCGCTTCCCAGTCCGTGCGCCATGTCTCGATCGCCTCGGCGAGAGACCTGCGCTCGGCTTCGAGGACGTCGACGTCCATCCATTCGACGTTGTCGCTGATGATCACCGGGGTTACGCCGACCTGCAGGTAGGACGCCAGCGACAACAGGTCCGGGTTGGAAAGGACGATGCAGCCGTCGCTTGCGCGCGGCGGCCGGCTGTAGGTATCGGACGGCGTGCCGTGCAGCCAGATGCCATAGCCGTTGCGCCCCATGCGCTTGTCCCATGCGTTCGGGTAGTTGATCGGGAACGCGCCGGCGCCGTACAGGTCGGCAAGCTTCTGGCGCGGCAGGTTCCCGGTGACGTGGTAGACGCCGACGGGTGTCTTCTGGTCGCCCTCGCGCGCCTTGGCGATGCCCTGCTTGCCAAGCGAGACGTAGAAGTCGGCCACATGCCGTGGACGGCCTGCCACGTTCTCGAACACGAACAGGCGCGAGCGCCCGGAGTCGACCACCAGCGCGTACTTCTGCGATTCGTGCAATTGCAGCACGTAGCGCGGTACCCGTTTGTCGGTGGGGCGCTCGCGCTGTGCCTTGAGGCGCACCAGCGCCTCGGCGCGCAGGTCCTCCACTTTCTCGCGTGGCACGGTCTTGCCGGCGTTGCCAAACGACTGCAACGGCCTTGCGCGCGCGAGCAGCAGGTCGCCGCGTATCAGGTGCGCCAGGCGGAAGTTCGGGTGCGCCGCGAGCAGTTCGTCGACGCGCTGGAGGGCGATGTCAGGCCTGTGGGCCTCGATCGCCTGCAGCACCCGCGCCAGGCCGGGCTCCGGCCCGCTGGCAGCCAGCGCCGTAGCGCAGGCGCACAGCACGCCGGCGACGGCCGACAGTGACCGGCGCAGGATACTGCCGCCCATCACTTCACCGTTTCCTGCAGGATCAGCCAGCGTCCGCCGACCCTGACCATGTCGAGCGTCTTCGTTGCGTTGCTGCGCACGATGTCGGATCGGTAGATCTGCCGGAAGGTAACCGATGCCTTGTCACCGCTCACCGTTACCTTGGGCGACTCCACGCTGACGCTTATCGACTTGGGCGCGATAATGCGCTGGCGGCGTCCGTCGGCCCACGCCTCGCGCGGCTCGTCACGCGGTGTCTTGAAGTCCGGGGCATAGGAGGCGAGGTACCGATCCACGTCCTTGGCCGCCCACGCGGCAGCCCACGCGCTGACCGCCTTGAGGACCTCGCCGCCGGCATCAGGCGCCGGCTTCGCCGTCGCGGGTTTCTCGGCCGCGGGCTTCCCGGCTGCAGGCTTGTCCGCCGCAGGTTTGGCCGCTGCGGGCTTCGTCGCCGCAGCCGGCGTCTCGGCCTGCCGCGGTGCTGCCGCAACAATCGCGGCGGGCTTTGCGGGTTCCGGCTTCGCCGGCTCCCTGGCGGCAACAGCGACCGGCTTGCTTGCAGGCGGTGGAGCGCCGACCAGGTCGCGCACCAAGGAGAGCTTGTTCTGCGCCGCCGAGTTGGACGCGTCCAGTTGCAGCGCCTTGCCATACGCCTGGCTGGCCAACTTGGCGTAAACATCCCCCAGGTTCTCGTAAGCGGTCGCGTAGCTGGGGTGAGTGCGGATCGACTGCTCCAGGGCCGCGCGCGCCTTGTCGTACTGGCCCTGCGCCGCATAGATCACGGCGAGGTTGTTGTACGGCTCCGGCAGCTCCGGAAAATCCTCCGTCAGCTTCTGGAACATGCCGATCGCTTCCCTGATGTTTCCCTGCTCCGTGAAAATCAGGCCCTTCAGAAAGCGCGCCTTCGCGTCCCGCGGCGTGGTGGCAAGGATCCGGTTCACGCGCTCCAGCGCCTGCGCATGCTGTCCGGCGCGCAGGAGATTGCTCGCTTCCTGGATTTCGTCGGCTGATGCGATGCCGCAGGCAGAGGCCGCAAGTACGAAGGCAAGCACGCAAAGCGTACGGCGCGGAGCGGCTGATGCGACCATTGTGTGATACTTTTCAAGGCCCTACGGAAGGTTTTTCCATTCTAGACTAAGCACGCTCCGACCACAACCGGCGTGCGGGTCACGATGCTGAAGATTTACAACTCCCTGTCCAGGCAGCTACAGCGCTTCGTGCCGCTGCGCGCGGGCGAAGTGCGCATGTACGTCTGCGGCATGACCGTCTACGACTACTGCCACCTCGGCCATGCGCGGGTGATGGTGGTTTTCGATGTCGTGCGCCGCTGGTTGCGGGCCAGCGGATACCGCGTGACCTACGTGCGCAACATCACCGACATAGACGACAAGATCATCCGTCGTGCCGCGGAGAACGGCGAGACCATTGCGGCGCTCACCGCGCGCTATATCGCCTTGATGGACGAGGATGCCGCGGCGCTGGGCGTGGAAAAGCCCGACCATGAGCCGAGGGCGACAGAGTACGTGCCGCAGATGCTCGACATGATCGGGCGCCTGGAACGGAACGGCCTTGCCTACCGGGCGGCGGACGGAGACGTCAACTTCGCGGTGCGCAAGTTCCCCGGCTACGGCAGGCTGTCAGGCAAGTCGCTGGACGAACTGCGCGCCGGCGAGCGCGTGGAGCCCGCCGCGGCGAAAGCCGATCCGCTCGATTTCGTGCTGTGGAAGCACTCCAGGCCCGGCGAGCCCCTGTGGGAATCGCCCTGGGGCGGCGGGCGCCCCGGCTGGCACATCGAGTGTTCGGCGATGAGCTGTGCGCTGCTCGGCGAGCACTTCGACATCCACGGCGGCGGGCAGGACCTGCAGTTCCCTCACCACGAGAACGAGATCGCGCAGAGCGAAGGCGCCACCGGCAAGCCGTTCGTGAACTACTGGATGCACAACGGTTTCGTGCGCGTGGATGAAGAGAAGATGTCCAAGTCCCTGGGCAACTTCTTCACCATACGCGAGATCCTCAGGAACTACGACGCCGAGGTGGTGCGCTTCTTCATCCTCAGGGCGCACTACCGCAGCCCGCTGAACTACTCGGACGCGCACGTGGACGACGCCAGGGCGGCGCTCACCCGGCTGTACACGGCATTGAAAGCGCAGCAGGGCCCTGATGCGGCGCCGGACTGGAGCGAGGCGCACGCGCTGCGCTTTCGCGAGGCGATGGACGACGACTTCGGCACGCCCCAGGCGGTGGCGGTCCTGTTCGACCTCGCCAACGAGGCGAACCGCGGCAACAGGGCGGCGGCTGTACAGTTGCGCGCGCTGGGCGGCGTGCTCGGCATCCTGCAGCGCGACCCGCGCGAGTTCCTGCAGGCAGGGCCGCAGGCGGGCCTGCCGCAGGCCCGCATCGAGGAACTCATCGCGGCGAGAAATGCGGCGCGCAAGGGCCGCGACTTCGCCGCGGCCGACCGGCTGCGCAAGGAGCTGCTGGACGCCGGCATCGTGCTCGAGGACGGGCCTGGCGGCACGACCTGGCGCCGCGCCTGAGGCGCGCTCGCCTCAGGCGTCGAAGAACTCCTTCACCTTGTCGAACCAGGACTTCGTCCGCGGATTGTGGCGGCCGGCATCCTCCTGGTTGATGTCCTCGAATTCACGCAGCAGTTCCTTCTGCCGCTCGGTCAGGTGCACGGGGGTCTCGACCACGACGTGGCAGATGAGGTCGCCGGGGGCGTGGCTGCGCACGCCCTTGATGCCTTTGCCGCGCAGCCGGAACGCCTTGCCGGACTGGGTTTCGGCCGGCACCTTGAGCCGCGCCGAGCCGTCCAGCGTGGGTATCTCGATCTCGCCGCCAAGCGCCGCGACCGTGAAGGACACCGGCATTTCGCAGTGCAGGTCGTCGTTGTCGCGCTGGAACACGCTGTGCGGCTTGACGTGCACCTGCACGTAGAGGTCCCCGGGCGGGCCACCGTTCACACCCGGCTCGCCCTCGCCGCTGAGCCTGACGCGGTCGCCTTCGTCCACGCCGGCGGGGATCTTCACCGACAGGGTCTTCTGGTGCTTGACTCGCCCGGCGCCGCCGCAGCTCGTGCAGGGGTTCGGGATCACCTTGCCGCTGCCGTGGCAGCGCGGGCAGGTCTGCGCGATCGAGAAAGGCCCCTGGGACACGCGTACCTGGCCGGCGCCGCGGCAGGTGGGGCAGGTCTGCGGCTGCGTGCCTGCCTTGGCGCCGCTGCCCTTGCAGGTCTCGCATTGCGACATCGTCGGGATGCGGATCCTCGTCTCGAAGCCGCGTGCCGCCTGCTCGAGCGTGATCTCGAGGTTGTAGCGCAGGTCAGCGCCGCGGAACACCGTGGAGCGGCCCTGGCGCGCGCCGCCGGCGAAGATGTCGCCGAAGATGTCGCTGAAGATGTCGCCGAAGCCGCCCATTCCTGCCCCGGGACCGCCGGCACCGGCGCTGGTGTCGACGCCTGCGTGCCCGTACTGGTCATATGCAGCGCGCTTCTGCGGATCGGAAAGCATCTCGTAGGCTTCCTTCGCCTCCTTGAAGTTCTCCTCCGCCTTGACGTTGTCCGGATTGCGGTCCGGGTGCCATTTCATGGCGAGCTTGCGATAGGACTTCTTGATCTCCTCGTCGGAGGCGTCCCGGTTCACACCCAGTACTTCGTAGTAATCGCGCTTCGCCATGATTCCCCAGATAGCCGAGCGGGCGGGACGCTTACGCGCCCGCCCGCCGGGTTTGTTGCTGCCCGCCGGTTCAGCCGGCCTTCTTGTCCTTCACCTCGGTGAACTCGGCGTCCACCACGTCGCCATCATCCTTTTTCGCGGAGTCCGGCTTCGGCTCCGCATCGCCAGCCGCCTGGTTGGCCGCGCCCTGGCTGTCGGCGTAGATCTTCTCGCCCAGCTTCTGCGCTGCCTCGCCCAGGGCCTGTGCCTTCGCTTCGATGGCTGCCTTGTCGTCCGACTTCAGCACGCCCTCGGCGTCCTTGATCGCCGCCTCGATGCGCTCCTTCTCGGCCTGGTCGACCTTGTCGCCGTGCTCGCTCAGGGACTTGCGGATCGTGTGCACCAGCGCCTCGAGCTGGTTGCGCGCGTTGACGAGTTCCAGCGCCTTGCGGTCCTCGTCGGCGTGGAGTTCCGCATCCTTCACCATGCGCTGGATCTCTTCCTCGGCGAGCCCGGAATTGGCCTGGATCTTGATCTTGGCCTCCTTGCCCGTCGCCTTGTCCTTCGCCGACACATGCAGGATGCCGTTCGCGTCGATGTCGAAGGTCACCTCGATCTGCGGCATGCCGCGCGGCGCAGGGGGCAGGTCGGTGAGGTTGAACTGGCCGAGCGACTTGTTGCCGCTTGCCACCTCGCGCTCGCCCTGCAGCACGTGGATCGTAACCGCAGTCTGGTTGTCGTCCGCCGTAGAGAACACCTGGTTGGCCTTGGTCGGGATCGTGGTGTTCTTGTTGATCAGCTTCGTGAACACGCCGCCCAGCGTTTCGATGCCAAGCGACAGCGGCGTGACGTCCAGAAGCAGCACGTCCTTGACGTCGCCCTTGAGCACGCCGGCCTGGATGGCCGCGCCGACCGCTACCGCTTCGTCGGGATTCACGTCCTTCCTCGGCTCGCGGCCGAAGAACTCGCGTACCTTCTCCTGCACCTTGGGCATGCGCGTCATGCCGCCGACCAGGATCACGTCCTGGATGTCGGAAACCTTGACGCCCGCATCCTTGATGGCGACACGGCAGGGCTCTATGGTCTTGCTGACGAGGTCGTCGACCAGGGATTCGAACTTGGCGCGCGTGATCTTCATCGTCAGGTGCGCCGGCGCGCCGTTCGCCATCGCGATGTACGGCTCGTTTATCTCGGTCTGCTGGCTGGACGAAAGCTCGATCTTTGCCCGCTCCGCCGAAGTCTTGATCCGCTGCAGCGCGATCGGATCCTTGGACAGGTCGATGCCGCTCTGCTTCTTGAACTCCTCGACCACGTAGTCGATCAGGCGCTGGTCGAAGTCCTCGCCGCCGAGGAAGGTGTCGCCGTTGGTCGACAGCACTTCGAACTGCTTCTCGCCCTCGACGTCGGCGATCTCGATGATCGAGATGTCGAAGGTGCCGCCGCCAAGGTCGAACACCGCGATCTTGCTGTCGCCCTTGCCGTGCTTGTCCATGCCGTAGGCGAGCGCCGCCGCGGTGGGTTCGTTGATGATGCGCTTGACCTCCAGGCCGGCGATGCGGCCGGCGTCCTTGGTCGCCTGGCGTTGCGAGTCGTTAAAGTACGCCGGCACCGTGATGACGGCCTCGGTGACTTCCTCGCCCAGGTAATCCTCGGCGGTCTTCTTCATCTTGCGCAGGACTTCCGCGGACACCTGCGGCGGGGCGATCTTCTTGCCGCGCACCTCGACCCAGGCGTCGCCGTTGTCGGCCTTGACGATGCGGTAGGGCATCAGCTCGAGGTCCTTCTGCACTTCCTTTTCCTCGAAGCGCCGGCCGATCAGGCGCTTCACCGCATAGAGGGTGTTCTTGGCGTTGGTCACCGCCTGGCGCTTCGCCGGGGCGCCAACGTGGATCGTGCCGTCGTCGGCATAGGCGACGATGGATGGCGTCGTGCGCGCGCCCTCGGAATTCTCGATCACCTTGGGCGTGCCGCCCTCCATGATCGCAACGCACGAGTTGGTGGTGCCCAGGTCGATGCCGATGATCTTTGCCATGTCAGTTTCCTTGGTTCGATGCTGATCCTGCATCGGATATGGGGTTTGTTTCGCTCTTTTCAATCGCTTTTGCCACGGTGACCAGCGCCGGCCGCACCACCCGGTCGTGCAGCAGGTAGCCCTTCTGCATCACCGACAGCACGGTATTGGGCTCGGCGTCGGACTCCACGGCCGCCATCGCCTGGTGCAGGTTCGGGTCGAAGCGGTGCTCGCCGGAAGGGTTGATCTCGGATACCTTGACCTTCGCGAGCGCCGTCTGCAACTGCTTCAGCGTCAGCTCGACCCCGCTGCGCAGCGATGCCTCGTCGGCATGCACCACGAGCGCGGCCTCGAGGCTGTCGGCCACCGGCAGCAGGTCGGCGACGAGCTTTTCGACGGCGTACTTGCCTGCCGCCGCGACTTCCGCATGCGCGCGCTTGCGCGCGTTCTCGGCGTCGGCGAGCGCGCGCAGGTGGGCGTCGCGTTGTTCCTCTATGCGAGCCTGTGCCTCTGCGAGCAGTTCTTCCAGCGACCTGGCGGGCTGTCCGGCCTCTGTCTGGGCGGAGTCTTCCGCCCGGGATTGGTTGGTTCTGGTTTCGTCGCTCATAAGCCTCTTCGATATTGGGGCGTCCGCGCAGCTTTCAAGGCCTGCGCCGGCACTTTGCGGCGGGGCCCCTCAGGCGGTCAATCCGCACGCCCTTCGACGATGCTGCGCATGGCGCGGATCCAGTCGTCGGATTCGTTCAGGCAGGGAATCAGCCTGAACATCCGGCCGCCGGCACCGAGGAAGGCCTCGCGCGCACCGATGCCGAGTTCTTCCAGCGTCTCGAGGCAGTCGGAGACGAAGCCCGGGCAGAACACGTCGACTTCGCGCAAGCCGCTGCGGGCGAGTTTCACCAGCGTCGGCTCGGTATAGGGCTGCAGCCACTGAGCGCGGCCGAACCGCGACTGGAAGGTGACGAGGTAGCGATCGGCGTCCAGGTCCAGTCTGGCGGCGAGCAGGCGAGCGGTTTCCAGGCACTGCTTCTGGTACGGGTCGCCGGCGTCGACCACCTTCTGCGGCAGGCCGTGAAAGCTCATCACCAGTTTCTCGCCGCGCTCGTGGTACTCCCAGTAGCGCCGAACCACCGCGGCAAGCGCGCCGATGTACGCCGGATGGGCGTGAAAGTCCTCGATCATGCGGACGCCGGCGCCGAGTACGTCGCGCACGCTTTCGGTCGTGCTCTCGGAGAACTGCGGGTACAGCGGCAGCGCCACGATGCGCGTGCAGCCTGCCTCGCGCAGCGCGGCGATGGCGTCCGCGATCCGCGGCTTGCCGTATCGCATGGCGTACTCCACCCGGGCACCGCCCGGGCCGAGCAGGCCGCGCAGCAGCTTTGCCTGGCGCACGGTATGCACCTTCAGCGGCGAGCCTTCGTCTGTCCACACGGACCGGTACTTTTCCGCCGATTGCGCGGGGCGCGTCCGCAGGATGAAGCCGTACAGGATCGGCAGCCAGATGATGCGCGGGATCTTCACCACGCGGCGGTCGCCGAGGAACTCCGCCAGGTATTCCCGCACCGCTGCCGCGGTCGGTGCCTCGGGCGTGCCCAGGTTGACGAGCAGGATGCCCGTGTCTGTCGCTGCTCCCACTACTGCGACAACGCGCTGGAGAGCAGCTTCGAGGTGATGTCGACGATCGGGATGACGCGGTCGTACGCCATGCGCGTGGGGCCGATCACGCCGAGCGTCCCGACCACCTCGCCGTTGACGCGGTACGGGGCCGCCACCACGCTTATCTCGTCCGGCGTGTTCACGCCGGACTCGCCGCCGATGAAGATCTGCACGCCTTCCGCGCGCAGGGATAGATCCAGGATCTGCAGCAGCGATGTCTTTCGCTCCAGCAGTTCGAACAGCTGGCGCAGCCGCGCCATGTCATGCGACAGGTCCTGCACCGAGAGCAGGTTGCGCTCGCCGGAAATGATGTACGGCTCGCGGCTCTCGCTGACCGCCTGGCTGCCCGCCTCGAGCGCGACCGACATCAGCGACACCATGTCGCGCCGGATGTCGTGCAGTTCCTCGTGCAGTCGCTGGCGCACGGTCTCGAAGCTCTGGCCGGCGTAGTTCTGGTTGATCATGTTCGCTGCCTCGAGCAGTTCGGTCTGCGTGTAGTCGCGCTCGGTGAGCAGGATGCGGTTCTGCACGTCGCCCTCGGGCGTGACCACGATTAGCAGCAGCTTCTTCTCCGACAGCTTGAGGAATTCGATGTGCCGGAACGACACCGAGCGCCGCCGGGGCGTCATGACCACGCCGGCGAAGCGGGTGACCTGCGACAGCAGTTGCGATGCCGCCTGGATCGTGCGCTGCGGGTTGTCGGGCGGCAGGTGGTCCTCGAGCTGGTGGATCTCGCCCGAGCCGAGCGGCTTCACCACCAGCAGCGTGTCGATGAAAACGCGGTATCCCTGCGGCGTGGGCACGCGCCCGGCCGAGGTGTGCGGGCTGGCGATGAGGCCCATCTCCTCGAGGTCGGACATGACATTGCGGATGGACGCCGGCGACAGGTCGAGGCCGGAATACTTCGACAAGGTGCGCGAGCCTATCGGCTGGCCTTCGGCGATGTAGCGCTCGATCAGCGTCTTCAGCAGTGTCTGTGCGCGCTTGTCGAGCATGCGATTCATTGTACACTCGAGCAATGGCGCCAGCGTTTCGTCGTATCGCCTTGATCGGCAAGCAGAATAGTCCCGAGATCGGCCAGTCTGTCGCGGCGCTGCAGGAAGTCATCCTGGCGCATGGCGCCGAGCTCATGGTGGAGCAGGAAACCGCGCCCGCGCTGCGCGGCAAGGCCGCCGTGCGCAGCTTCGAGGAGATCGGCAAGACCGCCGACCTGGCGATCGTCGTCGGCGGCGACGGCACCATGCTCTCCGCGGCACGCAACCTGGTGCGCCACAAGGTGCCGCTTGCCGGGGTCAACCTAGGCCGTGTCGGCTTCATGACCGACATTGCGCTCTCCGACATGGCGAGTTCGGTCGGCGCGATCCTCGATGGAAAGTACGGCATAGAGGATCGCTCGCTGATCGAGGCCGAGATCCGGCGCGGCGACCGCGTGATCCTGCAGACGCTGGCGCTCAACGAGGCGGTGGTGGGCAAGGGCTCGCAGGGGCGCCTGATCGAGTTCCAGCTGCACATCGACGGCGAGTACGTCTACACGCTACGGGCGGACGGCGTGATCGTCGCCACCTCGACCGGGTCCACCGCGTACGCGCTGTCGGCGCAGGGGCCGATCCTGCACCCGAGCGTGCCGGCATTCGCGCTGGTGCCGCTGAACCCGCACACGCTGTCTGCCCGTCCGGTGAGCGTGAGCGACCGCTGCAGCATAGAGATCGTGCTGCTGCGCGCGGTCGATGCGCGCGCGCATTTCGACGGCTTTGCGCTCGCCGACATGGCGCAGGGCGACCGCATGCTGCTCAGGCGTTCGAAGGACGCGATCCGCTTCGTGCACCCGCCGGGGTACAGCTACTTCTCGATGCTGCGGGAGAAGCTGCGCTGGAGCGAGGCGGTCGAGAGGGCCGCCTTCCTGGAGTAGCCGTGCTGCGCGTGCTCGCCATCCGCGACTACGTGATCGTCGAGCGTGCGGAGATCGAGGCCGGTGCGGGGTTCACCGTGCTGACCGGGGAAACCGGCGCGGGCAAGTCGATCCTCGTGGATGCGCTCGAGCTGCTGGTGGGGGGGCGTGCCGACGCCGGCATCGTGCGCGACGGCGCGGAGCGCGCCGAGCTGTCGGCCGAGTTCGACCTCGCCGCGCAGGGGCCGCTGCAGGACTATCTTGCCGAGCATGAACTGGACGGCGACCCGGGCGTGCTGATCCTCAGGCGCACCGTTGACCGCAGCGGGCGTTCTCGCTGCTTCATCAACGGCAGGGCTGCCACCCTCGCGCAGGCGCGCGAGGCCGGCGAGTGGCTGCTCGACATTCACGGCCAGCATGCGCACCAGAGCCTGCTGCGCGGCACCGCGCAGCGCGAGCTGCTCGATGCGCACGCCGGCATCGGCGCCGAGGTCGAGCGCTGCGCGGCCGAGTTCCGCGCCTGGAAGCGCCTGGAGGCGCTGGAAGCCGAGGCGCTTGCTCGCGTCGAGCAGCGCGAAGCGGAGAGGCGTGAGCTCGCCACCACGGTCGCCGACCTGAAGCGGCTTGCCCCCGCGGAGGGCGAGTGGGAGGCGGTGAGCGCCGAGCAGCAGCGGCTGGCGCACGGCTCCAGCCTGGTCGCGGGCGCGCAATCCGCGCTGGAGGCGCTGGCCGAAGCCGATGGCGCCTGCATTGCGCAACTGGGTGCGGTGGCGAACCGGCTGCGCGCGCTGTCCGCGCACGACGCCGCGCTGGTTCCGATCGTGGAGTTGCTCGAGTCGGCTGGCGCGCAGGCAAGCGAATCAGCGCGCGAACTGCGCGGCTATGCGTCGAGGCTGGACCTCGATCCCGCCGCGCTGCGCGCCACCGAGTCGCGCATCGAGGCGATGCATGCCGCGGCGCGACGCTATCGGGTCAAGCCGGGAGAACTCGCGGAGTTCGCCGCGCGCGCCGCCGCGCGGCTTGCGGAGCTTGAACTCGCCGGTGATGCCGAGGCGCTCTCGAGGGAGGTCGTCGCGGCGAGGCATCGCTACGACGCGCTTGCGCGAGAAGTGAGCGGCAGGCGCCGGGCCGCCGCACAGGCGCTGTCCAGGGCGGTGAGTGCGTCGATGCAGAAGCTCGCCATGGCGGGCGGTCGTTTCTCGGTCGAGCTGCCGGCGCTGCAGTCGCCTTCCGTGCATGGCCTCGAAGGCGTCGAATTCCAGGTGGCCTCGCACGAGAGCCTGCCGCTTCGGCCGCTGGCGAAGGTGGCCTCGGGCGGCGAGCTGTCGCGCATCAGCCTCGCGATTCACCTGGTCGCGGCCAAGTCTTCACCGGTGCCCACGCTGCTCTTCGACGAGATCGACAGCGGAATCGGCGGTGCGGTTGCCGAGATCGTCGGCAAGTCGCTGGCGAAGCTCGGCCGCGACAGGCAGGTGATGTGCGTCACGCACCTGCCCCAGGTCGCAGCACAGGGTACCGAGCAATGGTCGGTGGCGAAGGAAGTCGGGCGTGGCAGGCCGCGCACCGTGGTGCGACGGCTGGACCGTGCCGAACGCATCGAGGAACTGGCGAGGATGCTGGGCGGGACGTCGATCACGGCGACGACGCGCCGCCACGCCGCGGAAATGCTGGAAGGGAAGTAGCGGGAAGCGGCCGGCGCGCCAGGCTTCAGGCCGGCTTGCGGGGCCGGTGCTCGCAGTCGGCACGCTCGCAGTCGACATACAGCGCGAGCGAATGTCCGTTCAGCGAAAAACCGCGCTGCCTGCAGATCTCGCCCTGCCGCTTCTCGATCTCGGCATCGTAGAACTCCTCGACCCGCCCGCACTGCATGCACACCAGGTGGTCATGGTGACCGCCCTGGGCCAGTTCGAACACCGCCTTGCCGGTCTCGAAATGCTGCCGCGACAGCAGGCCGGCATGCTCGAACTGCGTCAATACGCGATAGACGGTGGCAAGCCCGACGTCGATGCCCTCGGCAAGCAGCGTGCGGTACACGTCCTCGGCGGAAAGGTGACGTACCTTGCTCGATTCGAACAGCTCGAGGATCTTGCGCCGCGGCAGCGTGGACTTGAGGCCGCTTTCCTTGAGGCTCTGGGAGGAATTCATCTTTGAATGCGGAGGAGATCCGGACTCATGGGCGGTTATCATTATACCCATGTGCAGAATGCGACGAGCAGTGATGGTCGCGCTCGCCGCTTCGGCGGCAGCGTGCGGCACCGTGCCGACGCTGCCGGGCGTGTCGCCCTACCGCATGGAAATCCAGCAGGGCAATTACATCACGCAGGAAATGGTGTCGCAGCTCAAGCCCGGCATGACGCGCGAGCAGGTGCGATTCGTCCTCGGCACGCCGCTGGTGGCCGACATCTTCCATGCCGACCGCTGGGACTACCCGTACTTTCGCGACGTTCCCGGCAAGCCGCGCGAGCACCGCAGGTTTTCGGTGTTCTTCGAGGATGGCAAGCTGGCGCGCGTAAGCGGCGACATCGTGCCGGCGAGCCCTGCTGCCGAGCCGCCCGCAGGCAAGCCAGCGGCAACGAAGCCGGCGGCGGCTGCAGAGCCCGCAGCACCCGCGGCGAGTGCTGCACCGGACGCGTCAGCACCTGTCGGGCAGAACTGGAAGGCGGCAAGCGACGATCCGGACTACGGCAAGTCGTCCGAGCCCGCCGAGCCTGAAAAGAAGCCGGCAGCCGATGCGCCTGCGGAGCGCGGCTTCTTCGGCCGCATGATCGATCGCATCAGGGGGAATGAATGAAGGTGGCGATAGCCGGTGCCGGAGGCCGCATGGGCCGCACGCTGATCGATTGCGTGCTTGCCGACAAGTCGCTGGAGCTTGCCGCGGCGCTCGATGCGCCCGGCAGCGCGGCGCTCGGACATGGCGCAGGCCCCGTGAAGGTGGTGTCGGATCTCGGCGCGCTGGCCGCGACGGATGTGCTGGTCGATTTCACGCGGCCCGAGGGCACGCTCGCGCACCTGGAGGCGTGCGCGCGCGGTGCCACGGCCTGTGTCATTGGCACGACCGGATTCACCCCGGCCCAGATGGACATGATTCGCGCGGCGGCGCAGCGTATCCCGGTGGCCATGTCGCCGAATTTCGCCGTCGGCGTCAACGTGCTGTTCAAGCTCGCGGGCGACGCGGCGAAGGCGCTCGGCGAGGACTTCGACGTCGAGATCATCGAAGCGCATCACCGCCACAAGGTGGACGCGCCATCGGGGACGGCGCTGATGCTGGGGCGCATCGTCGCCACTGCGCTCGGTCGCGACCTCGACAAGGCCGCGGTGCACGGTCGCATGGGCGACACCGGCGAGCGCGACCGCAAGGCGATCGGCTTTCATGCCATCCGCGGCGGCGACATCGTCGGCGAGCACACGGTGCTGTTCGCGGGCGAGGGCGAGCGGGTCGAGCTGACCATCCGCTCGCAGAGCCGCATGACCTATGCGCTCGGCGCGTTGCGGGCGGCGAAGTGGCTGCAGGGCAGGACCGCCGGCCTCTACGACATGTTCGACGTGCTGGGGATGCGGTAGCCGCACCGGGCCCTTGCGGGTATAATCCGTGACTCAATGAAGCGGGAGGGGCTAGAGGCCTTTCCCGCTTTTCGCATCGACATCCGGAGTCCAGAGTGGCCAGCCTCGAACCTGCCGTACTCGTCCTCGCCGACGGGACGGTATTCCGGGGCCGGTCGATCGGCGCGCGCGGATACAGCGCGGGCGAGGTGGTGTTCAACACCGCGATCACCGGCTACCAGGAAATCCTCACCGATCCGTCGTACTGCCGCCAGATCGTCACGCTGACGCATCCTCACGTCGGCAACACCGGCGTCAATACGGAAGACGAGGAATCCGTGCGCATCCACGCCGCGGGCCTGGTGGTGCGGGACGTGCCGGCCGCGCCGTCGAGCTGGCGATCGCAGCGCAGCCTCGGCGAATATCTCGAAGCGCACGGCGTCATCGGCATCGCGGATGTCGACACGCGCAGGCTGACGCGCATCCTGCGAGAGAAGGGCGCGCAGAGCGGCTGCATCGCTGCGGGAGACGTGGACGAGGCGAAGGCGCTGGCGCAGGCGCGCGGGTTTCCCGGCCTCGGCGGCATGGACCTGGCGAAGGTCGTCACCACGGCGAAAGCCTATGACTGGCGCGAGGGCGCGTGGACACTGGGCGGCGGCCATGCCGCGGGCGGCGAGCCGCGCTTCCACGTCGTCGCGTACGACTATGGCATCAAGAAGAACATCCTGCGCCTGCTGGTCGACCGCGGCGCCCGCGTGACGGTGCTGCCTGCGCAGGCCACGGCGGCTGAATCGCTGGCGCTCGAGCCGGACGGCGTCTTCCTGTCGAACGGCCCCGGCGATCCGGAGCCCTGCGACTACGCCATCCGCGCCATCCGCGAGATCCTCGACGAGACGCGGGTCCCGGTGTTCGGCATCTGCCTCGGCCACCAGTTGATGGCGCTGGCCTCCGGGGCGAAGACGCTGAAGATGAAGTTCGGCCACCATGGCGCGAATCATCCGGTAAAGGACCTCGACACCGGCGTCGTTGCGATCACCAGCCAGAACCACGGCTTCGCGGTCGATCCCGCGACGCTGCCGGGGAAACTGCGCACCACGCATGTGTCGCTTTTCGACGGCTCGCTGCAGGGCCTCGCGCGCACCGACCGGCCGGCGTTCTGTTTCCAGGGGCATCCCGAGGCCAGCCCCGGCCCGCACGACATCTCGTATCTCTTCGACCGCTTCGCCGCGATGATGCAGGAGGCGAAGCTTGCCTAGGCGCACCGACATCCAGTCGATCCTGGTGATCGGCGCAGGCCCGATCGTCATCGGCCAGGCGTGCGAATTCGACTACTCGGGGGCGCAGGCCTGCAAGGCGCTGCGCGCGGAAGGCTATCGCGTCATCCTGGTCAATTCCAACCCGGCGACGATCATGACCGACCCGGACACGGCGGACGCGATCTACATCGAGCCGATCACCTGGCAGATGGTCGCCAGCATCATCGAGAGGGAGAGGCCGCAGGCGCTGCTGCCCACCATGGGCGGGCAGATCGCGCTCAACTGCGCGCTGGACCTCGCGCGCGAGGGCGTGCTGGAGAAGTACGGCGTCGAAATGATCGGCGCGAAGCGCGAGGCGATCGACAAGGCGGAGGACCGCGAGAAGTTCAAGCGCGCGATGGAGTCGATCGGGCTTGCCTGCCCGCGGGCGAGAATGGCGCACTCGATGGAGGAAGCGCTTCAGGTGCAGGGCGCGATCGGCTTCCCGGTCGTCATCCGCCCCTCGTTCACGATGGGCGGCTCGGGCGGGGGCATTGCCTACAACCGGGAGGAGTTCGTCGCCATCTGCGAGCGCGGGCTCGAGGCGTCGCCGACGAAGGAACTGCTGATCGAGGAGTCGGTAATCGGCTGGAAGGAGTTCGAGATGGAGGTGGTCCGCGATTCCGCGGACAACTGCATCATCGTCTGCTCGATCGAGAACCTCGACGCCATGGGGGTGCATACCGGCGATTCGATCACCGTGGCTCCCGCGCAGACGCTGACCGACAAGGAATACCAGCTGATGCGCGACGCGTCGATCGCGGTGCTGCGCGAGATCGGCGTCGACACCGGCGGATCGAACGTGCAGTTCGCGGTCAACCCGGACGACGGCCGCATGCTGGTGATCGAGATGAACCCCCGCGTCAGCCGCTCCTCGGCGCTTGCCTCCAAGGCCACCGGCTTCCCGATCGCCAAGGTCGCCGCGAAGCTGGCGGTCGGCTATACGCTGGACGAACTCAGGAACGACATCACGGGTGGCGCCACGCCCGCTTCGTTCGAGCCCTCGATCGACTACGTGGTGACGAAGGTGCCGCGGTTCGCGTTCGAGAAGTTCCCGCAGGCGAACGACAGGCTGACCACGCAGATGAAGTCGGTCGGCGAGGTGATGGCAATCGGGCGCACCTTCCAGGAGTCCTTCCAGAAGGCGCTGCGCGGCCTGGAGACCGGCGTCGACGGCCTCAACCAGCACACCAGGGACCGCGAGACGATAGAGAAGGAACTCGGTGAACCCGGCCCGGAGCGGATCTGGTACGTCGGCGACGCGTTCGAGAACGGCTTCACGCTCGAGGAGGTGCACCGCCTCACGCACATAGACCCGTGGTTCCTCGCGCAGATAAGGGAGATTGTCGATCTAGAGATGGAACTGGACGACAGGAAGCTGGACGAGATAGATGCGGCAAAGCTGCGCCTGCTGAAGCGCAAGGGCTTCTCGGACCGACGCCTGGCTTACCTCTTCAACACCACCGAGCATGAGGTGCGCGCGCGGCGCCACGCGGACGGCATCCGGCCGGTGTACAAGCGCGTCGACACCTGCGCCGCCGAATTCGCCACCTCGACTGCGTACATGTACTCGACCTATGAGGAGGAGTGCGAAGCCGCGCCTTCGGCGAAGAAGAAGGTCATGGTGCTGGGCGGCGGACCGAACCGCATCGGGCAGGGGATCGAGTTCGACTATTGCTGCGTGCATGCGGCGCTCGCGCTGCGCGAGGACGGCTTCGAAACCATCATGGTCAACTGCAATCCCGAGACCGTGTCGACCGACTACGACACCTCCGACCGCCTGTACTTCGAGCCGCTGACGCTCGAGGACGTGCTCGAGATCGCGGCGGTCGAGAAACCCTGGGGCGTGATCGTGCAGTACGGCGGCCAGACGCCGCTGAAGCTCGCGCGCGAACTCGCGGCCGCCGGCGTGCCGATCATCGGCACCACCGCCGATGCGATCGACGTGGCCGAGGACCGCGAACGCTTCCAGAAGCTGCTCAACCGGCTGAAGCTGCGCCAGCCGCCGAACCGCACCGCGCGCTCGGCGAAGGACGCGCTCAGGCTCGCCGAGGATATCGGCTACCCGGTGGTGGTGCGTCCGAGCTACGTGCTCGGCGGCCGCGCCATGGAGATCGTGCACCAGCAGAGCGAGCTCGAGCGCTACATGAAGGAGGCGGTGCGCGTCTCCAACGATTCGCCGGTGCTGCTCGACCGCTATCTGTCGGATGCGATAGAGATCGACGTCGACTGCGTCTCGGACGGCAAGCACGTGATGGTCGGCGGCGTCATGGAGCACATCGAGCAGGCGGGCGTGCACTCGGGCGACTCGGCCTGCTGCCTGCCGCCGCACTCGATCTCGAGCCACCTGGAGCGCGAGATCCGGCGCCAGAGCACGGTGCTGGCGAAGGGACTGAAGGTGGTCGGGCTGATGAACGTGCAGTTCGCCATCCAGCGCGACACCGTGTTCGTGCTGGAGGTCAATCCGCGCGCGTCGCGCACCGTTCCCTTCGTATCCAAGGCCACCGGCGTGCCGCTGGCCAAGGTCGCGGCGCGCTGCATGGCCGGGCGATCGATCGCGGAGCAGGGCGTGCGCGAGGTGATTCCGCCGTACTTTTCGGTCAAGGAGGCGGTGTTTCCGTTCGCCAAGTTCCCGGGTGTCGACACCATCCTCGGCCCGGAGATGAAGTCCACCGGCGAAGTGATGGGCATCGGCGAGACCTTCGGCGAGGCGTTCGTGAAATCGCAGCTCGCGGCCGGCGTCAGGCTGCCTTCCGGCGGGCGCGCCTTCGTCAGCGTGCGTGACGCGGACAAGCTGGCCGCGGTATCCATCGCACGCGACCTGACGGAGCTCGGCTTCTCCATCCTGGCAACGCGCGGCACCGCAGGCGTGCTCGCCGCCCACGGCATTGCGGTGAGCATCGTCAACAAGGTCGCCGAGGGCCGGCCGCACGTCGTCGACATGATCAAGAATGGCGAGGTAAGCTTCATCGCCAACACGGTTGAGGACACCCGCACCGCGATCTCGGATTCGCGCTCGCTTCGTATCAGCGCGCTCGCCGCGCGCGTGACATACTTCACTACCGTTTCGGGCGCGCGCGCGGCTTGCGCGGGCATGCGCCACCTGGCCCGGCTGGAGCCCTACCGGCTCCAGGACCTGCATGCCAAGCTCGATTTCGCCAATGCCTGATCGCCGTAGGATGGGAGACACATGGCCAAGACCCCGATGACCGCAGTTGGCGCGGAACTGCTGCGCGCCGAACTCCACCGCCTGAAGTCCGTCGAGCGACCAAACGTGGTCCAGGCGATCGCCGAAGCGCGCTCGCACGGCGACCTGTCGGAGAACGCCGAGTACGATGCCGCGCGCGACCGGCAGGGCTTCATCGAGGGCCGCATATCCGAGCTCGAGGCAAAGCTGGCGAATGCGCAGGTGATCGATCCCAAGCTGGTCGACGCCGAGGGCCGCTGCGTGTTCGGCGCCACGGTCGAGCTGCAGGCGGAAGGCGCCGCCTCGGTGACCTACCAGATCGTCGGCGACGACGAGGCCGACATCAAGGCCAACAAGATCTCCATCAGTTCGCCTATCGCGCGCGCCTTGATCGGGAAGTACGCGGGCGACGAGGTGGACGTGCAGACGCCCGGGGGCGTGAAGCGCTACGAGATTCTCGACGTTCGCTACGTCTAGCGGCGGGCGGCGTTTCGGCGGGCTTCTCCCGGAAGAGCACGAGGATCTTGCCGATGTGCTGCACCGGCATCGCGCCGCAGCGCTCACACAGTTCGGCAAGCGCCGCTTCGCGCGCGTCGCGATCCATTTCGGCGGCGCGCACCTTGATAAGTTCGTGCGCGGCCAGCGCCCGCTCCACTTCGGCGCATACCGGGTCGGTCAATCCCTTGCCGCCGAGGATCACCAGCGGTTTCAGGGCATGTGCGCGCGCCTTGAGCGCGCGGCGCTGCGTCGGGGACAATGTCGTCATGCCGGGAGTCTACTAGGCGCGATGCCGCGCTCGAAATCCAGCGCGCAATGGCTGCGGCGCCATGTCGACGACCCCTTCGTGAAAAAAGCGAAGGCTCAGGGGCTGCGTTCGCGCGCCGCGTTCAAGCTGCAGGAGATCGATGCCCGCGACCGGCTGCTCAGGCCGGGCGCCAGGGTGGTCGACCTGGGTGCCGCGCCCGGCAGCTGGTCGCAGCATGCCGCGCGCAGGGTGGGGCCGGCCGGGAGCGTCGTTGCGGTCGATCTGCTGGAAGTCGAGCCGATTCCCGGCGTGACGATCCTGCGCGGGGATTTCCTCGACGCCGCCGTCGTCGCCCGGGTGCGGAGCGCGATGCCTGGCGGACGGGCCGATGTCGTGCTGTGCGACCTGTCGCCCAACCTTTCAGGCATCGCCAGCGCCGACCAGGCGCGTGCCGCCGCGCTGGCCGAGCAGGCGATCGAGTTCTGCCGCGACGTGCTGGCGCCCGACGGCGCGTTGCTGGTGAAGGTGTTCCAGGGAGCGGAGTTCCGCGGCCTGCTGGACGAATTGAAGCGCACGTTCGACTCGGTGCAGACGCGCAAGCCGGCCGCCTCGCGCGAGGAATCGCGCGAGACCTACCTGCTGTGCCGGGGCCTGCGAGGCGCCTGATGGACGCGCGCGCACTTGCCCGTTCGGCGCGACTGTTCACGCGCGCGCTGCGTTCGCACTTTGCGGGCGGCGACCTGACGCGGCTTGCGCTGCTGCACAAGACCGACAAGGCGCGTCACGGCTACACCGCGCACTACGAGCGCTTCTTCCGCCCGATCCGGCACCGGCGCCTGCGCATCCTCGAGATCGGCATCGGCGGCTACCAGGACCCTCATGCCGGCGGCGAGTCGCTGCGCACCTGGAAGCACTATTTCCCGCGCAGCCTGGTCTGCGGCATCGACCTGCACGAAAAGCGCCTGCCGCAGGAAGGCCGTATCCGCGTCTACCAGGGCAGCCAGGTGGACGAGGCGTTCCTGCGCCGCGTGGTCGCCGATATGGGCGGCGTGGACATCGTCATCGACGACGGCAGCCACCGCAACGACCATGTGATCGAAACCTTCGGCATCCTGTTTCCGCAGCTTGCCGACGGCGGCATCTATGCGGTCGAGGACACGCAGACCTCCTACTGGCCGTTCATGGGCGGGGACAGCGAAGACCTCGTCAGCCCGCGCACGATGATGGGCTACTTCAAGGCGCTGGCGGACGGCCTGAACCATGCCGAATACCTGCGTCCGGGATACGCTCCCAGCTACCTCGACCTGCATGTGACGGGAATCCATTTCTTCCACAACCTGGTATTCGTCGAAAAGGGTGACAACGGCGCCGGCAGCAACATGGTGCGCGACGGCCGGCTGAAAGAGGGCGTGGCGCAGGGCCTGGAAGCGCAGGGCGGTTGAACTTCCGGCCTTCGTCACCATCTATGTCCATGCGGGGCAGCGTTCTTTCTGCCCCTGCGGGTTCAGCGTAAACTTTCACCTTCGAGCGGCGCCGGTGCGCCAGGAGCAAGTCCTTGAACAACATGCTTAAGAACATGGTCATCTGGCTGGTGATCGGCCTTGTGCTGATGACCGTGTTCAACCAGTTCAACACCCGCCAGGTCGCCACGGCGCCGATGGAATATTCACAGTTCCTCGACGAGGTGAAGGCCGGGCGCATCGCGAAGGTCACCATCGAGGGCCGCCAGTTGAAGGCGACCACCACCGAGGGCAAGCGCGTCACCAGCTATTCGCCGGGCGACATCTGGCTCGTCTCCGACCTGCTCAAGTACGGCGTCAAGGTCGAGGCCAAGCCCGAGGAGGAACCGTCGCTGCTGATGAACATCTTCGTGTCCTGGTTCCCGATGCTGCTGCTCATCGGCGTGTGGATCTTCTTCATGCGCCAGATGCAGGGAGGCGGGCGCGGCGGCGCGTTCTCCTTCGGCAAGTCGCGTGCCAGGATGCTGGACGAATCCACCAACACCGTCACTTTCGCCGACGTCGCCGGCTGCGACGAAGCGAAGGAGGATGTCGCCGAACTGGTCGACTTTCTGCGCGATCCGACCAAGTTCCAGAAGCTCGGCGGGCGCATCCCGCGCGGCGTGCTGATGGTCGGCTCGCCGGGGACGGGCAAGACGCTGCTGGCGCGCGCCATCGCCGGCGAGGCCAAGGTGCCGTTCTTCTCCATTTCCGGCTCGGATTTCGTCGAGATGTTCGTCGGCGTGGGTGCTGCGCGCGTGCGAGACATGTTCGAGCAGGCGAAGAAGCATTCTCCCTGCATCGTGTTCATCGACGAGATCGACGCGGTCGGCCGCCAGCGCGGGGCGGGCCTGGGCGGCGGCAACGACGAGCGCGAGCAGACGCTTAACCAGTTGCTGGTTGAGATGGACGGCTTCGAGGCGTCGGTGGGCGTGATCGTCATCGCCGCCACCAACCGCCCGGACGTGCTCGACCCCGCGCTGCTTCGCCCCGGGCGCTTTGACCGCCAGGTCGTGGTGCCGCTGCCGGACATCCGCGGCCGCGAGGAGATCCTCAAGGTCCATATGCGCAAGGTGCCGGCGTCGCCGGACGTTAAGCCGGACATCATCGCGCGCGGCACGCCGGGTTTCTCCGGCGCTGACCTGGCGAACCTGGTGAACGAGGCGGCGCTGTTCGCAGCGCGCAGCCAGAAGCGGCTGGTGGACATGGACGACTTCGAGCGCGCGAAGGACAAGATCATCATGGGCGCCGAGCGCCGCTCGATGATCATGCCCGAGGAAGAGCGCAGGAACACCGCGTACCACGAGTCCGGACACGCGGTGGTGGCCAAGCTGCTGCCCAAGACCGACCCGGTGCACAAGGTGACGATCATCCCGCGCGGCCGTGCGCTGGGCGTGACGATGCAGCTTCCGGAGCAGGACCGCTACAGCCAGGACCGCGAACGGCTGCTGAACACCATCACGGTGCTCTTCGGCGGGCGCATCGCCGAGGAACTGTTCATGGGGCAGATGACCACCGGCGCGGCAAACGACTTCGAGCGTGCGACCGAGATTGCGCGCCGCATGGTCACGCAGTGGGGCATGTCTGACGCGCTCGGGCCGATGGTCTACGGCGAGAACGAGGGCGAAGTGTTCCTCGGCCGCTCCATCACCACACACAAGAACGTGTCGGAATCGACGATGAAGAAGGTAGACGAGGAGATCCGCCGCGTCATCGACGAGCAGTACAAGCTCGCCCGCAAGCTGCTGGAAGAGAACCGCGACAAGGTCGAGGCGATGACGGCCGCGCTGCTCGAGTGGGAGACGCTCGACGCCGAGCAGCTCGACGACATCATGGCCGGCAAGCCGCCGCGGCCGCCGAAGCCCAAGGCCACGGGCGGCACGCCACCTGCGGCGGGCGATGCGCCGCCGGTCGCGCCGGCGCCAGCCCCCAGCACCTGATGCTCCGCTGCGGCAGGTTCCTCCTGCCGCTGGACAGGCCGCTCGTCATGGGCGTGATCAACGTCACGCCCGACTCCTTTTCCGACGGCGGCGCCTTCCTCGCGCCGCATGCGGCGATCGCGCACGCGCGAAAGCTCGCGGCCGACGGCGCGGACCTGCTCGACATTGGTGGCGAGTCGACCCGGCCCGGTTCCGCGCCCGTTCCCGAGGCAGAGGAGATGGCGCGCGTGCTGCCGGTGCTCGAAGCGCTGCGCGAACTGCCGATTCCCCTGAGCGTCGACACGCGCAGGCCGGGCGTCATGCGCGCCGCGATTGCGGCGGGTGCGTCGATGATCAACGACATCGAGGCGCTCGGCGCAGAAGGTGCCATCGAGGCGCTTGCGGGTGCCGATTGCGGCGTCTGCCTGATGCACAAGAAGGGCGATCCGGCGACGATGCAGCTGCAGCCGGTCTACGACGATGTGGTCGCCGAGGTGCGCGAGTTCCTTGCCGGGCGCGCCGCCGCGGCCGAGCGCGGCGGCATCGCGCGCGAGCGCATCGTGCTGGACCCGGGTTTCGGCTTCGGCAAGAACGACGGGCACAACTTCACGCTGCTGAAGCGATTGGGCACGATCGCCGAACTGGGCTACCCGGTGCTGGCAGGCTGGTCGCGAAAGTCGACGCTTGGCCGGCTGACTGGGCGCGATCCGGAAGGACGGCTGGCGGCGAGCATCGCTGCCGCGTTGCTGGCAGCGGCGGGAGGGGCCAGAATACTGCGCGTGCACGACGTGCGCGAAACGCGCGACGTGCTGCTGGTCTGGGAGGCCTGGAACAACGCATGAGCAGGAAATACTTCGGTACCGATGGCGTGCGCGGCGTGGTCGGGCAGATGCCGATCACCGCGGAGTTCATGCTTCGGCTGGGATACGCCTCGGGCCGCGCGCTCGCCGCCGCGGGCGGCGCGCAGCGGCCGGCGGTGCTGATCGGCAAGGACACGCGCATCTCGGGTTACATGATCGAGGCCGCGCTGGAGGCCGGCTTCTCCGCTGCGGGCGTCGACGTCCACCTGTGCGGACCGTTGCCGACGCCCGGCGTCGCCTATCTCACCCGGGCACTGCGCCTGAGCGCCGGCGTGGTGATCAGCGCCTCGCACAACGCCTACCCGGACAATGGCATCAAGTTCTTCTCCGGCGACGGCTTCAAGCTGCCCGACGCGGTCGAGGCGCAGATCGAGCGCGGGCTGGAAGAGCCCATGGGCTGCAACCAGGCCGCCGACCTCGGCCGCGCCAGGCGGGTGGACGACGCGGCCGGACGCTACATCGAGTTCTGCAAGGCCACCGTGCCGGGAAGCTTCGACCTGCGCGGTGTCAGGATCGTCGTCGATTGCGCGCACGGTGCGGCCTACGGCGTGGCGCGCGAGGTGTTCCACGAACTGGGCGCCGACGTCACGGCGATCGGCGCGTCGCCCGACGGCTTCAACATCAACGACGGCTTTGGCGCCACCGCGCCGCAATGCCTGGTACAGGAAGTGCGGCAGCGCAAGGCAGAGCTGGGGATCGCGCTGGACGGCGACGGCGACCGGTTAGTGATGGTCGACGCAGGGGGGCGGCTGTACGACGGCGACCAGCTGCTGTACGTGATCGCCCTGCATCGGCTTGCGCAGGGCAAGGTGGCCGGCGTGGTCGGCACGCTGATGAGCAACCTCGGCCTCGAGCTGGCGTTCGGCCGGCTGGGCGTGCCGTTTGCGCGCGCCAGGGTGGGCGACCGTTACGTGCTCGAGACCCTGCGCGACAAGGGCTGGCTGCTTGGCGGCGAGAACTCGGGCCACGTCATCTGCCTCGACCGGCACACCACCGGCGACGGCATCGTCTCCGCGCTGCAGGTCGTGGTTGCACTGCGCACTTCCGGCAAGTCGCTCGCGCAAGCGACGGCGGACCTGGAAATGTACCCCCAGGTGCTGCTGAACGTGCCGGTGCCGCGTGGTTTCGACGCCGGCGCGCATGAGGCGGTCGCCGCGGCGACGCAGGATGCCGAGCGCGAGCTCGAAGGCCGCGGGCGCATCCTGCTGCGTCCGTCCGGAACCGAGCCGGTGCTGCGCGTGATGGTGGAGGGCGAACCTCGCGGGGCAATCGAGGCCGCTGCGCAGCGCATCGCACAAGCGGTGGAGGCGGCGGCAGCCGGCCATTGAGGTAGTCGCCCCTGCTTTGCGCACCGCAACAGGGGGCTGAATGCGGTAAAATTCAGCGCTTTAGCCGATCCTGGAAGCAAAGTCCCCGATGCGCGCCCGCCTGGTCGCAGGTAACTGGAAGATGAATGGCAGCCTGGCCGCGAACCAGGCGCTGCTGCAGGCGGTGATTGCCGGGGCACGCAGCGCGTCGGGCGCGTCCTGCGCGGTGTGCGTGCCATTCCCGTACCTGGCGCAGGCGTCGGCGCTGCTCGCCGGCTCGCCGGTCGCGCTTGGCGCGCAGAACGTGAGCGAGCACGCTTCTGGCGCCTATACCGGCGAAACGTCTGCAGCGATGCTGGCCGAGTTCGGCTGCCGCTATGTGCTGGTCGGACATTCCGAGCGGCGCCAGATCTTTGGCGAATCCGATGCGCAGGTGGCGGCGAAGTTCGTCGCCGCGCAGGCTGCAGGACTGATTCCCATCCTGTGCCTCGGAGAGACCCTTGCAGAGCGCGAAGCGGGCCAGACCGAAGCCGTGGTGGCGAGGCAGCTGGATGCCGTGACCGCGAAGGCCGGTGTCAAGGCGCTGTCGCGCTCTGTGCTGGCATACGAGCCGGTGTGGGCGATCGGCACGGGAAGGACTGCGACGCCGGCGCAGGCGCAGGAAGTGCATGCCTTCCTGCGCGGGCGCGTCGCTGCCGCCGACCGGGCGGTGGCGGACGCGCTTGTGATCCAGTACGGCGGCAGCGTGAAGGCGTCGAACGCGGCGGCATTGTTCGGCCTGCCCGACGTGGATGGTGGACTGATCGGCGGCGCATCGCTGGTGGCGGAGGACTTCCTCGCCATCGTGCAGGCGGCTGCGGCACAACCGGGAGTGAAGTGATGGTTTCGGAATTCTGGATCAACATTACGATCGCGGTGCACGTCGTGATCGCGCTTTGCATCATCGGCCTCGTGCTGCTGCAGCAGGGCAAGGGCGCGGACATGGGCTCCGGCTTCGGCGGCGGCAGTTCCGGGAGCATCTTCGGCGCCACCGGCTCGGCGAACTTCCTCTCGCGCACGACCGCGGTGCTCGCGGCGGTGTTCTTCGCCACCAGCCTGGGACTTGCGTACCTCGCGACGCAGAAGCCAAGGGCACCGGCGAGCGTGATCGACGCAGTGAAGCCCAAGCCGGCGCCCACGGTGCCTGACGCGCCTGCGGTGCAAGCGCCCAAGAGCGAGCCGAAAGCGAAGGACGTGCCGAACTGACCCTCCGATTTGGGCGATAATCACGCCCTGAAAAAACGGGCCCACGTGGTGAAATTGGTAGACACGCCAGCTTGAGGGGCTGGTGGCCTAAACAGCCGTAGCAGTTCGAGTCTGCTCGTGGGCACCAGACAGGCGTAAAACCGGGGAAGGACGAATGCTCGCGGAGTACTTTCCGATCCTGTTGTTCCTGATCGTCGGCATGGCGGTTGGTGTCGCGCCTGTCGCGCTCGGGTGGGCCGGCAACCTCGCGCTCGGCACGCACCGCCCGGATCCGCAGAAGAATTCCCCCTACGAGTGCGGCTTCGAGGCGTTCGAGGACGCGCGCATGAAGTTCGACGTGCGCTACTACCTGGTGGCGATCCTGTTCATCCTCTTCGACCTCGAAATCGCGTTCCTCTTCCCGTGGGCGGTCGCGCTGGGCGACATCGGCCTGTTCGGGTTCCTGTCGATGATGCTGTTCCTCCTCGTCCTCGTCGTCGGCTTCGCCTACGAATGGATGAAGGGCGCACTGGACTGGGAGTAGAGCCATGGGCGTCGAAGGCCTGCCGCAACAGGGATTCGTCACAACCACGCTGGACGAGCTCGTCAACTGGACGCGCACCGGCTCGATGTGGCCGATGACGTTCGGCCTGGCGTGCTGCGCCGTCGAGATGATGCATGCCGGCGCCGCGCGCTACGACCTGGACCGCTTCGGCATCGTGTTCCGCCCGAGCCCGCGCCAGGCCGACGTCATGATCGTCGCCGGCACGCTGTGCAACAAGATGGCGCCGGCGCTGCGCAAGGTCTACGACCAGATGCCCGAGCCGCGCTGGGTGATCTCGATGGGTTCGTGCGCCAACGGCGGCGGCTACTACCATTACTCGTACTCGGTGGTTCGCGGCTGCGACCGCATCGTGCCGGTGGACGTGTACGTGCCCGGTTGTCCGCCCACGGCGGAAGCGCTCCTGTACGGCATCGTGCAGTTGCAGAACAAGATCAAGCGAACCAACACCATCGCCCGCTGATGCGCGCAACGACGATCGCCCGGTAGATGACTCCCAGACTCCAGCGCCTGCACGATGCGCTCAGGAACGT
>JBFWRS010000022.1:0-61110 GCA_050248795.1 Burkholderiales bacterium | reverse complement strand
AGTACTATCGCCAGCCCGGCGACGCGATCCGCAAAGACCAGGCGCGGTGCGGGGAAATAGAGGTGCTGCTGATGGCGAAGCTGGAGCGCTGGGAGGCGCTGGAGGCACTTCTGTTACCTTCGGAGAAACAGGGCTCGAGGAATCCGCATGAGTAAGCTGCAAGAACGGCTGCGCGCGCTGAAGCCCGACGCCCTCGCAGGCATCCGGCGCGGCGTGGAGAAGGAGAGCCTGCGCGCGACGTCCGACGGCAAGCTCGCGATGACGCCGCACCCGGCGGCGCTGGGTTCGGCGCTGACGCACCCGAACATCACCACCGACTACAGCGAGGCGCAGCTCGAGCTGATCACCGGCGTGCACCAGGGCGTCGAGGCCTGCCTGGACGAGCTGACGCAGATCCACCAGTACGTCTACCGCGCCATCGGCGAGGAAATGCTGTGGGTGGCAAGCATGCCCTGCGGCCTGCCCACCGACGAAACCATCCCGCTCGGCCGCTACGGCAACTCCAACATCGGCCGCGCCAAGAGCGTCTACCGCATGGGACTCGCGCACCGCTACGGCAGGCGCATGCAGACCATCTCGGGCATCCATTACAACTGGTCGCTGCCCGGGGTGCAGAACGGCGATTACTTCTCGCTGATCCGCAATTTCCGCCGCCACTCGTGGCTGCTGCTGTACCTCTTTGGCGCCTCCCCCGCGGTGTGCTCTAGCTTCGTCGCCGGACGCGAGCACGAGCTGCAGTCGCTGACCGAGCACACGCTGTACATGCCGCACGGCACCTCGCTGCGCATGGGGCGCCTGGGCTACCAGAGCGATGCGCAGGCCTCGCTCGCGGTGAGCTACAACAGCCTGGAGAGCTACGCCGGGTCGCTCGCCGAGGCGCTGACGGTGCCCTATCCACCCTATGAAGCGGTCGGCATCCGCAACCCGGGCGGCGACTACAACCAGCTCGCCACCAGCCTGCTGCAGATCGAGAACGAGTTCTACGGCACCATCCGCCCCAAGCGCGTGATCAATCCGGGCGAGCGCCCGCTGCACGCGCTGCGCGAGCGCGGCGTGGAGTACGTCGAAGTGCGCTGCATGGACCTCGACCCGTTCCTGCCGGTGGGCATCGCCGCCGAAACCATGCGCTTCCTCGACGTGTTCCTGCTGCACTGCCTGCTCGCCGACAGCCCGCCGGACACGCCGCAGGAGATCGCCGCGCTGGGCCGCAACCAGCACCGCGTCGCGGCGCGCGGGCGCGAGCCCGGGCTGCGCCTGGAGCGCGGCAGCCGCGAAGCCGGCCTCACCGACTGGGGCGCGGAGGTGCTGGCCGAATGCGCGCCGATCGCGAAGGCGCTCGATGCGGTGCACGGCGGCAGCCGCTACGCGAGCGCGCTTACCGCCGCCAGCGCCGCGCTCGCCGCACCGCAATCGCTGCCCTCGGCGCGCGTGCTCGACGCGATGGCGCACGATCACGACAATTCCTATGTCGCGTTCACCCGCGCGCAGTCGCTGCGCACGCGCCAGGCGATGCTCGAACTGCCTTTCCCGGCCGACGTCGAGCAGCGCTTCCAGCGCATGGCGGAACAGTCGATCGCCGAACAGAAACGCATCGAGGCGGCAGACAACCTGGCGTTCGAGGAATTCCGCCAGCAGTACATCGCCAGGGAGCGGCTGGGGGACCAGCCAGCGGCGGCGCATCGATGAGCGCAGCCGGCGCGGCGCTGCCGGCGGAGTACCTGCGCGAGATCTCGCGCGAGGAGATGGCCGAGCTTCCGGTGCAGCGCTACGAGGGCGACGTCTGCCTGGTGGAATCGCCGGCGCAGCTCGAGCGCGCGGTGGCGGACATCGGCGACGAAGCGGCGGTGGGCTGGGACACCGAGACGCGCCCCGCGTTCCGCGTCGGCGAGAGCTACCTGCCCTGCCTGGTGCAGGTGGCCACCGCGCGCAGCGTGTACCTGTTCCAGCTCGGGCGCATGGATTTCTCCGCCGCGATCGGCGGCTTCATGTCCGCGCCGGGCATCGTCAAGGGCGGCATCTCGGTGGCCGACGACCTGGCGAAGCTGAAGCAGGTGTTCCCGTTCGAGGAATCGTCGGTGCTGGACATCGGCGGCGTCGCGCGCCGCCACGGCTTGCGCCAGACCGGCCTGCGCAACCTCGCCGGGATATTCCTCGGCGCGCGCATCCCGAAGGGCAAGCGCACGTCGAACTGGGCGGCGCCGCGGCTAAACGCCGCGCAAATCGCCTACGCCGCCACCGACGCGTGGGCGTGCCGCGAACTGCTGTTGCGCTTCAGGCAGCTGGGGCTGGTTTAGCGCCCGGCTAGCGGTTGCGCTCCGCCATGTCGGCGGCGCGCGCGGCGATGCCTGCCAGCACCGAAGCCCCGAACGTCGGGCTGGTCTTCGCCAGGTGCAGGAACGCCGCGCGATTGATGGCGAGCAGCGTCGATTCGATTTCGGCGGTGGCGTTGGCGGCGCGCGGCGACTGGTCCACCAGCGCCATTTCGCCGAACACGCCGCCCGGACCGGCACGGCCGACCACGCCGCCCTTGATCGACATCGCCATGCGGCCTTCCAGCACCACGTACATCACGCTGCCCGGCGTGCCCTCCTGCATCAGCATCTTGCCGGCTTCGCAGCGCACCACCGACTGCTCGCCCAGCGTCTGGCGCAGCGCGGCGAGCGCTTTCCTGTCGAATACCGCGGACTCCTTCGCCTCGCCGGCGTGCAGCGTGCGATTGGCGTGCAGCCGCGTCAGCGTGCTGCGCAGCCTGCTGTTGACCACGCTCATCATCATCAGCGCGAATTCCGGCTTCTGCTGCAGCGCCGCCTGGAACTGCTTGTCGTCCAGCCCGATCACCGTGCTCTGCGCCTTCGCCACCGCGGTCGCGGTGCGCGCGGCCTGCGCGATCACCGCCATCTCGCCGAACACCTCGCCTACGCGCACCACGCCGATCGGCTGCTCCTGCGCGCGCATCTCGATCTCGCCGGTGAGCAGCAGGTACATCCGGGCACGCTTGCCGAACAGGCCGCCGGCCTTCTCGTTCTCGGCGAACACCGTGGCGCCGGCGGGAAAGCTCTCGGGCTTGCCGGCGCTGCGGAAGAACTCCATCGCCATGGCGGCGTTGTACATCGGCGGCGGCGCGGCGGCAGGCGCGGCGGCCCGTGCCGACGCGGGCTTGGCAGCCGGCTGCTCGGGCTTGCGCGGGGCAGGTTGCGAGAAGTCGAGGTCGTCCATGGGGAACGCAGACTTTACACCGGTCGGCGCTAGGCCTGCCAGACCGCGTAGCCCTCCTCGCGCAGGGCGATGGCGAGCTCGACCTCCATGTCGCGGGCGGCGTCGTATGGCATCGGGTTGGCGTAGGCGTAGAGGGCGGGCAGCAGCCTCAAGCCGTACTGCTGCACGTAGCGGTTGGCCTTGATGCCCGCCTTGTGGCGCTTGAAGCGCAGTTCGGGCGTGAGGCTGGTCATGCCGACGTACACGCAGGGCTTCAGCATGTCGCGCCCGGGGTTCGCCTTGAGGAAGCGCCCGCTGTTCAGCACGCGAGGATCGAGCTCGACGACGTAGACGTGGTGGCGGTGCGGCTTGTCCTTCGGCTTCGCGGCCGGCTTGCGCGGCCGTTTCGCCGCAGCCGCCACTACTTGCCGTCCTTCTTCAGCAGCGCCGCCAGCGCCCCAAGCGGCCGGTGGGTTGCAGGCGCGGGCTCCCTGTCGCCGCCGCCGCCCGCGGCGGCATCGACCATGCGCGCGTGCTCGTTCTCGTGGCAGTAGATGCACAGCAGTTCCCAGTTGCTGCCGTCCGGCGGGTTGTTGGCATGGTTGCCGTCCTTGTGGTGCACGGTGAGCTCGCGCAGGCGCACGCCGGAAAACTCGCGCGCGCAGCGCCCGCAGATCCACGGAAACAGCTTCAGCGCCTGTTCGCGGTAGCCCTGCCCGTCGTGAATGCTTGCCATCGCACCCTCCTATCGGCTGACCCGGTTCCTGCCCGCCTCCTTGGCGCGGTACAGCGCCTTGTCCGCGGCCTTGATCACCTGCGCCGGCGTGGCGTGCTTCGCACCGGGCTCGGCCACGCCTATCGATACGGTAACCGAAAGCGTCTTCGCCGGCCCGGCGTCGCGCCGGCGCCTCAGGCCATCCTCGGGCAGCTTGGGGCGATCATCGCCGCGCACCGCCATCGGGTAGGTTTCGATCGCGGCGCGGATCTCCTCCAGGTGCGGCAGCGCATCGCCCATCCCGCGGCCGGGGAAAAGCACCGCGAACTCCTCGCCGCCGTAGCGATAGGCGCGCCCGCCGCCGCCGACCTCGTCCAGTTGCGCCGCAACCAGCTTCAGCACCTGGTCGCCGATGTCGTGGCCGTGCGTGTCGTTGAATTTCTTGAAATGGTCCACGTCCACCATCGCGATCGCGTAGTGCGGTCCGAGCGCGGCGAGCGACTCCTGCAGCGCACGGCGCCCGGGCAGGCCGGTCAGCTCGTCGTTGAACGCCATGCGATGCGATTCCTGCAGCACCGCGACGACCAGGATCGCGCCGGCCGCGCCGAGGAACACCGCGAACACGTCCGCGCGCTCGGGCCATTCGCAGGCGACGTAGAAGGCGATCAGTGCGCCTGCAATGCCGATTTCCTGCCGCGATTGCCGCGGCCAGGCGCGCCACGCCGCGGCGGCCAGCGCCGCCGCCAGCAGCAGCCTGCCCAGCCACGGCATCGGCGGTGCGCGCAGGCTCCAGTGCTCCAGCAGCGCCTGCCAGGCAAGCCCCGACATCGCGCTGCGCCCGGACGAGGCGACCCACGCCACCAGCAGGATCTGCACCGCGACTGCGAGCAGCCAGCGGTAGTCGTGGTGATGCGCCACGCCGCGGTCGGGCATCGCGAGCGCGACCAGCACGTTGGCCGGCACCAGCAGCGCCATCGCGGTATACACCGCCCGCGGCGCGAAGCCGCCCGCAGCGCCCGCCATCATGTAGCCCATGTACGCGATCAGCAGGGACGCAGCGAAGACCAGCACGCGGCCGCGATTGAACCATGCCGCCACCGCCACCGCGGCGCCGAGCGCCGCGTACGGACCCGCTTCGCGCAGGCCGGCAAGCGACGGCGGCAGCGTCCAGTGCCCGGCGACCAGCACCAGCGCCGCGGCAAGGATCGCGGTGGTGGCGGTGAGCGGTCGCGCTGCGCGCAGCAGGTCCTTCACTTCGGCTTCGACGCGTATCCGCTCTTCACGCCGCGCCCCGCGCGCGGACCGATGTCGGCCTGGCGGATCCGGCGGCCGCCGACGTAGGCGTCCGCCAGCGTGCGGCCATAGCGGTCGACACCATGCCGACGCAGCCGCACCTCTCGGCCCGCGACCTGCCGCTGCAGCTTGCGCCTCGCCTCGGCGCCGCCCGCGTGGTTCATCTCCGCGGCGTAGACGCGGTACAGGCGTACCCGCTCGGCGCCGCACTGCAGCGTGTCGCCATCCAGCGCCCGGCAGCGCGCCGCGGACGCATCCAGCGGCAGCAGCGCCAGCGCGAGCAGTATCGCGCGCTTCACCCGCCGAGCCGGTCGGGCCGGAAGCCGACGTCGCAGACCTTGCCGCGCTGCGCCCGCCTGCCCTCGAACTCGCGCAGCGCCTTCGCGTCCAGCGTTTCGACCGCACGGTTCTTGCGCCGGATGCCCGACACCGCGAGCGACTTGCCGTCAGTGCTGGCGACCGCGGCGAGCGTCACCTTGTCCGGCAGCGCAATCAACTGCACGCCCACGCCGCCGTTGGGGCGCACCGGCAGCTCGGCGAGCGGGAACACCAGCAGCCGGGCGTCGCTCGAGAGCGCCGCCACCGCCTTGCCGGCGCCGACCGGCGCGGGGGCGAGCATGCGCGCGCCCTCGGGCACGCTCATGAACTCCTTGCCCTGACGTGTCTTCGTGGCGAGGTCGCCGAGCTTGCAGAGGAAACCGTTGCCGGCCGAGTTGGCGATGAGCAGCTGCGTGTCCGGGCTGCCGAGGCCGATCCAGACGATCTCGTCCGAGCCGGAATTGATCAGCGTGTTGATCGGCGCGCCGTCGCCGCGACCCGAAGGCAGCGTCGCCGCGTCCACCGAAAAGCACTTGCCGCCTGCGGCGAGCACCGTCAGCACGTCGGTAGTCTTGCATTCGAGCTCCATGAAGCGCGCGTCGCCGTCCTTGTAGCCCACCGCGGACATGTCGACGCCGTGGCCGCTGCGGCCGCGCACCCAGCCCTTCTTCGACAGGATCACGGTGATCGGTTCCTCGACCACGGTGCGCTCGATCGTCGCGCGCTCGTCCGGCCGGATCAGCGTGCGCCGCTCGTCGCCGTACTTCTTCGCATCCTCGGCGAGTTCGGCGACCACCAGCTTGCGCAGCGCGCGTTCGTCGCCGAGGATCTCCTGCAGGCCCTTGCGTTCCGCTTCCAGGCCCTTCCTCTCCTCGTTCAGCTTGACGCCGTCGAGCTTCGTCAGCTGGCCGAGGCGCAGGTTGACGATGTCCTCGGCCTGGCGCTCGGTGAACTTCCACTTCTCGCGCAGGTTGGCCTTCGCCGCGGCCTGGTCTTCGGATGCGCGGATCACCTTGATGATGTCCTCGATCTTCGCCCAGGCGAGCATCCGCCCCATGACGATGTGCAGGCGCTCCTCGCACTTGTCCAGGCGATGCTGCGTGCGCCGGCGCACGGTGTTGACGCGGAATTCGCCCCATTCGGCGAGGATGCCGACGATGCCCTTGGTTTCCGGCAGCCCGTCCAGTCCCAGCCAGGTCAGGTTGATCGCAAGCCGCGTCTCGAGGCTCGTGTGCACGAGCAGCGTCTTCATCGTCTCTTCCGGGCTCTGGCGCGACGAGCGCGGCTCGATCACCAGGCGCAGCTTCGACTTGCGGTCCGACTCGTCGCGCACCGTCTCGACCTGGTCGAGCATGAACTGCTTCAGGCGCCGCTGCTCCTGCGACACTTCCTTCTTGCCGGTCGGCGGCCGCGGATTGACCAGCGCCTCGATTTCCTCGAGCACCTGCCGGCAGGACACGCCGTGCGGCAGCTCGGTGATGACGATGCGCCACTGGCCGCGCGCCAGCGCCTCGGTGGTCCAGCGCGCGCGCATCGCGATCGAGCCGCGGCCGCCCTCGTAAGCCTGGCGGATCTCCTCCGGCGACGAGATGATCTGGCCGCCGCCGGGAAAGTCGGGCCCGGGAAGGATCTCGAGCACGTCTTCCACCTTCGCCTTCGGGTGCCGGATCACGTGCGCCGCCGCTGCCGCGACCTCCTTCAGGTTGTGCGAAGGGATGCGCGTGGAGAAACCCACCGGGATGCCGAACGAGCCGTTCAGCAGGCCGAAGGGCAGCCGCGCCGGCAGCAGCTGCGGTTCCTCGAACTTGCCGTCGTAGTTCTTGATGAAGTCGACGGTGCCTTCGCCGATCTCGGCGAGCATCAGCTCGGCGTAGCGCGACAGCCGTGCCTCCGTGTACCGGTATGCGGCCGCCGAGTCGCCGTCGCGGCTGCCGAAGTTGCCCTGGCCGTCGATCAGCGGGTAGCGCATCGAGAACGGCTGCGCGAGGTGCACCATCGCCTCGTAGGTCGAGGAGTCGCCGTGCGGGTGGTACTTGCCCAGCACTTCGCCGACGTAGCGCGCGCACTTGGCGTAGCCCTGGGCGGCGCCCTGCGCCTCGCCCATGGCGTAGAGGATGCGGCGCTGCACCGGCTTCAGGCCGTCGGCCACCTCCGGCAGCGCGCGCGCCTTGACGGTGGACACCGCGTAGCCGAGGTACGCCTGCGAGGCGTGGCTCTCTATCGGTGCGGAATCGTCGCCGTTGTCCGGCGCGAAAAGGTCTGGGGTGTGGGTGTCTTCCATGGTCTATTCGAATAGGTCTCTCTGCTTGTCCGCGACCATCACGGCGTACTCCACCGCGGCGCGTGCCTTGTCGAGGGAATCCGCCTCGCCGGTGCGGCCGGCGGCTTCCCATGTGTACTTGTGTCCGCTGTACTTCTGCCCGGCGTCACTGCCTGCATGCACGTTTACCCTGCCCAGCTTCTGCTTGCCGGCCCAGAGCACGTGCCCCTGGTAGCCGCGTTCCCAGGCAGGTTTCTGCGTCTTCTTTTTCTTCGCAGCCATGCAGCCTCCCTTGCGCTATACGTCTGCCTCCACGCTCTTCCAGTGCTCGCGCATCCAGTTGCGCCGGCCTTCGGCTTCGCCCGAGTCCATCAGCAGTTCGAACGTGGCGCGCGCGCGCGCGATCTGCGCCGCGTCCAGCTTCATGCGCACCAGGCGCCGCGAATCCGGATTCATCGAGGTCTCCCACAGCTGCTCGGGATTCATCTCGCCAAGGCCCTTGAAGCGCGAGATCTCCCACGAGCCTTCGCGCACCTTTTCCTTGCGCAGCGCGACCAGCGTTTCCTCGAGCTCGTCCTCGTCCAGGCAATACACCCGGCGCGCCGGCCTGCCCTTGCCCTGCGCGGGCACTTCGACCTTGAACAGCGGCGCCTGCGACACGTACACGCGGCCCGCCTCGACCAGCCTGGGCGCGTGCATGAAGAAGAATGTCAGCAGCAGCGCCTGGATGTGCCCGCCGTCGACGTCCGCGTCGGTCATGATGATCACCTTGCCGTAGCGCAGCCCCGACAGGTCGGCATTGTCCGCGGCGCCGTGCGGGTCGACGCCGATGGCGGTGGCGATCGCCTGCAGTTCCTTGTTCGCGAGCACCGTGCGCGCGTCCTTGGACATGGTGTTCAGCACCTTGCCGCGCAGCGGCAGGATCGCCTGGGTTTCCTTGTCGCGCGCTTCCTTGGCCGAGCCGCCGGCGGAATCGCCCTCGACCATGAACAGCTCGTTGCGCGTGATGTCGTCCGATGCGCAGTCGACCAGCTTGCCCGGCAGCGTCGCCACGCCCGAGCCTTTCTTCCTCTCGAACTTCTTGCCCCGGGACAGGCGCGCCATCGCCTGCTCGATGGCGAGCTCGACGATCTTCTTGCCATCGTCCGGATGCTGGCTGAGCCAGAGCTCGAAGGCGTCCTTGACGCAGAGCTCGAGCAGCTTCGCGGCGTGCCGCGTGGTGAGCTTTTCCTTGGTCTGGCCGTGGAACTGCGTGCGCACGATGCGCGCCGACAGCGTGAACGATGCACGCGACCAGAGGTCGTCCGCGATCAGCTTCACGCCCTTGGGCGTCAGCGTGCGCGTGTCCATGAACGCGGTGAGCGCGTCGAAGATGCCGTTCCTGAATCCGGCCTCGTGCGTGCCGCCGGATCGCGTGGGAATCAGGTTGACGTGGCTGTCGGCGAATACCTCGCCCTCGGCCACCCAGCCTATCGCCCACTCCGCGCCCTCGCCGGCCTCGATCTCGGCGAAGTCCGCGGCGGACTTCTCGTCGAAATGCCTGGCGCCGGAAAACAGCGGCGCAACCAGCTCGCGACCGTCCAGCATGCGCTCGAAGTACTGCGCCATGCCGCGCTCGAAGGTCCAGCTCTGCTCGGGCTTGCCCTCGACGCGCAGCACGGTGGTGAGCCCGGGCAGCAGGTAGGCTTTCGAGCGGATCAGGTGCTCGAGCTCGCCCATCGGGATGTTCGGCGAGTCGAAGTACTTCGGGTCGGGCCACACCCGCACCACGGTGCCGGTCCTGCGGTCCTTGATGCGCTCGGATCTGAGCTTCGACACCAGTTCACCGCCCTCGAAGGCGATCGCGTGCTTCTGCCCGTCGCGGTATACGGTGACTTCGCAGCGCTTCGACAGCGCGTTGGTCACCGCAACGCCAACGCCGTGCAGGCCGCCGGAGATGTGATACACGCCTTCTCCCGACTTGGAGAACTTGCCGCCTGCGTGCAGCATGGTGAAGGCGACCTCGACCGCGGGCTTTTTCTCCACCGGATGCATGTCAACCGGGATGCCGCGGCCCTCGTCCTCGACCTCTACCGAGCCGTCCTTCCACACCGACACGGTGATGCGCCTGCCGAAGCCCGCCAGCGCCTCGTCGATGGCGTTGTCTATCGCCTCCTGCACGATGTGCAGCGGGTGGATGGTGTGCGTGTACATGCCCGGCATGCGCCGGACGGGTTCCAGCCCCTTCAGGGCCTGGATTGCGGATGCGTCGTATTTTTCTTTTGCCATATCTAGTACTGGCCAGGGGCCGGTTAACTAGATATTGTAGGCCAATCGCCTCACACGGTCCCTGTCCACCAGGTTCGACAGGTCGGCGACCCCGGGCAGTTCGACGCAGCCGCCGCGGATCGGCAGCTCGAATGCGGTCACCTGTTCGGTCATCGCAAGGTAGAAAGTCTGCTCTGCCGGGATGCTGCCGGGCTGCTGCAGGCTGATCAGCGTTCCCAGCAGGCTCTCGGCATAGATGCCCACCGTGGTGCTTGCGCCGGCGGCGGTGGCCAGCGCCTCGATCGCGCGCGTCTCAGACAGGCCCACGCGCCCCGGCTTGGTCGCGAGCGCCCTGGCGCCGCGCTCGAGGAAGAGCCGCGCGTCGCGGCTGGACGAGCATGCGGAATCGACCAGGATGGGCAACGCGCTGCCCTGCTGCAGGCGCTCGAATGCCGCATCCGGCGCGAGCGGCGCCGGGTCCTCGGCCAGCGCGACGCCGGCTGCCTGCAGCGCGCGCAGGTACGCCGCCGCTTCGGTCGCCGGATAGGCGCTGTTGGCATCGACGTAAAGCGCGGCTTCGTCGCCGACAGCGGCGCGGATTTCCTTCAATGCCGCGAGGTCGGTATCCACGCCCTGCCCGCCTTTCACCTTCAGCGCGCGAAAGCCATGGCGTGCGCACATGCGCGCCGCGTCCGCGGCCATGTTCGCCGGCGCATCGCGCGTGACGGTCCACGACAGTTCCACCTTGCCGCTGCCGCCCCAGGTTTTCCATAGCGGTACGCCGCGCGCCGCGGCGCGCAGCGTCCAGCAGGCATTGTCCACGAGCGCTTTCGCAAGGCGATTCTCGGGCAGCCTTGCCAGCGCGGCGGCCACCGCGCGCTCGTCTGCAAGGTCGACCGGCGCGACGAGCGGCAGCACCAGGTCTTCCAGCGCCGCGGCGAGCGAGCGCGGCGACACGCCCTGCCAGCTCGCCTTGATGGTGCCCTCGGCGATGCCGCGCGCGCCGTTGTCGGCAACGAGTTCCAGCAGCGCGAACAGGCCTTCGCGTTCGATCGCGTTCGCCCAGCGCACCTCGCGGGCGTACGGCAGCCGGTAGAACGACAGCGACCAGCGCTCGAGCTTCACGCGGCTGGCGCGAGGAAGCGGCGGCTAGCCCAGCGTCGGCATCGTGAAGCCGCCGGCCTTCGGCGTGTCCTGGTGCGGCCAGCGCGTCGTCACCACCTTGGTGCGGGTGTAGAACTTCACGCCCTCGACGCCGTGCACGTGCAGGTCGCCGAAGAGGGAGTTCCTCCAGCCGCCGAAGGAGTAGTACGCCACCGGCACCGGGATCGGCACGTTCACGCCCACCATGCCGATCGAGACCTCGTTCTCGAATCTGCGCGCGGCGCCGCCCGATTCGGTGAAGATCGCGGCGCCGTTGGCGTAGGGATTCGCGTTCACCATCGCAATCGCGTCTTCCAGCGATTCCACGCGCAGCACCGACAGCACCGGGCCGAAGATCTCGTTCCTGTAGATCTCCATCGACGGTTTCACCTTGTCGAACAGCGTCGCGCCGAGGAAGAAGCCTTCGCGCTTCGTTTCGGCGCGGCCATCGAGCACCAGCTGCGCGCCTTCCTTGACGCCCTGGTCGACGTAGGAGGCCACCTTGTCGCGGTGCACGCGGCTTATCAGCGGACCCATGTCGACGCCGTCCTGCGTGCCCGGGCCGAGCTTCACCGCCTCGGCCTTCTTCTTCAAGAGCGCGACCAGCGGGTCGGCGGCGGCGCCGACCGCGACCACCGCGCTGATCGCCATGCAGCGCTCGCCGGCCGAGCCGTAGCCGGCGCCGATCAGCGCGTCGGCGGCGAACTCCAGGTCAGCGTCCGGCAGCACCACGGCGTGGTTCTTCGCCCCGCCCAGCGCCTGCACCCGCTTGCCGTGCCGCGCGCCGGTCTCGTAGATGTACTTCGCAATCGGCGTCGAGCCGACGAAGCTCACCGCGGCGATTCCCGGGTGCGCGAGGATCGCGTCCACCGCCTCCTTGTCGCCATGCACCACGTTCAGCACGCCGTCGGGCAATCCGGCTTCCTTCAACAACTCTGCCATGCGCAGCGACGCCGAGGGCACCTTCTCGGAGGGCTTGAGAATGAAGGTATTGCCGCAGGCGATCGCCATCGGGAACATCCACAGCGGCACCATCACCGGGAAATTGAACGGCGTGATGCCGGCGCAGACGCCGACCGCCTGGCGCACAGTGTGCGTGTCCACCTGCGTGCCGACGTTCTCGGAGTATTCGCCCTTCAGCAGCGCCGGGATGCCGCAGGCGAATTCCACCACCTCCATGCCGCGCTGCACCGAGCCCATGGCATCGGGCAGCGTCTTGCCATGCTCCTCGGTGACCAGCACCGCGAGTTCCTTCTGGTGCTTTTCCAGCAGCACGAGGAACTTCTGCATGATGCGCGCGCGCCGGATTGCAGGCGCGTCGCGCCACGCCGGCAGCGCCGCCTGCGCAGCTTTCACCGCCGCGTCGATGGTCTCTGCGCCGCAGAACGGCACGCGCCTGACGATCTGGCCGGTGGCCGGATTGAACACCTCACCGTGGCGGGCGGTGGCAGGATGCACGGCGCTGCCGTTGATCCAGACAGGGACAGTGGCGAACTTGAGGTCGGCGGGCTTGTTCATGGCGCACTCCGGCATGCGTGACGGGAAATGACCCAATGATAGTCTAGCCGGGATGCCGTTCGCCCTCGTGCCCGCCCGCCCTGCGTACGCGGCGGATGGCACGCCGTACTCGGAAGCCTACGGCGACGTCTACCACAGCGCCGGCGGCGGCCTCGCGCAGGCACGCCACGTGTTCCTCGACGGCAACGGACTGCCCGCGCGCTGGCAGGGCCGCGAGCGCTTCGTCGTCCTGGAGACCGGATTCGGGCTGGGGCTGAACTTCCTCGCCACCTGGCAGGCCTGGCGCGAGGATGCGCGGCGCTGCGCGACGCTGCACTACGTCGCCGTGGAGAAGCACCCGTTTGCCGCAGCGGACCTCGCCGCGCTGCATGCACCGCACGCCCAAGTCGCCGCGCAATCGGCAGCGCTGCGCGAAGCGTGGCCGCTGCTGGTGCCGGGCTGCCACCGCATGGTTCTCGAACACGGGCGCGTGGTGCTGACGCTCTTTTTCGCCGATGCGGCGGACGCGCTGCCCCAGCTCAGGCTCGCCGCGGACGCGATCTACCTCGACGGCTTTTCGCCTGCGCGCAACCCGGAGATGTGGTCGGCGCCGCTGCTGAAGCGCCTGGCGCGGCTTGCCGCGCCGGGGGCGACCGCGGCGACCTGGAGCGTCGCTGGCGAAGTCCGCGCCGCGCTCGGCGCCGCCGGCTTCGCGGTGGAGAAGCGCACGGGTTTTGGCGCCAAGCGCGAGATGCTGTGCGCAAGCCTGGTGCCGCGCGGCGCAGCCGCCCAAGCGCCGCAGGCATCGGCGCGGCGCGTCATGGTGATCGGCGCCGGCATCGCCGGCGCGGCGGCGTGCGAGCGCTTCGCGGCGCGCGGCTGGCAGGTTGAACTCGTCGAACGCCACGCCGCGCCCGCCGCGGAAGCATCCGGCAATCATGCGGGGACCTTCCATCCGCTGATCGCGCCGGACGACAGCGTGTTCGCGCGCCTCACGCGCGCGGCCTTCCTGCGCCTGCTGGCGAGCGGCATCGAACATAGCGCGTGCGGCGTGCTGCAGCTCGCGCGCGATTCGCGGGAGGCCGACGCGCAGCAGCGCGCGCTCGCGGCGCTCGGCTATCCCGCGGCGTACGCCGAGCAGGTGGACGCCAGCCGCGCGAGCTGGCTCGCCGGCATGCGCGTCGCCGCGGGCGGCGTGTGGTTCGCGCAGGCGGGATGGCTGCGTCCGCCGTCGATGGCGCGCGCGCTGCTCGCGGGCTGCGGCGAGAGACTGGTCGCGCGCTACGGGCGCGAGGTCGCCGTGCTCGAGCGCGCGGGCGACGACTGGCTCGCGCGCGATGCGAACGGCGGCGAGATCGCGCGCGCGGGCACGGTGGTGCTCGCCAACGCGGGCGATGCGCTGCGCCTCGCGCCGGATGCGGCGGTGCGCATGCGGCGCGTGCGCGGCCAGCTCACGCACCTGCCCGGCGAGCGCTTGTCGCAACTGCGCACCGTGGTGTTGAGGGGCGGGTTCGTGGTGCCGCCGGTCGACGGCATCGCGGTCACCGGCGCGAGCTTCGACTTCGACGACGAAGAGGCCGAGCAGCGCCCGGGCGACCATGCGGAAAACCTGTCGCGGCTCGAACGCATCATCCCCGGCGCATCGGCCGGGCTCGACCCCGCGACGCTCGGCGGCCGCGTCGCGTGGCGGGCGACGGTACCGGACCGCCTGCCGATGATCGGCCCGATCGAGGATGCGCGCGGGCCGGGCCTGTACGGCGCCTGCGCCTACGGCTCGCGCGGCCTGCTGTGGGCCGGATTGGGCGCGGATTTGCTCGCCAGCCATGCCTGCGGCGAACCGCTGCCGCTGGAAGGCAAGCTGGTCGATGCGCTGGCCCCCGGGCGATTCCGCCTGCGCGCCGGGCGGCGCGCGCGCTGAAGCTTGCTTGCCTTCTTCCTTACTTTGCCTCGTCCACCCGCAGGTACAGGCGCTCGCCGCGGGAGCCTTCCTGCGACGAGCGCGACAGCACGCCGCTCGCGTCCCCGCTGGCGGACTGCGACGCGCCGCTCACTTCGATCCACTGGCCGAGCTTGCCGCTGACGGTGGTGGCGGTGCGGCTGATGTTGGCGCTGCCGGGGCCGAGACGGCCCGGCGTGTCGCGTTGCGCGGACAGGTCGAGGAACACCGTGTCGCCGCTGACGCGGGGGGTGGCATGGAAGCCGGTGACGATGGGCCGCTCGACGCTGGTGTCCTGCACGAGCACGCCGTTGACCGTGCGCCGCACCGTGCGCGACGGCACGAGCACGGAGCTGCCGGTGCTGATGAATGCCGGCGTGCCCTCCTGCGTACGCACCTGCTGCGCCACGCCGCCGCTCGACCGCGCCGCAGTTTCGCCCGCTGCGACGGCCGCGCGGCTGCCGCCGGGGCTGAGGACGACTTCGCCGCGCGCATCGAGGCGGCGCTCCTGCGCCGAGAGCTCGTGCCGCACCTGGATCACGAGCTGCCGCGCCGCGCGGTCGAGGCTGGCGACCACCTGGCGGATCTGCGCGAGGTTGCCGGGCGAAGCGCGCACGATGAGCTGGAAGCCGTTGCCGCTCAGCGCTCCGCCCTGCTCCAGCAGCGGCTGCACCACCGGGATCAGTTCCGCTGCCGGGCGGTGGCGCAGCTCGATGATCTCCAGCGATTGCGCGAACGCCGGGCGGGTCGCGGCGAGGAGCAGCAGCAGGCCGCAGAGGAATCCCCGCATCGGCCGCGCCATCATCGCGCGCGCGCCTCGCGCTGCCGTTCGGCGTACAGCTCCCTGAAGGTGCTGCCCTCGGGTGCGGGCAAGGCGCGCCCCAGCGTCCAGCCCGACTTGAACGGCAAGCGCTCGATGCGGCCGTTCGCGCCGCCCATCATCTTCAGCACGCGCACGCCGATCATCGACACCTGCGCATACAGCCATGGATGGCGCGCGAGGAAGCCCCAGATGCGCAATCCGGTGCGCTCGCGCCACGGCCGCAGCCGGCGCTCGACCTGCTTCTCGCGCAGCTTGCGCAGCAGCTCGGGCAGCGGGATCTTCACCGGGCAGGCTACGTGGCAGGCGCCGCACAGCGTCGCCGCCTGCGGCAGGTCGAGCGCATTCTCGATGCCGTTGTATACCGGCGTCAGCACCGAGCCCATCGGACCCGGATACACCCAGCCGTAGGCGTGCCCCCCCACCGTCTGGTACACCGGGCAGTGGTTCATGCATGCACCGCAACGTATGCAGCGCAGCATCTCCTGCATGTCGCTGCCGACGAGCTCGGTGCGGCCGGCGTCGACCAGGATCACGTAGTGGTGCTCGGGGCCGTCCAGGTCGCCCTCGCGCCGCGGCCCGGTGACGATGGTGAAGTAGTTGGAAATGTCCTGCCCGGTGGCCGAGCGCGGCAGCACGCGGTTGAGCGTCGACAGGTCCTCCAGCGTCGGGATCACCTTCTCGATGCCGGTGATGGCGATGTGCACGCGCGGCAGCGTCGTCACCATGCGGCCATTGCCCTCGTTGGTGACGATCGCCACCGAACCGGTCTCGGCGACGAGGAAATTGCCGCCGGAAATGCCGAGGTCGGCCGAGAGGAAATGCCCGCGCAGCATCTCGCGCGCTTCGCGCGTGAGTTCCTCGTGACCGGTGAGGCGCGGCCGCTTGTGGTGCTCGACGAAGAGGTCGGACACCTCCTCCTTCGACTTGTGGATCGCCGGCGCGATGATGTGCGAGGGCGGCTCCCCGGCGAGCTGGATGATGTACTCGCCGAGGTCGGTCTCGATGGGCACCACGCCGTGCTCGGCCAGCGCGTCGTTAAGCCCCGATTCCTCGGACACCATGGACTTCGACTTGATCGCCTTGGTGAGCCCATGCCGCGCGCAGATCTCCAGCACGAGCTTGCGCACCTGTGCCGAATCCTCTGCCCACAGCACCTTGGTGCCCCGCCGCGTCGCCTCGGCCTCGAAGCGCAGCAGCCAGGCATCCAGCGCACCGATCGCGCGGTCGCGAATCTGCGCCGACACGTCGCGCAGCGCCTCGAACGCCTCGGGGCCGAACGCATTGCGCGCCGCGGTGCGCTTGTCGGCGAAGCCGCCGCGGAAACGCGTCAGCACGTCCTGCAGCTTCACGTCCGCGAGCGCGCGGCCGGAACGCTGCCTGAAGTGCATGGACTGGTATTGCACGCCGTCCCTCAGCCTTTCCAGGCCAACGCTTCGGCCACGTGCAGCACCAGGGTGCGGTCGTCGCCGCGCCTGCGCAGGCGGCCTTCGATGCTGAGCATGCAGCCCAGGTCGCCGAGCACCACCGCGGACGCGCCGCTGGCGGCGATGTTGCGGCACTTCTCCTCGGCCATCTCGGCGGAGATGTCGCCGAACTTGATCGAGAAGGTGCCGCCGAAACCGCAGCAGGTCTCGCAGTCCTTCATCTCGGTGAGCGTCGTGCCGGGCATCTTAGCCAGCAGCGCGCGCGGCTGCGCCTTCACGCCCAGCTCGCGCAGCCCCGAGCATGAATCGTGATAGGTGATCGAGCCGCTGAAACTGCCGGGCATGCGCTCGAGCCTGGCGACGCGGGTGAGGAAATCCGTCAGTTCGCAGGTCTTCGCGGCAAGCGCCTCGACGCGCGCGAGCCACGCGCCCTCGCCCGGGAACAGGTCCTTGTAATGCGCCTTGACCATGCCGGCGCAGGACCCGGATGGCGCAACCAGGTAGTCGCACTGCTCGAATTCCGCCACCAGCTTCTCGGCAAGCGCGCGCGCCGAGAGACGGTCGCCGGAGTTCCAGCCCGGCTGCCCGCAGCAGGTCTGCGCGGGCGGCACCACCACTTCGCAACCTGCGGCCTCGAGCAACTCGATGGCGGCGAAGCCGATGCGCGGTCGCATCAGGTCGACCAGGCAGGTGACGAGCAGGCCTACGCGCATGCGGGCGACGATATCACCAATCGATGCGCGCGATCAGGGGCTAGAATCGGCAGCGCCATGACCGTGACCAGCCACGAACGCGCGCGCCGCATCCTTGTCGCCTCGTGGATCGCACTCGCCGCGCTGCTCGCGCCGGTGCAAGCCGTCGCAGCCGCCGACGAACGGCTGTGGGCGCTGCTGAAGGGCGGCGGGCAGGTGGTGATGATGCGCCATGCGCTCACCGTGCCCGGCACCGGCGACCCGCCCGGCATGCGGCTGGACGATTGCGCCACGCAGCGCAACCTGAGCGACGAAGGCCGCGCCGACGCGCGGCGCGCGGGCGACGCGTTCCGCGCGCGCGGGATTCCGGTGGGCAGGATCCTCAGCAGCCCCTGGTGCCGCTGCATCGAGACGGCGGAACTGGCGTTCGGCAGGACGCCGGAAACCTCCACTGCGCTGTCGAACCTCTTCACCCGTCCGCAGAATCGCGACAAGCAGGTGCGCGCGATGCAGGCGCTGGTGTCCGCGCGCCCGCGCGACGGCAACCTGGTTCTGGTGTCGCACGGCTCGACCATCTCGGCGCTTACCGGCGTGTACCTCGGCGCGGGGGAATTCGTCGTCGTCACGCCGCTGGGCGGCGGCAAGTTCAAGGTCGCCGGGCAGGGCGCCGCGCACTAGCGTCCGCCGCGCGCGTACCGTCATGCTCGCGCTCCAGCGCGCGCAGCAGTCCTGTCGTCTCCGTCAGCGCGGCGCGCAGCGCGCGGTCTGCCTGCGCGCGCGCCTGCGCTTCGAGCCGCCGCGCGCGAGCGCTGGCGCCGGCGAGTTCCTGCAGCACGTGCAGGTCGTGCTCGCGACCGAGCAGGTCCTGCAGGCGGCGCGCGCCTGCGGCGGCGACGCCGCAGGCTTCGAGCAGGTAGCGCGCCTTCTTCAGCTCGATGCGCAGCGCATGCCGTGCGGGCATGCGCGCCGGCGGCCGCGCCAGGCTCGCCTGCAAAGGCACGCGCAGCTTGCGCGCGCGCCGCGCCACCGTGTCCGGCGGCATGCGGCGCAGCAGCTTTCCCGCCGCCTTCAGCTCGGCGTCCAGCTTGCCCGCGTCGAAGCGCGCCAGCGCGGGCACCAGCGAGCGCGTCGCGGCGTCGCGCCGCGCCTCGAAGCGGGCGCCGTCCGGGTACAGCCCCTGCATGTCCGCAATCAGCACATCCCACATGCGCCGCCTGCCGAGCACGCGGCCGAGCCGGCGCAGCCGCCGCGCGGCCCGCTGCGCGGGCGCCGCGTCCGGCATCGGCTTCAGGATGCGCAGCACCGCGCGCAGGCGCCGGGTGAGCACCCGCAGCTGATGCACCTCGGCTTCGCCGGCGCGCTTGCGCGCCTGGCGCAAGGTGCGCGCGACACGGCCGCGCATCTCCCGCAACCCGGCCCGAAGCACCGATAAGGAGTCCTTCATTCACCAATTATGGCGGAATGCGCCGGCACCTCCGGCAGCCTCCGCTTTGCGTCGATTTCAGGCGGCTGTGAGCCCGAACAGGCCGAACAGGCCCCGGCGGTCGGTCCACAGCTTCGCGGTGCGGAGTCCGGCGTCGCGCCCCAGCGCGCTGAACTCCTCGACCGAGTACTTGCAGGAATTCTCGGTGTGGATCGACTCGCCGACGTCGAACTCGAAGCGGTAGTCACCGATGTTCACCGCCTGCCGCCGCAGCGATACCAGGTGCATCTCGATGCGGCTTCGCGGCGCGTTGTAGAAGGCATAGTGCGCGAAGCGCCGCAGGTCGAAGTTGCCGCCCAGCTCGGCGTTGATCCGCCGCAGCAGGTTCAGGTTGAAGGCAGCGGTGACGCCTTTCGCGTCGTTGTAGGCGGCGTGCAGCAGGTTGGCGTCTTTCTTCAGGTCGACGCCGACCAGCATGGCGCCGCGGCGGCCGACCTGTCCGCGCGTCATGTGCAGGAACGCCTGCGCGTCCTCAGGCGTGAGGTTGCCGATGGTCGAGCCCGGGAAATACACGACGCGCCTCGCCCTTCCACGCCCCGCGAGCGCGGGCAGCTTCAGCGGCCGCGAGAAATCTCCCACCACCGCGGCGATGTCGAGCCACGGGAACGCGCGCGCGAGGCGCTTCGCCGCGGCCTGCAGCGCGTCGACCGAGATGTCGATCGGCACGTATGCGGCGGGCCGGATGCGCTCCAGCAGCAGGCGGATCTTCACGCTCGCGCCGCTGCCGTACTCGATCAGTTCGCAGCCCCGGCCGGCGAAGCGTGCGATGGCCTCCAGGTGCAGGCGGGTGAGCGACAGTTCGGCGCGCGTCGGGTAGTACTCGGGCAGCCGGCAGATGGCCTCGAACAGCCTGCTGCCCTCAGCATCGTAGAAGTACTTCGGCGGCAGCGTCTTCTGCGGCTGCGACAGGCCGGCGATGACGTCCTCGCGAAAGCTCTCCGCGGGCACCGTCGCGCCCGAGAAGCCTACTGCGCCAGGCCTTGCGCGGCGCCTGTTTCGAGCCACTTGCGGATCCGGTTGGCGTCGCCGATGCGGGAGTACTTGCCCCATGAATCCAGCAGCACCATCACCAGGTCCTTGCCGGCGACGTTGGCGCGCATCACGAGGCACCGGCCGGCCTCGTTGATGAAGCCGGTCTTCGACAGCCCGATCGCCCAGTTGCCGCCGCGCACCAGGCCGTTGGTGTTGCGGTAGGCGACTTCCCTGCCCTGCACGCTCACATACGCCGCTTCGCGCGTCGAGTACTCGCGTATCACCGGGTACTCGTGCGCCGCCTTCACCAGCTTGACGAGGTCGCGCGGGCTGGCGACGTTCGCCGACGACAGCCCGGTGGGATCGACGAAGCGCGCATCGGCCATGCCGAGCGCGCGCGCCTTCGCGTTCATCGCCGCGACGAACGCATCGGTGCCGCCCGGAAAGGCACGGGCGAGTGCGTGCGCGGCGCGGTTCTCGGATGCCATCAGCGCCAGCAGCAGCAGTTCCCAGCGCTGCATCACCGAGCCGGTGCGCAGGCGCGAGCGCGTGCCCTTCAGCGTGTCCAGGTCGTCGGCGCTGATCACCACGCGCTGCTGCAGGTCGAGGCCGCGGTCCAGCACCACCATCGCGGTCATCAGCTTGGTGATGGAGGCGATCGGCAGCACGGCGTCGCTGTTGCGCTCGAGCACGGTGGCGCCGCTGGCGGCGTCGTGCACCAGCACCGCGTTCGAGCGCAGGAACACCTGGCCGGGGTTCTCGCGCTGCATGCGGTCCATGGGATCTTCTGCCGGGCCCTTCTTTTTCTTCGGCGCCGCGTGCGCGAAGCCCAGGCTCAGCGCGATCACCGCGCACAACGCGATCACGGCGACGGCTTTCTCGAGCGAATGCAGGCGGCGTCCGGCAGCTTCCATGGCGTTCGAGTCTAGCCGAGGGAAAAGCATAAACGCAAGGAAAATGAAGGGGCTAGCAAGGGGTTTGAAGGTGCGACTTCATATCCGCGCCTGTGCCAGCACCGCTTCGGCTTCGGCCGCCTGCTGCTGCAGCGCCCACATGCGCGCGTACTCCGCGCCGCGCGCCAGCAGCTCGCGGTGCGTGCCGCGCTCGACGATGCGGCCGTGGTCGAGCACCAGGATCTGGTCGGCGTCCATGATGGTCGACAGCCGGTGCGCGATCACCAGCGTGGTGCGCCCGACCGCGATGCGCTCGAGCTCGGCCTGGATCGAGCGCTCGGAGGTGGAATCGAGCGCCGAGGTCGCCTCGTCGAAGATCAGGATGCCGGGATTCTTCAGGATCGCGCGCGCGATCGCCACGCGCTGCTTCTCGCCGCCCGAGAGCTTCAGCCCGCGCTCGCCGACCATCGTCTCGTAGCCCGCGGGCAGTCCCTCGATGAAATCGTGGATGTGCGCCGCTCGCGCCGCCGCGACGACCTCTTCTTCAGTGGCGTCGGTGCGCCCGTAGTGGATGTTGTAGCGGATGGTGTCGTTGAACAGCACCGTGTCCTGCGGCACGATGGCGATCGCGCCGCGCAGGCTCTTTTGCGCAATGTCGCGGATGTCGCTGCCGTTGATGAAGATGCCGCCGCCGGTGACGTCGTAGAAGCGGTACAGCAGCCGCGCCAGCGTGGACTTGCCCGAGCCGGAATGCCCGACCACGGCAACGCGGTGGCCGGCGGGAATGGAAAAGGAGACTTCGTGCAGGATCTGGCGCGCGGGGTCGTAGTGGAAATCCACGTTGCGGAACTCCACCGTCGCCGGACCGGCGTGCAGCACCGCGGCGCCGTCCCTGTCCCTGACCTCGCGGTTCTCCGACAGCAGGCGGAACATGCGGTCCATGTCGATCAGCGACTGCTTGATCTCGCGATAGACCATGCCGAGGAAGTTGAGCGGGATATAGAGCTGGATCAGCAGCCCGTTCACCAGCACCAGGTCGCCCAGCGTGAACGCGCCGTTCACCACGCCCTCGGCGGTGAGCAGCATCAGGAGCGTCACCGCCACGGCGATGATCAGGCTCTGGCCGATGTTCAACAGCCCCAGGGACGCCTCGTTGTGGACCGCGGCGCGCTCGTACTTCTGCAGGTTCTCGTCGTAGCGTCCGGCCTCGAACTCCTCGTTGCCGAAGTACTTCACGGTCTCGTAGTTGAGCAGGCTGTCGATGGCGCGCGTGCTGGCGGTGGAGTCCAGTTCGTTGGCGCGACGGCGGATCTCCATCCGCCACTCGGTGACGCCGACGGTGAACGCCAGGTACGCCGCCACCGCGCCGAACGTGACGGCGGCGAAGCGCCAGTCGAACCTGGTCACCAGCACCGCGGCGACCAGAGAGAACTCGAGGATCACCGGGATGATCGAGAAGATGAAGTACGACAGCAGCGTCGAGATGCCGCGCGTGCCGCGCTCGATGTCGCGCGTCATGCCCCCGGTCTGCCGGTCGAGGTGGAAACGCAGCGACAGGCTGTGCAGGTGGCGGAACACGCCGAGCGCGACGCGCCGGATCGCGCGTTGCGTCACCGGCACGAACACCACGTCGCGCAGTTCGGCGAGCATCGTGGTGGCGAAGCGCAGGAGGCCATAGACGACGAGCAGCGCCACCGGCACCGCGGCGACCGCGTAGCGCGGATCGAGGCCGTCGACCACCTCCTTCATCACCAGCGGCACGCCGACGTTGGCGAGCTTGGCGCCGGCGAGCAGGCCGAGCGCGAACGCGACCCGCCAGCGGTACTCCCACAGGTAGGGCGCGAGCAGGCCCAGCACGCGCCACTCGTTACCCTTCAGGGATTGTGTCGGCGCGGCCGCGCCGTGAGCATGGGTCGCCATCGGGAGCCGCGCATTCTACGCGCTCAGTACGGCGGCCCGAGCCTCCGGAAGCCGTGCGCGAGCACGACCAGCAGGAAGATGAAATTTCGCGCCAGGAGCCACCACGGCGCGATAAAAAGCGTGCCCTGCGGCGTGCGCGTGTCGGCGGCCCTGACCGCGCGGCGCGCCAGTTCCTCGATCCATGCCGTGCCGCGAGGCCAGTCCCAGATCGCCCCCAGCCAGTGCGCCGGGATGCCCGCCTTGCCGACGCGCGCGCCGACGATGCCCCCCACCATCGCCGCGGTGGTGTCGGTATCGCCGCCGCAGCGGATCACCGCGCTGACCGCGGCAGCGTAGTCCTCCGGGTGCGCGAACCACGCGTGCAGCACCGCCGGCACGCTGTGATACATGTAACCGCTGACGCCGTTTTCGCAGCCGATCGCGGCAGCATAGGTCGCGGTCGCTTCGCCAGAACGCGCGCTGGCGAGCGCGCGTTCCGCCAGGCCGACCAGTTCGCCGCCGGCGTCGCCGAACGTTGCAGCGAAGCGCCGCAGGTGCGCGAGATACGCTTCCGCGTCCTCGCCGCGCAGCGCCGAGCGCGCCGCAAGCGCGATGGCGAGGGCGCCGATCTCCGCCTTCGGGTCGCGGTGCGTGATGGTGGTGGCGGCCGAGTTGTGCATCACCAGCAGCGGGTCGCTGTCTGCGAAGCACACGCCGAGGATCGCGCTGCGCATCGCCGGACCGTTGCCCGCAGAGTGCACGCCGGACACCTGCGGCGGAATGAACAGCCACAGCTTGAGGATGGAGCGCAACGTGGCGAAGCCCACGCCGGCAGGCAGGCCCAGGAACCAGAAGCGAAGGCGCCAGGCGAAGCTCTGCACGAAGCGCCGCGGCTGCGCGCCGGATGCGACGATCGCCTGCGCCAGCATGCAGGCATGGTCGGTGTCGTCCGAGCACATGCCGTGGCCGAATACCAGGCGCTGCCGGTCGATCGCCGGAAACCAGCGCTGCTGGCGGCGCCGCGACAGGCCTTCGCTCGGCAGCCCGAGCGCATCCGCCACCGCCGTGCCGAGCAGGCATCCGATCGCCGCGTCCACCCTGTCCATGCGGCTAGCGTCGCACAGACTTGACCGCATGCCGGGACTTGCCTAGCATTCAAACGTTTGTTTCATTCCGGACACGCCATGCAGAGCAGCCTGCGCGCGGTGAAACCGCTAAACGAAACACAGACCCGCATCCTCGAAGCCGCGGAAGAGCTGTTCATGCAGCATGGCTTCGAAGGCACGTCGATGCGCCAGCTCACCGCGAAGGCCGGCGTCAACCTCGCGGCGGTCAACTATCACTTCGGCTCCAAGGACGCGCTGATCGAGGCAGTGTTCCGCAGGCGCCTGGATGCGATCAACGCCGAGCGCATCGCGGAGCTCGACCGCCTGGAGAAGGAAGCGCAGGGCAGGCCCCTGCCGCCCGAGGCGATCGTGCGCGCCTTCCTTGGCGCGAGCCTGCGCATGGTGGAAGACCAGAAGGCCGGCGGGCGCAACTTCGCCCGCCTCATCGGGCGCGCCTATACCGAGCCGTCCAGGCCGATACGGCACTTCATCGGCCAGATGTACGCGCAGCCGATGGCGCGCTACAAGGCGGCGTTCGAGCGCGCGCTGCCGCAACTGCCGCGGGACGAGCTGATCTGGCGCCTGCATTTCATGTTCGGCACCTTCGCCTACACGCTCGCGGCGACCGACACGGTGCAGCTGATCGCCGGCTGCAAGCCCGAAGACCGCTACGATGCCCGCGTGCTGGAGGACCGGCTTGCCGCGTTCCTCTCCGCGGGACTGGTCGCGCCGCTGCCCGGCGCGCGCAACGTGAAGATCGCCGCCTGAGGAGGTGAACATGTCCGGATTCGTCGTCGGAACGCTGCTGGTACTGCTGCTGCTCGCCTACTTCCAGGCGCCGATCCTGGTGTGGACGCTCGCCGCGGGGCTGGGCCTGGCAAGCTGGTCGCTCGCGTTCCAGTTCCCGGCGCAGGCGAACCTGTGGCTGGGCGCCGCGTTCGTCGCCGTCGCCGCGGTGCTGAACCTGCCGCCGCTCAGGCGCGCGCTCCTCACCGACCCGATCCTCGGCATGTTCCGCCGCATCCTGCCGGACATGACGCCGACCGAGAAGGAGGCGATCGACGCGGGCACGGTGTGGTTCGACCGCGACCTCTTCTCCGGCCGGCCCGACTGGGACAGGTTTCTCGCCACGCCGGCGCCGCAGCTCAGCGCCGAGGAGCAGGCATTCGTCGATGGCCCGACCGAGGAACTGTGCGCGATGTGCGACGACTGGGAGATCACGCACGAGCGCCAGGACCTGCCGCCTCACGTATGGCAGTTCATCAAGGACAAGGGTTTCCTCGGCATGATCATCCCGAAGCAGTACGGCGGCATGGGATTTTCCGCGTTCGCGCACTCGGCGGTGGTGATGAAGCTGGCGACGCGATCGAATGCGGCCAGCGTGACCGTGATGGTGCCCAATTCGCTCGGGCCTGCCGAACTGCTGCTGCATTACGGCACCGATGAGCAGAAGGACTACTACCTGCCGCGGCTGGCGAAGGGGCTGGAGATCCCGTGCTTCGCGCTGACCAGCCCCGAGGCCGGCTCGGACGCGGCGTCGATCCCGGACTACGGCGTGGTGTGCAAGGGCATCTGGCAGGGCAAGGAAGTGCTCGGCATGCGCGTCACCTGGGACAAGCGCTACATCACGCTCGGCCCGGTGGCGACGCTGCTCGGCCTGGCGTTCCGGCTCTACGACCCCGACCGGCTGCTGGGCGATACCGACGACCTCGGCATCACCTGCGCGCTGGTGCCCGCGAACACGCCCGGCGTGAACATCGGCCGGCGCCACCTGCCGCTGAATGCGGTGTTCCAGAACGGCCCCAACTCCGGCAAGGACGTGTTCATGCCGATCGACTGGATCATCGGCGGGCCGGCCTATGCGGGCAAGGGCTGGATGATGCTGATGAATTGCCTCGCCGCGGGACGCGCGATCTCGCTGCCGACGTCCTCGGTCGGCGGGGCCAAGGCGCTCGCCCGCATGACCGGTGCGTACGCGCGGGTGCGCAGCCAGTTCAAGACCCCGATCGGCAAGCTCGAAGGCGTCGAGGAGGCACTGGGCCGCATCGCCGCCAACTGCTACATGATGGATGCCACGCGGGTGACGACCGCGGGCGCGGTGGACCTGGGCGAGAAGCCCTCGGTGCTGTCGGCGATCGCCAAGTACCACATGACCGAGCGCGCGCGCCAGTGCGTCAACGACGCCATGGACATCCACGGCGGCAAGGGCATCTGCCTGGGGCCGAACAACTGGCTCGGCCGCGGCTACCAGGTGATGCCGGTGGGGATCACCGTCGAAGGCGCCAACATCCTGACGCGCACGCTGATCATCTTCGGCCAGGGCGCGATCCGCTGCCATCCGTACGTTCTGCGCGAGATGCGCGCGGCCAAGGATCCCGACCACGCGGCGGCGTCGATCGAGTTCGACGATGCCTTCACGTCGCACATCGGCCACACCATCGCCAACGCGGTGCGGGCGTTCGTGCACGGCGTCACGGCCGGCGCGTTCGCGCCCGCGCCGGCCGGCGCGGCACCCGAGACGCGGCGCTACTTCCAGCAGGTATCGCGCGTGTCCGCGGCATTCGCCTTCCTCGCCGACCTGTCGATGATGGTGCTGGGCGGCGGACTGAAGCGCAGGGAAAAGATCTCGGGCCGCCTGGGCGACGTGCTGTCGATGATGTACCTGGTGTCGTGCACGCTGAAGCGCTACAACGACCAGGGTGCGATCCGCGAGGACCTGGCGCTGGTGCGCTGGTCGGTGCGCGACGCGCTCTACCAGGCGCAGCGGGCGATCGATTCCATCCTCGCCAACTACCCGAGCCGGCTGGTCGCGGTGCTGGCGCGCCTGGTGATCTTTCCGCTCGGCATGCCGTACGCGCCGCCGCTGGACGCGCGCAACCAGGCGTGCGCGAAGCTGGTGCTCGAACCCGGCGCGGCGCGCGACCGGCTGACCGCGGGCATGTACGTGCCCAGGGGCGAGACGGACGCGACCGGCGTGCTGGAAGCCGCGTTCCTCGCCACGGTCGCCTGCGAACCGATCGAGAAACGCCTGCGCGAGGCGGTGAAATCCGGCGCCATCTTGCCGCGCGCCGGCGTCGATACGCCGACATTGGCGCGCGACAAGGGCATCATCACCGGCGAGGAACTCGCGCAGTGGCAGAAGAAGGAAGCCCTGCGCAGGCACGTCATCAAGGTGGACGACTTCCCGCAGGATTTCGGACGCGCGGAGATCCTCGCCGGACTGTCGGACGAACAACGCATCACGGCAAAGGCGGCCTGAACATGTTTTCCAGACCCATATACGTCGTCGACGGGGCGCGCACGCCCTACCTGAAGGCGAAGAACCGCCCCGGACCGTTCTCCGCCGGGGACCTGGCGACGCAGGCCGGCCGCGCACTGCTGATGCGCCAGCGCTTCGCGCCCGAGCAGCTGGACGAAGTCATCCTCGGCTGCGCCGCACCGTCGGCCGACGAGGTGAACATCGGCCGCGTGGTGGCGCTGCGCATCGGCTGCGGGCAGAAGGTGCCGGGCTGGACCGTGATGCGCAATTGCGCATCCGGCATGCAGTCGATCGACTCGGGAATCGCCAACATCCTCGCCGGGCGCTCGCACCTGGTGCTCGCCGGCGGCGTCGATGCGCTGTCGCATGCGCCGCTGCTCTTCTCGCAGGCGATGGTGCTGTGGCTGTCGGAGTGGTATGCCGCCAGGTCGCTGGGCCAGCGCGCGGCGCAACTCGCGAAGCTGAAGCTCGCGTACCTCGCGCCGGTGATCGGCATCATGAAGGGGCTCACCGACCCGATGGTCGGCCTGCTGATGGGCCAGACCGCGGAGAACCTCGCGCACCGTTTCGGCATCACGCGCGCGCAGATGGACGCGTTCTCGGTGCGCAGCCACCAGCGCGTGATGAAGGCGCAGGACGAGGGCTGGCTTGCCAGCGGCGGCGGAGAGCTCGAGGCGGTGTACGACCGAGATGGCAACGCCTACGCGCTGGACGACGGCGTGCGCCGCGATTCGTCGCTGGAGAACCTGGCGAAGCTGAAGCCGTTCTTCGACCGCAAGTTCGGTAACGTCACGCCGGGCAACAGCTCGCAGATCACCGACGGCGCCGCGTGGGTCATCCTCGCTTCCGAGGAAGCGGTGGCGAAGCACGGCCTCGCGCCAATCGGCCGCATCGTCGATTCCGAGTGGGCCGGACTGGATCCTGCACAGATGGGCCTCGGCCCGGTGCACGCCGCGACGCCGCTCCTCAAGCGCGCAGGCCTCGGCCTGAACGACCTCGACTACTGGGAGATCAACGAGGCCTTCGCAGCGCAGGTACTGGGCTGCCTCGCGGCGTGGCAGGACGATGCGTACTGCCGCGAGCAGCTCGGGCTGCCCGGCGCCATGGGCAAGCTGGACGAGGCGAAGCTGAACGTGGACGGCGGCGCGATCGCGCTCGGCCATCCGGTGGGTTCCTCCGGCACGCGCATCGTGCTGCACCTGCTGCAGGTGCTACGGCGGAACAAAGCCAGGCGTGGCATCGCTTCCATCTGCATCGGCGGCGGGCTCGGAGGCGCGATGCTGGTCGAATCGCTGTGAGCGCGCCGGTCGAGGCAGGCGCGGCGCCGGCGCCGGCGCGCGAGCGCGCGCCGCGCTGGTTCCTCTGGCTGGGCGTCATCGGCGCCATCTGGTTCATCTGGATGATGTTCGAGAGCGGCTTCGACCTGAGGATCCGTTCGCAGGTCGGCGAGCTGGTGCAGCTCGCCCAGAGCCGGCCGCAGGACGCCGCGCGGCACGCCTATGCGGCGAAAGTTGCAGTTGACCCGAACGGCGCGGTGCGACTGACGCTGAAGGGCGAACCCGAGCTCGAAGGCCGGCTGATCGCGCTGATCCCGCAGTCCGTGGACGGCAAGGTCATCGGCTGGCGCTGCGAGAGCGACGCGCCGCGACGCTTCCTGCCGCGCTTTTGCACCGCTTCATGAGGAGAGCCGCGTGACGGCGTTCAAGCACTTTCGCTACGAGCAGGATTCCGACGGCCTCGCCTGGCTCACTTTCGACAAGGCGGGCGAAGCCGCCAACACGTTCTCGCGCGAGGCGCTCGAGGAACTCTCGGCCGCGCTCGGCGAGATCGCGAAACTCGCGCCACGGGGACTGATCATCCGTTCGGCGAAACCCTCGGGCTTCATCGCAGGCGCCGACGTCAACGAGTTCACGCGCTTCGCTTCGCCGGAGGCCGCGCTGTCCTTCGTCAGGCTGGCATGGGATGCGTTCCAGAAGCTGCGCGACCTGCCCTTCCCCACCACGGCGATGGTGAACGGCTTCTGCATGGGCGGCGGCGTCGAGCTGGCGCTCGCCTGCCGCTACCGCGTCGCGCTGGATGATCCCGCGACGCGCTTCGCGCTGCCCGAGGTGATGCTGGGCATCGTTCCCGCCTGGCACGGCGTGCAGTGGCTGCCGAAGCTGGTCGGCCCCGCCGCGGCGCTGGACATGCTGCTGACCGGCAAGTCGCTGGATGCGCGCCGCGCGAAGCGCACCGGCCTGGTCGACCAGGCGGCGCCCTTGCGCGTGTTCGAGAACACCGCCCGCATGGTGACGCTGGAAGCCGCGCCGCGAAAGCCGCTGCCGCTGATGCAGCGCCTGATGCTCGGCCCCTTGCGCGGCTATGTGGCCTCGCGCGCGGCGAAGGAAGTCGCCAGGCGCGCGCGCAGGGAACACTACCCGGCGCCGTACGCGATCCTCGAGCTGTGGCGCAAGTACGACGGCGACCCGTTCATCGCGCCGGACGACCCGGACTGTTCGATCAAGGCGCTGTTCGAGCATCCCACCACCCGCAACCTGATCCGCATCTTCTTCCTGCAGGAGAAGATGAAGGCGATGGGCAAGGACGCGGGCGAGCCGGTGCGCCACGTGCACGTGGTCGGCGCCGGCGTCATGGGGGGCGACATCGCGGCGATCTGCGCGCAGCGCGGGATCGGCGTCACGCTGCAGGACACCGCGCCCGAGCGCATCGCGCCGGCGGTGAAGCGCGCGGCGAAACTGTTCGAGCGCAGGCTGCGGGATCCGCGCCGCGTGCGCGATGCGCTCGATCGCCTGACGCCCGACCCCGCGGGTGCGGGCGCGGCGCGCGCGGACGTCATCATCGAGGCGATCTTCGAGAACCTGGAGGCGAAGCGGCAACTGTTCGCCAAGCTCGAGGCCGCCGCGAAGCCGGGCGCGGTGCTGGCGTCGAACACGTCGAGCCTCAAGCTCGCCGACATCGCCACTGCGCTGCAGGACCCGTCGCGCCTGGTCGGCATCCATTTCTTCAACCCGGTGCCGCAGATGCAGCTGGTGGAGATCGTGTCGGCGCCGGCAACGGACGCGGCGCTGGCGAAGAAGGCCGCGGCCTTCGTGCGCGCCATCGACAAGCTGCCCTTGCCGGTGAAGGATTCTCCCGGCTTCCTCGTCAACCGCGTGCTCGGCCCCTACATGCAGAACGCCTTCCACATGCTCGATGAGGGCGTCGCGCCAGAAACGATAGACGCGGCGATGACGGCATTCGGCATGCCGATGGGACCGATCGAGCTTGCGGATACGGTGGGGCTGGACATCTGCCTCGCCGCCGGCAAGGCGCTGGCGAAGAAGGGCGCGTCTGGCGAGGCCGAGGCGCCGCAGGTGCTGCTGAACCGGGTGGCGCTCGGGCACCTCGGGCGCAAGACCGGCGAAGGCATCTACAAGTACGTCGACGGCAAGCCGGTCAAGGCTGCGCCCGCGCCGTACAAGCAGGATCTGGTCGATGCGCTGATCGAGCCGTATCTCAACGAGGCGCGCGCCGTGCTCGCCGAGGGCATCGTGCCGGACGCCGAACTGATCGACGCCGGGCTGATCTTCGGCACCGGCTTCGCGCCCTTCCTCGGCGGGCCGCTGCACTACCTGGATACGCGCAAGCGCTGATGGGTCTCGCGTCGCACCAGCCGGAGAACCCGGAACTGCCGCCGGGGCGGCAGCCCGCGCTGCGCGTGGTGCCGATGCCCGCAGACGCAAACCACAACGGCGACATCTTCGGCGGCTGGATCATGGCGCAGGTGGACATCGCCGGCGGCACCACGGCGGGGCGCGTCGCCCGCGGCCGCGTCGCCACCGTGGCAGTGAATTCCTTCGTCTTCAAGCAGCCGGTGCAGATCGGTGACCTGCTCTCGTTCTATGCCGACGTGGTGCGCATCGGCAGGACCTCGATCACGGTGAACGTCGAGGTGTATGCCGAGCGCGGGCGCGAGGAGACCCGCGTGGTCAAGGTCACGGAGGCGACGCTTACTTTCGTCGCCATAGACGCGAACGGCAGGCCGCGCACGGTCACGCAGACCGCCTGAGTGCTGCTCGATCCGGCCACCATCGCGCTGGTTGCCCTGGTAGCCGCCGGCGGGGCGGTGGTGGGCGCGATCGGCGGCTTCGGCACCGGCATCATCCTCACCGCGGCACTGGTGCCGCTGATCGGCTTCAAGGCGGTGGTGCCGGTGCTCGCGGTCGCAGGCGTGCTGATCAACGCCGGACGCTTCTGGTTCTACCGCGGCACCGCCGACCCGGGCGCGGCGTGGCGCGTGCTCGCGGCATCGATCCCGGCGATGCTCGCCGGCGTCTGGGTCTACAGCCTGCTCGATGCGCGCGTGCTCGGGCTGGTGCTCGGCGGCTTCGTGCTCGCGTCGGTGCCGCTGCGGCGCCTCCTGAAGTCGCGTGCCTTCAGCGTCGGGCCGCGCGGGCTCTTTGCCGGTGCCGGCGTGTTCGGCTTCGCTTCGGGCGTCACCACCGCGACCGGCGTGATCCTGGTGTCGCTGCTGCACAGCGCCGGGTTCGCCGCCAAGACCGTGGTTGCCACCGACGCGCTGATCACCATCTTCCTCGACGTCGCCAAGGCGCTCGCGTTCGGCCGCTACGAGCTGCTCGACCCGTCGGCGGCGGCGCTTGGCGCCATCATCGGCGTCGCCACCTTCCCCGGCAGCGCGCTCGGCGCCTGGCTGGTCGAGCGCATGGGCGCAAAGCTGCACACCGTGGCGCTCGAGGCGCTGATCCTGGTCGGCGGCGTGTCGATGCTCGGGCAGGCGCTGTGGGGCCGGGCATGATCGGCCCGGTCGGCTTTCCCGCGCTGGACGGCTACCGGCTGGCGGGAATCCTGTTTCGCCCGGAAACACCGATCGGCCGTGCGGTGCTGATCAATTCGGCGACCGGGGTACGCCAGGAGTTCTACGCCAAGTTCGCCGCCTTCCTGCTCGAGCGCGGCTTCACCGTGCTGACCTACGACTACCGCGGCATCGGGCAGTCGCTGCGCGGTCCGCTGCAGGCGTTGCGCGACGCGCGCATGCGCGACTGGGGACGGCTGGACGCGGGCGGCGCGCTCGAGTTCCTCGAGCATGTGGCACCGGGCGAAGCGCTCGTCGCGGTCGGCCACAGCTTCGGCGGCCAGGCCTTCGGCCTGATGCCGGGCTCGGAGCGCATCTCTGCCGCGCTCGCCGTGGGCTCGCAAAGCGGCTACTGGAAGCACTGGCCGCTGCTGCATCGCCATGCGTTCTGGATGATGGTCCGCGTGCTGATCCCTGCGACCACGTCGCTTGCCGGCTATTGCCCGTCGACGCTGCTGGGCCTGGGCGAGAACCTGCCGGCAGGCGTCGGCCTGGAATGGGCACGCTGGTGCCGCCATCCGGGCTATCACCTCGGCGTGCTCGGGGACGAGGTACGGCCGGGGTTCGCGGCGTTCAGGGGACGCCTGCGCGCCTGCTGGATAGACGACGACTGGTTCGCGCCCAGGGCGGCGGTGCAGGCGTTCCTCGGCTTCTACCCGAACGCACGTGCGGAACTCGCGCCGGTGCGCAGGCGCGAGACCGGCATCGGCGCGATCGGCCACTTCGGCTTTTTCCGCGAGAAATCCCGCGGCACGCTGTGGGCCGACGCCGCGGACTGGCTGGCGCGCGACTGAAGCGCGCTACTTCTTTGCCGCCGCCTCGCTCGCCGCCTTGCGATCGGCGTCCACGGTGGCGAATGCAGGGCGCTCGCGCAGCATCTTCAGGTACGGCTTCAACTGCGGCAGGTCTTCCAGCGCATCCCTGCCGAGCACGATCTTGGTGGCGAGGCTGACGATAGGCAGGCTCACCGCCGCGGCGCAGTCGGCGAGCGTGAGTTCCTTGCCCGCGATGAACGGATCGAACACCGCCAGTGCCTTCAGCGCGCGCGCGCCCTTTGCAATCTCCTTCGCCACCTCGGCCCTGGTCTCCTCGCTGGCGGCGCGGCCGAAGAACGCCTGGCCGTAGAGCCTGCGCGCGACCAGTTCGAGGTGCAGCTCGATCACCACCGTCAGCTCGCGAACCTTGGCGCGCGCGAACGGGTCGGCGGGCAGCAGGGGCTTCTGCGGATACGCGTCCTCGATGTATTCGCAGATCACCTGCGACTCGCAGATCCGGCCCTGGTCGGTCTCGAGCACCGGCACCTTGCCCATCGGCGAGCGCGCCAGCCATTCCTCGTTCTGGGTCGGCCTGCACGTGGAATCCTCCTCGTGCGCGATGCCCTTCTCGAGCAGCTGCAGCCGGACCTTGTTGTGGTAGTTGCTGACGCGGAATCCGCAAAGCCTGAGCATGTCGCTTCTCCTATGCCTTCTTCCTGCTGAGTGATTCGGCGATCGATGTCTGCTCGCCGAGTTCGATCTTCGCGATCGCGTTGCGATGCACCTCGTCCGGGCCGTCGGCGAACCTGAGCGTCCTCGCGTGCGCGTACATGTTGGCGAGGCCGAAGTCGTCCGACACGCCGCCGCCGCCGTGCACCTGCATCGCCCAGTCGATGACCTGGCAGGCCATGTTCGGCGCCAGCACCTTGATCATCGCGATCTCCTTCTTCGCGATCTTGTTGCCTACCGTGTCCATCTTCCAGGCCGCGTTCAGCACCAGCAGCCGCGCCGAGTCGATCATGATGCGCGCTTCCGCAATCCGCTCGCGCGTGACGCCCTGCTCTGCCACGGTGCGGCCGAAGGCGACGCGCGCGCTCGCGCGCCTGCACATCTTCTCCAGTGCGCGCTCGGCCTGGCCGATCAGGCGCATGCAATGATGTATGCGGCCGGGCCCGAGCCGGCCCTGCGCGATCTCGAAGCCGCGGCCCTCGCCCAGCAGGATGTTCGATGCCGGCACGCGCACGTCCTTCAGCTCGATCTCCATGTGGCCGTGCGGCGCGTCGTCCCAGCCGAACACGTTCAGGTGCCGCAGGATATTGATCCCCGGCGTTCCCGCCGGCACCAGGATCATCGACTGCTGGCTGTGGCGCGAAGTGTTGTCGGGGTCGGTCTTGCCCATGACGATGTAGACCTTGCAGCGCGGGTCGCCGGCGCCCGAAGACCACCACTTGCGGCCGTTGATGACGTAGTCGTCGCCGTCGCGCCTGATGCGGCACTGGATGTTGGTCGCATCCGCGCTCGCCACATCGGGCTCGGTCATCAGGAACGCCGAGCGGATCTTCCCCTCGAGCAGCGGGTCCAGCCACTCCCTCTTCTGCGCCTCGGTGCCGTAGCGCTCGATGGTTTCCATGTTGCCGGTGTCCGGCGCCGAGCAGTTGAATACCTCGGGCGCCCAGCTCACGCGGCCCATGATCTCGCACAGCGGCGCGTAATCCAGGTTCGACAGGCCGCCGCCGGGCGCGCGCGGCGACTTCGGCAGGAAGAGGTTCCACAGGCCCGCGGCGCGCGCCTTCGGTTTAAGTTCCTCGATGACCGGCACCGCCTCCCAGCGCTTAGGCCCGCGCACGTGCTCATGGAACTTCGGCTCGTTCGGGTAGATGTGCTCGTCCATGAACGCCAGCAGCTTCTGCCTCAGTTCCTGCGTCCTCGCGCTGTACTCGAAATCCATGATCCTCTCCCCTGCCTTTCCGTCGTTCGTGCGTGTCGTCTAGCGATTGAGTATCTTTTCGACCTGCTGCCAGCCCAGTTCCGCGAGCAGCGGCGCGCGCCCGCCCGCCTCGGCGGCATGCGCGCTCGCAGCCGTTCCCTCCAGCACGCGCCTGGCGATGCCCTGCAGGATCGCCGCCAGCCGGAACATGTTGTACGCGACGTAATAGTCCCAGGTGGAGGCATCGATCCCGGGGCGGCCGGTGCGCGCGCAGTACATGTCGACGTACTCGCGCTCGGTCGGGATGCCCAGCGCCTCGAAGTCCAGCCCGGCGATGCCGCGGAACTGCCCGGGCGGTATGTGCCAGCTCATCGCGTGATAGGCGAAGTCCGCGAGCGGATGCCCGAGCGTCGACAGTTCCCAGTCGAGCACCGCGAGCACTCGCGGCTCGCGCGGATGGAACACGGTGTTGTCGAGGCGGAAGTCGCCGTGCACCACCACCGTTTCGTCGCCCGGCGGGATGTTCGCCGGCAGCCAGTCGATCAGCCTGTCCATGGCGTCGATCTTCTGCGTTTCCGACGCGCGGTACTGCTTCGTCCAGCGATCCACCTGGCGCGCGATGTAGTTGCCGGGCTTGCCGAAGCCGGCAAGCCCCACCGCGCTGTAGTCGATGCCATGCAGCAGCGCGATGACGCGGTTGAGTTCCTCCCAGATCGCGCGGCGCTCGCGTTTCGACATCCCGGGCAGCGACTGGTCCCACAGCACGCGCCCTTCGACGCAATCCATGACGTAGAACGCGGTGCCGATGACGGTTTCGTCCTCGCACAGCGCATACGGCCGCGCGACCGGGAAGCCGACCCCGTGCAGGGCGCTGATGACCCTGAACTCGCGGTCGACCGCGTGCGCCGAAGGCAGCAGCTTGCCCGGCGGCTTCCTGCGCAGCGCGTAGCGCCTGCCGCCCGCGGTCAGCCTGTAGGTGGGATTCGACTGCCCGCCCTTGAACTGCTCGATCTGCAACTCGCCGCCGTAGCCCTCGACGTTCTGCGCCAGCCACGCGTCCAGACGCGCCGCATCGATGCGGTGGCGCTCCTCTACGGGCTTGACGCCGATGAACTGGTCGAACATGGAAGCCGCAAGCTTACGTGTTTTGCGGCGCCCGCGGCGTCGCGGGCTTCACCTGCAGCCAGAAGGTCACCGGACCGTCGTTGACGAGGCTGACCTTCATGTCCGCGCCGAAGCTGCCGGTCTGCACGTCGGCGACGCGTTCGCGGCAAAGTTCGACGAAGCGCACGAACAGGCGCTCGCCCTCGTGCGGCGCGGCAGCGGTGGAGAAGCCCGGGCGCGTGCCGTTGCGGGTGTCCGCCGCGAGCGTGAACTGCGGCACCGCGAGCAATGCGCCGCCGATGTCGGTGAGCGACAGGTTCATGCGGCCTGCGGCGTCCGGAAAGATGCGGTAGGCGGCTACCCGCCCGGCGAGTCGCGCGGCTTCGGCCTCGCCGTCGCCGCGCTCGACGCCCACCAGCGCCAGCACGCCGCGCCCGATCGCGCCCGTGTCCCGCCCGGCCACCGCCACCGCGGCCCCGGTCACGCGCTGCACCAGCGCGATCACGCGATGATGTCCGGGATCAGGCGCGCACGCAGCCGCGAGATCTGGTCCTTCAGCAGCAGCTTGCGCTTCTTCAGCCGGCGCATGCGCAGCTCGTCCTGGGCGGGGTCGTCGGCGAGGCGGTCGATGACATGGTCGAGGTCGCGGTGCTCGATCTCGAGCTGGGCGATGCGCAGCCGCAACTGCGCGCGTTCCTCCTCGGTCGCCTGGAACGTGCTCAAGGTCCGGCCTCCCGGCGAGCCCGGGAGCCCGATGGCAGGCAGGAACTATGCCTCATCGCTGACAGTATTTGGCCCCCTCCTGGCCCCTCCGCTGTGACAAAATTCACTGCTCGTTCGCAGCCTTGCGCACATCCTATCGCGTCGGCCACACCCCGGAAAGGGGCGCGCCGGACTCACACGCATCGCGGCGGAACGAATCGGGACATGCGCAGAAGCGACTACGACGTATCGGACAGGATCAGGACCACGGAGCCGGCGCTGGTGGCCGCGGAAGTCGCGCGCCTGTACAAGGCGCTGTACCAGTCGCCGTCCTCGCAGCCGATCGAGCAGGCCTTCGACGACCTTGCGCGGATCTACGCCGGCTCGCACGAAGACTACTACCCCTGCGACACCGAGTACCACGACATCCAGCACGTGCTCGACGTGACGCTGGCGATGGCGCGGCTGATGGACGGCTACGAACGCAGCCGCAACGGCTTCTCGCCGCTGCCGCAGGAGCTTTTCATGGTCGGCGTGATCGTCGCGCTGTTCCACGACTTCGGCTACATCCGCCGGCGCGGCGACCGCCGCCACCGCTACGGCGCGGAGTACACGCTGACGCACGTCTCGCGCGGCTCGCAGTTCCTGCGCGGCTACCTGCGCCGGGTCGGGCTCGGCGAATACGCGCGCGCCGCCGGGCAACTGGTGCACTACACCGGCTACGAAAGGCCTGCCGAATCGATCCGCGTGTCCGACCCGCTGCTGCGCCGGGTCGGGCACCTGCTGGGCACAGCCGACATCATCGCGCAGATGTCGGATCGCTGTTACCTCGAGAAGTGCCGCGACCGGCTGTACCCGGAGTTCGTGCTCGGCGGCCTCGCCCGGCGCCTGACGCCGAACGGCGGGCAGCAGGTGATCTTCGAGTCCGGCGAGGACCTGGTGAAGAAGACGCCGGGGTTCTACGCCAACGCGGCCAAGCGTCTCGACTTCCAGCTCGCGCGCGCCTACGAATACGCCGCGCGCCACTTCGGCGGCCAGAACCTGTACGTGGAGGAAATGCAGAAGAACGTCCGCCATGCACAGGTGATGGCGGACCAGGGCAGCGTCGACGCGCTGCGCCGCACCCCGCCAAGCACGCTGCAGCCGGGCGTCGAGCCCTATCCGAGGGCGCTGGTCATACGTTAGCGACTCAGTAGCTCGCCCGGTGCCGGAAGTAGTCGAGCCGGTCCATCGACCTGACGCTGATATCGCGCACCTGCGTTCCCTGCAGCACGCGCAGGGGCACTTCCACGCCGGCGGCGCCGCGCGACCAGACCTTGCGGTAGAAATCCGCGAGCGAGGACACTTCCTCGTCGCCTACACCGACCAGGATGTCGCCCGGCTCGAGGCCGGCGCGCTCGGCAGGCCCGTCGGGCGACACCCGGGCGACGAACAGCCGCCCCCTGTGTTCCTCGGCATTCACGCCCAGCCACGGCTGCACCGGACCGGCGGCACGGCCGGTGTCGATCAGGTCCTCGAGGATCGGCTTCAACAGATCGATGGGCACGAACATGTTGCCCGGAGACTGCGTTCCGGGGCTCGCCGCGTCCGGAACGATCAGCGAGCCCACGCCGAGCAGGTTGCCCTGCCTGCCGATCAGCGCCGCGCCCGACCAGTTCGTCACCGGCGGATAGGTGAAGATTGCCGAGTCCAGCAGGTATTCCCAGCTACCCGAGAACGGCCGGCGCGACACGACGCGGGCGACACCCATGCCATCCCGGCCGCCGTGCGCCGCGATCATCACCGGATCGTGCTCGACGAGCGCGGACGAATTCCCGAGCGGCAGCGGCGTGCCATCGAGCGGAACCAGCAGCCGCAGCAGGCCGAAGCCGGACGCATGGTCGTAGCCGGCGACCGCCGCGGGCACCGTCCGGCCCGCCGCGTTCGACACTTCCACCGTCTCGGCCTCGATGACGAGGTAGCCGATGGTGAGCACATAGTCCTCGCGAATCAGGATGCCGGTCCCCTCGCGCTGCGCGCCAAGCGCTGCGACGCTGCGCGCGTTCGGGATGATCTTCGAGCGTACTTTGAGGATCGCCGACAGGATCGCGTCGGCATCCTGCGCCGCCGCCGGCGCGGCAAGGGCCAGGCATGCGAGCAGGGCAACGAAGCGGATCGCGCGCATCCCCGGGTTCATCGCGCGCGTACGCCGGGACTCACGCGACTGCGCGCCGCTCGATGCGCGCGCGGACAGCCTCCACGCGCTTCCGGTTGACGCCGAAATCCCGGCGCCCCAGGCGCGAGGCCGAGCGCACGTGGATCACGCCGGCCACCGGGTCGTGAACGAACTCGACGTCGTCCACGTAGCCCATCAGCTTCGAACGGAACTCGGCATACAGGTAGTTTTCCTCATGGCGCAGCACCGTGCAGCGTTCCATCTGCCCGAGCGCCGCGCGCACCGCCTCCATCGCTTCGACGCTGCCGCCCCTGAACGCGATCGGCGCGATGAAATGCTCGGCGTCCGCCGGGTCGGCCTGGCTGGAAACGCAGTTGGGGGTGCGCTTGCAGCGCGCCAGTCGGCCGTCGGTGACGCCAAGGTACGCGGGTCGCTTCGACGAGAACACGGTATCTCCCTTGGCAAGCGCGGCGTGGAGCACGGCGCCGGCCGCCGCGCCGACGGCCAGCGCGGCGAATGCGAGGAACGCCCGCTTCAGCATGCCGAGCGGCCGGATGCTACCATCGCTGCGGGAGATTCAGGGAGACCGCCATGCTGCAAATATCCGCTCAACAGCTCGCAGAACTGCTGAACGGCATCGCGCGCGCCCAGGCCGCCGTGCTGCAGGGCCTGGATGTCGCCACCCCCGGCACGCGCAGCACCTATGTCGTCCCCGCAATCCAGAATGCCGCGCACCTGCGTGACCACCCGGAGCCCACGCTCACCGACCTGCCGGTGAGGATGCTGCTGTCGCACATGGGTCGTGTCGGCCCCGATATCGCCGCGGTCGCGCGAGACCTCGAACGGCTGCTCGCCGAACCCGGTGCCACGAGCGCGGGGGCACCGGCGGCAGCCGCAGCGGCGCCTGGGGCCGGCGGCGACGAGACGCTGGATTTCAGCAAGACCTAGCAGTCCCTAGCCAGAAGTCCCGCGGCTAGAAGTCCTTCGGCTCGGAAGGAAACGAAGGCTTGCGCTTCTCGCGGTGGGAAGCGATCCCCTCCTTCACCTCGTCGCCGGTGAAACCCAGCATCTCCAGCGCAAGCGAGGCATCGAAAGACGGGCCCGCCATGCGCAGCCAGTTGTTCAGCGAATACTTGGTCCAGCGCAGCGCCGTCTGCGCGCCGGCAGCGAGTTCGCGCGCCAGTTCCAGTGCCTTCGCCTGCAGTTCGGACTCCTCGCAGCACAGCGACACCAGGCCGATGCGTTCGGCTTCCTCGCCGGTCACCTGCTTGCAGGTGAGCAGGTAGTACTTCGCCTTCGCCATGCCGCACAGGAGCGGCCAGACGATCGCCGCATGGTCCCCCGCCGCGACACCCAGCCGCGTGTGGCCGTCGATCAGGCGCGCGTTCTTCGCCGCGATCGACACGTCCGCCAGCAGGCCGGCGACGAGGCCCGCGCCCACTGCCGGTCCGTGCATCGCGGACACCACCAGCTTCGAGCAATTGATGATGTTGTAGACCAGGTCGCGCGCCTCGCGCCACACGCGCGCGCGGGTGGCGAAATCCCTCGCGATATCCTCCACCAGCGAAAGGTCGCCGCCGGCCGAGAACCCCTTGCCGGCACCGCGCAGGATGACGACGCGCGTGTCCGGGTCGCGGTCCACGTCCAGCCAAACCTGCGCCATTTCCGCGTGCATGCGCGCGGTGGCGGTGGAGAGCTTCGCGCCCTCCTCGCCCATGACGATCTCGAGGATGCCCGGCTCGATGAGCCGGATATGCAGGTCACTGTACTTAGAGTAGTCCATCGCCGCATTCTACAATTCGCCGATGCGCACCCCCGACGACAGATTCAGCGGCCTGCCGGGCTTCCCCTGGCAGCCGAACTACCTCGACTGGCGCGGCATGCGCGTGCACTACCTCGACGAGGGCCCGCGCGAGGCGCCGGTGGCACTGTGCCTGCACGGCGAGCCGACATGGAGCTACCTGTACCGCAGGATGATCCCGGGCCTGCTGGGCGCGGGCTACCGCGTGGTGGCGCCGGATTTCATCGGCTTCGGCCGTTCCGACAAGCTCGAGGAGGATGCCGCCTACAGCTTCGACTTCCATCGCGGCATGCTGCTGGACCTGGTCGAGCGCATGGACCTGCGCCGCGTGCTGCTGGTGGTGCAGGACTGGGGCGGGCTGCTCGGCCTTACGCTGCCGATGGAAGCGCCGGCGCGCTACGAGCGCCTGCTGGTGATGAACACCACGCTCGGCACCGGCGATGCGCCGCTGCCCGAAGGCTTCGTGCAGTGGCGCGCCTGGGTGCGCAAGAACCCCGACCTCGCCTGCGGCAAGCTGATGAGCCGCAGTTGTCCTCACCTGGACGCGGCAGAGGCCGCCGCCTACGACGCGCCCTACCCGGATGCGCGCTACAAGGCCGGCGCGCGGCGCTTCCCGGACCTGGTGCCGGATCGGCCGGACGCGCCCGGCGCGGCCCTGTCGCGCCAGGCGCGCGACTGGTGGTCGTCTGCGTGGAAGGGTCAGGCCTTCATGGCAATCGGCGCGAAGGACCCGGTGCTGGGACCGGCGGTGATGCAGGCGCTGCACCGGCACATACGCGACTGCGCACCGCCGTACGTGCACGCGGAGGGCGGACATTTCCTGCAGGAGTGGGGCGACGAGATCGTCGCTGCCGCGCTCGCGCACTGGAAGCTCGCATGAATCCGGCCGAAGGCCCGCTGCTGGTTTCCTACGACGACGTCGCGCGCGCGCACGAGCGCATCGCGCCGCATGCGCACCGCACGCCGGTGATGCGTTCGTCGACCATCGACGCCATCACCGGCGCGCAGGTGTTCTTCAAGCCCGAGAACCTGCAGCGCATGGGCGCGTTCAAGTTCCGCGGCGGCATCAACGCGCTGTCGCAGCTCGACGACGATGCGCGCCGCCGCGGCGTGCTCGCCTACTCGTCCGGCAACCACGCGCAGGCGGTCGCGCTCGCGGGCCGCATGCTCGGCGTGCGCGCCACCATCGTCATGCCCGCGAATGCGCCGCGCGTGAAACTCGAGGCCACGCGAGGCTACGGCGCCGAGGTGATCACCTACGACCCGCAGAGCGAGGACCGCGAAGCCCTGTCCGCGCGCATCGCCGCCGAGCGTGGCCTGGCTGTGATCCCGCCCTATGACCATCCTCACGTGGTGGCCGGCCAGGGCACCGCAGCCAAGGAACTGATCGAGGATGCCGGGGCGCTGGACATGCTGCTGGTGCCCTGCGGCGGCGGCGGGCTGCTGTCGGGCTGCGCGATCGCCGCTTCAGCGCTGTCGCCGGGCTGCCGCACCATCGGCGTCGAGCCCGTTGCCGGCGACGACGCCACGCGCTCGTTCCATACGAAGACGCTGCAGCGCGTGCACAATCCGGACACCATCGCCGACGGCGTGCGCACGCCCAGCCTCGGGCGCGTGACCTTCCCGCTGGTGCTGCGCTACGTGTCGGACATGGTCACGGTGGACGACGCGGCGCTGCTGCGCGCTATGTTCTTCCTCTGGGAGCGCATGAAGCTGGTGGTCGAACCCACCGGCGCACTGCCCGCATGCGCGCTGCTCGAAGACCGCGTGCAGGCAAGGGGCTTGCGCGTCGGCGTCATTCTGTCCGGCGGCAACGTCGATCTCGACTGGGCGGCGCGCGCCAGGCTCGGCGAGTTGAAGTTATGATGCCTGCCCCCGATTCACGCGTTCCCTTGCCCACATGAGCTCACTACCGCAAACCATGCGCGCCATCGAGATCCGCCAGCCCGGCGGGCCCGAAGTCCTCACGCCAACGCAGCGGCCGATGCCGGTGCCCGCGCCGGACGAGGTGCTGGTGCGCGTCGCCGCGGCCGGCGTCAACCGCCCGGACGTGTTCCAGCGCACCGGCAATTATCCGGTGCCGCCGGGCGCCACCGACCTGCCCGGGCTGGAGATTGCCGGCGAAGTCGTCGCCTGCGGCGCGAACGCGAGGCTGTGGAAGCCGGGCGATCGCATCTGCGCGCTCACCAACGGCGGCGGCTACGCCGAATACTGCGTGGTGCCGGAGGCGCAGGCGCTGCCGGTGCCCGCGGGCCTGTCGATGGCGCAGGCGGCGTCGCTGCCGGAGACCTTCTTCACGGTATGGAACAACGTCTACGACAGGGCCGCGCTTGCACCCGGTGAAACCTTCCTCGTGCAGGGCGGCTCCTCGGGCATCGGCGTCACCGCGATCCAGATGGCGGCGGCAACCGGCAACCGCGTCTTCGCCACCGCCGGCTCGGACGAAAAGTGCGCGGCCTGCGTGTCGCTCGGCGCAGAGAAGGCGATCAACTACCGCACGCAGGACTTCGTCGCCGAAGTGAAGGCCGCCACCGGCGGCAAGGGCGTGAACGTGATCCTCGACATGGTGGCCGGCGCCTACGTGCTGAAGGAACTGAAGTGCCTTGCCGACGACGGCAGGCTGGTGTTCATCGCGCACCTCGGCGGCCACAAGGCGGAGATCGACATCAACGAAGTGATGCGTCGTCGCCTCGTCGTCACCGGCTCGACGCTGCGCCCGCGCACCCCCGCGTACAAGGCCCACGTGGCGAAGAACCTGCGCGAGAAGATCTGGCCTCTCATCGAGTCGGGCAGGATCAAGCCGGTGCTGTACAGGACGTTCGCGCTCGACCAGGCGAGCGACGCGCACCGCCTGATGGAATCCAGCCAGCACATCGGCAAGATCGTGCTCGAGGTCTAGCCTCCCCGGCCGGCCTCGGCCACTACCCAGTCGACGAAGGCACGCACTTCGGGACGGGCTTCGGCGCCGGGCGCGATCACCGCGTAGTAGGCGCGGTCGGTGGCGGTTTCCCCCTTGAACGGCGCCAGCAGCCGCCGGCTGGCGAGCGCCTCGGCCACCAGCGCGCTGCGGCCCAGCGCAACGCCGACGCCGGACAGTGCGGCGTTCACCACCTGGTCGTACTCCGAGAACCGCAGCGTGCCCTGCGGCTTCAGGTCCGACAGGCCCTGCAGTTCCAGCCACTGGCGCCACGACAGCCAGGGAAACGCGCCGTCGGGCTGGTCGTAGTCCAGCAGTACCTGCCGCGCCAGGTCCGCCGGCGTGCGCAACTGCCGCGCGATCGCCGGCACCGCCACCGGAAACACCCTCTCGCCGAACAGCCGCACTGCGCCCTCGCCGGCGAACTCGGCTCTGCACAGCCGCAGCCCGACGTCGAAATCCTCGCGCTCCAGGCTGGCGAAGCGCGCGTCCGCCGAGATGCGCACGTCGACATCCGGGGCGACGCGGCGATAGCCGATCAGGCGCGGCACCAGCCACATCGCGGCGAAGGAATGCGTAGTCGTTACCGACAGCACGCGGCGATCGCCGAGCGCACGCAGGCGGTCCATCGCCAAGCGCATCGTCGCCAGCACCTGCGCCGCAGCCGGATACAGCGCGCTTCCTGCCGCGGTGAGCGCCAGCGCGCGGTGGCGGCGGTGGAACAGCGCAACGCCGAGCTGCTCCTCCAGCTCGATCATCTGCCGGCTCACCGCAGATTGCGTCAGGTGCAATTCCTCGCCCGCGCGCGTGAACGACAGCAGGCGCGCGGCCGCCTCGAAGCCCTTCAGCAGGTCGAGGTCGGGAAGTCGCGCAGGATATTTGGGATTCCATTTACGCATGCGATGCAGACGATTATTTCGTTTGAGTGCGCCTAAGGATACCCCCACACTGTCGTCACGACACATGCGCTAAGCGCATGCCACACGACGAGGAGCACACCATGCACATAGAACTCTCGAGCGGGACGCTGCAACTGGCCAAGGGCCAGGTGCTGCGGCTGGACGATGCAGCCGGCCATGTCGTCTGCAGCACCGACGGCGCGATCTGGGTCACCGAGGACGGCACGCGCAAGGATGTCGTCCTCGAACCCGGTGCCTGCCACCGGCTGGTCAGGGGCGCGCTGGTGCAGGCGCTCACCCCGGCGACGCTTTCCCTCGCCTGACGCGGAGACCGACATGACACCGATCAGCATCGAAGACCTTCGCCGGCACCCGGAATTGCTGGACGAGATTCGCGCGCAGGCCCACCAGGCGCGTGCCAGGCAGGTGAACGCGCTGCTGTCCGCCCTCGCCGCACGGATAAAATGGCTGCTTCCCAGAGCAGAGGTGCAGCCATGTTTCGGAAAGGCCTGCTGACGAACGACGAGGGCGAGTCGCGCGCCCGCCGCGACCGCTGATGGCCGCCGACGCGAAGCTGACGCCGCGCCCGGCGGCAACCATCGTGCTGCTGCGCGACAGCACCGAGGGTCCCGAAGTGTTCATGCTGCGGCGAACGCTGCAGGCAAAGTTCGTCGCCGGAGCCTACGTGTTCCCGGGTGGCCGCGTCGACCCCGCCGACGCGGACGAGCGCATCGCGCGCCGCGTGCTCGGCCTGGACGACGCCCAGGCGAGCGCGCGCCTGGGCCTGCCATCGGGCGGCCTCGCTTACTGGGTGGCGGCGGCACGCGAGTGCTTCGAGGAAGCCGGCATCCTGCTGGCGGTCGACGATTCCGGCAGCTTCGTCGACCCGGCGCGGGTTGCCGCGCTGGGTGAACTGCGCGCGCCACTCAATGCGGGGGAACTCGCCTTCGCCGACTTCCTCGAGAAGGAACGCCTGTACCTGCCGGCGCGCAGCATCGCGTGGTTCGCGCACTGGATCACGCCGGCGGGTCGCCCGCGCAGGTTCGACACGCGCTTCTTCGTCGCCATCGCGCCACCCGGCCAGGAAGGCTCGCACGACGAAGGTGAAACCATAGACAACGTCTGGATCCGGCCTGGCCACGCCATCGAGCGCAGCGCGCGCGGCGAGATCGAGGTGGTGTTCGCCACCCGCACGACGCTCGCACATTTCGCCGCGTTCCAGCGCGCCGAGGATGCGCTCGCGCATGCGCACGAGAAGGAAGTGGAGCTGAACGCCGCCTGCTTTGCGATCGCCGAGGATGGCGCACGCCAGCTGCATGGGCGCTCTGACCCGGCTTACTTCGAGATCCACTGGTGCGACCCCGAGGAGACCGGGAATTCGATCGTTGCGCTCAAGGCCGACGTGCCCAAGCGCCTCGACGACTTCGTCACGCGCGTCATCGCGCCAAACCCGGGAATGATGACCGGCCCGGGCACCAACGCCTATCTCGTCGGCAAGGGCGATCTCGCGGTGATCGATCCGGGACCCGACGTCGCCGCGCACCGCGACGCGCTGCTCGCCGCCGGCGCGGGCCGCATCCGCTGGATCCTGTGCACGCATACGCACGTGGACCATTCGCCCGGCGCAGCAGCGCTGAAGCAGGCGACCGGCGCGCAGGTGCTCGGCATGCCGGCGCCGCCGGGCGGCAGCCAGGACCGCAACTTCGCGCCCGACCGCGTCCCCGTGCACGGCGAACGCATCGCGCTCGGCGGCGTCACCTTGCGCGCGATCCACACGCCGGGGCACGCGTCGAACCACCTGTGCTACCTGCTCGAGGAAACCGGCATGCTGTTCACCGGCGACCACGTGATGCAGGGCTCGACGGTCGTCATCAATCCACCCGACGGCAACATGCGCGCTTACCTCGATTCGCTCGAGCAGGCCATCGGGCTGCAGCCGGCGATCCTCGCGCCCGGACATGGCTACCTCATCGGCGACCCCGGGAAGGAGATCCGCAGGCTGATCGCGCACCGGCTGAAGCGCGAAGCGAAGGTGCTCGACGCCGTGCGCGCGCTCGGCGAGGCAAGCGCGGACGAACTGCTGCCCCGCGTCTACGACGACGTGTCGCCGCGCCTGCACCAGGTTGCCGCGCGTTCGCTCGCCGCGCACCTGGGCAAGCTCGTCGAAGAAGGACGCATTGCGCTCGAAGCCGGCCGCTACCGGGTGGAAAGGGCTGCCCAGCCGGGCTAGAATGCCCGTGTATCGAACCCCGGCATCGAGAGGAGTACGCAATGGCCCACGACAGCACGATGAAGCTGGTGACGAACATGGATCGCGCGGCGATCGAGGGTTTGCTTGCCAAGGTGCGCATGCTGGCGCAGGCCAAGGGTCAGAACGAACTCGCGCAGATGTTCGCCGGCATCGAAGGCATGCCGCGCGCGCAGATCGAAACCAGCGTGAAGAACGCGCTGAAGTGGCTGGCCGGCAAGGAAGGCATGTCGGACATCTCCGGCCCGCTCGAGCTGGTCGAGCTGAACCTGCCGAACCTGAAGTAGCCTTCCCGTTGTCCTCCCGGTAGCGCCGGTCTTGGCGCAGTTCGACTACGACCTGTTCACGATCGGCGGCGGCTCCGGCGGCGTGCGCGCCAGCCGCATGTCGGCCGCGTTCGGCGCGCGCGTCGCCATTGCCGAGGAGCGCTGGTTCGGCGGCACCTGCGTGAACGTCGGCTGCATACCGAAGAAGCTGTTCTCCTACGCCGCGCACTTCGCGGAGCTGTTCCACGACGCCGCAGGCTACGGCTGGAGCGTGCCCGAGCCCTCGTTCGACTGGCCGACGCTGGTGCGGAACAAGGACCGCGAGATTGCGCGCCTGAACGGCGTATACGAAAGCCTGCTCGCGAAGGCCGGCGTGACGATCCTGCGCGGCCGCGCCAGCCTCGCGGACGCGCACACGGTGGAACTCGACGGCAAGCGGTACACCGCGCGCCACATACTCATCGCCACCGGCTCGCGCACGGTGGTGCCGGATATCCCGGGGAGCGATCTCGGCATCACATCGGACGACGCCTTCTTCCTCCCGCGGCTGCCGCAGAGCGCGCTGGTGATCGGCGGCGGCTACATCGCGCTGGAATTCGCATCCATCTTCCACGGCCTGGGCGTGAACACCAGCGTGGCATACCGCGGCGCGCGCCTGCTGCGCGGCTTCGATGCCGAGATCGGCGATCGGATCGCGGAGGAACTGCGGCGCAAGGGCATCGAAGTGCTGCTGCAGGCCGACCCGGCGAAGCTGGAAAGGTCGGGCGACGACCTCGTCACCAGCTTCAAGGACGGGTCGACGCGACGCGCCGGCCTGGTGATGTTCGCCACCGGCCGCAAGCCGAACACCGCGGGCCTCGGCCTCGAGGCAGCCGGCGTCGCGCTGGCCGCCGACGGTGCGGTCAAGGTGGATCCGTATGCGCGGAGCTCGGTAGCCTCGATCCACGCCATCGGCGACGTCACCAACCGCATCAACCTGACGCCGGTGGCGACCGCCGAGGGCATGGCGCTGGCGAAGACGCTGTTCCGGCATGAACCCACGCCGATCGACCACGACAACGTGCCGACCGCGGTGTTCTCGCACCCCAACGTCGCCACCGTCGGGCTGTCGGAAGAAGATGCCCGCGCCCGCCATGGCGCGGTCGACGTCTACAAGGCCTCGTTCCGCGCGCTGATGAACACGCTCTCGGGCAACCAGGAGCGCACCTTCATGAAGCTGGTGGTGGACACGGCATCGCAGCGCGTGCTCGGCGCGCACATGATCGGACCCGATGCGGGCGAGGTGATCCAGGGCATCGCCATCGCGGTGAAGCTCGGCGCGACGAAGGCGCAGTTCGACGCCACCATCGGCATCCATCCCACCGCCGCCGAGGAGTTCGTGACGATGCGGGAGAAGTCGGCCTAAAGGAGGAGCGAAGCGCGCACGGCGAGCGACGCGCCGGTCGCGAGCAGCCCCAGCGCGATGATGCGCATCAGCAGGTCGCGCGACATGATGCGGAAGATGCGCCGCGCGACGGTGATGCCAAGCCAGGTTGCCGGGAACACGAACAGCGCCGTGAGCCACACGCGCGGGTCCAGCAGCAGGCCGGAGGCGATGAACGCCAGCACGCGTATCGAGATGCTCATCAGCGCGCAGCGCCCCAGCGTGGCGCGGTACTGCTCCTTCGTGAGTCCTCTGCGAGACAGGTAGATCGCATACGGCGGGCCGCCGGCGCCGAACAGCGTGCTGGTGATGCCGCCGGCGTAGCCCGCCGGATACGCCCAGCCCCGGCTGACGGTGCGCAGCGCGCCGCCGCGCACGAAAGTCGATACGCCCATCGAGATGACGAACGCCGCCAGCGCGAACATCGCCACCTGGCGCGGCAGGTTCACCAGCAGCGTCACACCGGTCACCGACCCGGCGAGGATCATCGGCAGCATGCGCATCCACTCCGCGCGTACCGCGTTCTTCGGGTCCTCGAAGCCGATGCGCGCGGCGCCGACCAGGTCGAGCAGCGCGAACATCGCCAGCGCGAACGGCAGCGGCACGACGAAGGTCGAGAGCGGGATCGTCAGCAGTGCGGAGCCGAAACCCGTGATGCCGAAAATCACGGCGCCGAGGAAGGCGATGCAGGCAAGCGCAAGGATCTCGAGCGGAACGATCTCCACTCAGGCCCCGTCCGCGAGCAGCAGTTCGGCGGCCTTGCCCCTGGTCATGCCGCGCAGCCCCTTCGCGTAGCGGCGAAACGGCAGGCCGTAGCGCGCTTCCAGGCCGCGCGCGCGCGCGAGCAGCAGTTCGCGCGGGATCCGCGCCGGCATTCCCTTCAGGCCGAAGGCGATCAGGTTCGGGTCGCTCAGCGCGGGCAGGCGCGCCGCCGCGCCACCAAACGCGCGCTTGAGCGCCTGCAGGCGGGAATCGAGCTTCGGGTCGTCGCTCATCAGGTTCGTCACCAGCACGCCGGGCGTGGCGAGCGCGTCCCACGCGGCGCGGTAGAACTCCTCGCCCGCCAGGTGGCCTACCGGCGTCTCGTCGTCGAACGCGTCCGCGACCAGCAGGTCGCAGCAGCCAGTCGACAGCGCGGCGGCGCCATCGCCGACCTCCACCTCGAGGCGCGCATCATCCGGCGGCAGCGCGAACTGCGACCTCGCCACGCCGACCACACGGGGGTCGATCTCCACCGCCTTCACGCGCAGGGTCCTGAAGTGCCGGTGCAGGAACTTCGCGATCGAGCCGCCGCCCAGGCCGATCAGCAGCGCCCGGCGCGGCTGCGGGTGAAAGAGCAGGAACGCCATCATGCAGCGCGTGTAGTCCAGTTGCAGCGCGAACGGCGCATCCAGGCGCATTGCGCTCTGCATTGCGGTGCCGCCGATGTGCAGCGTGCGCACACCCGCCGCGTCGCTCACCGCGATCGGCGGCGGCGTACCGCGCCGGGGCATCACTCGTCCGGCATGTCGAACAGGGTCAACATGGTGCCGACGTCCGCCGCCTCGGCGCGCGCGAGGACCGCGTGGCCGACGACGATGTCGCTGATGGCGAAGCCGCGGTGCCAGAACACGATGCGCTCATCCGCCGAGGTGCGCCCCGGTCGCAGGCCCGCGACGACTTCGCCGATCTCCGCATGCACGCGCTCGCGCGTGAGCTGCCCGCTCTCTATCATCGGCTGCAACTGCCCGCCCTTCGTGCATTGCGCCCAGTCGTCGACCACCACCTTGCCGGCGGACAGCACCGTACGCGGGTCGACCACCATCTTCCAGCCGTAGGTGACCAGCAGGCAGCCGGGTTCCAGCCATTCGTCGCGCAGCAGCAATTCGGGGGCCTCGAGCCGCGTCGCCTCGACGACGATCTGCGCGCCGCGCACGCACTGCTCCACGGAGTCGACGGCGATCGCGTTCAGGCCGAGCTCGCTGCGCGCGCGCTGCGCCAGCCGCTCGCGGCTCTCGGCGCGCTTCGAATGGATGCGCACCTCGTCGAAGGCGTACTGGCTGGCGAGCAGCGCCAGGTTCGGGAACGCGCTGCCGCGCGCACCGATGTGGCCCAGCACGCGCGGATTCTCTGGCGCGAGGTGCCTGGCGCCTGCCGCGGTGACCGCGCCGGTGCGCCAGGCGGTGATGTGCGTCGCGTCCAGGATCGCCAGCGGCACGCCGCGATGCGGGTCGTACAGCGTCACCAGCGCGACTTCGGAAGGCAGGCCGTGGCGCCAGTTGTCGACGTAGTCGCCGGTCACCTTGACGCCGGCGCGGTCGATGTGACCCGCCCAGCCTACCAGCACGTTGAAGTGGCCGTTGTAGCGCGAGTCGAGATCGATGTGCGCCTTGGGCGGCATCACCACGTCCCTGCGCCCGTGCGCGGCGAGGCCGGCGGCGACGATGTCGACGAGTTCCGCGTGCGGCGGCATCAGCGCGGTGACCTGCGCGCGATCGAGGAAGCGGAAAGCAACCTTTGCCATCTCAGGCAGCCAGCCTTTCCAGCGGCCAGCCGGCGCGCTCGGGCGCGCGGCCAGCCGCCCTCAAGGCGCGCAACTCGGCCACCGTGCGGTAGCCGGCGGCCGCGACGACGCCGCCGCGCACCGCGCCGGCCGCGGTCGGGCCCCAGAGTTCATCGAAATCCGCGGGCAGCTCGCGCCCCTGCGGCATCGACAGCCACAGGCGATACAGCATGCGTTTCTTCTCCGCCTCGTCCCAGTCCACCACCGCATCCCGCGCGTGGTAGGTGACATGGTTGTTGAGGAACTGCAGGTCACCCGGCTCCATGCGGGTGAGGAAGCTCTCGCTGTGCGCGAGTTCCGCGAGCAGGTCCAGCACCCGCCACTGCGCCTCGGTGACCCGCGGCAGATCGAGGAACTGGTCCGCAGACTCGACATAGGCGCGCGAGTACTGGCTGGTGAAGCGCCCCTTGTGCAGGCAGAAGATCGGGTTGCGGAACCAGGGCGCCTCGTGCGGCTGGCCCTCGCCCTGGCGGCTGTGGTACCAGTACTGGTGCAATGCATCGAGCGCCTCGGGGTCGCGCTCGAGCAGCACGTTGTGGATGTGCGGCGTGCTGACCACCAGATTGTTGCCGCCGGAGCGCCCCTGGCGCACGCAGGCCAGCACCACCACGTCGCAGCGATCGGTGTGAAAGCGCAATGCGCCCGCCGCGCGGTAGCCGCGCGAGGTCGGCAGTCCCATCGGTTCGCCGTAGTCGCGCACTTCGCCCAGCAGTTCGCCATAGCGGCTCTGCGACACCGCGGTTCCCATGTGCAGGCCGACGCCCCATAGCGCGATCCGCATGCCCTCCTGCCCCAGCGCTTCATGCGGCAGTCCGCGCAACAGCGCGATCCCCGCGCCGTTCTCGAGCTGCGCCGAGATACGCGCGAGCAGCGCGGCGGTGCGCGGGATGCCGAACCCGTCCTTGTCCATCTCCAGCCACGCGGTGCCGGCGGCGCGCACGCGCGCAACCGCGGCCAGCAGCTCGGCCTTCTCCGCGTCGCCCAGCGCGTGCATCCAGTCGCTGCGCGACTGCATCTCGTCGCCGGACCAGACGCCGGGACCGCTGATCCGCGTCCGCCAGGGTTTTTCGCCATTCGTTGCCATCTTCAGTTCATCATTCCACGTTTTTGTTCAGCGGGAAGTGTAAGCGCCATGCGGCGCATCAGCACGAGCACGCCCCCCGCGGCTGCGAACTCGATGGCGGCGGAAACCAGGATCGGCACGCCGTAGCTGCCGGTGGCGTCGAAGGCCGCGCCGACCAGCGTCGGCCCGGCGAGCGTGCCGATGCCGGTTGCCGTGTACAGCGTGCCGATGATTCCCGACACCTGCCGCGCGCCGAAGAGATCCATGACGATGGACGGAAACAGCGCGACGAAGCCGCCATAGAAGGCACCGAAGACCAGCGCGAAAGCCGCCAGCACGCGGTAGTCGCGCGTGGTCCACCACAGGAGGAACATCAGGCCGAGCCCGGCGTAGGTGCCCGCGAGGCACGGAATGCGCCCGACGCGGTCGGCGATGCCGCCGGCGAAAAAGCGCCCAAGCATGCTGCCCAGGCCGATCAGGCTGACCAGCGTGACCGCCGCCGCGTCGGTATAGCCGGCGTCGATCGCGTACGGGCCGAGGTGCACCATGGGCACGAAGGTACATCCCCCGCCGGCGATCAGCGTCAGGTACAGCATGCGGAACTCGAACGTGCGCATGGCTTCGCGCAGCGTCATGCCGGCGGCCGGCGGCGCCTCGGCGAGCGTGCGCGCCGCGCCCTTGTTGTCGATCGCGAGCGCCGCCGCGCCCGCTACCACCAGCGCGAACGCGGCGAGCGCGAAGTAGGCGCCGCGCCAGCCAAGCAGCTCGATCAGCCACACCGCGAGCGGCGGAAACAGGATGTTGCCCGCGCCGATGCCGGAAACCGCGATGCCGGTGGCGAAGGCGCGGTTGGCCTGGAACCAGGGCTGCACCGCGCCCACCGAGGGCACGTAGGTGAGGCCCACGCCCAGGCCCACACCCAGCGCATAGACGACACACAGCACGGCGAGCGAGCCGGCAGTGCCGGCGGCGGCCAGTCCTGCCGCCAGGCACAGCACGCCCGCGACGGCGACGCGGCGTGCGCCGAACCTGTCCGCCAGCATGCCTGCCGGGGCGCCGAGGGCGAAGTACAGCAGCGCACACAGCGAGAACACCAGCGATATCGTGCCGCGCGATGCCGCGAACTCGGCCTCGAACGCCTTGAAGAAGGCGGCGAAGGTGTACACCGAGCCGAAGCCGACGCACATCAGGGTGAAGGCGCACAGCACCACCACCCAGCCGTGGCGGGATGGGTGCGTCAACGCTTTTTCTTGGCGCGCTTCCCGGGCGCTGGTCTGGCGGCGGGCTTCGCCTTCGCCGGCCTCGCGGCGGGCGCGGTCACTGCGGCGACCAGCTCGACTTCCAGCAGCAGGTCGTCATGCACCAGGCGGTTGACGCCCACCAGCGTGCTCGCCGGCATCGCGTTGCGGTCGAAGTAGCGGAAGCGCACCTCGCGGTAGATGCTCAGGTCCTCCGGGTTGAGGTGGACCATGTAGCCGTTCACCTTGATGACGTCGCCCCAGCCGGCGCCGGCGGCCTTGAGGTTGTGCGTCAGGCTCTTGAACACCTGCTCGCACTGGGCGCGAAAATCGCCCTTGCCAATGACGATGCCGTCGCGGTCGTAGCTCACCTGGCCCGAGACGTACACCAGCCGCAGCGGTCCCTCCACCGCAACCACATGCGTGAAGAACTTCGGGTCGAACAGCGCGTTCGGGTTGTGAAGCTGCTTTTTCATGGTCCTCCCCCTGAAGGAACGCTCAGAATAATGCACCTCGCGCGGCGACCGGCCACAGCGCCTCCACCTTGCCGTCGCGCACGCCCACGTACCAGTCGTGCAGGTTCACGGTCGGGTCGCAGTGGCCCGGCACCAGCATCAGCTTCTCGCCCAGCGCCGGCGCAGCCGCTCCGGCGGCGATTTCGATGACGCCATGCTCGTCCGAGGGACGCGTGTAGCGCAAGCCGGGCCGTTCCCATACCAGCGGCAGCCCCGAGTCGACGCTCGAGGCCTTCAGTCCCGCATCGACGACGGCGCGGTCGGCAGCCGGCCGGCTCATCACGGTAGTGAGGACGAAGAGCGCATGCTCGAAGCGCGGCAGCGGCGGCCCCCATTCGTTCTTCGCGTAATCGGCGTCCATGAAAATGTAGGAGCCGGGCTGGATCTCGTCGTAGACGCCGGAGGCAACCTCGAACATGAATGTTCCGCTGCCCCCGCCGGTGACCACCGGACAGGCGATGCCTTCGGACTCGAGCAGGCGCCGCGTCTGGTTGGCGGCCGACGCCGCGCGCTCGATGGCGGATCGGCGCTCGGCCAGGGGGCGCAGGTGCTGCACGGATCCCTGGTAGGCCTGCAGTCCGGCCAGCCGCAGGTTGCGGCACGCGGCGACCACGCGCGCGAGCGCCAGCGCCGGCGCGCCCGGCGCGATGCCGCAGCGCTTCGCGCCGACGTCGATCTCGATGTAGGCATCGATCTGCGTCCCCGCCGCCGCGGCCGCCGCATCGACTGCGCGCGCGTTGCCGGCATCGTCGATGCAGACGCCGATGCGCGCGCGCCCGGCGAGCGCCGCGAGCCGCGCCAGCTTGGCGGCGCCGACGATCTCGTTGGTGACCAGCACGTCACCGACGCCGCCGGCAACCAGGACCTCGGCTTCCGACACCTTCTGGCAGCACATGCCGATCGCGCCTGCGGCGATCTGGCGCTGCGCGATCTCGGGCGACTTGTGCGTCTTCGCGTGCGCACGCACCCGCACGCCGCGGCCCTCGACCGTGGCGGCGAGCGTGGCGAGATTGCGCTCGAACGCCGCGAGATCGATCACCAGAGCCGGCGTATCGACGCCCTCGAGCGCCTGTCCGATCGCCGCCGGCGCCGCCATCGGCATGGGCTACGCGGCTCTCGCCATGCGCTCGGCGCGCTGGCGCAGCGCCAGCCAGCCTATCGCGATCATCACCAGCAGGATCAGCGGCAGCGCGGCGTAATTGACTTTCTCCCAGCCGGCCTGGGTGACGGTGAGCCCGGAGGTGAACGAGGAGACTGTCATCAGCACGAATACCGCGAGGTCGTTTGCGCCCTGCGCCTTCGCGCGCTCTTCCGGGCGGTAGGTCTGCGTCAGCAGCGTGGTGCCGCCGATGTAGAGGAAGTTCCAGCCCACGCCCAGCACCACCAGCGACACCCAGAAATGCGCCACCGACAGCCCGGCGAGCGCCGAGGCCACCGCGACGACATTGAGCGCCGCGCCGGCGAACAGCACCGCGATGACGCCGAAGCGCCGGATCAGCCCGCCGGTGAAGAACGAGGGCGCGAACATGCCGACCACGTGCGAGGAGATCACAAACGCGGCGTCGCCATAGGGGTGGCCGCAGACGTTCATCGCGATCGGCGTCGCGGTCATGAGGAAGTTCATCACGCCATAGCCGATGGCGCCGCAGGCAACCGCGACGATGAACTTGGGCTGCGCCGCGATCTCGGCAAGCGGCCTGCCCTTCTTCGCGCGCTCGGCGAGGCTGGGTGCCGGCACCTTGAGCCATTGCAGCAGCACGATCGTAGCCAGCAGGAACACGCTCACCGCCAGGTACGCGCCGACGAAGCGCTGCGGGAAGGCGTCTACCGTGTAGCGGCTGAGGTTGGGGCCGATGATGCCGCCCACCAGGCCGCCGGCGAGCACCAGCGAGATCGCGGTTGCCTTGTAGTCCGGTGGGGCTGCGTCCGCCGCGGCGAAGCGGTAGTACTGCCCGAAGGCGTTCGAGATGCCGAAGACCAGCGCCCCCGCGCACAGCATCCAGAAGCTCTGCACATACACCGCCCAGGCGCAGCCCAGGCAGCCGAGCAGGCCGATCGCAGCGCCCACCGAAAGCCCCGCGCTCCTGCCGATGCGCGCCTGCAGGTACGAGGCCGGCACGGTGGCGAGCGCACCGCCGACGATCCAGAAGGTGACCGGCAGCGTGGCGAGCGACTTGTCGGTAGCCAGGGAAAGCCCGGCCAGGCCGTTGACCGCGATCAGCGTCGCCGAGACCGAGAACAGCATCGCCTGGCACGCGGCCAGCAGCGCGACGTTGCGTCCGATGCTGCTCATATATACAGTACCCGGGAGGAAACATTCATTCTACTGGCGGGGACAATGACAGACGACAAGAGAATCGCTGTCCGATCGGTACAGTTTCACGCCTCCCGTGCCGGCCAGGTGCACAAGTCGCGCGGCGCCGTATCGCAGCTGGCCGGACGGTTCGAGAAATCGGCGCGGGAGGCCTGGGACGACGGCTGGGCGCGCGACGACGAACCGCTGCCGCCGCTGGACACCACGGTGCGCGAGGAGCGCGCGCGCTCCATCATCGCCACCAACGAGTCCCCCGACATCCCGTTCGACCGCTCGATCAACCCCTACAGGGGCTGCGAGCATGGCTGCTCCTACTGCTACGCCCGCCAGACCCACGCCTACCTGGAACTGTCCCCCGGACTGGACTTCGAGACCCGCCTGTTCGCGAAGACCAACGCCGCCGAGCTGCTGCGCGAGGAACTGGCGAAACCCGCGTACCGCCCGCAGCCGATCGCCTTCGGCACCAATACCGACGCCTACCAGCCGATCGAGCGCCGCTACCGCATCATGCGCGAACTCGTCGAACTGCTTGCCGCCTGCGAGCACCCGCTCACCATCGTCACCAAGTCGGCGCTGGTCGAGCGCGACATCGACCTGCTCGCGCCGATGGCGCGCAAGGATCTCGCCAAGGTATTCGTTTCGGTGAACACGCTCGACCATGCGCTCGCGCGGCGCCTGGAGCCGCGCGCCGCGAGCCCCCGGCGGCGCATAGCGACGATCAAGGCGCTCGCCGATGCGGGCATTCCTTGCGGCGTGATGGTCGCGCCGATGATCCCCGGGCTCACCGACAAGTCGATCGAGGAAGTGCTCGAGGCCGCCGCCGCGGCCGGTGCGCAGGCCGCAGGCTGGATCATGCTGCGCCTGCCGCACGAGGTGAAGCCGCTGTTCAAGGAGTGGCTGGATGCGCACTACCCGCTGCGCGCGGCCCACGTCATGAACATCGTGCGCGACGTGCGCGGCGGTCGCGAGAACGATCCGCGCTTCGGCGCGCGCATGAAGGGCGGCGGCAACTACGCAGACCTGATAGGCAAACGCTTCGACCTCGCATGCCGCAGGCTCGGCATGAACGAGGAGCGCCGCGGGCAGGCGGCGCTCGACTGCTCGCGGTTTCGCGCGCCCTCGGCGGGGCGGCAGATGAGCCTGTTCTGAGCACCTCGCGCACCGAGGCCCTGCTGAAGGGCCCGATCCTGCCGACGCTGGCAACGCTCGCCGCACCCGGCGTGGCGCTGGCGCTGATGCAGACCACGGTGTCGGTGGCCGATACGCATTTCGTCGGCAGGCTCGGCACCGATGCGCTCGCCGGCATCGCGCTGGTGTTTCCGCTGGTGATGCTGCTGCAGATGACTTCCGCCGGCGCCATGGGCGGCGGCGTCTCTTCCGCGGTGGCGCGCAGCCTCGGCGCCGGCAATATCGCCGGCGCGCGCACGCTGGTCGCGCACGCGATGCTGATCGCGCTCGCCGCGGGCCTCGCGTACACGCTCCTGCTGCTCGCGCTCGGGCACGGCCTGTACGCGCTGATGGGCGGCAGGGACGGCGCGCTGCGCCAGGCGCTCGCGTACTCCGACATCCTCTTCGCCGGCGCGGTGTTCGTGTGGCTCGCGAACACGCTGGCCAGCGTGCTGCGCGGCAGCGGCAACACCCTGGTGCCGGCCATCGTGCTGATCGGCGCGGCGCTGGTGCACATCCCGCTCTCTGGCGCGCTGACACTGGGCTGGGCCGGCCTGCCGGCGCTGGGCATCGCCGGCGCCGCCATCGCCTACGTCGCCGCGGCGGCGATCGCCAGCCTGGCGATGGGCGCCTACCTGTGGCGCAGCAGGCTGCGCCCGCGGCGCGAGGACTGGAAGCCGCGGCGCCGCACCTTCGGCGAGATCCTGCGCGTCGGGCTGGTGTCCTCGCTGTCTGCGCTGCAGACCGTGCTGACCGCGGTGATCGTCACCGGCTTCGTCGGCGCTTTCGGCACTACCGCGCTCGCCGGCTACGGCGTCGGCCTGCGGCTGGAACTGATGCAGGTGCCGATCGTGTTCGCCATCGGGCAGTCGCTGGTCGTGCTGGTGGGCACCAACATCGGCGCCGGCCAGGCGGCGCGCGCCAAGCGCATCGCCTGGGTCGGCGCCGCGATCGCCGCGGGCTGCTGCGCGGCGACCGGATTCTTCACCGCGCTCTTTCCAGCCACCTGGGTGGGCCTGTTCAGCCAGGACGCCGGGGTACTCGACATCGGCAGCCGGTACCTGCGCATCGTCGCGCCGTTCTACGTTTTCTTCGGCGCAGGCGTCGCGCTGTACTTCGCCTCGCAGGGCTCGGGCAAGGTGCTGCTGCCGGTGCTGGCCGGCACCGCACGGCTGCTGGTGGTGATGGCGGGAGGCGTGCTGGCGGTGCAGGTGTTCGCGTCGCTCACGGCGCTGTTTGCCGCCATCGCGTTCGGCATGCTGCTCCTCGGCACCATCACCGCGTGGTCTGTGCACCGCACGCGCTGGGGGAACTAGGCGAGAAAGCCGATCAGCGCGTCCAGCGTGTCGTCCGGCGCCTCGGCCATCAGCGAGTGCCCGGAGAAACCGATCTGCACCGTGCGCGAATTCCGGATGGCTCTGGCCAGATCTGCGGCGGCCTTGGGCGGCGTCATGACGTCGCGGCGCCCGAGCACGAACAGCGCGGGGCATTGCACCTTCGCCGCCGCGTCCATGCCGCCAGCGTACGCATTGCACGCATTGAGGTCGGTGTACAGCACGCCGGGCGCCAGGCGCGCGAGGCGCGCCAGCGTGTCGCCGTACATCCACATGCCCGGGTTGGGATTTCCCGCCAGCGGCACCTGCGCCGCATGGCCCCAGATGGTTTCCATGTCGAAGGCGGCGTGATCGTTGCGCTTCGCCGCGTCGAGAAACGCCGCGCCGACTTTCATCGGGTAGGCGGTGCCGATCAGCGCGATACGCTCGATGCGCTCAGGATGGCTGGCGGCGCAATGCAAGGCCACCAGCGAGCCCATCGAATGGCCGACGATCGCGGCTTTCGCGATGCCCCCCGCGTCGAGCAGGCGCACCACCCAGTCGGCCATCGCCTCGACGCGCGCAATCGGCGGGCCTTCGGATCGACCGTGTCCGGGCAGGTCCACCGCGAGCACGTTCCAGCCGTGATAGCCGAAGTAGCGGCTCTGCAGCCCCCACCAGCTATGGTCCAGGCCCGCGCCGTGAACGAAGACCACCGAGGGTTTCGCCGGTTCGATCGCATGCGCCGCCGTGTAAGCGAACGCCTTCTTCGCGTCGACCTGGAAATCCACTAGCTGACAGCCTTCTGCGCCGCCTTCAGCGCGCGGTCCAGGTCCTCGATTAGGTCGTCGGCATCTTCCAGCCCGATGGACAGCCGCACCGTGCCGGCGGTGATGCCGGCGCGCTTCAGGTCCTCGTCCGACATGCGATAGTGGGTCGTCGTCGCGGGGTGGATCACCAGCGACTTGGCGTCCCCCACGTTCGCCAGGTGCGAAAAGATGCGCAGCGACTCGATGAACGCGCGGCCTGCCGGCCTGCCGCCCTTCATGCTGAACGAGAACACCGCGCCCGCGCCCCTGGGCAGCAGCTTCTTCGCCAGCGCATGGTCGGGGTGCGAAGGCAGTTCCGGGTAGCCGACCGAATCCACCATCGGATGCTCGCAAAGGAACTTCACCACCCGCCGCGTGCTCTCGACGTGGCGCGGCATGCGCAGGTGCAGGGTCTCCACGCCCTGCAGGATCTGGAACGCGGTCATCGGCGCCATGCAGGCGCCGAAATCGCGCAGGCCCTCGCGCCGCGCGCGCAACAGGAACGCCCGCGTGCCGGATTCCTCCTCGAAATCCATGTTGTGGAATCCCGAGTAGGGCGCGGTGAGCTGCGGGAATTTCCCGCTTTTCTCCCAGTCGAAGCGGCCCGAGTCCACGAGCACGCCGCCGATGGCGGTGCCGTGGCCGCCGAGGAACTTGGTTGCCGAGTGGTACAGCAGGTCGGCGCCGAATTCGAACGGCTTCATCAGGTACGGCGTGGTGAAAGTCGAATCCACCAGCAGCGGCACGCCCGCCTCGTGCGCGATCGCCGACACCGTGGGGATGTCCAGCACGTCGAGGCCCGGGTTGCCCAGCGTCTCGCCGAAAAAGAGCCGCGTGTTCGGTTTCACGGCGCTGCGCCAGGCGTCGATGTCGCCGGGCCTGATGAACGTGGTCTCGATGCCGAAGCGCGCCAGCGTGTAGCCGAGCAGGTTGTGCGAGCCGCCATATAGCGACCCCGATGCGACGATGTGCTGCCCCGCGTCCAGGATGGTCGCCACCGCCAGGTGCAGCGCAGCCTGTCCCGACGCAACCGCTATCGCGCCGGCGCCGCCTTCGAGCGCGGCGATGCGCTCTTCCAGCACCGCGACGGTCGGATTCGAGATGCGCGAATAGACGTGGCCCGCGCGCTCCATGTTGAACAGCGACGCGGCGTGCTCCGAACTGCGGAACACGTACGACGTGGTCTGGTAAATGGGAACTGCGCGGCTGCCGAAGGTCGCATCCGGCGACTGGCCCGCGTGCAGGGCCAGCGTGTCAAACCCAGGATACTTTGGTCCCGCCAAGGTTACGCCTGTTTTGAACGTTAGCGGTGCAGCGCGGCAGGCACTGTCGCGCTGCAGCGCGTCGTGGTTCTTCTAGTGCAGGTTCTTGCGCGAGGGGCGCGTGTAGGTCTCGAAAGCGCGCTCGGGCTTCTTCGGCTGCGAGGCCTTTTCCTTCCAGTCGCGGTCGAACATGTCGTTCACCAGTGCCATCACTTCGACGGTCTTCGACTTGTCGAACTGGCGCTCGAGCAGCGCGCCGACGTCCTCGATCATGCAGCGGCGCTGCGCCTCGTGGATCGCCTGCGGCGTCGGGCCGACGAACAGCAGCCGCTGCTCCTGCTCGCCGTTCGGGTGGTACAGCGTGACCTCGATCTCGACCGCCTCGTAGCACAGCGGGCCGAGGTTCTCCAGCGCCTGGTCGAGCGCAGCATGGAAGCTGCGGCCCACCTCGCCGGTCCAGCACAGGAACAGCAGCAGTTCCTTGTCATCGAACTTGATGCCCGGCTCGTCCGGCTCGAGGCTCTTCACGTCCGCGAGGTCGTCCGCGTCCAGGTATTCGAGCCAGGGCGCGAGCGCCAGCGCGATCTGCTTCTTCGAAACGCCCTCGAGGACGGGGATATCGGCGTGAACGTGGACTTCCATCCGCATGGCGGATCCTTCAGGGCGGGGGAGAGCGCGCATTT
>JBFWRS010000021.1:0-61139 GCA_050248795.1 Burkholderiales bacterium | reverse complement strand
TAGAATTGCAAGTGGTCGATGACGGGCCCGGCGTGCCCGAAGAGATCCGCGACCGCCTGTTCAGTCCGCTGGTCTCCGGGCGCCCGGGTGGAAGCGGCTTGGGGCTCTCGCTCGCGCAAACCTACGTCACCTGGCACCAGGGCGTGGTCGAGTACGAGAGCAAACCGGGCCGCACCGTCTTCAGGATGGTGTTGCCACTCGCATGAAATCTGTATGGATCGTAGACGACGACCGCTCGATACGCTGGGTGTTCGAAAAGGCGCTCGGCAGGGAAGGCATCGCGTGCAACGCGTTCGCCTCCGCCGACGAGGCGCTTAGTGCGCTGGAGGACGGGCCGCCGCAGGTACTGGTGTCCGACATCCGCATGCCGGGGCCGTCCGGGCTGCAGTTGCTGCAGGCAGTGAAGAGCCGGCATCCCGCGGTGCCGGTGATCGTCATGACCGCATATTCGGACCTGGAGTCCGCCGTCGCGGCGTTCCAGGGCGGCGCCTACGAATATCTGCCCAAGCCTTTCGACGTCGACCAGGCGGTCGACCTGATTCGCCGCGCCATGGACGAGGGCGAGCGGGCGGCGCCGGTCGAGGCGCCCGGCGAGGCGCCCGAAACGCTCGGGCAGGCCCCGGCGATGCAGGAGGTGTTCCGCGCCATTGGCAGGCTGTCGCAATCCAACGCCACGGTGCTGCTGACCGGCGAGTCCGGCACGGGCAAGGAACTGGTGGCGCGTGCCCTGCACCGGCATAGTGCACGCGCGGCGAAGCCCTTCGTCGCCATCAACACCGCGGCGATGCCGAAGGACCTGCTGGAATCCGAACTCTTTGGCCATGAACGCGGTGCTTTCACCGGTGCGCAGCAGCAGCGCCGCGGCCGGTTCGAGCAGGCGGAGGGCGGCACGCTGTTCCTCGACGAGATCGGCGACATGCCCGCCGAGTTGCAGACGCGCCTGCTGCGTGTGCTGCAGGATGGCACTTTCTATCGCGTCGGCGGGCACCAGCAGATCATGACGCACGTGCGTGTGATCGCAGCCACGCACCAGGACCTCGAGGCACGGGTACGCGAGGGCGCGTTCCGCGAGGACCTCTACCACCGCCTGAACGTGATCCGCATCCGCCTGCCGGCGCTGCGCGACCGGCGCGAAGACATTCCGCTGCTGGCGAAGCACTTCCTTGCACGCAGCGCGCGCCAGCTCGGCGTCGAGCCCAAGCGCCTCGCGGACCCGGTGCTGGAGCACCTTTCCCGCTGCGATTTCCCCGGCAACGTGCGGCAGCTCGAAAACCTGTGCCACTGGCTTACCGTGATGGCGCCGGGGCAGGTGGTGGACCTCGGCGACCTGCCGGCGGAGTTCAACCAGTCGCGACAGTCAGCCGCGCCCGGCGACTGGGTCACCGCGCTGGAACAGGAGGCCGAGCGCAGGCTCGCGCAGGGCGAGGTCGGCCTGCTGGACGTGCTGACCCGGCAGATGGAGCGGGCGCTGATCCTCAAGGCCTTGGCGCGCACCGGCGGCAAGCGCATCGAGGCTGCCGGCCTGCTGGGCATGGGCCGCAACACCATCACACGCAAGATCCAGGAGCTGGGCATAGACGGCGACGCGGCGTAGGGCCGAGTTTCGTATAGTAGAATTCCCTTATTTTGCGCCGCAATAAACAGGGGGATTCAGATGACGACTGCCAAGCCAGCCGGTGTGCAGATCACCGGCAAGATGACGCCAGAGTTCGCGCAGATCCTGACGCCGGAAGCGCTGGCGTTCGTCGCCATGCTGCACCGCAAATTCGAACCGCGGCGACAGGAACTGCTCGCCCGGCGCGCGGTGCGACAGAAGGAATTCGACGCCGGCGCGCTGCCGGGCTTCCTGCCGGAAACCAGGACGGTGCGCGAATCCGACTGGCAGGTCGCGCCGCAGCCGAAGGACATGCTCGACCGGCGCGTGGAGATCACCGGGCCGACCGACCGCAAGATGGTGATCAACGCCTTGAACTGCGGCGCCTCCACGTTCATGGCCGATTTCGAGGACGCCAACTGCCCGACCTGGCACAACATGATCGACGGGCAACTGAACATTCGCGATGCCGTGCGGCGCACCATCAGCTTCGAGCAGAACGGCAAGTCCTACAAGCTGAACGACAGGACCGCAGTGCTGATCCCGCGTCCACGCGGCTGGCACCTGGACGAAAAGCACGTGACGGTGGACGGCAAGCCGGTCGCCGGCGGGATCTTCGACTTTGCGCTGCTGTTCTTCCATAACGCGAAGGAACTGCTCGCGCGCGGTTCGGGCCCCTACTACTACCTGCCGAAGATGGAGTCGCACCTCGAGGCGCGGCTGTGGAACGACATCTTCGTTGCAGCGCAGAACGAACTGGGCGTGCCCCAGGGCTCGATCAAGGCCACCTGCCTGATCGAAACCGTGCTCGCCGCCTTCGAGATGGACGAATTTCTGTGGGAGCTGCGCGAGCACTCGGCTGGCCTCAACATCGGCCGCTGGGACTACATCTTTTCCTGCATCAAGAAGTTCCGCTCCAACAAGGACTTCTGCCTCGCCGACCGCGCGCAGGTGACGATGACCGCGCCGTTCATGCGTGCCTATGCGCTGTCGCTGGTGAAGACCTGCCACAGGCGCGGCGCGCCGGCGATGGGCGGCATGGCGGCGCAGATCCCGATCAAGAACGACCCCGCGGCGAACGACGCGGCAATCGAAAAGGTGCGCCTGGACAAGCTGCGCGAGGTCACCGACGGCTGCGACGGCACCTGGGTGGCGCATCCGGGCCTGGTGCCGGTGGCGAAGGCGGTGTTCGACGAGCACATGCCGCAGCCGAACCAGTACGCGCGCCAGCGGCCCGACGTGAACTACGGCGCGAAGGACCTGCTCGATTTCCAGCCCTCCGCGCCGATCACCGAGGCGGGCCTGCGCAACAACATCTCGGTGGGCATCCAGTACCTGGGCGCGTGGCTCGCGGGCAACGGCTGCGTGCCGGTGTTCAACCTGATGGAGGATGCCGCAACCGCGGAAATCTCGCGCTCGCAGATCTGGCAGTGGATCAGGAGCGACAAGGGCAGGCTGGATGACGGCCGCAAGATCACCACTGAACTCTTCCGCCAGCTGCTCGCCGAGGAACTGCCCAAGGTCAGGACCTACCTGGGCGATGCGGCCTGGGCCGCGGGCAAATACGAAGAGGGCGCGAGGCTGTTCGACGAGATCACCACCGGCGACTACGTCGAATTCCTTACGCTGCCTGCATACGACAGGATCGACTAGCCGGTCCACAGTATGATGCGCCTTCGTTCAACAAGGCGCGGAGCAAGGCGATGATCGATCTCTATACGTGGGGCACGGGCAACGGGCTGCGTGCGGCGGTCGTGCTGGCGGAGTCCGGGCTGGAGCACCGCGTACACAAGGTCGACATAACCAAGGGCGAGCACAAGTCGCCCGAGTACGCGAGGATCAATCCCTCGGGGGTAATCCCCGCCATCGTCGACAGCGACGGCCCCGAAGGCAAGCCGGTCGCGCTGGCGCAATCAGGCGCGATTCTTCTCTACGTCGCCGAGAAGTGCGGCCAGTTCATCCCCAAGGACCCGATGCGCCGCGCGGTCTGCTACCAGTGGTTCATGCAGGCCTGCAGCGACGTCGCCGGCGGCAGCGGCACGCTGTTCCAGGCCGAGAACGCCGCGCCGGACAAGTCGATTGCGAACATCGAATTCTTCCGCAAGCGGCTGCTGAAATCGTTCGTCTACGTCGATCGCCACATGGTCGGCCGCGACTACATCGCGAGCGAGGTGTCGATCGCCGACTTTGCGCTCTACCCGCCGTATGCGCAGCGCCGCGCGCTGCTGCCCGAACTGACGAACCTGGCGCGCTGGGCCGACCGCATGGCGGCGCGCCCGGGCGTGCAGCAGGGCATGAAGCTCTAGCGCAGCTCGCAGACCACGGGCGCGTGGTCCGAGGGGCGCTCGAGCTTGCGCGGCGCCTTGTCTATGGTCGACGAGGTACAGCGGGCCGCGAGCGGCGCCGACAGCAGCACGTGGTCGATGCGCAGTCCCGCATTGCGCCTGAATCCCATCATGCGGTAGTCCCACCAGGAGTAGGTCTTCTCCGGCTGCTCGAAGAGCCTGAAGCTGTCCGTCAGTCCCAGTTCCAGCAGCGCGCGCCACGCGGCGCGCTCCGGCGCCGACACGTGCACCTGGCCTTCCCAGGCCTTCGGGTCGTGCACGTCGCGGTCTTCGGGCGCGACGTTGAAATCGCCCAGCACCGCGAGCTGCGGATGGCGCGCGAGCTCACCCGCCAGGTAGTCGCGCAGCGCCGCGAACCAGCGCAGCTTGTAGTCGTACTTCTCGGAGCCCACGGCCTGGCCGTTGGGGCAGTACACACACACCGTGCGCACGCCGTCCACGCTTGCTGCGACGACGCGCTTCTGCTCGTCGACGAAGCCCGGGATGCCGGCCGCGACGTCGGCGAGCGCGTTGCGCGCCAGGATGGCAACGCCGTTGTAGGTCTTCTGGCCGGCGTGGGCGGCGCGGTAGCCGGCCGCTTCGATCTCGGCGCGCGGGAATTTCGCGTCCTCGAGCTTCAGTTCCTGCAGGCAGACGACATCGGGATTCGCGGCTGCGAGCCAGTCGAGCAGCTGCGGCAGGCGGACCTTTAGGGAGTTGACGTTCCAGGACGCCAGCTTCATGGCGTGAGGCTGGCCAGCATCACGGCGCGGACGCTGCGGCGCTTACTGCGACTTCGCGGCTGGCTTCGGCGCCGGCCCGGAAGCGCCCGGTGCGTAGGGGCCGCGCGGCCGCGTCGGCGCCTCGGCCTTCGGCGCGGCTTCCTGGGCCGCGGGTTTCTGCCCGGCGGCCCGGTAGTCGGGGCCCGCGGTTTCCAGATCCTCGAGCTTGAATCCGGGTGCCGCCTGCTTGCGGGGCGGCAGCAGGCCTTCCTTCGGGTAGCCGCCGGCGTCCAGCGCGGCGTTGTACGTGCCGAGGCTGACTTCCTTCTCCACCCGGTTGCCGACGGTAAGCACCGGCACGTGGTTGTTGCCCGACAGCGCCTTCAGCTGCTCCAGCGCCTGGGCGGTCGACACCACCACCTCGTTGAACGGCACGCCGCGCTTGTTGAGTACGTCGCGCGCGAACTGGCAGGTTTGCTCGCAGGACGGATGCGTGTACAGCGTGACCGGGGATTCCTGCTGCGCCTTGGCGAGATCGAACGGCACCACCGGGGTTCCCGCGGGCGGCGGCGCGCCCTTCTTCCTCACGTCCTTCGCCGACGGCGGCGGCGGCGTATCGGTGTAATGGACGCGGCCCTGCTGGTCGGTCCAGCGATACTGCTGGGCGAGCGCGGTTCCCGCTGCGACCGCGATACCGACTGCGATGGCCAAGGCGCTCCTTTTCACGCGGAAATCATACCACTGTGTCGCAGCAGGGCGTCCACGCTGGGATCGCGGCCGCGGAACGCCCGGAACGACTCGGCGGCCGGGCGGCTGCCGCCCACCGCCAGCACCTCGTCGCGGAAGCGCGCGCCGGTGGCGGCGTCGAGTATGCCGCCCTTGTCGCGCTGCTCCTCGAACGCACTGTAGGCGTCTGCCGACAGCACCTCGGCCCACTTGTAGCTGTAGTAGCCCGCCGCATAGCCGCCGCCGAAGATGTGCGAGAAGCTGTTGGGGAAGCGGTTGTAATCGGGCGGCACCATCACCGCTACCTTCTTTCTTACCTCGGCCAGCAGCTCCAGCACCCGCTTCCCTGCCGCGGGGTCGAAATCGTGGTGCAGCCGCATGTCGAAAATCGAGAACTCGAGCTGGCGCAGCATCGCGAGCCCGGCCTGGAAGTTTTTCGCCGCGAGCATCTTGTCGAACAGGCGCTTCGGCATGCGCTCGCCCGTGTCCACATGCCGCGTCATGGGTTCGAGCACTTCCCATTCCCAGCAGAAGTTCTCCATGAACTGGCTGGGCAGCTCCACCGCGTCCCACTCCACGCCCGCAAGCCCGGAAACGCCGAGCTCGTCCTGGCGCGTCAGCAGGCTGTGCAGGCCGTGGCCGGTTTCGTGGAACAGCGTCATCACCTCGTCGTGGTCGAACACCGCGGGCCTGCCGGCCACCGGCCGCGAGAAATTGCAGTTCAGGTACACCAGCGGCGTCTGCACCGATCCGCCCCTGCGCCGGCGCGATACCGCTTCGTCCATCCACGCCCCGCCGCGCTTGGTTTCGCGCGCGTAGAGGTCGAGGTAGAAGCGACCGGTGAGTTCCCCCGAGGTCGATCGCACTTCGTAGAAGCGCACGTCCTCGTGCCATACCGGTGCCTCGGCCGGCACGATGCGGACTGCGTAGAGCTTCTCGACCAGGCCGAAGAGCCCGCCGAGCACGGCGTCTTCCGGCAGGTACTGCTTGACTTCGTTGTTGGAGAACGCATAGCGCCTCTCGCGCAGGCGCTCGGACGCAAAGGCCACGTCCCAGGCTTCGAGCTGCTCCAGCCCCAGCTCGTCCCTGGCGAATTCGACCAGTTGCGCATGGTCGCGCTCGGCGTACGGGCGGGCGCGCCGCGCGAGGTCCTCGAGGAATTCCAGCACCTGCGCCGGCGTATCCGCCATCTTCGGTACCAGCGAGCGCTCGGCGAAGTTGGCGTAGCCGAGCAATGCCGCTTCTTCCCGGCGCAGTTCGAGGATGCGCGCGATCAGCGCGGTGTTGTCCCATTCCGGGCGGCCGAACTCGGACGCGCGCGTCGCGCTGGCGCGGTACATCTCTTCGCGCAGCGCGCGGTCTTCGGCGTACTGCATCACCGGAAAATACGAGGGCGCGTGCAGCGTGAATTTCCAGCCCGGTGCGCCGTCCTTTTCCGCCGCCTCGCGCGCGGCGGCAAGCGCGTCCGCCGGCAGTCCCTTCACGCGCGCCGGATCCTCGATGCGCACCGAAAACGCGTTGGTCGCATCCAGCACGTTCTCGGAGAACTTCGCCGCCAGCGCGGCGAGCTCTTCATGGATCTTCGCGTAGCGCGGCTTCTGCGCCGCCGGCAGGTCGGCGCCGCCGAGGTGGAAGTCCCGCAGCGCGTTGTCGACGATGCGCTGCCTCGCCGCGGAAAGCGCGGAGAAGGCAGGGCCATCGCGCAGCGCGCGATACTTGCGGAACAGGTGTTCGTTCTGGCCCAGCTCGGTCCAGAACTGCGTCACCCTGGGCAGGTTCTCGTTGTATGCGGCGCGCAGCGCGGGCGCGTCCATCACCGCGTGCAGGTGCGAAACCTGGTTCCAGGCGCGGCCCAGGCGCTCGCTCGCGTCCTCCAGCGGCACGACGAACGCGTCCCAGGCATCGGCTGTGTCCGGACGCGTCACCTGTGCCACCACGTCGCGCGCCTCGGCGAGCAGCTGGTCGATCGCCGGCGTCACGTGTTCCGCACGCAGGTCGCCGAAGCGGGGGAGGTCGGTGAAATCCAGCAGCGGGTTCGCTTCCTGCAGCATGTCCTGCATCATCCTTTCGCGTTCGGTTCGGCAGCGCGCACCGTGTTTGCCACCAGCATCGCCACCGTCATCGGACCGACGCCGCCCGGCACCGGCGTGATCCAGCCGGCGGTCTGCCGCACGGAGGCGAAATCGACGTCGCCGGCGAGCTTGCCATCCGGCATGCGGTGGATACCCACGTCAATGACGCAGGCACCCGGCTTCACCATGTCTGCGGTGATCATGCGCGGCCGGCCCACCGCGGCGACCAGCACGTCCGCACGCCGGGTATGCGCAGCCAGATCAACGGTCTTCGAATGACATATGGTGACGGTGGCGTGCTTTTCCAAGAGCAGCAGCGCCATCGGCTTGCCGACGATGTTCGAGCGCCCGACCACGACGGCGTCGCGGCCTTCCAGCGCGATGCCTTCGGCTTCGAGCATGCGCAGGATTCCTGCCGGGGTGCAGGGCACGAAGCGATGGCTGCCGAGCGCCAGCGCGCCGACGTTCTCCGGGTGGAACCCGTCGATGTCCTTGTGCGGGGAAATCCGCCGCAGTACGCGTTCGGCATTGATGCCGGCGGGCAGCGGCAGTTGCACGATGATGCCGTGCACCGCCGGGTCGGCGTTCAGGCGGTCGATCAGCGCGCACAGTTCGGCTTCCCCGGTAGTTCCGGGCAGTTCATGCAGCGTGGAATGCACGCCGGCATCGCTGCAGGCGCGCGCCTTGTTGCGCGTGTACACGCGCGAGGCCGGATCGTCGCCTACCAGCACCACCGCGGCGCCCGGTTGCACGGCGAGCCCGGCCGCGGTCTTGCGCAGGGATTCGAGCAGCGCCGCAGCGTGGGATTTCCCGTCTATGGTCTTTGCCGTCATATGAGTGCTGCATAATACGCAATCCCTGCACTGCACTCCCAGGCCAAAAGCTGGAGGAAGCCATGTCCGCCGTACCGCAAGAGCCCGCAGCGAACGATTCCAACGATCCCGATACGCTGGAAACCCGGGAATGGCTCGATGCCCTCGAGGCGGTGCTCGAACGCGAAGGCCCGGAGCGCGCGCACTACCTGCTGGAAAAGCTGATCGAGAAGGCGCGCACGTCGGGCGCCTACATTCCGTTCTCGCCGCACACGCCGTACGTCAACACCATCCCTCCGCACATGGAGGAGCGCTCGCCCGGCGACTACGCGCTCGAGGAGCGCATACGCTCGTACTGCCGCTGGAATGCGATGGTGATGGTGGCGCGCGCGAACAAGTCGGACGACGAACTCGGCGGCCACATCGCGAGCTTCGCCTCGGTCGGCACGCTGTTCGGCGTCGGCCAGAACCATTTCTGGCACGCGCCGTCGGGAGACCCGGCCAGCGGCGGACATGGCGGCGACCTGATCTACTTCCAGGGCCATTCGTCGCCGGGAATCTACGCGCGCGGCCTGCTCGAAGGCCGCATCCCCGAGGAGCGCCTGCTCAACTTCCGCCGCGAGGTCGACGGCGAGGGCGTGTCCTCGTACCCGCATCCGTGGCTGATGCCGGACTACTGGCAGTTCCCCACCGTATCGATGGGGCTGGGCCCGATCCAGGCCATCTACATGGCGAGGTACCTGAAGTATCTCGAGGCCCGCGGCCACGCGCAAACCGCGAACCGCAAGGTCTGGGTGTTCTGCGGCGACGGCGAAATGGACGAACCGGAGTCCATGGGCGCGATCGGCCTTGCCGCGCGCGAGAAGCTCGACAACCTGATCTTCATCGTCAACTGCAACCTGCAGCGGCTCGATGGCCCGGTGCGCGGCAACAGCAACATCATCCAGGAGCTCGAGGGCGACTTCCGCGGCGCGGGCTGGAACGTCATCAAGCTGATCTGGGGCTCGTACTGGGACCCGCTGCTCGCGCGCGACAAGGAAGGCCTGCTGCAGCGGATCATGGAGACCACCGTCGACGGCGAGTACCAGAACTTCAAGGCAAACGACGGCGCCTTCGTGCGCAAGCACTTCTTCGGCAAGCACCCCAAGGTGCTGGAGATGGTGTCGCGCATGACCGACGCCGACATCTGGCGCCTGAACCGCGGCGGGCACGACCCGCACAAGATCTACGCCGCGTACGCCGCGGCGGTGAAGCACAAGGGCCAGCCGACGGTGATCCTCGCCAAGACGATCAAGGGTTACGGCCTCGGCAAGCAGGGGCAGGCGAAGAATCCCACGCACCAGTTGAAGAAGGTCGACCTGGCGACGATCCGCGAGGTGCGCGACCGCTTCAACATCCCGGTGCCCGACGACCAGCTCGAGAAGCTGCCGTTCTACGTGCCGCCGCCGGATTCGCCGGAAATGCAGTACCTGCACGAGCGCAGGAAGGCGCTCGGCGGCTACCTGCCGCAGCGCCGCGTGCGCGCCGACGCCACGCCCGAGGTGCCGCCGCTGTCGGCATTCGATGCGGTGCTGAAGGGCTCGGGCGAGGGCCGCGAGATCTCCTCCACGATGGCGTTCGTGCGCGTCCTTACCGCGCTGGTGCGCGACAAGAACCTCGGCAGGCACATCGTGCCGATCGTGCCGGACGAGGCGCGCACCTTCGGCATGGAAGGCATGTTCCGCCAGCTCGGCATCTTCGCCCCCGAGGGACAGAAGTACGAGCCGGTCGACAAGGACCAGGTGATGTACTACCGCGAGGACAAGGCCGGGCAGATCCTCGAAGAGGGCATAAACGAGGCCGGCGCGTTCTCGTCCTGGATCGCCGCCGCCACCGCGTACAGCCATTCGAACGTGGTCACGGTGCCGTTCTTCATCTTCTACTCGATGTTCGGCATGCAGCGCTGCGGGGACCTCGCCTGGGCGGCGGGCGACCAGCGCGCGCGCGGCTTCCTCCTTGGCGCCACCGCCGGCCGCACCACGCTGAATGGCGAAGGGCTGCAGCACGAGGACGGCCACTCGCACATCCTGTCTTCGGTGATTCCGAACTGCATTTCGTACGACCCGACCTACGGCTACGAGCTGGCGGTGATCATCCACGACGGCCTGCGCCGCATGGTGAGCGAGCAGCAGGACGTCTTTTACTACATCACCGTGATGAACGAGAACTACGAGCATCCGGCGATGCCTGCGGGGACGGAAGAAGGCATCATCAAAGGGGGCTACAGGCTGCGCGCATCGAAATCCAAAGCGAAGGCGCGCGTGCAACTGATGGGCTCGGGAACGATCCTGCGCGAGGTGCTCGCCGCCGCGGAGATGCTGGAGAAGGACTGGGGCGTGGCGGCGGACGTGTGGAGCGCGACCAGCTTCACCGAGCTGCGCCGCGAAGGCCTCGCCTGCGAGCGCTGGAACCTGCTGCACCCGGAAGCGAAGCCGCGCGTGCCCTACATCACGCAATGCCTGGACAAGACCGCCGGCCCGGTGATCGCCGCGACCGACTACATGAAGGCCTTCGCCGAGCAGATCCGGCCCTTCATCCCGCGCGGGCGCGACTACCGCGTGCTGGGCACCGACGGTTTCGGCCGCTCGGATTCGCGCGCGAAGCTGCGCTACTTCTTCGAGGTCAGCCGGCAGTTCGTCGTGCTCGCCGCGCTGAAGGCGCTGGCCGACGCAGGTGAAGGCAAGGCGAAGGCGGTGGCCGAGGCGATCGCGAAGTACGGCATCGACCCCGAGAAACCCGATCCGACGACGGTCTGAACATGCCCGCTGCGAAGGAAGTGCTGGTTCCCGACATCGGGGACTTCAAGGACGTGGAGGTGATCGAGGTCCTGGTCAGGCCGGGCGACGCGATCGTCGCCGAGCAGTCGGTGATCTCGCTCGAATCCGACAAGGCGACCATGGAGATCCCCGCGCCGCAGGCCGGCGTGGTGAAGTCGGTCAAGGTCAAGGTCGGCGACAAGGTGTCGCAGGGCTCGCTGATACTGACCATCGAGCCGGCGGACGGGGAACCTGCAGCGAAGCCAGCCGCGGCAGGCAAGGTCTCGCCCGCTGCCGCTGCCCCGCCTGCCACCGCCGCCAGGTCGGCACCCGCAGCCGCGGCACCGGCGAGCGCACCCGAGACGGCCGAGCCTTCGCTCGGGCGCCCGGTGCCGCGCGAAGGCCGCGACGAGATCGTCGCCAAGGCGCACGCCAGCCCGTCGATCCGCAAGTTCGCGCGCGAACTCGGCGTCGACCTGCAGCGGGTGCGCGGCTCCGGCCCCAAGGGCCGCATCCTGCAGCAGGACGTGCAGGCCTTCGTCAAGGGCATCGTTAGCGGCGCGGCCGCCGCTGCGCCGGCCGCGGCGGGCGGCGCGCTGCCGTTCAACCTGCTGCCGATGCCGGAAGTCGATTTCGCCAGGTTCGGGCCGGTCGAAGCGAAGCCGCTGTCGCGGATCCGCAAGCTCTCGGGCGCCAACCTGCACCGCAACTGGGTGTCGATCCCGCATGTCACGCAATTCGACGAGGCGGACATCACCGAACTGGAGTCCTTCCGCAAGCAGAACGCGGCGCTCGCCGAGAAGCAGGGCTTCAAGCTCACCATGCTCGCGTTCCTGGTCAAGGCATCGGTGACGGCGCTGAAGCAGTTTCCGGAGTTCAACGCCTCGATGGACAAATCCGGCGAGAACCTGGTGCTGAAGAAGTACTTCCACATCGGCGTCGCCGTGGATACGCCGGACGGCCTGGTCGTGCCGGTGATCCGCGACGCGGACAGGAAGGGCGTGTTCGACCTCGCCAAGGAGCTTGCCGACATCTCGAAGCTCGCGCGCGAGAAGAGGCTCAAGGCCGGCGACATGCAGGGCGGCACGTTCTCGATTTCCAGCCTCGGCGGCATCGGGGGGACGCTGTTCACGCCGATCATCAATGCGCCCGAGGTGGCGATCCTCGGCGTGTCGCGTTCGGTGATGCGCCCGATGTGGGACGGCAAGGAGTTCACGCCGCGGCTGATGCTGCCGCTGTCGCTGTCGTACGACCACCGCGTCGTCGACGGCGCTTCCGGCGCGCGCTTCACCTCCTACCTCGCCACCGTGCTGTCCGACATCCGCAGGACGCTGCTCTGATGACCGCCCTGGTGGAAGTGAAAGTACCGGACATCGGCGATTTCAAGGATGTCGAAGTCATCGAGATCCTCGTCAAGCCTGGCGACCGCGTGACGAAGGAGCAGTCGCTGATATCGCTGGAGTCGGACAAGGCGACGATGGAGATTCCGTCGCCGGGCGAGGGCGTGGTGAAGTCCCTCGCCATCAAGGTCGGCGACAAGGTGTCGCAGGGCTCGCTGATCCTGCAGCTGGAGGAAGGCGATGCCGGGAAGCCGGCCGCGGCTGCGACCGCCGCTGCGCCTGTGGCCGCACCGACGCCTGCGCCAGCCACCGCGGGCGCGGCCGACCTCGAATGCGACGTGCTGGTGCTTGGCGCCGGTCCGGGCGGTTATTCTGCTGCGTTCCGCGCGGCCGATCTCGGCCTGAAGACGGTGCTGGTAGAGCGCTACCCGGTGCTCGGCGGCGTCTGCCTGAACGTCGGCTGCATTCCCTCCAAGGCGCTGCTGCACAGCGCAGCGGTCATCGATGCGGCACGCGGCCTGGCCGCGCACGGCATCGAGTTCGGCGAACCGAAGGTGGACCTGGCGAAGCTGCGCAGCTTCAAGGACAAGGTGGTGGGCAAGCTCACCGGCGGCCTCGCCAGCATGGCGAAGATGCGCAAGGTCACCGTGGTGCAGGGCGTCGGCCGGTTCGTCGACACGCACCATGTCGAGGCGGGCGGCAAGCGCATCCGCTTCGCCAGCGCGATCATCGCCGCTGGTTCGCAGGCGGCGAGACTGCCGTTCGTTCCCGAGGATCCGCGCATCGTCGATTCCACCGGCGCGCTCGATCTGCCGACGCAGCCGAAGAAGCTGCTGGTGATCGGCGGCGGCATCATCGGCCTGGAAATGGGCACGGTGTATTCGACGCTGGGCGCGCGCCTGGACGTGGTCGAGATGCTCGATGGCCTGATGCCCGGGGCGGACCGCGACCTCGTCAACGTCTGGCAGAAGTTCAACGCGAAGCGCTTCGACCGCGTGATGCTGAAGACCAGGACGACCAGGGTCGAGGCGAAGCCGGACGGGCTGCACGTCAGCTTCGAGGGTGCCGAGCCTGCGGTGTACGACATGGTGCTGGTGTCGGTGGGGCGCACGCCCAATGGCGCGAGGATCGGCGCCGACAAGGCCGGCGTCGCGGTCGACGAGCGCGGCTTCATCCGGGTAGACGACCAGATGCGCACCAACGTGCCGCACATCTACGCCATCGGCGACATCGCCGGCAACCCGATGCTCGCGCACAAGGCGGTGCACGAAGGCCATGTCGCGGCGGAAGCCGCCGCCGGGCAGAAGTCGCACTTCATCGCCAGCGTGATCCCGTCGGTTGCCTACACCGATCCGGAGATCGCCTGGGTCGGCGTCAGCGAGGACGAGGCGAAGAAGGCCGACCGCAAGGTATCGGTGAGCAAGTTCCCGTGGGCCGCGTCCGGCCGCGCCATCGCCAATGCGCGCGACGAGGGATTCACCAAGCTGGTGTTCGACGCCGAGACGCACCGCATCGTCGGCGGCGGCATCGTCGGCACCGGCGCCGGCGACCTGATCGCCGAGATCGCGCTCGCCATCGAGATGGGCGCCGACGCGGTGGACATCGGCAAGACCATCCATCCGCACCCGACGCTGTCGGAATCGATAGGCATCGCGGCAGAGGCCTTCGAGGGCGTCTGCACCGACCTGCCACCGCCGCGCAGACGATGACACAGGACGAACTGAAGGCGCTGGTCGGCCGCGAGGCGCTCAAGTACGTCGTCGAGGACGCCATCGTCGGCGTCGGCTCCGGCTCGACGGTGGACCGCTTCATCGATGCGCTGGCGTCGATGAAGGGGCGCATTGAGGGCGCGGTGGCGGCATCCGAAGCCAGCGCCGCGCGCCTGAAGGGCCACGGCATCCACGTGTTCGACCTGAACGCGGTCGGCGAGCTGGCGGTCTATGTCGACGGCGCGGACGAAATCACCGAGCACATGGCGATGGTGAAGGGCGGCGGCGGCGCGCTGACGCGCGAGAAAATCGTCGCCGCGGTGGCGGCGAAGTTCGTCTGCATCTGCGACGCATCCAAGCTGGTGCCGGTGCTGGGCAAGTACCCGCTGCCAGTGGAGGTGATCCCGATGGCGCGCAGCTACGTCGGGCGCGAGCTGCGCAAGCTCGGCGCACACCCGGTGCTGCGCGAGAACTTCAAGACCGACAACGGCAACCTGATCCTGGATTGCCACGGCCTCACCATCGTCGACCCGGTGAAGCTCGAATCGGACCTGAACCAGATCGCCGGCGTGGTGACCAACGGCCTCTTCGCGCGCCGTCCGGCCGACCTGCTGCTGCTGGGTACGCCCGAAGGCGTGAAGACGCTGCGCGCTAAGGCTTAGGCGGGACGTAGCCCGCAGCGGCGTCGGCGCCCTCGCCGAAGAAGTGCTTCTCCATCTGCTCGGCAAGGTACTTGCGCGCGCGCGGATCGGCCAGGTTCAGCCGGTTCTCGTTCACCAGCATGGTCTGGTGCCGGATCCACTGCTGCCAGGCCTCCTTGGAGACGTTCTCGAAGATGCGCTTGCCCAGTTCGCCGGGGTAGGTGGGCATGTCGAGGCCTTCCGCCTCGCGCCCGAGCTTGATGCATTTCACCATGCGTGCCATGCGCAGGATTATAGGCGTTTCAGGAAGACTTTCGAACCGCGCTTCCAGTTGTAGAGCTGCTGGCGCTCGTCCGGCAGCGCCGAAACCGTGCCGGGCTTGAAGCCCTGCTCGAGGAACCAGTGCGCGGCGCGCGTGGTCAGCGCGAAGATGCGCCGGACGCGCAGCGCGCGGGCGCGATCCTCGCAGGCCTTCAGCAGCCATTCGCCGGTGCCGCTGTCGCGGTGCTCGGCCGACACCGCGAGGCAGGCGAACTCGGCGCTCTTCGCCTCGGGGTAGGGGTAGAGCGCGGCGCAGCCGCAGATGATGCCGTCGTGCTCGACGACGAAGAAGTTGCCGATCTCGCGCTCCAGCGCCTCGCGGTTCCTTTTCACCAGCGTGCCGTCGGCTTCCAGCGGCTCGATCAGCGCGATGATGCCCTGCACGTCCTCGATGCGAGCCGGGCGCAGCTTCTCGATCGCGGCAGCGGTGATCATGGTGCCGGTGCCGGTATGCGTAAAGAGTTCCAGCAGCGTCGCGCCCGGCGCGCGGCGCGATATCAGGTGCGCGCGGCCGACGCCGCCCTCCAGTGCGCGGATGCTGCGCGTCAGCACGCGCTGCAGGTCGGGCTTCAGGTTCCCCTTCGCGACCAGCTTGCCCGCCTCGTCCGCGGTGATGGCGTTCAGCGCCTGGCCGCGCTTGTCCTGCGGCAGTTCGTCGACGTACATCAGCAGCTTCTCCGCCCGCAGTGCCACCGCGACGCTCTCGGCCACGTCCTCCCACGCGAGGTTGAAAACCTCGCCGGTGGGGGAGTAGCCGATGTGCGGGATCAGCACCACGTCGCCCGCGTCCAGGTGGCGCGAGATCGACGCCGCGTCGATCTTGCGCACCGTGCCGGTGTACTGGTAGTCGATGCCGTCGACGACGCCGGTGGGCTGCGCGGTGATGTAGTTGCCCGAGGCGACGCGCAGCGCCGCGCCCGCCATCGGCGAATTCGGCAGGCCCTGCGACAGCACCGCCTCCAGCTCCACGCGCAGCACGCCGGCGGCGTGCTTCACCGCGATCAGCGCCTTGTCGTCGGTGATGCGCAGCCCACGCGCGTAGCGCGCCCGCTGGTTCTTCGCCTTCAGTTCGTGGTCGATCTGCGGCCGCGCGCCGTGCACCAGCACCAGGCGGATTTCCAGCGCCGCGAGCAGGTTGATGTCGAGCACGAAGTGGGCAAAACGCGCCCGCTCGGCTACCATCTCCCCACCGAAGCCGAGCACGAAGGTGCGGCCGCCGAACGCGTGCATGTACGGCGCGACCTGGCGGAACCAGCGTACGAAAGTCTCCGGGTTGGGCGAGGTGGCCATCGAAGCCCCGCATTGTAATGTCTGTAAGGTCTGTGAAGGTCAACTGGCAGGGGCTCGGCGCGTTCGCAGTATCTGGATACCAGGAGGCACCATGCAGCGCATCCGCAAGCTCTTCATCGCCGTACTGCTCGTCGCCGCGCCCGCGGCACAGGCTGCCGATGCCGACGCCGACGAGGACTGGAAGTTGTTCGGCGGCATCCTGTCGCTGGTGCAGTCCTTCGTGCACATCGCCGCTACCAACGACGATCCGCGGGTCATGCAGGAGCGCATGGATCGCCTGCTCGCCGGGCGCGATGCCGAGGCCAACCGCATCGCCGGCGACCTGATGAAGGACATGGGCGAGGACATGCCCGCGCAGTACCGCAGCACGGTGAGCGCGCTGGCGCGCGACGTGCTCGCCATCGCACGCCGCGAGCAGGCGCGCGAGGCCGCGCGCGGCGGCGCCGCGGCCGACGTCCAGGAGGCGATCCAGGCGCGCAAGGACCTCACCGCGATGGGGCTGCGCTACTGGGACGTGGAGCAGTACCGCGAGGCCGCGCGCCGCAACGACGCCATCGCGATGGAGCTGTACGCGCGCGCCCGCGGCATCGACGAACGCGTGCTCAGAACTCGCCCGTCAGGCAATTGAGCACCGCGAGCGCGGCCGGCCCGGCGGTTTCGGTGCGCAGGATGCGCTCGCCCAGCTTCACCGGCTGAAAGCCCGCGGCGACCAGGGCACGCTCCTCGGCGGCGCTGAAGCCGGCTTCCGGCCCCACCGCCAGCACCAGCGCGTCTGCATCGCGCGCGTCGCCGTCCAGCATGGCGGCGAAATTCGCGGTCGCGTCCGGCGCCAGCACCGCGCCCCTGGCGCCGGCCGGCAGGCGATAGCCCGCCAGCCGCAGCGGCAGGTGCACTTCCGGCACGCGGTTGCGCCCGCACTGCTCGCAGGCGGCAATCGCCACGCGGCGCCAGTGCGCCTGGCGCGACGCCGCGCGCTCGTCGTTCAGCCTGACCACCGACTTCTCGCAGGCGGCAGGCTGGATCGCCGCGACGCCCAGTTCGACCGCCTTCTGCACCGTGTAGTCCATGCGATCGGCGGACGACAGGCCCTGCAGCAGCGTGATCCGCAGGCGGTTTTCGCGCTCCACCGCGTCGTGCTCACCAACGTCGACGCGCACGCTGCGCTTGCCGATGGCGGCGACGCGCGCACGCCATTCGCCGCCCGAACCATCGAACAGCACCAGCGCCTCGCCCTCGCGCAGCCGCAGCACCTGCGCCGCGTGATGCGCCTGGGCTTCGGCGAGTTCCAGCTCGCCCGCAGCGAGCGCGTGCTCGACGTACACGCGCGGCGCCAGGTAGCGGTGGCGTTCGAACCTCACGCGGGACGCAGGCGCCGGGCGAGCGCGAAGAGTCCGCGCACGATCAGGCGCAGGAACAGGAACGCGCCGGCCATCGTGGCCGCGAGCAGCACGAGGAACAGCAGCGGATACGTCCACGCGAGCAGCATGCCGGCAGGCACCAGCGCGTCTTCCGCCAGCGACAGGCCCCAGTTGCTGAAGGGTTCGGGCGAGGCATTGACCGCGCCACGCGCGCCCGCCTTGGCGAGGTGGGCGCCGGCGGCGAGCGTGCCGCCGAGGATCGCCGCGGTGACGGTCGTCGCCGCCGCCGCGTCGCCGAATACCGCGGCGGCGAGCGCCGCGCCCGCGGGGATGCGGATGAAGGTGTGCAGCGCATCCCACAGGCTGTCCAGCCACGGCACCTTGTCGGCGAGCAGCTCGACCAGCGCCATGAATCCGCTTGCCGCCATCACCAGCGGGTGCGACAGCACTTCCAGGTGCGCAGGCAGCGCGAACCAGCCCATCGCACCGGCAAGGCCGAGCAGCAGCAGCACCGCATACAGGCGGATGCCGGCGCCCCAGGCGATCGCCGCGGCGATCGCGAGTTCCGGCAGGTGGTCCGCCAACGCGGCGTCCATCGGGCTAAGCGCGCCCCATCACATCGTCGCGCCCACGACCCAGGGCGCGAACTCGTCCTCGCCGTAGCCGAAGGCCTCGCTCCTGGTGCGTGTCCCGGAGGCCATGTCGAGCATGGCGCGGAAGATGCGTTCGCCCGCCTGCTGCACGCTCTCGCTGCCGTCGACCACGGTGCCGCAGTTGATGTCCATGTCCTCTTCCTGGAACCGGAACATTTTCGTGTTCGTGGCGAGCTTCAGCGATGGCGCGGGCTTGCAGCCGTAGGCCGAGCCGCGGCCGGTGGTGAAGGCGACGATATTCGCGCCGCCCGCCACCTGGCCGGTGATCGACACCGGGTCGTAACCCGGCGTATCCATGAAGACGAAGCCGCGCGCGCGGACCGGTTCTGCGTATTCGAGCACGTCGACCAGGTTCGTGGTGCCGCCCTTGGCCACCGCGCCCAGCGACTTCTCCAGGATTGTCGTCAGCCCGCCGGCCTTGTTGCCGGGCGAGGGGTTGTTGTTCATCTCCATCCTGTTGCGCGCGGTGTAGTCCTCCCACCAGCGGATGCGCGCGATCAGCTTCTCGCCCACCTCGCGGCTGACGGCGCGGCGCGTCAGCAGGTGCTCGGCGCCGTAGATTTCCGGGGTCTCCGACAGGATCGCGGTGCCGCCATGGCGCACCAGCAGGTCCGCGGCGGCACCCAGCGCCGGATTGGCGCTGATTCCCGAGTAGCCATCCGAGCCGCCGCACTGCAGGCCGAGGATCAGGTGGCTCGCGGGCACCGGCTCGCGCTTCACCCGGTTCGCGTCGGCGAGGATCTCCTCGATGCGCGCGATGCCCTCGCGCACCGCCTTCGCGGTGCCGCCCTTTTCCTGGATCGTGAACGCCGCCATGGTCTCGCTGCGCCCGAGTTGCTGCGCCGACAGCAGGCTGCTGATCTGGTTCGCCTCGCAGCCCAGGCCGACGAGTTGCGTGGCGTAGAAATTCGGATGCCGCGCGTAGCCTGCCACGGTGCGGCGCAGGAGGTCCATGCCTTCGCCCTTGTCTGCCATGCCGCAGCCGGTCTTGTGCGTCAGCGCGACGACGCCGTCCACGTTGGGGTAGTCGCCAAGCCGGCCGTCGAAATGCCGCGCGATCATGCGCGCCACCGTGGCCGAGCAGTTCACGCTGGTGAGGATGCCGATGTAATTGCGCGTCGCGACGCGGCCCGCATTCATCCCGTGGGTGCGCACGATGCCCATGAAGCGCGCGGGTTCCGCGACCGGCTCGGTGGGCCGCACGCCCTCGCAGAATGCGTAGTCGCGCGCGAACTCGCCCATGGCGAGGTTGTGCACGTGCACGTGGTCGCCGGCGTCGATGTCCTGCGTGGCGAAGCCGATCACCTGGTTGTAGCGTCGCGCAGGCGTTCCCTTCGCGAGGCCGCGCACCGCCACCTTGTGGCCTGCGGGCACGCGCGCCCGCGTGCGCACGTCCTCCTGCTGCAGCAGCGTGCCGGCGGGGATCTCCACGCGGGCGATGACGACGTCGTCTTCCGGATGCAGCCGGATGGTGAGGTCTGCGGCTTGCAGCATGGCGGGCTCCTCTGGCGGCGATTATCGCCTACGGTAGACGAGGTCGCGCACCGCATGGCCGAGCTTGAGGCCGCGGCGTTCGAACTTGGTGGTGGGCCGCTGCCCCGCGTCGTCGACGCGCATGAGCAGGGGTTCGGCGTCGAATACCGCCTGCATCTGCTCGGCGTACTCGGCCCAGTCGGTCGCGGCGTGCAGCAGGCCGCCGGGCGCGAGCTTGCGCGCGGCGAGCGCGGCGAACGGCGCCTGCACGATGCGCCGCTTGTGGTGCCGCTTCTTCGGCCACGGATCGGGAAAGAAAAGGTGTATCGCCGCCAGTGCGCCATCGGCGATCATGCGTTCCAGCACCTCGAGCGCGTCATGCCGGATCACGCGCAGGTTGGCGATGCCCTCGGCCTCGATGCGCTTCAGCAGCGCGCCCACGCCGGGCAGGTGCACCTCGACCGCGATGTAGTCCTTGTCCGGATTTGCCAGCGCGATCGCAGCGGTGGTTTCGCCCATGCCGGAGCCGATCTCCAGCACCAGCGGCGCATCGCGGCCGAACACCGCGCGCGCATCGACCGCGGCGGGCGAGTACGCGATGCCGTGGCGCGGCAGCAGCTCGGCATAGGCGCGCTGCTGTGCCGGCGTCACGCGCCCCTGGCGGAGCACGTAACTCCGGATCTCGCGGTTCATCCGGGAGCGCGGCGCAGCTGCGCCGCTCAGGCAGCTTTCGGCTGCGAGGGCGCGATCCTGCCTTCGGTGGGGGACGAGGGCGCGGCGGCGTAGAGCTTCTTCGGCATGCGGCCGGCAAGGAAGGCCTCGCGCCCCGCCTCGACGCCGAGCTTCATCGCGCGCGCCATGCGCACCGGGTCGCGTGCCTTGGCGATCGCGGTGTTCATCAGCACGCCGTCGCAGCCCAGTTCCATGGCGATGGCGGCATCAGAAGCCGTGCCCACGCCCGCATCGACGATCACCGGCAGCTTCACCGCGTCGATGACGAGCTTCACGTTCCACGGATTCAGGATCCCCATACCCGAGCCGATCAGGGATGCAAGCGGCATGATCGCCACGCATCCGAGGTCTTCGAGCATCTTCGCCTGGATCGGGTCGTCGGAGCAGTACACCATGACCTTGAAGCCTTCCTTCACCAGCGTCTTCGTCGCGGCAAGGGTCTCCGGCATGTTGGGATACAGCGTGTGTGCGTCGCCCAGCACTTCGAGCTTGACGAGGTCGTGGCCGTCGAGCAGTTCGCGCGCGAGGCGCAGCGTGCGCACCGCGTCCTCGGCGCTGTAGCAGCCGGCGGTGTTCGGCAGGTAGGTGAACTTCGAGGGCGGCACCGCGTCGAGCATGCTTTCCTCGTTCGCGTTCTGGCCGATGTTGGTGCGCCGGATCGCCACCGTGACGATCTCGCAGCCCGAGGCATCCAGCGCGGCGCGGGTCTCGGCGAAGTCCTTGTACTTCCCCGTGCCGACCAGCAGGCGCGAGCGGTAGGGCTTCCCGGCAATCAGCAGCGTGTCGTTCATGTCAGCCTCCTCCGACCGCGACGACGATCTCCAGCCTGTCGCCCTCGGCGAGTTCGGTAGCCGCGTGTGCGCTCCGGGGCACGATCTCGCCATTGCGCTCGACCGCGACCTTCTTGCCCGCGAGCTCGAGTTTCTTCAGCAGTTCGGCGATGTCCATGGGTGCTTCGAAGCGGTGTTCGGCACCGTTGACGGTGACGTTGATCATGGCGCGAATGATACAATTTCCGTCACGAAAGCGGGTGTAGTTCAATGGCAGAACACCAGCTTCCCAAGCTGGTTACGAGGGTTCGATTCCCTTCACCCGCTCCACGAACTCTCCCCGCAACTGCCGGCCTGCCTCGCGATCGACGCCCCCGGCGTTCGTTCAATCCTGCTTGTCTTCCTTCTTCGTGTAGCCGAACTTGCCGTCCTTGGGCGTGAACTCGAGCGCGTCCGGCTCCTTGGCCGGCGCGTCGCTTGCGGGTGCGTGGGGGGTGCCCGCGACCGGCTTCTTCGCCGCCGCGGGATTGGCTGGCTGCGCGTGCACGGCCTTCTCCATGGCGGCGAGCTTCTTCGCCTCCTGCGCACGCGCGACGGCAGCCATGTTCTTGGCGTGCTCCTTCTCCGCTGCGGCGCATTCCCGGCACATGAACTTGCCGGTCCGTTGGCCTGCGGCCGAAAGCTGCGCGATCGCGTGCTCGATGCAAAGCGGTTGGTCGCAGTTGAGGCATGCCGCTACGGCAACATGCCCGCACGGCTTCTTGCGCAGCAGGCCGGTCTCGACTGTGCAGGTGCTCATGTCCAATCGTACCCCACGTCGCCAGGGCCGCTCAACGCAGGGCCGCTCCCCGCGTCATTGGCGCGGAAACTCGCCGATGCCGCCGTGCGCGAGCGACCAGCGCGCCGGGTCGGCGATGAAGCGGCGCACGTCCTCGATCGCCGCGGGCGGCAGGTAGGCGCTGTGCGCGGCTTCATCGATCACGTCCTGCCAGGTGGCCAGGCAGTGCAGCCGCAGCGCGCGCCCGGCAAGCAGCGCGCGCGCCTCGGCGAACACGTCGTAGAAGAACAGCACCAGCACGTGGTCTACGCGCGCGCCCAGCGCGCGCAGCGCGTCCGCGAGCCCGATCTTGCTGCGCCCATCGGTGCTGATATCGTCCACCATCAGCACGCGCGCGCCCGGGCGCAGCGTGCCGGCGATCCGCGCCTCCGCGCCGAAGCCCCGCGGGTGGCGGTGCACGTACTGCAGCGGCAGCGACAGGCGCTCGGCGATCCACGCGGCATACGCGATGCCGGTGGACTCGACCCCGGCGACCGCGTCGAACTGCTCGAAGCCGGCCTCGGCCAGCACCTTGCGGGCGGCGAAGTCCATCAGCACGGCGCGCAGGCGCGGGAACGAGATCAGGCGCTGCACGTCGATGTACACCGGGCTCGCCCAGCCCGAGGACAGGAAGTACGGATCCCCGGCGCTGTAGCGCACCGCGCCGGCCTCGAGGATCATGCGCGCGGTCATCACTGCGCTCATCGCGCTGCCTCGTCAGTCACCGCCCGGTACAGCACCTCGGTACCCATGATGAAATCCTCCAGGTCCATCTTCTCGTCCGGATTGTGCGAGCCGTGGTCGTTGCGCACGAACAGCATGCCGGTGGGCACGCCGGCGTTGGCGAAGTTGGCGGCATCGTGTCCCGCGCCGCTGGGAATGTCGATGTAGGGGTACTGCAACGCGCCGCAGGCGCGGCGCAGGCGCTCGGCCCAGTCGCGGTCGATCAGGCCGGGCTCGGACAGCACCCGCTCGCCGAGGTCGAACTTCACGCCGCGCGATCGTTCTATCCCTGCCGCCTCCACCTGCACGAGCTGGTGGAAGGCCTCCAGCGTGTCCATCGACTGGCTGCGGATCTCCAGGCTGAACGCGACGTCGCCCGGGATGCGCGACACCGCGTGCTCGCGCGGGTCGGTGCCGACGATGCCGCAGGTGACGACCAGGTCCACGCCGCGCGCGTTGAGCGCCTGCCAGTTGTCGTCAAGCCGCATCAGCAGCTCGGCGAGTGCGAACACCGCGTCCTTGCGCAGCCAGCGCGGCACCGCGCCCGAATGGCCGGGCGCACCCAGGCAGCGCGCCGCGGGGTGGCGCAGGTTGCCGCGTATGCCGGTGACCACGCCGACCGGCGCCTCGCGCGCCACCATGATCGGTCCCTGCTCGATGTGAAGCTCGAGCCAGCCGCCGAGCGTGCGCGCATCGATGAGCGGCTCGCCGGCGGCGATGCGGCGCACGTCCGCGCCCGCTTCGGCCATGTGCTCGCCCAGCGTGCGCCCGGTGTCGCGGTGCCTGCGCTCGAGGTCGCGCGGCGTGAGCTTGCCGAACAGCGCGTACGAGCCGAGGTAGGGCTTGCCGAACCAGGCGCTTTCCTCGCCGCGCAGGCCGACCACCGCGAGCGGGCGCTGCAGGGCCACGCCCAGCCTGCGCGCCTTCGCCAGGCACATCAGGCCGGCGACCACGCCCGCGAGGCCGTCGTAGTTGCCGCCTTCGGGCACCGAATCCAGGTGCGAGCCCATCCAGTACGCGGGCTTGCCCGGCGTCGCGGCGGGCAGCTCGACCACCAGGTTCGCCGCCGCGTCGTAGCGGGGCTGCAGTCCCGCCGCCTCGGCCGCCGAGGCCACCGCGCGCAGCGCGGCGGTTTCCGCGTCGCTGTACGAGGGTCGCGTGACGCCGACGCGGTCCGCCGAGAGCCGGCGCACCGACTCGAACAGCTCGGCGGCGAACTCGCGATCGGCGCTGTCGAACACCGGCTGCACGCGGCCCGCCTATCCGCTTTGCTGCGCCAAGCGCAGCCAGCGATCGGTGAGCCCGGCGTCGATCTCGACGCCGCCGGTGAGCTCGGCGATGCGCGCGACGCCGTGCTGCTCGCAGTACGCGTCGAGCTCGTCGATGATGCGGATCATCGCCGCCGGGTCGAGGAACGACGCGGTGCCTACCTGCACCGCGGCGGCGCCGGCGAGCATGTACTCGACCGCGTGCTCGGCGCGCATGATGCCGCCGCAGCCGATCACCGGGATGCGCACCGCGCGCGCGCACTGGAAAACCATGCGCAGCACCACCGGGCGCACCGCCGGGCCGGACAGCCCGCCCATGACATTGCCCAGCCGGGGCTTGCGCGTATGCGGGTCGATCGCCATGCCAAGCAGCGTGTTGGCCACCACCAGCGCATCGGCGCCCGCGGCCTCGGCCGCGCGCGCGATCTCGGCGATGTCGGCCACGTTCGGCGTCAGCTTCGCCCAGATCGGCACGCGCGCGCAGCGCTTGATCTCCGCGATCGCGAGGTGCGTATCCCGGGCCGACATGGCGAAGGCGCGGCCGTCGGCCTCGATGTTGGGGCAGGAAATGTTGGCCTCGATCGCCGCCACGCCGGGCAGCGACAGCGCCTCGCAGGCCGCGGCGAATTCGTCGGCGGTGTCCGCCGACACGCTGGCGACGATCGGCACCGGCAATCCCGCATACCGTGGCAGCACCTTGTCCACGTAGTGCAGGAGGCCGCTGGACGGGATGCCGATGGAATTGAGCATGCCGGCATCGGTTTCCGCCACCCGCGGCACCGGGTTACCGATGCGGCGCTTCGGCGTCACGCTCTTGGTGACCAGCGCGCCCAGGCGCGCGAGGTCCATCGCCGCGGCGTACTCGTGCGCGAAGCACCCCGAAGCCGGCATCACCGGGTTCTTCAGGCTCAGCGCCCCGATCCTCACTTGCAGGTCAGCCAAACTGCACGTCTCCGTCCACCGAATCCAGTGCGAATACCGGCCCCTCGCAGCATACGCGGCGAAACACCCTGTCGCCGCCCTGCCGGAACAGGCGCACGCAGGACAGGCACACGCCCATGCCGCAGGCCATCTGCTGCTCCAGCGCCACTTCGCCCCGCGCCCCCAGCGTCTGCAGCAGCGCGAGCAGCCGGTTGGAGCCGCAGGTGTACACCATGTCGGGGGATTCCTCCGCCAGCAGGCGGGCGAGCAGCGGCTCGACCCTGTCGAGGGCGGATGTGCCGTCCGCATCGAACACCGCATGCACGTTCGCGTGCGCCCCGCGCAGGAACTCCTCGCGCATCAGGTCGGCGCTGGAGCGCGCCGACAGCACCGCGGTAAGCGCGACGCCTGAGCGGGCGGCGAGCGGGACCAGCGGCGCCATGGTGGCCAGCCCGACGCCGCGCGCCACCAGCAGGATGCGCTTCCAGTCCGGGGAAAAGCTGAAGCCGACGCCGAGCGGCCCGATGATGGACAGGCTGGCGCCTGCCGGCAGCTGTTCGAGGCTGCGCGTGCCCGCGCCCTTGACGTGGTACAGGAACTCGATGCCGTCAGGCTCGGGCCCGATGCCGTACACGCTCATCGGGCGGCGCAGGAAGGGCGCTTCGGCTTCGCTCACCGGGCAGGCGAGCTGGAAGAACTGGCCGGCGGCGGTGCGCAGCGCGATTTCTCCCGGACAACTCAGCCGCAGGTACTTGTAGCGCGCGTTCACCCAGCGGTGCTCCAGCACGCGACAGACGTGCGTCGCGACTTTCGCGCTCATGGCAGGGGTCCGCGCGGCGGCCGCGCCGTCCTCAGAAGCGGTCCGCCCGGAACGGCGCCGGGTCGACGAAGGGCGCTTCGCCGGTGAGCATCTCGGCCACCAGGCGCCCGGTCACCGCGCTCAGCGTGAAGCCGTGGTGCGCGTGGCCGAAGGCAAACCACAGGTTCTGGTGCTTCGGCGCGCGGCCGATGATCGGCATCATGTCCGGCGTGCAGGGTCGCGCGCCCATCCACGGTTCGGTGTCCAGCCGCTCGGCGAGCGGGAAGAGGTCGCGCGCGACCGGTTCGGCGCGGCCCAGTTGCACCGGCGTGCGGATGGCGTCGCGCAGCGCGAACTCGGCGCCGGTGGTGAGGCGGATGCCGCGCTGCATCGGCGCGAGGAAGTAGCCGCGCTCCACGTCCAGCATCGGCAGCTTGAGCCTGGCGCTGCCCGCCGCCCGGTAGTGCATGTGGTAGCCGCGCTTCACCGCCAGCGGCAACTCGTAGCCGAGCGCGCGCGTCAGCACGTCGGCCCAGGGGCCGAGCGCGATCACCGCGGCGCCGGTGTCCAGCGGACCGTCGGCGGTGCGCAGCCGCCAGCCCGCGCCATTCGCCTCGAGGCTCGCGGCATTGCCCTGCGCGAACACGCCACCGAGCTTCTCGAACTGCGCCAGGTACGCGAGCGACAGTCCCTGCGGATCGATGACGCTCACAGGGTCGGTCCAGTGCAGCGCGCCGCACAGCACCGGCGCCAGGTGCGGCTCCTCCTCGCGCAACTGCGCGGCGTCCAGCGCGCGATAGTTGATGCCGAACTCGCGCTTCCAGCGCTCGGCCTCGGCGAAGCGCAGGTCGCGCTCGCGTTCGGTGCGGAACACCTTCTGCCAGCCGCTGCGCCGCATCAGCCCGGTGGCGCCGGCTTCGGCCGCGAGCGCGTCGTGCTCGGTGACGCAGTGTTCTATGAGCTTCGCGTACTGGCGCGCGATCGCCGCGTGCCGCGCCGGGCGCGAATGCTGCCAGTACTGCCACAGGAACGGCGCGAGCCTGGGTAGCGCCGACGGATGGTAGTGCGCGTCTATGGTGCGGTTCAGGCCGTAGCGCGCGAGCGCGCCGAAATCGTGCGGAAAGCCGTACGGATAGACGCCCTCGCGCTGGATCAGTCCGGCATTGCCGAACGAGGTTTCCTCGGCGGCACCGCGCCGGTCTAGCAGGACGACGCTGCGTTCGCGTTTCTGCAGGTGCAGCGCGACGCACACGCCGACGATTCCTGCGCCAAGCACCACGACATCGGATTTCATCGCCGCGAGGTTACCGCGCTTTACGAAAGCCGGCATCTTGCCTATTGTCGCGGCATGTCATCCTTGGACAAGCGGCTGTTCACAGACGCGATGCGCATCGCCGCCACCGCGGTGTCGGTGATCACCACCGATGGCGACGGCGGCCGATTCGGCGTCACCGTGAGCTCCTTCTGCACCGCGACCGCGGAGCCGCCGCAGATGCTCGCGTGCCTGCACTCGGCCGGGCCCACCCCGCCCGCGCTGCGAAAGAACGGCGTGTTCTGCGTCAACATCCTCGAGCGCGGGCAGCGCCACGTCGCCGACAGTTTCGCGGGGCGAATCGCGCATTGGCGCGACAACCGCTTCGCCTGCGACAACTGGGGGCGGCTCGCCACCGGCGCGCCGGTGCTCGAGCGCGCGCTCGTCGCGCTGGATTGCCGCCTGACGCATGAACTCGCGCTGTCCACGCACATCATTTTCGTCGGCGAGGTGGTTGCGCTCGCTTCCTCGGGCGGCATGCCGCTCTTGTACGCCGACCAGAACTACCAGCGCCTGGTCGAGCCGGGCGTCACCGACATAGACGACCTGCAGCTCTGAACGGGGGCACGGCATGGAGCTGTTCCAGCTGCTGAAGGCGATGGTCGACTACAACGCGTCGGACCTGTTCCTGTCCATGGGCGCGCCACCGAACATCAAGATCGAGGGCGCGACGCGGCCGCTGGAAGCGCCGGCGATGAAGCCGGGCGAAGTCAAGGCGCTCGCCTACAGCGTCATGAACGAGCGCCAGTCGCGCGACTTCGAGGAAACGCTGGAAGCCAACCTCGCCATCAGCGCCGAGGGCATCGGCCGCTTTCGCATCAACGCCTACCTGCAGAAGGGCGAGGTGGCGATGGTGGTGCGCTACATCAAGTCGAAGATCCCGTCGTTCGCCGCGCTGAACCTGCCGCCGCTGCTGGGCGAGCTGGTGATGAAAAAGCGCGGCCTGGTGCTGATCGTCGGTTCCGCCGGCTCGGGCAAGTCCACGACGATGGCGGCGATGGTCGACTACCGTAACCAGAACGCCACCGGCCACATCCTCACCATCGAGGACCCGATCGAATTCATGCACGTGCACGGCAAGTCGATCGTCGACCAGCGCGAGGTCGGCATCGACACGCATTCGTTCGACGAGGCGCTCAGGAATGCGATGCGCGAGGCGCCCGACATGATCGTCATCGGCGAGATCCGCGACCGCCAGACCATGCAGCACGCGGTGGCCTACGCCGAGACCGGGCACCTGTGCATTTCGACGCTGCACGCCAACAACGCCAACCAGGCGCTGGAGCGAGTCATCAATTTCTTCCCGGAGGACGCGCACCGGCAGCTTTTCATGGACCTGTCGCTGAACCTGCAGGGCGTGATCTCGCAGCGCCTGGTGCCGGGCCTGAACCAGAAGCTGGTGCCCGCCATCGAGGTGATGCTGACTTCGCCCTACGTCGCCGACCTGATCCAGAAGGGGCGCGTGGACGAGATCAAGGCGGCGATGGCCAAGTCCGCCGAGATCGGCATGCGCACGTTCGATCAGTCGCTGTACGACCTGTACATGGACCGCAAGATCTCGCTGGAAGAAGCGCTGCACCACGCCGACTCGCGCACCGACCTCGCGCTGCGCGTGCGCCTGTCGATCGGCAAGCGCGCCTCCGACGCGCCGGACCTGGGCCTGGGCGAGTGGAAGAGGGACCCCAAAGAGAAAGCCTGAGCCGCCTCAGTACCCCTGCCGCTGGAGGTATGCGGTGCATTCCGCGGCCGGCATCGGCCGCTCGTAAAGATACCCCTGTCCGGCGTCGCACTGCATCGATCTGAGGAAATCGGCTTGCGCTTCGGTTTCGATGCCCTCGGCCAGCACGTTCAGCCCCAGGCTATGTCCCAGGCTGATCACCGCCTGCGCGATCGCGCTGCTTTCATGGTCTTCCGGCAGGCCGCGCGTGAACGACTGGTCGATTTTCAGCCGCGAGATCGGGAACTGCTTCAGGTAAGCGAGGCTCGAGTAGCCGGTGCCGAAATCGTCGATCGAGATCTGCACGCCAAGCGCGTCGAGCTCGCCGAGCTTGCGGGTGACTTCGCCGACGCCCTGCATCACCACGCTTTCGGTGACTTCGAGTTCCAGCAGGTGCGAGGGCAGCCCGCTCGCGGTCAATGCCGCCTCGACCGTGGCAACGAAATCCGCCTGGCGGAACTGGTACGCGGACACGTTCACCGCCATGACGCCCGCCGCGAGGCCGTCGGCATGCCAGGCAGCATGCTGCCTGCAGGCCGCCTGCAGCACCCAGGCGCCGATCGGCGCGATGAGGCCGCTGTCTTCCGCGATCGGGATGAACATGCCGGGTGGGACCACGCCGCGGTGCGGGTGGTTCCATCGCAGCAGCGCTTCGAGACCGACCACCGCGCCGCTCGCCAGGTCGAGTTGCGGCTGGTAGGCAAGGAACAACTGCTGGCGTTCCAGCGCGCGGCGCAGGTCGGCTTCCAGGATCAGGCGATCGTGCGCGCGCGCGTTCATGTCGGTCGAGTAGAAGCGGTAGCAGTTGCGCCCGGTGTCCTTTGCGGCGTACATCGCCGCGTCCGCGTTCCTCAACAGCGTCTCGGCGTCGCGCCCGTTGTCCGGGAAGCAGGCGATGCCGATGCTGACTGTGAGTACCAGCTCGGTGCCATCCAGCCGGAACGGTTGCGCGATCGCGGCGACCAGCTTGTCGGCGACGCGCGCGGCGTCATCGGCGTCGTCCAGGTCCGGCAGCATGACGAGGAACTCGTCGCCGCCCTGCCGGCTGGCGGTGTCGGCCGCGCGCACGCTGGATTTCAGCCGTGCCGCGACCTCGCGCAGCAGCCGGTCGCCGATGTCGTGCCCGAGCGAGTCGTTGACGCTCTTGAAGCGGTCGAGGTCCATGAACATCAGCGCCAGGCACCTGCCTGAGCGTTGCGCCTGCGCGATCGCGACGTTCATGCGGTCGGTGAGCAGCAAGCGGTTGGGCAGGTCGGTCAGCGCATCGTGCTGCGCCAGGTGCGCGAGGCGCGCCTCGGCGGCGAGCCGCTCGGTGACATCGCTGGCGACCACCAGTTCGGCGCGGCGGCCGTCCAGTTCGATCGCGCGCGACGACACCTCGACGCTGATGATCGCGCCCGACTTGCGGCGGTGCCGGCCGATCGCCGTGGGCGTGGCCTCGCTGCTGTCCAGCCGGCGCCGCGCCACGTACGCGTCCAGCCGCGGCAGGTCTTCAACCGGGCGGATGTCGCGGATCGTCATCGCCGCGAACTCCTCGCGGCTGTAGCCGTAGGAGGCGATCGCGGCATCGTTCACCGCGAGGAAGCGCAGCGTATCGAGGTCGTACACCCAGGTCGGCTGCGGGCTGGCGTCGAACAGCGTGCGGTAGCGCGTTTCGCTCGCGCGCAGCCGGCCCTCGGCGGCCTTCAACTGGTTGATGTCCTCGGTGATCCACACGCTGCCCGCCTCGAATTGCCCCGGGACTACCATGCGGCCGGAGATCCTGACCCAGCCCAGCGAGCCGTCGCGGTAGCGGTACAGGCATTCGGCCGTGTACACCTCGCCGCGCAGCAACGCTTGGCGCGATTCCGCCAGTACGCGCGCGGCTTCGTCGGGGTCGGCGAACAGTGCGGTCGATTCCTTGCCCACCAACTCGGCGGGCGTGTAGCCGCTGAGCGCTTCGGTGCCCCGGCTGATGCGCTCGATGCGACCGCGACGCACGAAGGCGATGAACACCGGCGCGGCGTCCTGCACCGCCTGCAGCTCGGCGGCCACGTGCTCCGCGTCGCGGCGGAGTGCTCGCTGTTCCTCGGCCAGCCGCTGCATGCGGCCGAACACGCGCGCGAGCAGCAGGTACAGCAGCGTTGAGGTGACCACGACGAAGGCGAGGCCCTTCAGCAGCGAATAGCGCGTCTCGGAGGGAATGTCGTCGGCGAGGTCGATGCCGGCAAGGTCGCTGGCGAGGATCCATGTGCCCGCCGCCGCCGCGTACAGCGCGACCACACGTACAGCCTGTCTGCGCGCATGTGTGTCGGCTGGCAAGTGCATTGGCCGGAGCCCTACCCGGTGGCGACGCTGGCGGGGCCGCGGGACGCCGGAAGCTCGATGGCGACGCGATTGCGGCCTTCCTGCTTGGCCCGATACAGTGCTTCGTCGGCGCGGTCGATGAACGCGTCGGCATTGTCGTCCGCGCGCAGCTCGGCGGCGCCGAAGCTCGCCGTGATCGGCACGGCGAGGGGGGCGATGGTCTCGGCGGCCACCAGCCGCCTGATGCGCTCGCCGAGGGCGGCCGCGCGCGCGAGGTCCACGTGCGGCAGCAGCAGCACGAACTCCTCGCCGCCGTACCTGGCAACGGTGTCGGTCGGCCGGGTCTGCGCGCGCAGGATCTCGCCGAAGCGCGTGAGCACCTTGTCGCCGGCGCCGTGGCCGTAGCGGTCGTTCACGTCCTTGAAATGGTCGAGGTCGGCCATCAGCGCGGCAAGCTTGCCGCCGGTGCGGCGCACGCGGCTCATCTCGGCTGCCAGCGCCTGGTCCAGCCTGCGGCGGTTGCCCACGCCGGTGAGCGCATCGGTCAACGACGCCTCGACGATCCTTGCCTCGCGCCGCTTCAGCGCAATGTTTGCCTGTGCCAGCGCGCGCTGCGAAATCGCCAGATCATTGTTCAGTTCGATCATGCGCTCGTTCAGCTTCTCCAGTTCCTCGATGTTGAACTCGGCCAGCAGGCGCACTTCGCCATCTGCCCGCCATACGCGTCCGCGCAAGGTGCGGGTCTTGCCCGAGACCTCGCCGATGGTCAACAGGCCTTGATAGCCGTCTGTGACATCACCAGTCGCCGCGGCCGCCAGCGCCGCGTAGCCGGGCTGGATGAAGAAGTGGGCGACATTGGTGCCGATGGCGCGGGACGCTCTGTCCCCCAGCAGGCGCAGGAAGCCGGCGTTCGCTTCCAGCAGCAGGCCCGCCGCATCCAGGCGCGCGGCGGCTATCGAGATCAGCTCGCTGGTGTCTTCGACCAGGGCCTTGATGTTCACGTGTGCCCCCGCGCCAGCCGCATGCCGGATGCGACCGCGGCAAGCGCATCGCCGCCCGAGCCCTCGGCGCCTACCTGCGCCGTCAGCGCGTCGAAGCGGTTGATGGCGAGGCCGCCGACGATCACCGGCGGGCGCGCCGTGCCCAGCAGATCCTGCAGGCGCGCGATCGCTTTTCTGACCGCGGGCAACTGGTGCGCGAACGAGATCGACAGGCCGACCAGATGCGGCTTCCAGGCCGCCACCTGCCGCGCCAGCGCTTCGGTGGGCACGTTCGCGCCCAGGTACTGCACTTCCCAGCCGGACATCTGGAACGCGTCCGCCACCATCTGAAGGCCGACCGCGTGATGATTGCCTTCGACGCAGGCGAGCAGCACTTTCCTGCCGTTCGCGGGTGGCGGATCCGTCTTCGTCAGTCCGAGCGTCATCACCGACTGGGCGATCGCGGTGGCCAGATGTTCCTGCGCCACGCTGACCTCGTTGCGCTGCCACTTCTCGCCGATGCGGTACAGCGCCGGCTGGATGACGTGGATTTCCGCATTGACGAGGCCGCGGTCCTGCGCAAGTACGCCCTCGATTACCTCGGCAGCGCGCCGCCGGTCGCCGGCGAGGAGCGCCTCCTCGAACGCCGCGCACTCGGGCCACGGCTCCGGACCAGGCGGCGCCGCCGGCGCGGCGTCGGGCCGCTCGCGCAGCGCCTGGTTCGCCGCGCGCAGCGCCGCGACGACGGCGCCGGCGTGCGCAGAGTCCATGTGTTCGGCAAAGAACTCCGCCAGCCAGTCGAGCGACAGCGGCAGGTGCGTCGCGGGGACGCCGCGCGCGGCGAGCACGCCGGCGAGCCAGTGCAGGTAGTCCACCATCGGCGCGAGCAGGCCGAATTCCAGCACCGGGCGGAGGAATTCGAGGTGGAACTCGAGGTCCTCGCGGCAGGCATCGCGCGCGCGCGGACCCAGCGCCGCATAGGCGGCGCCGTGCTCGGCAAAGAAGCGCGCCGTGACCGCGTCCACCGCGTCGCGCCGAAGTTCGTGGAACTCTCGCAATCCTTCCGGGGGCAGGGCGGTCAGGTGCGGCTGCATCGGGCCGGGTGGCTATTGCGCGAACACTTCGAGGAGCCGGACCTGCGCGCTTTTCGGCACCAGCTTCAGGCCTTTCGGGATCCCCTTGTGGGCCTCGTGGTACGCGTGGCTGCGGTGCCAGGCGCGGTAGCTCGATTCGTCGGTCCAGTGGGTGAACAGCCAGATCTCGTCGGGGGCATCCAGCGGGCTCATGACTTCCATGCGCAGGAACCCCGGCGCGCTGTCCACCAGGCGCGGCCGGTCGCGGAACGCGGCGCGCACCGCCTCGGCCATGTCGTTCCGGATAGTGAATCGACTAAGCGCAACGAACATCGAACCGAGGATACCGGAAACGCGTCGATGCCGACCAGATCGAGTTCTCGTATGCTGTCGCCCTCGTCACGAGATCATTCGATCGGACTGCAATCATGACCTTTTCCATCCTCGGCCGCTGCGCGCGCAGCGGCCAGTTCGGCGTCGCGGTGTCTTCTTCCAGCATCGCGGTGGCGGCGCGCTGCGGGCGCTGGGCGCGTGCCGGCAGCGGTGTCGTCGCGACGCAGAACATCACCGATCCCACGCTCGGCGTGCTGGGCCTGGACCTGCTGGCGCGCGGCTACGGCGCGAAAGGGGCGCTGGACGAACTGCTCGAGGCGCGCCCGTACATCGAGTACCGGCAGCTCGCGGTGCTGGACGCCGACGGCCATTCGGCCTGCTACTCAGGCGCGAAGACGCTCGGCATCCACGCCATGGCGCAGGGCCTGGATTGCGTCGCCAGCGGCAACCTGCTGGCGAATGACCGCGTGCCGCTGGCAATGGTGGATGCCTTTGTCGGGATGGCGGACGCGCCGCTGGCCGAGCGCCTGCTCGCCGGCCTGGCCGCAGGCTGGAAGGCTGGCGGCGAGACCGGCCCGGTGCGCTCCGCCGGCCTGTACGTGGTCGACCGCTTTCCATGGCCGATCGCCGACCTGCGCGTCGACTGGCACGATTCGCCGATCGAGGAGCTCGAGCGCGTGTTCGGGCTGTACCTGCCGCAGATGAACGACTACATCCAGCGTGCGATCGATCCGTCCAAGGCGCCCGGATACGGCGTGCCCGGGGAGAAGTAGGCGTGCGGGTGGTTTTCATCAATGGCCCGAACGCGAACCTCTACGGCCATGCGGCGAAAGACGTCTACGGCGGCGAAACCTTCGAGCAGCTTGGGGCGCGCTGCCAGCGCGCCGCGAAGCGCCTGGGCCTCAAGCTGGAATTCCGCCAGAGCAACGCGGAAGGCGAGATCATCGACTGGATCCAGCAGGCATCGAAACGCGCCGACGGCGTGATCATCAACGCGGCCGGCCTGACCTATACGTCGATCGCGATACTGGACGCGCTGCTGGCGTTTCCCGGCCCGATCATCGAAGTGCACATGAGCAACATCCATCGCCGCGAGCCGTTCCGGCAGCATTCGTACGTTTCGAAGGCCGCCACCGGCATCGTCGCCGGCCTGGGCGGGGAGGGTTACGAGCTGGCCATCGAGGCCATGTCGCGGCTGCTCCCGAAGAAGAAGGCGAGGCGCTGATGGCACTGCTCTTCTACAGCCAGTTCGACGATCCGGTGGAGTGGTCCGGGCACCTGCGCCGGCTGATGCCCGAGCTGGAAGTGCGCGTCTGGCCGGACGTCGGTGACCTGGCCGACATCGAATCCGCGCTGGTGTGGAAGGCGCCGGAGGGCGAACTCGCCAGATGCCCCGCGCTTAAGCTGATCGTCAACCTCGGCGCCGGTGTCGATTCCATCGTCGCCGACCGCTCGCTGCCCGCCGGCGTGCCGATCGTGCGCATCGCCGACCCGGAGATGAGCCGCATGATGGCGCAGTTCGTGTTGCTTGCGGTGCTGCGCCACCACCGCAATATCGTTGCCTTCGAGCGCGCGCAGCGCGAGCGGCGCTGGAACTACATCCACCCGAAGGAAACGCGCGAGACCACGGTCGGCATCATGGGCCTGGGCAACCTGGGCGCGGTGGCCGCCGCCGAACTGGTGCGCCAGGGCTTCACGGTGCGCGGCTGGTCGCGCACGCCGAAGTCGCTCGCGGGGGTGGCGAGCTTCCACGGCGAGGGTGGGCTGCCGGCGTTCCTCGATGGGCTGAACGTGCTGGTGGCGATGCTGCCCTACACGCCGCAGACAGATGGGCTGGTCGGCGCGCAGGTGTTCGACGCGCTGCCGCGGGGCGCGTGCTTCGTCAGCGTCGGCCGCGGCAGAACGGTGGACGAGGACGCGCTGGTGGAGGCGCTGAAAAGCGGTCGGGTCGCCGAGGCGACGCTGGACGTGTTCCGCGAGGAGCCGCTGCCGCCACAGCATCCGCTGTACAGCTTCGACCAGGTGCTGGTGACGCCGCACCTCGCCAGCGTGGCGATCCCGCGTTCGGCGGCCGAGCAGGTGGTGGAGAACATCCGCCGAGTGCGCGACGGCAGGCCGCTGCTCAACCAGGTGGACCCGCAGCGCGGTTATTGACGCTTTTTCCGTCCTGGCGCTTCGACGATCGTCGGCCAGGTGTCGGCGAAGAAGCCGCGGGTGTACTCGGCGAACGCGGTCACGGTGGGGCGCGGCGTGAGTTTCTTCGAGCGCAGCGACACCGCCAGCGTCTTCGGCAGTTCCTCGGCGATCGGTACCGCGGCGACGCGGCCGCCGTCGTAGGTCAGCGACTGGCGCGGGATGGCGTTGAGGATGGTGAAGCCCAGGCCCCGCGCCACCAGTCCGCGCACCGTCTCGTAGGTGTGCGCGCGGTGCGCGATGCGCGGCTCGATCTGTGCCGAACGGAACAGCGACAGGAAATAGTCGCGGGTATGCGGCAGGTCGAGCAGCACCATCGGCGCGTCGGCGAGTTCGCGCAGGCTGATGCTGCGCCGGCGCGCACGCGGATCGTCCGCCGCCAGCACCACGCGCGGCGGCAGCTCTGCCAGCACCTCGGAAGCGAACTCCTCGCCGAGGCCGTAGGCGTAGGTCATCGCCAGCTCGCAGCGCCCCTCGCGCAGCCGCTCGAGCAGCTCGAGCTGGTTGGCTTCCTCGAAGCTCACCGAGATCCCCGGGTAGGCCCTGGCGAAGCCGGCGAGCAGCGCGGGCAGCACGAACGGCGCCAGCGTGACGAAGCAGCCGACGCGCAATTCACCCGACAGCAGGTCGCCCATGTGGTCGGCGAAGCGCTCGACTTCGTCCGCGTGCGAAAGGAGGTTGCGCGCCTGCACCAGGAACCTGTCGCCGGGAACGGTAAGTGCGAGGCCGCGCGACTGGCGCCTGAGGAACAGTTGCACGCCGAGGTCGGCTTCGAGCCGGGCGATGGCTTCCGAGACCGAGGGCTGCGACACGTGCACGCGCGCTGCCGCCGCGGTGATGCTGCCGGTCTCCGCGGCGGCGACGAAATAGCGCAGGGACCTGAGCGACAGCCGGGCAGCCATGAGATAGGGCAATCCTATGCACTTCAGCGGAAAAAGGTATTTTGCCCGAAGATCGGGCCGGGATAAGTTCTGCGGCTTCCGCAAGGCATAAACGAGGAGCAGTACATGTTGCGCACCGGCGAGCAGTACAGGGAAGGCATACGGGATGGCCGCGAGGTCTGGATCGACGGCGAACGCGTCAAGGACGTGACCAGGCACCCGTCCTTCAAGCCCATCGTCGACATCAAGGCGCGCATGTACGACATCCAGTTCGACAAGAAGTACGAGCCGGACGTGCACTCGTACCAGGACGGCGCCGAGCGCAACTCGATCCAGCTGAAGCGCCCGGTCGAGCAGAAGGACTGGTGGGACAAGTGGAAATCGCTGGACCTCTTCTTCAAGGACATCCAGGGGGTGGTCACGCGGGTCGGCGACGAGACGATAGGCGAGATGTGGTCGCTTTTCGACGGCCGCGACGTGCTGAACAAGATCGACCCGCGCTTCGCCGACAACATCGACCGCCACATCCAGCGCGTGCTGGTCGAGGACGTGTTCCACGTGTCGGCGAACACCGACCCGAAAGGCGACCGCTCCAAGCGCCCGCAGGACCAGGACCCGGACATGATGTGCCACGTCGTCAAGGAGACCGACAAGGGAATCATCATCCGCGGCGCCAAGTACGAGACCGCCTCGGCCTACGCCGACCAGGCGTTCCTGAAGCCCACGGTCGGTGCCTGGTCGGACGAGAAGCTCTCGGACTACGCGCTCGGCTGCATCGTCAGGATGGGCGCGCCGGGCGTGAAGCACATCTGCCGCTCGGGCTTCGCCGGCCGCGGCAGCGCCGAGGACTACCCGCTGTCGAACCGCTGCGACGAGGTCGACACGCTGCTGGTGCTGGACAACGTGCTGATTCCCTGGGAAGACGTGTTCTTCTACCGCTTCACCGAGGGCGCGCGCTACATCCGCGGCACGCTGCACCGCTACTCGGCGTTTCCGTTCGTGCTGAGGATCCTCTACACCGCCGACCTGATGATCGGCGCGGCGATGTGGAACTGCAGGCAGACCGGCCTGGACAAGATGCAGTCGGTGCGCGAGAAGCTCGCGGATCTCGCCTGTTACCGCGAAGGCATCCGTGCGCACCTGGCGGCGTCGATCGCGCTCGCCGAGAAAAGCCCCGGCGGCCTGCTGATGCCGAACCAGTCGCTGCTGTACGCCGGCCGCATCCATGCCTGCTCGAACCTGCCGCAGATCATGCACATCGCGCGCGAACTGTGCGGCGGGCAGCTATGCGTGACGCCGAACCACGCCACCTTCGAGGCGAGCGGCACCAAGGCCTGGATGGACAAGTTCTATTCGCTCAACGACAACTGGATGGCCGATGACCGCAGGAAGCTGCTCGCCTTCGCGCGCGACCTGCTCAACTCCGACTACGCCGGGCATCGGCTGACGTTCGTGCAGTTCGCGCAGGCGCCGCACTTCAACCACCTGAACGCGCTGTACCAGAGCTTCGATTTCTCGGGTCCGCTCGGACTGGTGAAGAGCTTCGCCGGCCTGTCGGACAACGTCGACGCGCCTGCCAAGGCGCCCACCCAGATCAAATCCGTGGCCTAGGCAGAACCCGCATGCCGCACACAAGACTGAGGAAGTTCAATACCCGCAGCGTCTGGAAGGGCCAGGACATTTCCAACGACCTGTGCATGGTGGTGCGCGCCGGCGCCAGCGTGTTCGTCCGCGGCCAGACCGGCATGGACCTGAACGGCAGGATCCACGGCATCAACGACGCCGGAAAGCAGGCCGAGAACGCGATGCGCTGCCTGAAGATCCTGCTCGAGGAGGCGGGATCGCGCCTGCAGGACATCTGCAAGATCGTCATCTACGTCACCGACCGCGCGCACCGCGAGCCGGTGTACCGGGTGGTGGGCAAGTGGCTGAAGGGCGTGTACCCGGTGTCTACCGGGCTGATCGTGCAGGGCCTGGCGAGGCCGGAGCTGCTGATGGAGATCGACGCCTATGCGGTGATTCCCGAGGAGCGCCTGAAGAAGCTCGAAGCGAAGAAGCGCGTGTCGCCGAAGCGAAAGACCACGCGCAGGAACTGATGCCCGGCCGGGCGTAAACTAGGGCCGGACATGCCGGCCACCATCGAAGGCAAGCTCGTCGTCGCGATCTCCTCGCGCGCCCTCTTCGATTTCGAGGAGGAGAACCGCGTGTTCGAGACGCTGGGCGAGCGTGCGTACATCGACCTGCAGTACGCCAAGCTCGGCGTGCCGGCGAAGTACGGCGTCGCCTTCCCGCTGGTGAAGAAGCTGCTCGCGTTCAATACGCTTGCCGCGCACCGCGTCGAGGTGGTGATCCTGTCGAAGAACGACCCGGTCTCGGGCCTGCGCGTGTTCAATTCGGCCGAGGGGGCGGGATTGCGGCTCGAGCGCGGCGTGTTCACGCGCGGCCGCAGCCCCTACCGCTACCTGACCGCGCTGAAGGCGAACCTCTTTCTGTCTACGAACGAGGCCGACGTGCTCTCGGCGCTCGAGGCGGGGTTTCCCGCCGCGCGCGTCTACCCGGAATCGCCGCAGGCGGCGGAACGCCACGCCGGTGAACTGCGCATCGCGTTCGATGGCGACGCGGTGCTGTTTTCGGACGAAGCCGAGCGCGTGTACCAGTCGTCCGGCCTCGAGGCTTTCACCGCGCACGAACTGAAGCACGCGCTGCGGCCGCTGCCGCCGGGGCCGTTCAAGCCGCTGCTCGAGGCGCTGCACCGGCTGCAGACCGCCGCGGCGGGGGCCGAAGCGCCGATCCGGGTGCGCACCGCGCTGGTCACCGCGCGCAGCGCGCCGGCGCACGAACGTGCGGTGCGCACGCTGATGCAGTGGAAAATCGAGGTCGACGAGGCGATGTTCCTCGGCGGCCTGGACAAGGGCGAGTTCCTTGCCGCGTTCGAGCCGGATTTCTACTTCGACGACCAGCAGGGACATGTCGAATCGGCGCGCATGCGCGTGCCCTCCGGGCATGTGCCGTTCGGCGTCGCCAATCTCCCGACGAGAAGGAAGGGCAGGACATGAAAGCGATCAAGTACGCAGTCTGGGCCGTCGGCGGCATCGTCGTGCTCCTCGTGCTGGCAGTCGCCGCGGCGCTGTTCATCGTTGATGGCCAGTTCGTCAAGGATCGCGCCGCGACGTACATGAAGGAGGAGAAGGGCAGAACATTGAACATCGAGGGCGTGCCGAAGGTGAAGATCTTCCCGGTGTTCGGCATCTCGCTGGGCAAGACGAGCCTTTCCGAGCCGAAGAGCGACAAGGTGTTCGTGTCGCTCGACTCGATGGAGTTTGCCATGAAGGTGATGCCGCTGTTGTCGCGCGAGGTCGCCATCGACGCGCTGGCGGTGACCGGCCTGAAGGCAAGCGTGGTCAAGGGCAAGGATGGCGGATTCAATTTCGACGATCTCGCCGGCAAGGGGGCCGATGCGCAGGATGCAGAACCGCCGCGGTTGCGTATCGCCGAGGTGAGGATCGCGGGCGCGGAACTGGCGTACGCCGACCTCCGGACCGGCCAGACGCTGGGCGTGAAGAACCTGAACCTGACGACCGGAAGGCTGGAAGACGACACCCCGACGCCGCTTTCGCTCTCGGCGGAAATCACCGGCACCAGGCCGGCAGTGGCGCTGAAGGCACGCGTCGAGGCCTCTGCGCGCATGAATCTCGCGCGCGCGGATTTTGCCTTCTCCAAACTCGTTGCGTCTGTCTCGGGAAGCGCCGCGACGCTGCGCGGGCTCGAGCTCAAGCTCGCAGGAGACGTGGCGGCCAACGCCCGACGCCAGGAATACACGGTCGACGGACTTGCGCTGCAGGCAAAGGGCATGCTCGAGCGGGACGCGATGACGGCGGCGTTCAACGCGCCCAAACTGCGCATCACGCCGTCGAAGGCAGAGGGCGAGGCGGTGAGCGGTACGATGCTCGTCAAGGGCCCCGGACGCAACGTCGACGCGAAGTTCCGCATGTCCGCGGTCGAGGGTTCTGCGCGGGCGCTGTCGATTCCGCAGATCGCGCTGGACATCGACTCGCGCGTCGGCAGCGACAGCATGAAGGGCAACATCTCCACCCCGGTGAAGGCGAACCTGGAGGCGAAGGTGTGGGAGCTGCCCGCGATCGTCGCCAACCTCACCTTTGCCGGGCCGAAAATTCCGCAGAAGACGGTGACGCTGCCGATCCGCGCATCGGCGCGCGCCGACCTCGAAAAGCAGAACGCGAGCACCGAGGTGTCGACGAAGTTCGACGAATCGAACATCAATGCGAAGCTGGCGGCGACGAAGTTCGAGCCGCTCGCCGCGACCTTCGACGTGACGATAGACAAGCTGAACCTCGACCGCTACCTGCCGCCGGAGAAAAAGGGCGGGGCAGCCGACGAGCGCATCGACCTTTCGCCGTTGAAAGGCAAGACGGTGAGCGGCAAGCTCGCCATCGGCGACTTCACCGCGCGGCGCCTGAAGCTGCAGAACGTCAAGGCCGAGGTCAAGCTCGCGGGCGGCAAGCTCGACATCGCGCCGCACTCGGCCAACCTCTACGGCGGCACGATCGCCGGCGCGGTGTCGGCCGACGCCAACGGCAACCGCTTCACGGTCAAGGAGAACCTGCAGAACGTCGCGCTGGGCCAGTTGCTGCGCGACGTCGCGCAGAAGGACGCGATGGAGGGCCGCGCCAACGTCAGCCTGGACGTGACCACGGTCGGCACTACGGTGCCGGCGCTGAAGAAGGCGCTGGCCGGGAATGCGCGCGTCGAGATGAAGGACGGCGCGGTGAAGGGCATCAACCTGGCCGAGAGCTTCCGCAATGCGAAGGCGGCGCTGGGCTCGAAGTCCGCGCGCACCGACACGAAGAAGAAGACCGATTTCTCCGACATGAGCGCGAGCTTCGCCATCAAGGGCGGCGTCGCGCGCAACAACGACCTCAAGGCCGCGTCGCCGTTCGCGCGCCTCTCGGGTGCCGGCAACCTGGACATCGGCGAGAACCGCATCGACTACCTGGCGAAGGCCGCGCTGGTGAACACGTCCAAAGGGCAGGGCGGCGCGGCGGTGGGCGAGGTGGCCGGCATCACGGTGCCGGTGAAGCTCACCGGCGCGCTGGACAATCCCGACTGGTCGATCGACTACACCTCCCTGCTGGGAGCGAGTGCCGGTGCGCTCGGGAGCGTACTGGGCGGTGCGGCGGGCAAGGTCGGCGGCGCGGCAGGCGCGGTGGGCGGCGCGCTCGGCGGACTGCTCGGCGGCAACAAGGAATCTGGCGGCGAGAAGCCCAAGTCCGGCCAGCCTGCGCCGAGCACGAGCCCGGTGGACAAGCTGAAGGGGCTGTTCGGGCGCTGAACTGCCAGCCTGCTCAGCCGACGTTGCGCTCGAGCAGGCTGCGGATGGCGCGCGCGAGCCCGGCAAGGCGCGGCCCGTGGATGCCGCGCATTTCCTCCGGCGTGGTGCGGTAGGACGGGATGCCGCAGTTGAGCGCCAGGCAATCCCCCTCGTCCGTGCGCAACAGCGGCGTTCCGGCGGCGAAGATCTCGGGGCGCCAGTCGCCGAGCGCGATGCAGAAGCCCTTGGCGCGGCAATCGGCGATGCCGGCCAGCGAGTTTCGCCGCATGTCGGCGTACAGGTCGGGCTGCTCGCCCCTGACACGGGCGTGCAGCGCCGCAAGCTCGGACTCCGTGAGCAGCGACATGGCCGCCCTGCCCCCCGCGGTCGAATACAGCGCACAGGAGAAGCCGACTTCGGGCAGATGAGGAAACGGCTGCGCCGACCTGGCTGTTTCGACATAGACGAGCTGGGTTCCCTCGAGGATGCCGATCGACACCGCACCGCCGGCCTGTTCGGCAAAATCCCGCATCAGCGGACGCGCGACCAGGCGGATGCGGAACCTTGCCAGCAGCGGATAGGTGATCCCAAGCAAGCGCATGCCGAGCCGGTAACGGCCCGCGCTGCCCTTGTCCAGGTATCCGAGCTTCACGAGCGTGCCTGCCAGGCGCGACACGGTCGGCCTCGAAATCCCGGTGCGCGCAGCAAGTTCCGAGTTGGTGAGCCAGGTTTCTTCCGCGCGGAACGCGTCCAGCAACTGCAGTCCGCGCGCAAGCGTGGTGGCGAAGAGCGGATCAGGCGTGTCCGAGGCGCGCTGTCGCGGCCGCGAACCAGTCGCGCGTGCAGCCGGCGCGGTCATGTGAGAATCCAAGGGGTCGGAAACCAGACTTCAATATAGCAAAAGGAAGACATGCGAAGCATTCAGGTCGAGGCAGTAGCGTTCGTGAGCAACGCCCGCAGCGAGGTCGAAGACGACCACTGGGCGGCGGTGGTGTCGGAGATCACGCTGGTAGAGGGGCTGGACGAGGACAGCCTCGAGGGAATCGACGCGTTTTCCCATGTCGAGGTGATCTTCCATTTCGACCGCGTGGACGAAGCGAAGATCGTGACCGGCGCGCGGCACCCGCGCAACAACACCCGATGGCCGAAAGTCGGCATTTTCGCGCAGCGCGGAAAGAACCGGCCGAACCGGATCGGACTGTGCACCGCGAGGCTGATCGAGCGGCGCGGCCGCACGCTGGTGGTCGAGGGCCTGGACGCCATCGACGGCACGCCGGTCATCGACATCAAGCCGGTGATGCAGGAATTCCTGCCGCGGGGAGCGGTGACGCAGCCGCGCTGGGCTGGCGAGCTGATGCTGAGCTACTGGTAGCCGGAGCCGGCGCGGATCTCAGCCCGCGCCCGGATTCTTGACCGCGCCGCCCCAGCCGTGGGCGCTGATGTCGAACATCACGCCGTTGGGATCGCGGAACTTGACCTCGTAGAAGCTCTGCTCCTGATCGGGGATTTCTCCCATCAGGTAGGCGGCGCCGGCGGACTCGGCCTGCTTCTGCGCCTTGTGGGCGTCGTCCACCCAGAAGCCGATGTGGTGCAGCCCGACGAAGTCCTTTCCACCCTCCTCGCCGGTGAGTTCGTCGGTCTTGAAGTGCAGCAGCGCGAGATTCATCACGCCGTCCGACAGGTAGACGCCCTCGAACTGTGCCGAGTCGTTCTGCCCGACCTTCTTCATGTCGAAGGCCTTGATGTAGAACTCGGCCGCCTGGTGCGGATCGGGAACGGAAAGTGCGACGTGTCGAAGCTTGGCCATGCGGATCTCCCATGTCTGGCGGCGCCGGAGCGAACGCGTGAAGCATACACAGCAAACCATGCGCATCCGCTCAAATTTCTACATATGGAACGATAATGCAAAACGTTTCGCATTTGCGATTGACGCTCCTGCGGATTCGCGCGAACTTCAACGCCAACACGGGGCCGGGAAGCGGCCCCGGCAGATTCCGTACGCGATCGGAGAACTGAAACAATGCTTACAGCAGAGCAGAACGACATGCTCACGAAGGTCGGGCCGGGCACGCCGGCAGGCGAGATGTTCCGGCGCTACTGGCTGCCGGTCGGAATCTCGGCAGAGGTCCGGGACGTGCCCGAGAAGGTCCGCGTGCTGGGCGAGGACCTGGTGCTGTTCCGTGACGAGAACGGCCAGCCCGGACTGATCGGGCACCAGTGCCCGCACCGCCTGACGTCCTTCGAGTACGCACGCGTCGAGTGCGGCGGCATCCGCTGCCCGTATCACGGTTGGCTTTTCGACATCCACGGCAAATGCCTGGAGATGCCCGGGGAACCCAAGGACAGCACGTTCAAGGACCGCGTCAAGCACACGGCCTATCCCTGCCGCGACCTCGGCGGTCTGGTGTTCGCCTACATGGGCCCGGGAGAGCCGCCGCTGCTGCCGTCCTTCGAGATCCTCAACTCGGACAAGTTCGTGCGCCGCGCTTCGATGGACTGGCCGGTGTTTCCGTGCAACTGGCTGCAGATTGCCGAGAACGACATCGACCCGGTGCATGCATCGGTGCTGCACAACGATGCGTCGTTCGCGCAGAACACGCTGTTTCCCCTGATGGCGAACAAGATCGAGTTCGAGGAGACCGAGCATGGCGTGCGCTACACCGCGTACCGGCCGGGGCCCGAGCCCGGCACGCTGTACGCACGGCGCGTCAACCAGGTCATGCCGGCGATCCTTGCGTTCGGCCCGGGCAAGTCGCCCGACCGGCCGAACGACCCGGAGTTCGGCGGCTCGCTGCGCTGGCGCGTGCCGATCGACGACACGTCGACGAAGCTCTTCAGCATCTATGCGGCGCCGAAGAAGCACATCAACGAGATCGACCAGAACGGCCGCGACATGGGCGGCATCTTCGCGCCCAAGGAGGACGTGCAGGGCTCGCTCGCCGGCAAGTACTGGATGGCGAAGCGCGACGCCAATGGCCGGTACATCCTCGACCAGACCTGGAAGCAGGACTACGTCGCCATCGTCAGCCAGGGGCCGATCGTCGACCGCACGCGCGAGCGCCTGGGCACTTCCGACGGCGGCGTCATTCGCCTGCGCAAGATGCACATGGACGCAATCAAGGCGGTGCAGGAAGGGCGCGATCCGCAGGGCGTATACCGGGATCCCGCCACGCAGAAGGTGATCCGGTTCGCACGTACCAACCAGATCGGGCGCAGCGAGAAGGAACTCGAGCCCAGCTATGCGGATTTCTGAGGCTGCGCCGAGGCGCCCGCGATGATCCACGAACTGCGCGTCTACACGCTGCAGCCCGGCACGCAGCCTGCGTTCCTCGCCCATGTGGGTGAGGTGGGCATGCGCGTACGCGGCGCCGACTACGGCAAGTTCGAAGGCTACTGGACCAGCGAGCTCGGCACGCTTAACCAGGTGTTCCACCTGTGGAGCTTCGCCAGCGTCGAGGAACGTGCCCGGCAGCTTGCCGAACTGGGCCGCGTCGAGGCGTGGAACCGCGACTACCTGCCGAAGGCGCGCAGCATGATGCTGGCGCAGGAGACCAGCCTGCTGAATCCCGCGTTTCCGATCGATGCGCCGCCAGAAGGCCCGAACCTCTACGAACTGAGGCGCTACACAGCCTGGCCCGGCAAGGGGCCGGAGTGGTTGAGCCTGTTCAAGGAGGCAGCGCCGGCGCGCCGGAAGATCTCCCGCCTGGTGGGCGCGTGGTTGTCCGAGATGGGCGCGCTCAACCAGATCTTCCACCTCTGGAGCTATCGCGACCTGAACGAACGCGCGGTGGCACGCAGTCGCGCCATGGCCGACCCGGCGTGGAAGGCATTTCTCGGCAAGGTGCCGCCGCTGCTGATGCGGATGGAGTCCAGCATTCTGGTGCCGGCGGCTTTCTCGCCGATGAAGTAGTCGCAGGCGCGGCCCTTTCGGGCTTGCGCGACAGGAGGCGCCGGCGGATTCCCGTACGGCGAAGCAAAGCGGTTCAACAGGACAGACAGGAGGAGGGAGCCATGATCACCATGAAAGCGTTGCAACGTCTCATTTGCATTTTGCCCGCCGTGCTGGCGGGGGTTCCGCTGGCGGCACCCGCGCAGGACTTTCCGAAGCGGCCGATCTCCATCGTCGTACCGTTCGCGCCCGGAGGTCCGGTGGACCTGATCCCGCGCACGATCGCCCCCAAGCTGTCGGCCTCCATGGGCGTTCCGGTCATCGTCGAGAACAAGCCCGGATCGGCAGGCAACGTCGGTGCCGCGCAGGTCAGCCGCGCGGACCCGGACGGCTACTCGCTGTTGCTGTTTCATAGCGCGCTGTTCACCGTCAACCCGTGGCTGTTCAAGAACCTGCCGTTCAACCCCGCGACGGACCTGACGCCGATCTCGGACCTCGCATCGATGGCGAACGTGATGGTGGTCAATTCGGAGATCAAGGCCAATACGCTGTCCGAGCTGATGAACCAGATCCGCGCCAAGCCGGGCGAGTTCAACTACGGCACGCCCGGCGTCGGCACCAGTTCCCACCTTTGCGTCGAGTTCTTCAAGCTTCGCGGCGGGAACCTGGATCTCGTGCACGTGCCGTTCAAGGGCGGGCCGGCTGCGGTGACCGGGTTGCTGTCGAACCAGGTGCAGCTGGGATGCGTCGCGGTCAACGCCGCGCTGCCATCGGTAAAGGCGAAACGCCTGCGTCCGCTGGCCGTGACCAGCCTCAAGCGCAGCGCCGCGATGCCCGACGTTCAGACCATGGACGAGGCGGGACTGAAGGGGTTCGAGGTCACATTGTGGTTCGGCATCGCCGCGCCCGCGAAGACGCCGGAACCGATCATCCGCCGGCTCAACAAGGAAGTCCTCGCCGCGCTGAAGGACGAGGACGTGGTGAAGCGCCTGCACGGCATGGACATGTCCATCCTCGGCGATACGCCGGAGAACGTGAAGCGGAACATGGCGGCTGAGTCGGCCAACTGGCGCGGCGTCATCGAGAAGGCCAACGTCAGGATCACGCAATGATGCAGGACCGCGATGCGCGGCCCGCGGAGGTGCACCTGGTAAGCGGCTTGCACTACTTCACCGCCCGCTGCCACGACATCCTGAAGCTCGACCCGGACGCAGGCGGACGCGAGGCGGTCCGCCTGCTGCTGGAGGAACTGCTGCAGACCGACGCGTTCCTGCAGCAGTACTGCCTGAACGTGAAGCCGGGCCTGTACCGGCTGTACGAGGATCCGGAGCTCGGCTTCCAGGTGCTCGCGCACGTGAACGAGAAGGCACGCGTATCCCCGCCTCACGATCACGGCGACTCCTGGGCGATCTACGGGCAGGCGACCGGCTACACCGACGTCACCGAATGGGTGCGCACCGGGTCGGGCGGCGACGCTTCTCACGCCAAGCTGAGGGCCGAGAAGACCTACCGGCTGTCGCCCGGGCTGGCGGCGATCTACCCCTCAGGCGTGATCCACTCGATCGACTATCCCGCAGGGTCCTGTTTCGTGCGCGTGACCGGCACGGACCTCGATCGCATTCCGCGCGTGATGTTCAACCTCGAAACCGGCGTGGTTACGCAGATGACGCCCCAGAGAGCCTCCTGATCCACACGAAAGACGAACCATGACCAAGACTGTCAAAGCGAACGGCATCGAAACCAGCTACAGCCTGGAAGGTCCGGCGGACGCCCCCGTCCTCATGCTGAGCAACTCCCTGCTGACGGACTACGGCATGTGGGACTTCCAGATGCCGGCATTCTCGGCAAAGTACAGGGTGCTGCGCTACGACTCACGCGGCCACGGCGGCACGCAGGCGACACCCGGCGCCTACACCATGGAACTGCTGGTCGCAGACGTCGTCGGCCTGCTCGATGCGCTGGGCATCGCGCGCGTGCATTTTCTCGGCCTGTCCATGGGCGGCATGATCGGCCAGCTGCTTGCCGCGAGGCACGGCGACCGGCTGCTGTCGCTCTGCCTGAGCGACACCGCCTGCCAGATGCCCGATGCCGCGGCGTGGGATGCGCGCATCGAGCTCGCGCGCTCCAAGGGGACGTCGGCGTTCGTGGGGCCGATGACCGAGCGCTGGCTGACCGCGGGGTATCGCGAGCGCCATCCGGAGGTACTTGCGAAGCTGGCCGCGATGATCTCGAGGACCGCGGTCGATGGCCTGGTCGGATGCGCGAACGCGATCAAGACCATGGACCACCTTGCGCTCCTGCCCGGCATCAAGGTGCCGACCCAGGTGATCGTCGGCGAGCACGACGTCGGCACGCCGGTCGCCGCGGCGCAGGTTCTGCAGCGGGAGATTCCCGGCGCAAAGCTGCAGGTCATCAAGGGCGCCGCGCACCTGCCAAATGTGGAACAGACGGCGGTGTTCGACGCCACCGTCCTCGATTTCCTGTCGCGCCACTGACGCGGCGCGAGGAGGCCGGGACATGCCGATAGTAGTAACCGGAAACTGCCGGGGCTGTCGCTATACCGAATGCGTCACCGTGTGTCCGGTCGCCTGCTTCCATGGCGACGACGACATGCTCTATATCGACAACGATGTCTGCATCGAATGCCGGGCATGCATCCCCATGTGCCCGGTACGCGCCATCCTCGACGCCGCGGATCTCGCCGAGGACGAGAAGCACTGGCTGGAGAAGAACCGCGAGCGCGCGGCGGTGCTTCCAGCGGTGGAAGAGCGGCAGGCGCCGCTGCCCGGCGCGGACGCGCGTCGCGCAGCGCTGGGCTACGCGGCGGAGTCCCGCTAGCATGAGCGGCGAAGCAGCGGCCGCGCACGTCGCGATCGTCGGCAGCGGGCCGAGCGGTTTCTACGCGGCCGAAGCCCTGATGAAGGCGGATCCCGGGCTTCGCGTCGACATGCTGGAGCGCCTGCCGACGCCGTTCGGCCTGGTGCGCGGCGGTGTCGCGCCCGACCATCCGAAGATCAAGCAGGTGGCGCTGGTCTATGACCGCATTGCGCGAAATCCGCGCTTTCGCTTCTTCGGCAATGTGGAGCTTGGCGCGGACGTGAGCGTGGCCCGGTTGCGCGACGCTTACCACGCGCTCGTCCTCGCCTGCGGTGCGCCGGTCGATGCGCCGCTGGGCATACCCGGCGAGTCCCTGCCGGGCAGCCACGCCGCGGGCGACTTCGTCGGCTGGTACAACGGCCATCCCGACCACAGCCACCGGACGTTCGACCTCTCGCACGAAGTTGCGGTGGTGATCGGGCACGGCAACGTCGCGAGCGACATCTGCAGGATGCTGGCGATGCCGGCGTCCGCGCTTGCCGCGACCGATGCGGCGAGCCATGCGGTCGAAGCGCTTGCGGCCAGCCGCGTCCGCGAGATCCACGTCATCGGCCGCCGCGGACCGGCGCAGGCGAAGTTCACCGAGAACGAACTGCGTGAGCTTGGCGCGATCGACGGCTGCGACGCGCTGGTCGAGCCCGCAGACCTGGAACTCAACGCCGCAAGCAGCGCCGAGGTCGAAGACCGGCGCGGCGTGGACGCGGCGCGCATCGTGAAGATCTTCCGCGAGTTCCCCCGGGGTCCGTCGGGGGCGCCGAGGCGGCTGCGCTTTCGCTTTCTGGAGTCCCCGGTGCGCATCAACGGCGACGGCCGCGTGCAGAGCGTCACGCTGGCGAGAAGCCGCCTTGAGGGGGCGGCGTTTGCGCAGCGCCCGGTGGCGACCGGCGAGCGGGCGGAGCTTGTGTGCGGGCTCGTGTTTCGCTGTGTCGGGTTCCGCGCGAACCCGCTTCCCGGACTGCCCTTCGATGCCTCCCGCGGCGTGGTGCCGAATCGCGCCGGGCGCGTGATCGACGCGGACGGTCCTCTCGCCGGCGTGTATGCGGCGGGCTGGGTGAAGCGTGGCGCCAGCGGCATCATCGGCACCAACCGCGCCGACAGCGGCGAGACGGTACGCGCGCTGCTCGAGGACCTTGCGGCGCTGCGCACGCGACGCGTGCCGGGCACCGCGGGATTGCAGGCATTGCTCGCCGCACGCGGCAAACCCGTCGTCGACTATGCGGGCTGGCTGCGGCTGGACGCGGTGGAGGTTTCCCGCGGCAGGGCCAGCGGCAAGCCGCGGGAGAAGATCGTCGATGTCGCGCGGATGCTGGATGCCGCGCGCGAAACCGTGAGTGAAACGCAGGGGGTGACCGCATGACGCCGGCGACCGTATCCACCGACTGGCTTGCCGCTCGCCTGCGCGAACCCGGGCTGCGGATCGTCGACGCGAGCTGGCACATGCCGCAGCAGCAGCGCGACCCGAAGCGGGAGTTCCTGGAGGTGCGGGTGCCGGGCGCCGTGTTCTTCGACATCGACGGCATCGCCGACACCAGCAGCACGCTGCCGCACATGCTGCCCTCGCCGGATGTGTTCTCGCGCGCGGTGGCAGCGATGGGGATCGGGAACGAGAACCGGGTGGTGGTATACGACAGCGCCGGCGTATTCAGCGCGGCGAGGGCATGGTGGACGTTCCGCGCCTTCGGCCACCAGGCGGTATGCGTGCTGGACGGCGGCCTGAAGAAGTGGCGCGCGGAAGGCAGGCCGGTTGAATCAGGGGCGCCCAGTCCGGAGCCGTGCGCCTACGAAGCGGCGCTCCAGCCGCAGCTTGTACGCGATCTTTCGCACATGCTCGCCAACGTGTCGAGCGGGCAGGAGCAGGTGCTGGACGCGCGCTCGTCCGGGCGCTTCCGCGGGACCGAACCCGAGCCGCGCGCCGGCCTGCGTTCCGGGCACATTCCCGGCAGCCGCAACCTGCCTTTCAACGAGCTGGTGAACCCCGATGGCACGCTTGCGGACGACGCCCGGTTGCGCGCGGCGATCGCGGCAGCAGGGATCGATCCCGCGCGTCCGGTCGTCACCACCTGCGGCTCAGGCGTCACTGCGGCGGTGCTGGCGCTCGCCCTGCATCGCATCGGCGTGCCGGATGCGGCGATCTACGACGGTTCATGGGCCGAGTGGGGCGCGCATCCCGACGCCCCGGTCGCGACGTCCACCACGGCCGGCTGATCGCGAGCATGGCTGAATTCGAAGTCCGGGACATCGCCTATCGCGAGGTCGACGGCGTCAGTCTCCTTGGCAGGCTCTATCGCCCGCGCGGAACCGATCCCTGCCCGCTGCTGGTGGACGTGCATGGCGGCGCGTGGATCAGCGGCGACAGGCTCAACAACGCGGTGATCCACGAGGCGCTTGCTGCGGAGGGCATCGGCGTGTTCGCGATCGATTTCCGCATGCCGCCGGCGGCACGCTATCCCGCGGCGGTGCAGGACGTGAACTTCGCCATCCGCTGGGCCAGGCGGAACGCGGCGCAGCTCGGAACCACGGCCGAGCTGATCGGTGGCATGGGCACCTCCAGCGGCGGGCACCTGCTGGCGCTGAACGCGTTGCGGCCCGAGGACGAAGCCTGGCGCGCCGGCGTCGAGCAGGCGCCGGACGCGACGCTTGCCTGCATGGTCGCCTGCTGGCCGATCCTCGACCCGCTTGCACGCCTCGTCATGGCGAGGCAGAAGAACCTGGCCAACCTGATCAGCGCGCACGCGGCGTTCTGGCCGGACGAGGCAAGCATGGCCTATGCGAACCCGCAGCTGATCGTCGAGCGCGGCGAATGCCAGAGCAAGCCGCGCCTGCTCGTCCTGCAGGGAACGGCAGATGCGAACGTCGAGCCGGCGCGGGCGAGCAGCTTCGCGCAGCGCTATCGCGGCGCGGGTGGGGACGTGACGCTACACATGTTCGACGGCGAACCTCACGCTTTCATGCTGAACAAGCCCGCCCCTGCGTTTGCCGAAGCGTTCGCTCTGATCCGGACGTTTGTGCGGCAAAGCCTCCCCGCCCAGCGCTAGATCCGCGCTTCGGCTATCGCATGGCAGGCTACTGAGGCGTTGCCGTACGCCAGCGCTTCCGGGCGCTCAGTCCTGCAGCGCGCGTTCGCGTGCGGGCAGCGCGGATGGAATGCGCAGCCCGCGGGCGGATCCAGCGGATTGGGCACTTCGCCTGCGACCGGCGTGCGCGCGCGCCCTGACATCTCGAGATCCGGAATCGCATCGAGCAGCATGCGCGTGTAGGGGTGGCGTGGGCCGGCGAAGAGCTCCGGCGCCGGCGCCAGCTCCACCAACCGTCCGAGGTACATGACGCCGACGCGGTCGGCGATGTGAGACACCACTGCCAGGTTGTGCGAGATGAAGAGGTAGGTCAGGCCCAGCGTCTCCTGCAGATCGGCCATCAGGTTGAGGATCTGCGCCTGCACCGAGACGTCCAGCGCCGACGTGGGTTCGTCGCAGACCAGGAACTCCGGATTGCCGGAGAGCGCCCGCGCGATCGATATGCGCTGGCGCTGCCCGCCGGAGAATTCATGCGGATAGCGCTCGGCGTCCTCCGGCGACAGGCGCACCTGCGCGAGCAGCTCGGCGACGCGCGCCGCGACTGCGGCCTCGTCGGCGGCGAGGCCGAGCACGCGGATCGGCTCGGCAATGATGTCGCGCACCCGCCAGCGCGGATTCAGGCTGGCGTAGGGGTCCTGGAAGATCATCTGCATGCGCCCGCGCTGCGCCTTGCCGGCGGGCGTGGCCATGTCCACGCCGTCGAACTCGACCGTGCCGCGCGAGGGCGGATACAGGCCGACGATCAGCCGCGCGATGGTGGACTTGCCGCAGCCGGATTCCCCCACCAGCGCCAGCGTCTCGCCCTTCGCGATCTCCACGCTGAAGGCGTCGACTGCGCGCAGCACGCGCCGCGGCTCGCCTTCGATGACGCGGTTGAGCCACGGGCGCGAGACGTCGAAGTCCCGGCCGAGGCCGCGCAGCCTGAGCAAGGGGCTAGCCATCGGCGTAGCGCCAGCAGGCGACGCTGCCGGATCCGCTGGCGAGCGGCTCGGGACGATCCACGGTGCAGCGCTCGAAGCGCTGCGGGCAGCGCGGGTGGAACGCGCAGCCGGAAGGAATCGCGTTCAGGCGCGGCATCGCGCCTTCGATCTGCGCCAGCCTGCCGCCGCGCCTGCCGGCGCCGCCGCCACCGACCTGCAGCTTCGGGATCGACCCCATCAGGCCCACGGTGTAGGGATGCCTCGGGGCATGTATCACGTCGCGCACCGGCCCGACCTCGGCGACGCGGCCGGCGTACATCACGGCGACGCGATCGGCAGTCTCGGCGATCACGCCCATGTCGTGCGTGATCAGCATCACCGCAGTGCCGTGCTCGCGCGCGAGGCGCTTCAGCAGCGCGATGATCTGCGCCTGAATGGAAACGTCGAGCGCGGTGGTCGGTTCGTCGGCGATGATCAGCCGCGGCTCGGCGCACAGCGCCAGCGCGATGACCACGCGCTGGCGCATGCCGCCGGAGAACTGGTGGGGGTAGTGATCGATGCGCTGCTCGGGCGCCGGGATGCCCACCTCGCGCAGCAGCGCCAGCGCGCGCTCGCGCGCCTCGCGCGGCGGCACGGCAAGGTGCGTGAGGATGGTCTCCTCGAGCTGCCGGCCCACGGTGTAGAGCGGATTCAGCGACGTCAGCGGGTCCTGGAATATGGCGCCTATCCTGCGGCCGCGGATGCGGCGCATCTGCTCGTGCGGCAGCCGGTCGATGCGCTCGCCCTCGAGCCGGATCTCGCCCGCGGCGATGCGCCCAGGCGGCTCGAGCAGGCCGATGATCGCGCTGCCGGTGAGCGACTTGCCGGCGCCCGATTCGCCCACTACGCCCAGCACTTCACCGGCTTCTATCGACAGGGAGACGCCGTCCACCGCGACCAGCGTGCCGCGCCGCGTCGGGAACTCGACGCGCAGGCCCTTCACCTCGAGCAGCGGCGCGCTCATCGCAGCTTCGGGTTCAGCGCGTCGCGCAGCCAGTCGCCCAGCAGGTTGACCGCCAGCACGATGATGATCAGCGCGACCCCGGGGAAGATGGTGATCCACCATTCGCCCGAAAAGAGGAAATCGTTGCCGACGCGGATCAGTGTGCCGAGCGACGGCGTGGTGGGCGGCACGCCGACGCCCAGGAACGACAGCGTCGCCTCGGTGATGATGGCGAGCCCGAAGCGGATGGTGGCGATGACCAGCACCGGGCCCATGACGTTCGGCAGCACATGGCGCAGCATGATGGCGAGCGGGTGCCTGCCGATGACGCGCGCGGCCTGCACGTACTCCTTGTGCTTCTCCACCATGGTCGAGCCGCGCACCGTGCGCGCGAACTGCACCCAGTCGGAGAACGCGATGGCGAGGATCAGCACCAGGATCGCCAGCGTGCCGCCATGCGCCTCCTGCGGCAGCAGCGCGCGCGCCACGCCGTCCACCAGCAGCGCGATCAGGATCGCCGGGAACGAAAGCTGGATGTCGACGATGCGCATGACGAAAGCGTCGAACGCGCCGCCGACGTAGCCCGCCAGCAGCCCCAGCAGCACGCCCGCCACCACCGCGAGCAGCACCGCGCCGACCGCCACCAGCAGCGAAATGCGCGCGCCGTACAGGATGGTGGAGTACATGTCGCGGCCCTGGCCGTCGGTACCCAGCGGATACGCGGCGTCGCCGCCTTCGATCCACGCCGGCGGCTTGAAGGCGTCGTTCAGGCTCAGCGCGGCGAGGTCGAACGGGTCCTGCAGCGCCAGCCATGGCGCCAGCGCCGCGCCGGCGACGCAGGCGAGCGTCAGCAGCGCGGCGACGACGGTGACCGGCGAACCGCGAAAGCTGTGCGCGAGGTCGTGGTCCCAGATGCGGAGGAGGGCGCTACGCAGGGTGCGGCAGGGACTCCTCGATGAGCGCGGCCAGGTAGCTTGCGCCCAGCGGAATCACGTCGTCGTTGAAATCGTAGTCCGGGTTGTGCAGGAAGCAGCCGCCGGGCGTGCCGCCCTGGCCGAGGAACACGTACGCGCCCGGGCATGCCTGCAGCATGTAGGAGAAATCCTCGCCCCCCATGGTCGGCTCGCCGTCGGTGACGACGTTGCCCTTGCCGAACACCTTCTCGCCCACCTTCGCCGCGAACGCGGCTTCCTTGTCCGTATTGACCGTCGCCGGGTAGCCGCGCCGGTAGTCGACATGGCAGTCGCCGCCCAGACCCTGCGCCACCGAAGCGGCGATCGCCCTGATGCGCTGCTCGGCCATCTCGCGGGTTTCTGCGCGGAACGTGCGCACCGTGCCCAGCAGCTCGACGTGGCCGGGGATGACGTTGAACGCGCCGGTCTGGCTGGTCTGCATCGAGCACAGCGACACCACGATCGCGTCCAGCGGATTGGTGTTGCGGCTGGCGATGGTCTGCAGCGCGGTGATGATGTGCGCGGTGATGACCACCGGGTCGACCGCGAGCTGCGGCAGCGCGGCGTGGCCGCCCTTGCCGCGCACCGTGAGCTTCACCTCGTCGGTGGCGGCCATCATCGGGCCCGGCCGCACCGCGATGCGGCCCACCGGAAGCCCCGGCCAGTTGTGCACCGCGTACACCGCCTCGCATGGAAAGCGCTCGAACAGGCCTTCCTGCACCATCACCCTGCCGCCGCCGCCGCCTTCTTCGGCGGGCTGGAATATGAGGTGCGCGGTGCCGTCGAAGTTGCGCGTTTGCGCCAGGTACCTCGCCGCACCCAGCAGCATGGTGGTGTGCCCGTCGTGGCCGCAGGCGTGCATGCGGCCGGCGAACCTGGACTTGTAGGGCACGTTGCCGGTCTCGTGCATCGGCAGGCAGTCCATGTCGGCGCGCAGGCCGATGGCGCGGCCGCTCGCGGTGGCGCGGCCCCTGACCACGCCGACCACGCCGGTCTTCGCGATGCCGCGGTGAACCTCGACGCCCCATTCGGCGAGCTTGTCGGCGACGAGCTGCGAGGTGCGCGTCTCGTGGAAGGCCAGTTCCGGGTTGGCGTGCAGGTCGCGCCGGATGTGCACCAGTTCGGCCTGGTACAGGCGCAGCATCTCCAGGGCATCGTTCTTCATCGGCTTCCCTTTCCTCAGCTTTCCTCAGTGGGCAACCATGCTGCGATCGACGCGCAGGCGCGGATCCACGGCGTAGTACAGCAGGTCCACGGCCAGGTTGATGACGACGAAGAATAGCGCGATCAGGCACAGGTAGGCCGCCATCACCGGCACGTCGGCGAAGGTCACTGCCTGGATGAAGAGCAGCCCCATCCCCGGCCACTGGAACACCGTCTCGGTGATGATGGCGAAGGCGATGATGGCGCCGAGCTGCAACCCGGTGATGGTGATCACCGGCACCAGCGTGTTCTTCAGCGCATGGCCGAAGTGCACCGCGCGGTCGGTGAGGCCGCGCGCGCGCGCGAACTTGATGTAGTCGGTGCGCAGCACCTCCAGCATCTCCGCGCGCACCAGCCGCTGGATCAGCGTCATCTGGAACAGGCCCAGCGTGATCGCCGGCAGGATCAGCGACCGGATTCCCGACCAGGTGGCGAGGCCGGTGCTCCACCAGCCCAGGTCCACGGTATCGCCACGCCCGAACGCGGGCAGCCAGCCCAGCACTACCGAGAAGACGAGGATCAGCAGGATGCCGATGAGGAACGTCGGCAGCGACACGCCGACCAGGGAGGCCGCGAGCAGGAACTGCGACAGCCAGGTGTGTCGCCGCAGCGCGGTATAGACGCCCAGGACGATTCCGGCGACGAGCGCGAGCAGCGCCGCCACCGCCGCCAGCTCCAGGGTCGCCGGCATGCGCTCGGCGAGCAGCGTCGACACCGGCTGCACCTGCCGCAGCGACAGTCCGAACTCGCCCTGCGCGGCGCGCGCGACGAAGCGCGCGTACTGCACGTAAAAAGGCTGGTCCAGCCCGAGCTGGCGGGTGATGCGCTCGCGGTCCTCGGGCGTCGCGTCCTGTCCCAGCATGAACACCACCGGGTCGCCGACGAAGCGAAACAGGGAGAACGCGATGAAGCCGACCGCCAGCATGACGATGACGGCCTGGGCGAGGCGGCGGAGGATGAAGGCGGCCATGGGGCGCGAGGATGTTGCCCCGGGCGCCCGGGCGCGGTCAAACCTTTCGCCGGCAGCGCCTTCTGGCTAGACTGCGCGTCACGCCGTACCACGTACCACGAACATTGCCAGGGGGAACCTGAAATGCGCTTCAAGCTCTTCGTTGCCGCGGCCGCGCTTGCCGCGGCGCTGCCGCTGCACGCCGCGACGCTGAAATGGGCCGCCCAGAACGACATCCTGACGCTGGACCCGCACTCGCAGAACCACGCCACCACCAACTCGATCCTGCAGCACAGCTACGAGGGCCTGGTGCGCTACACGAAGGACTACAGGATCGAGCCGGCGCTCGCCACCGCATGGAAGGAGCTGTCGCCGACGCACTGGCGCTTCACGCTGCGCAGGAACGTGAAGTTCCACGACGGCTCGCCGTTCACTGCCGACGACGTGGTGTTCTCGTACCAGCGCATCATCCAGCCGCAGGGCACGATGCAGATCTATGTCAGCGGCGTGAAGGAAGCGAAGAAGATCGACGAACACACGGTGGACCTGATCCTCAGCGGCCCGGCGCCGATCCTGCTGCGGAACATCGTCGACTTCCGCATCATGAGCAAGTCCTGGGCCGCGAAGCACCGCGCGCAGAACATCCAGGACTACAAGGCAAAGGAGGAAACCTACGCCTCGCGCAACGTCAACGGCACCGGCCCGTACATGATCAGGAGCTGGGCGCCGGACCAGCGCATCGTCATGACGGTGAACAAGGGCTGGTGGGGCAAGCTCGACGGCAACGTCACCGACGTCATCTACACCCCGATCAAGTCGGATGCCACGCGCGTGTCGGCACTGCTGGCGGGCGACGTGGACCTGGTGACCGACGTGCCGACGCAGGACGTCGAGCGGCTGCGCAAGAGCCCCGGCATCAACGTGCTGGACGGGCACGAGGTGCGCACCATCTTCATCGGCATGGACCAGCACAACAAGGAACTGGCGTACTCGAACGTGAAGGGCAGGAACCCGTTCCAGGACGTGCGGGTGAGGAAGGCGCTCAACATGGCGATCGACCGCGAGCTGCTCAGGAAGGCCACCATGCGCGGCCTGTCGATCCCCGCCGCCATCATGGTCGCGCCCGGCGTGCACGGACACTCGAAGGAGATCGACGCGGTCATCAAGCCCGACGTTGCCGGCGCGAAGAAGCTGCTGGCGGACGCGGGCTACCCGAACGGCTTCGAATTCACGCTCGACTGCCCGAACAACCGCTACGTCAACGACGAGAAGATCTGCCAGGCGCTGGTATCGATGTGGGCGCGGGCGGGGCTGAAGGTGAAGCTGAACGCGATGCCGTTCGCGAGCTACATCCCCAAGCTGCTGAAGATGGACACCAGCGCGTACATGCTGGGCTGGGGCGTGGCGACCTTCGATGCCCTGTACACGCTGCAGTCGCTGGTGCGCACCAAGACCAGCGGCGCAGACGGCAGCTTCAACCTCGGCCGCGTCAGCGACCCGAAGCTCGACAACACCATAGACGCCATCAAGATCGCCACCGACCCGAAGGCGCGCGACGCGCTATTGAAGGAAGCGCTGGTGAAGACACGCGACGAGCACTACTACGTGCCGCTGCACCACCAGTTGCGGCCATGGGCGATGAAGAAGAAGGTCGGCATCGTGCACAGCGCCGACGACCGTCCGCAGGCGCGCTTCGCGACTGTCCGCTAGGCGCGCAGGTCCGGGCCGGCCACCGGCGCCCGAGGCGGCGCCGGTTCGTCGCCATCACGTGCCTGCTTTCGCGCGCAAGCTCGTCGCCTGGCAGGCGAAGCACGGCCGCCACGGCCTGCCGTGGCAGGGCACGCGCGACCCTTACCGCATCTGGCTGTCCGAGATCATGCTGCAGCAGACGCAGGTGTCGACCGTGATCCCGTACTTCGAGCGCTTCCTGGCGCGCTTTCCCGACGTCACCGCGCTCGCCGCCGCGGACGAGGACGCGGTGCTGCGCCTGTGGAGCGGCCTCGGTTACTACGCGCGCGGCCGGAACCTGCTCGCCGCGGCGCGCGAGGTGGTGCGGCTGGGCGGCTTTCCGGATACGCAGGAGGCACTGCAGGGGCTCCCCGGCGTCGGCCGCTCCACCGCCGCGGCGATCGCGGTGTTCGCCTACGGCAGCCGCGCCGCGATCCTGGATGGCAACGTCAAGCGCGTGCTCGCACGCGCTTTCGGCACCGAAGGCGACCTGTGGGAACTGGCCGAATCGCTGGTGCCTGCGCGCGACACCGGCGCCTATACGCAGGCGCTGATGGACCTGGGTGCCACCGTATGCACGCGTGCGCAGCCGGCCTGCGGGCGCTGCCCGGTGGCGAAGGCGTGCGTGGCGCGGCGCGAGGGGCGCGTCGCCGAACTGCCGGCACGCAAAGCGCGCAAGGCGCTGCCCTTGCGCAGGCAGACCTGGCTGGTGCTCGAGCAAGACGGGCGCGTACTGCTCGAGCGGCGGCCGTCCCCGGGGCTGTGGGGCGGTCTGTGGACATTTCCGGAACTCACGGCGCGGGATGCGCGCGCAACCTGCCGGACCCGATTCGGTTGCACCATCCGCGCACCCGAGAAGCTTGCGCCGGTCGAGCACGGCTTCACGCACTTCAGGCTGCAGGCGCAGCCGCTGCTGTGCGCGGTGCGCGCCCGGGTGCGCACGCTGCAGGAACCGGGGCGCGTGTGGCTCAGCCTCGCCGAGGCCGCGCAGGCCGCGATCCCGGTGCCGGTGCGCAAGGTGCTGGAAGCGCTAGCTGCCCGCTAGGCCATGCTGCGCCAGGTACCGGTGCAGCATGCCGATGCGCTCGAGCGCATCGTCGAGTTCCAGAAGCGCTTGCCTCTCGGCGAGCGGCAGCGGCAACACCTCGGCGAGCCGCGCGCTTATCCATGACGCGGAATCGAAGCGATGCGGTTGGGCGAATATCGCCGCCCCGTGCTGCTCGATGAGCTTGCGCAACACGGCGGCGCAGACTGCGGACGCTTCGGGCAGCGGCGCGTCGGTGTCCTCGGGGAGCAGCGCCACGCGGGCGCGCGCCAGGCCGTCCCGCTCGATGCGCCGCTCGAGGATGCGAAAGCGCGCTTCGCCCTGTGCGGTGACGAGCAGCAGGCCGAGCTGCTGCATGTCCCAGTCGACGATGCGCGCCAGGCAGCCCACGTCCTCGGGACGGGCAGGATCGCCCACCTCGCGGCCTTCGCGTATCAGGCAGACACCGAACGGCGCGCCATCGCGCAGGCAGGCCTTTGCCATGTCCATGTAGCGGGCTTCGAAGATGCGCAGCGGCAGCAGGCCGCCCGGAAACAGCACGACGTTCAGCGGAAAGAGCGGGATGTCCGCGGTGTTCACGCCGCGCCCTCGCGGGCAGCGAGCCCGCGGTGGCGAACCAGCACCGTCCAGCGGCCGCGGAAGGCAGCGGCGAGGCGCTCGACCAGGTAGACCGAACGGTGCCGGCCGCCGGTGCAACCAATGGCCACGGTAAGGTAGCTGCGGTTGTCGCGTTCCACTTCGGGCAGCCAGCGGTCGAGGAACGCGCGCACGTCCTCGCGAAATCGCTGCACCTGTGCGTCCGCCTCGAGGAATGCCGCCACCGGCGCGTCATGGCCGGTGAGCTCGCGCAGCGCCGGGTCGTAGTGCGGGTTGGGCAGCATGCGCGCGTCCACCACCCAGTCGGCGTCCAGCGGAATGCCGCTCCTGAACGCGAAGGACTCGAACAGCAGCGTGCGCGCACCGTGCTCGTTGCCGATCAGGTCGCTCATCCAGTTGCGCAGCGCCTTCGCCGGCATGCCGGTGGTGTCGACGCGGTGCCCGAGCCCGGCGACGTCTTCGAGCAGCGCGCGCTCCTTCGCGATCGCCTCGGCGAGCGTCAGTGTGCCGCTCAAGGGGTGTCGCCGGCGCGTCTCGGCATAGCGGCGCAGCAGCGCATCGTCGCTCGCCTGCAGGAACACCACGCGGCACTCGACGCCGCGCGAGCGCAGCGCGGCGATGCTCTCGGCAAGCGACGCCAGCGCCGCGCTGCGTGCGTCGACGCTGACGGCGACGCGCTCGTGTCCGGCGCTGCCGAGGTAGTCGACCACCGCGCCCAGCAGCGTCGCCGGCAGGTTGTCGACCACGTACCAGCCCGCATCCTCGAGCACGCCGAGGGCGACGCTCTTGCCCGCCCCGGACAGCCCGCTGACGACGATGAGCTGCACGCCTGAGCCTCAGCCGTCCTTGTCGATGGCCTTGCGCTGCCGCGCCATGAACTCGGCCATCGAATCGACGCCACGCAGCAGCAGGATGTAGTTGCGCACCGCCGCCTCGAGGAGCACCGCGAGGTTGCGGC
>JBFWRS010000020.1:0-61848 GCA_050248795.1 Burkholderiales bacterium | reverse complement strand
GGTCAGGACACCTCGCACCAATGGCTTCGTGGAGCGCATGAACCGTACGCTCCTGGACGAGTGCTTCCGCGTGAAGGGTCGGGAGAACTGGTATCTCGAGATCGCCGAGATCCAGCGCGACCTGGACCGCTTCATGTCGCACTACAACCTTGAGCGCAGCCATCAGGGCTACCGTCTCGGCGGACGCACGCCCGCGCAGGCGCTGCGCGAGGCGCTCGGCATCGACTCTCTGCCAAGCCTGCGGTTCGACACGCCAGAATCGATACCGACCGATTCCGAACAACCTGACCAGGAGGTGACTACCGTGCCGATCAGCGCCTAGACTGCTATACAGCCGGATGGCCCATCTGTCGGGGAATTACTGAACTTGTACACATTATTTCAGACGATAGTTCCTGTCCACTGAGTCAACAAGCTCGCGAAGCTCAGGCTCGCCACGGATTGCTCTCCCTGATTGCGTAGAGTGCTCAAGAGCCTGCCTTACCGCCTCCATTTCCTGTGATGCGCGGTTCGAAAGGCGATAGGTTTTCGCAAGCCGACCAAAAGTGAGTACTGCGTCGTAGTGCGTGGCCATCCGCGAGGACTCGGCTAAATCCTTCAGCGAAAGCATTTCCTTCAGTAGCGAAGCCAGCGCACTCAAATCCCGGATAGCATCACTTTCCGTACCTCGAAAGTAAGAAGCTAGCGCGCGTTCCTCTGCTCGCAGAATTCGAACATTTAACTCATCGTACCGCTTCAGTTCCGGGCTCTCTGCCTGCACCGGTGCTGACACGCCGGACGAACACGCGCAAACCACGGCGAGCGCCGCGCATAGCCATGTCACGAATCGACCCGGCAGATTCATCTACGTGACCCTTGCAGGCGCTAGTCCGTTTCCAAGTTCGGCGGACCTCGCCGATCGATAATTGGCGGCCCTTTGTACGGAAAGCATCGACTAACGGGCAGGTGGCGAACTCCCGGAATCTGGGGAATTTCTTCGCCAAGCGTGCAACCCGCCGGGAGTCGACGAATCGCAGCCAAAGCGGCCGCAATCTCTGCACCCATTCGAGTTTCGTGTGATCCGCGCCCCGTAACGTAGGGTTGGCACTTGGCCGTCGTACACGTACTCGGTTCGGGGATGACCGTGAAATTCAATGTGCAATACCAGATGAGCCCCCATTCATCAATGTAGATCAGGGCGTTTCCGGCCGCATAGAGATACGAGTGGTTTAGCCCCATCGTAGGTGTACGCGGCCATGTCGTAACCGTACCGAGCGGGTCCGGCTGCACGTACCTTCCTAGATCTGCGCTGTAGTCTCGGAAGTAGTTCTGATGAAGCCCCGTTTCCTTGTCCGCGTACTGCCCCGGGAAGCGCAGGTTGAACTCGAATGCGCCCAGCGCCGCCGGATTCTCATCCGGCGGGTTCGCTCCGAATGGCTCGGCTTGGTCCCAGCGCCAGCGCAGCTGCTGGTTCTCGTCGTAGATTTGTCTGGGTGAATTCAGATGATCGGTGTGGATGAAGTACAGCTTCGGCTCCGCCTGCACGGTGACCGGGACGAGTCTGATGGCATCGGCCACCACGTAGCCGTTGGCTTCATCCGTCAGTGCAATCTTGTGGCTAGTCCCGGGCGCCAGGCTATACGTCCCCAGCAGGTTCCACGCTCCGCCGTTGGCCTGCTGATTCACGGCCGTCGTGGTGCTTCCACCGGAGTGCGTGACGGTGTACTTCGCATCCGTCGCCCGGTTCGCGTTCTGGGTCCAGCGTGCATACACCTCGTACTGTCCCGCCTGCGCCACGTTTGGTGTCCACGTCGCCGTGTTGGGGGGTGAGTTTGGCGGCAGGATCATCACCGCGTCCGCAATCACGTAGCCGTTGGCTTGATCGGTCAGGGAGACCGTGGCGTTGCCCGCGTTGAAGCTGTAGCTGCCCAGGAGATTCCACGCGCCGCTGTTCTGCTCCTGGTTGGCGGTGACGGTGCTGCTTCCGCTCGCGTGAGCAATGGTGTACTTCGCATCCGTCGCCCGGTTCGGGTGGGCCGTCCACCTGGCGTAGACGTTGTAGGTGCCTGCGCTGGGTACGGGCAGCGTCCACGTCGCCGTGTTCGGTGCTGCTCCCGGGGGGACGAGCATCACCGCGTCCGCGATCACGTAGCCGTTGGCGTCGTCGCTCAGGCTCACCGTGCTGGCCCCGGCGTTGAAGCTGTACGTCCCCAACAGGTTCCACGCTCCCCCGCCCTGCTCCTGGTTCACCGTCACCACGTCACCGCCTCCCGCATGGCTCACCGTGTACTTCGCGTTCGTTGCCCGGTTCGGGTGCTGGGTCCAGCGTGCATAGACTTCATACGTTCCCGCTGCAGGTGCGTTCAAGGTCCAGGTGAAGACGTTACTCCCGGTCCCGGCTGCGCGCACCTGGTAGTTGGTGCCGACGTAGCCGGAGACAGACGTGCTGGTGGGCCACGTTCCCGTGGCGGAGCCTGAGGAATTGTCCGAGACGACGGCGCTGGGGGGCTCGCCATTCGCATAGTGGTGCTGGTAGTTGGTGCCCAGGTACCCGGAGACCGCCGTGGAGCTCGGCCAGCTGCCCGTTACCGAGAACCCGGCGTCGGTGTTGTCCACGACGATGGCGCCGGGCGGGGCGCTTTGTTGCTTTGCCTGGTAGTTCGTGCCGATGTAGCCGCTGACCGACGTGCTCGCCGGCCAGGTGCCGGTGGTACTGAAGACCGGGGCGACGTTGTCCAGGACCATTTCCGTCTGCGCCTGGGCGCCGGCGCAGGCGGCAGCAAGGACGAGCGCGATGAGCGGTCTCATGTCCGCTCCTCACTGCGCCACGGCGACCGGGGTGTCGGCGAGGTACAGGTACTCGCGCTTCAGGCTGCCTGCGGCATCCGTCTCCGCGATCAATCGTCCTCTCGTGTCGTAGTGGAAGACGGTGTCCCCTCCGGCGTTGCTCTTCCTGATCCGCTGCCCCAGCGCGTTCACCTGGTAGTCCGTGACGCCGACTGGTCCCGTCGATTGCACCATCCGCCCGCGCACGTCGTAGGCGTAGGCGTTGACCGCGTCGTTCGTTGTGCTGCCGTTGGCGTCGAAGACGAAGTTCTTCACCGGCCCCGTGCTCGGCGTGATGCTCGCGATGCGGTTGCTCGTGCCGCTGTAGGCGTACGTGTCGGCACCAACTACCAGGTGCACGCGGGCGGAAGCGGGAGTAACGTCTTCACTTGGACCTTGAACGCACCTGCAGCGGGAACGTATGAAGTCTATGCACGCTGGACGCAGCACCCGAACCGGGCAACGAACGCGAAGTACACGGTGAGCCATGCGGGAGGCGGTGACGTGGTGACGGTGAACCAGGAGCAGGGCGGGGGAGCGTGGAACCTGTTGGGGACGTACAGCTTCAACGCCGGGGCCAGCACGGTGAGCCTGAGCGACGACGCCAACGGCTACGTGATCGCGGACGCGGTGATGCTGGTGCCGCCCAACTCACCGCCGAACACGGCGACCTGGACGCTGAGCGTACCGAGTGCAGGGAACTACAACGTCTACGCAAGGTGGACCGCCCACCCGAACCGGGCGACGGATGCGAAGTACACGGTGAATCACGCCGGCGGCAGCAACACCGTCACGGCCAACCAGGAGGCGAACAGCGGGGCCTGGAACCTCCTCGGGAGCTACAGCTTCAACGCCGGGGACGCAACCGTATCCCTGACCGATCAAGCCAACGGCTACGTGATCGCGGATGCGGTGATGATCCTGCCGCCCAACGCCCCGCCGAACACAGCCACCTGGACGCCGAACGTGGCGCAAGCCGGACAGTACGAGGTGTACGCCCGCTGGACGAGCCACGCGAACCGGGCGACGGACACCAAGTACACCGTCACCCACGCCGCGGGCACCACCACCACGACGGTGAACCAGCAGGCGAACGGCGCAACCTGGAATCTGCTGGGGACCTACAGCCTGGCCCCAGGAACCGGCCACAAGATCGCGCTGACGGATGAGGCGAACGGGTACGTGGTGGCGGATGCCATACGCCTCGTCGTTGTCAGCCTGGAGCCGCAGCAGAAGCTGTACTTCATACACACGGATCACCTGAACACGCCGAGGCAGGTCTATGACGAGAACCAGCAACTGCGCTGGAAGTGGGACCAACAAGAACCGTTCGGCAACAGCCCGCCGGATGAGGATCCGGGCGCGCTCGGGGCGTTCGAGTTCAATCTGCGGTTCCCTGGGCAGTACTTCGACAAGGAGACGAACCTTCACTACAACTACTTCCGAGATTACGATCCGAACATCGGAAGATACGCTGAAAGTGACCCAATTGGACTGCATGGTGGCCTGAACACCTTCTCCTACGTCCAAGGCAATCCTCTCAGGTTTACGGATCCGCTGGGTCTAAAGGGATGCGGTAGCGGGTTCTGGGAGTTTGCGGTACCGAACAATCCTCCTGACAATTTCCACGGCCGCGATTTTCCATTCGAGAAGTGCTGTGACATGCACGACGCTTGCTACGAAGATTGCGAAAGGATGCCAACGAAATTCGATTGCGACTTTCGGTTCTGGAACTGCATGACTGCGAAGTGCAGTCGATATCGGAGCGATGTGAGAATTCGATGTGAAGGTCTGGCCGCCAAGTATGCGGGCGCTGCAGCCAATATGAAAAGAGCCCAGAGTTCTTTTGACAATACTCGTGCCAAGTGCTGCAAATGACTAGAGTGGCTCCCGAAAAGATAAACAGCCGCGTGCGGATTATTGGGTACTCAGTCGTCACGCTAGGCCTGCTCCTGCATGTCGCAGGGCTGGTGCTGGATTGGGACGGGCAGCCACCCACCCTCAGCTTGGCAGTAATGGTCTGGTCCTGGCTTCCATATCTGATTGCAATGCTTCTGCTATTCACAATGCGCAGAACTGTCATACCACTGGTCGCCGCAACGGGACCTTTGCTCGTCGATGTAACCAACTATTTCAGCGTATTCGTGCAGTCACCGTCGTCGACGGGTTCACTGAACCTGCTTTGGATGCCGTTCTGGAATTTGATTATCGTGGGACCGCTTGGCCTAGTCATAGGCTGGATCTTGTCGAGGACAAGGCTCTTTGATGCAAAGGAATATCCGGGGCAGTGATGCGTTGTTGCTGCCTTGGTTATGAGCTGCCCGGCTTTTTCTGTACCAGTGAGAAGGAGCGCGAACTGCTGTGGGTGGGCGAGCAGTTCCGCCAGGCCATCGCGCTCTACTACTACCGCACACCGGGCACGGTGAAGCGTTACCCGGAAAGCCTGGTGGATCTGCTGGAGGACAAGCGCCACCTGTCGGTACAGCGCTACCTGCGGAGAATCTACCTCGACCCGGTTTCGGGCAAGGCCGAGTGGGGGCTCGTGCGCGCGCCCGGCGGCGGCATCATGGGCGTGCACAGCCTGTCGGATGCGCCGCCGCTCAAGCGCGGCGGCTTCGCGCCGGCGCAGGCAAGCCTGGAAGGTGCCGCGCGCTACGCCGAGTGGCGCTTCGTGTACGAGCCGCCGTCTGCGTCGCCGCAGGCCACGCCCTAGCTAGGGGCACTCTAATCTACTCGCCGCACGCTGCATTGCGACAGGGCGCCCGCCCAGATACCCCGCGCTCCGCTCCGCGCCGTCGACGATGTGCCGAAGGCGCAAGACGTCCCTCTCGTTCACAGCGGCCGCGCCTCCGCGAGCACGCGGTCCTGGATGTGGCGCGAGATCTCCGCCGGCATGCGCACCTCCACCCGAACGCCCAATAGCTGCGCCAGCGCGAGGACCTGGTCCCGACTTGCAGCAAGCGCGGAGGATGGGCGTGCCATGGCTAGGTCTTTACAGGAGTTCTAGACCACCTGCAGCAGTCCAGCCGCGGCTGGGCTTCCTGCCAATCAGCTGGTACGACTAGAAGGGACGGGTCAATCTGGCTGACCCTGACCAGATCATCGAACGCGTAGCCGAACGTGCGTTAGCTCCGGTCTGCAGGGCAGACTCTCCTAGACGTGTTGATTTCGCCAGCCGGTTGCCCACCGCGTCGCGTGCTCGTGTGCGACAACAGCGCCGCACGCGCGGCCCCGTGGAAATCCCTCAACTTGCTGGGATCGCACCTATATACACCCCCCGGAGCTGTCTAAGCGCGTGGGGCCACTTCTCTCCAGCCTGGGCTCGCCATCCTCGATAAGCATGCCGATCACTTCCCGAAGGTTCGCGTGCAACTCGTCAAGCGTCGCGCCCTGGCTATGGGCGCCCGGGAACCCCGGCACATAGCCCACGTACAGCTTCGTGTCCGGACAATGCTCGATGACGGCGGTGTAGGCATTCATGAGGCGAATTCTAGCGCGTCGACAGAGGGTTGTTCAGATGACCCATGCGAGGGCCTGCGCGCCGTCGACGATCTGCCGAAGGCGCAGGACGTCCCTTTCGTTCACAGCGGCAGCGCCTCCGCAAGCGCGCGGTCCCGGATATGGCGCGAGATCTCCGCCGGCGTGCGCACCTCCACCCGAACGCCCAATAGCTGCGCCAGCGCGAGGACCTGGTCCCGACTTGCAGCAAGCGCGGAGGATGGGCGTGCCATGGCTAGCGCACGACGTCCAGCGTGCCGGTCTTTTCCTTCGCGGGCGGCGGCGCGGCATCGGCGCGCAGGCGCGCGCCGGGCCGTACCGGCGCGCCCACCGGCACCACCAGTTCGCCTTCGGCAAGTCCGTCCTGCACTTCGACCACGCCTTCGCCGCGCAACCCCAGCTTGATGTCGACGCGCGCGGCGCGGCCGTCGCGCACCGCCAGCACCCAGGGCCGCGCGCCGGCAGCATCGCGCACCGCGGCAGACGACAGCGCGAGCGCGCCCTTCTTGCTTCCCGACAGGATCTCGGCCGACACGGTCATGTCGGGCTTGAGGAAGGTGCCGGGGTCGGGCACGCGCAGCTTCACCTCTACCGTGCCGCGGGTCGCATCCACCGAGGGCGCGATGTAGAAAATCGCGGCGTCCGCAGGGCGGTCCGGATACGCGTCCGCCGCCACTTTCGCGCGTTGTCCCGCGGCCAGCAGGCCGAGGTTCTTCTCGTCCACCTGCAGCAGCACCTGCGTCTCGCCCGCCACGGTGAGTTCGAACAGCGGCTTGCCCGGCTGCACCGTGTCGCCGGGTTCGACGAACTTGCGCAGCAGCGTGCCATCCGCGCTGGCGCGGATTTCGGTGTACTCGAGCCGAGCCTTCGCCAGCGCCAGCGCCGCATGCGCCTGCTCGCGCCGCGCGCGCGCCAGCGCGTGCTCGCTGCCCCGTGGGCGGTTGGCGGTCGCCTGCGCGAGCGCCGAGGCATGATCGGACTCCGCCACGCGCAGGTTGCGCAGCGCCTCGTCCAGCCGCGAGGTGCTGAAGAATCCCTGCCTGTGCAGCCGCTCCACGCGCAGGTGCTCCTCGCGCGCGAGCCGCAGGTTCTGCGCGGCGCGCTCGAGCGCGTTCTCGGCCACCGGGCCGGCGAGCGTGCCCAGTTGCGCGAGGCGCGCCTCGGCCTCGGCCAGCGCGGCTTCGGCCTGCGCCACCGCGGCGCGCGGCTCGTCCGCGCGCAGGCGCGCCAGCACCTGGCCGGCCTTCACTGGATCACCCTCGCGCACCAGCAGCTCGGTCACCGTGCCGGTGATCACGCTGCCCAGTTCCACGCGCGCCGGCGTGATGACGCGGCCGGTGGACACCACCGTCTGCGTAATGTCGGCGCGGCGCACGGTTTCCACGTGCACCAGCGGGCCGCGCGCGCGTTGCCACCACACCACCGCCACGGCGACGGCCAGCAAGAGAAGCATCCAGGTCCGTGGCGAGCCGAGGATGCGCCTGAGCATGTTCTAGTACACCACGACGCTGCGGATCGACGTGCCGGCGTGCATCAGGTCGAAGGCCTTGTTGATGTCGGCGAGCGGCATGGTGTGCGTGATCAGGTCGTCGATGTTGATCTTGCCGTCCATGTACCAGTCGACGATCTTCGGCACGTCGGTACGGCCGCGCGCGCCGCCGAACGCGGTGCCCTTCCACACCCGCCCGGTCACCAGCTGGAACGGGCGCGTGGCGATCTCCTGGCCGGCGCCGGCAACGCCGATGATCACCGACACGCCCCAGCCGCGGTGGCAGCATTCCAGCGCCTGGCGCATCAGCTGCACGTTGCCCACGCATTCGAAGCTGTAGTCGGCGCCGCCGCCGGTGAGCTCGACCAGGTGCGCCACCAGGTCGCCTTTGACATTTTTCGGATTGACGAAATGCGTGAGGCCGAACTTCCTCGCCAGCGCTTCGCGCGCGGGGTTTAGGTCGACGCCGACGATCATGTTGGCGCCGACCATGCGCGCGCCCTGCACCACGTTCAAGCCGATGCCGCCGAGGCCGAACACCACCACGTTGGCGCCGGCCTCCACCTTCGCGGTGTTGATCACCGCGCCGATGCCGGTAGTGACGCCGCAGCCGATGTAGCAGACCTTGTCGAAGGGCGCGTCCTTGCGGATTTTCGCCAGCGCGATCTCGGGCAGCACGGTGTAGTTGGCGAAGGTCGAGCAGCCCATGTAGTGGTGTATGGGCTTGCCGGCGATGGAGAAGCGGCTGGTGCCGTCCGGCATCACGCCCTTGCCTTGCGTGCCGCGGATCGCGGTGCACAGGTTCGTCTTGCGCGAGAGGCACGACTTGCACTGCCGGCATTCCGGCGTGTAGAGCGGGATCACGTGGTCGCCCTTCGCCACCGAGCTCACGCCCGGGCCGACGTCGACGACGATGCCGGCGCCCTCGTGGCCGAAGATGGCGGGAAAGAGGCCTTCTGCGTCGGCGCCTGAGCGCGTGAATTCGTCGGTGTGGCAGACTCCCGTTGCCTTGATCTCGACCAGCACTTCGCCCGCTTTCGGGCCATCGAGCTGCACCGTCTCGACGACCAGCGGTTTGCCGGGTTCATATGCAACAGCGGCACGTACGTCCATCCTGATCTCCCGTTGAACTCCGACTCCGCGCGCCGGATCATTCACATCGACATGGATGCATTCTACGCATCCGTCGAGCAGCGCGACGACCCCACGCTGCGCGGCAAGCCGCTGGCGGTGGGCGGCTCGCCGCAGTCGCGCGGCGTGGTGGCGGCGGCAAGCTACGAGGCGCGCAAGTTCGGCGTGCGCTCGGCGATGCCGATGTCGCGCGCGCTGCGGCTGTGCCCGGAACTGCTGATCGTGCGGCCGGATTTCACCCGGTACCGCGCGGTGTCGCAGCAGGTGATGGCGATCCTGCGCTCGTGCACGCCGCTGGTCGAGCCGCTATCGCTGGACGAAGCGTACATGGACGTCACCGAGAACCTGTGGGGCGAGCGCTACGCCAGCGACATCGCGAAACGGCTCAAGGCGCGCATCCGCGAGGAGGTGGGCATCACCGCCTCCGCCGGCGTGGCGCCGAACAAGTTCCTCGCCAAGATCGCCTCCGGCTGGCAGAAGCCGGACGGACTCACGGTGATCCCGCCGCACAAGGTGGAGGCCTTCCTCGCCGGGTTGCCGGTGGATGCGCTGTGGGGCGTCGGTCCGGTGACCGCAGGAAAACTGCGCGCGATCGGCATCGACAAGCTCACCGACGTGCGCGCCGCGGACGAAGCGCTGCTGCGAAGGACGGTGGGCAGCCAGGCCGACTGGCTGCGGCGCCTTGCGCGCGGCGACGACCCGCGCGCGGTGCAGCCCAACCGGCCATGGAAGTCGATCAGCACCGAGACCACCTATGTCGAGGACCTGGTCGACCTGCGCGAAGCGCGCGCCGAGATCGATCGCCTGGCGCGCCGCGCGGCGGCGAGCCTGGCGGCGAAGAAGCTGCTTGCCCGCTGCGTCACCATCAAGGTGCGCTACGAGGACTTCACCACCGTGACGCGCAGCCACACCGCCGCGCCCACCGATGACGCGGACGCCATCGCCGCGCGCGCGCTGGCGCTGCTGGAACGCACCGAGGCCGGGCGCCGCCCGGTGCGGCTGCTGGGCGCGGGCGTGCATGAGCTGCAGGCGGGCGCGGACGGCGTCGCGAGCACCGCGCAGCTGCCGTTCGGCGGCGGCCGCGATCCTGCCGGCGCGGAAGCCTAGAATCCCGTGATGGACGAGGCCGAGAAGGCGGCGAAGCGGCGCGAGTTCTCGGAGCGGATGAAGGATCCTTCGTTCCGGCTGGTGCTGGCGGCGACTGCCGCGTGGTTCCTCGCGTGGGCGGTGGTCTGCGCGTTCCTGCGCTACCCGGGCGAGATGCTGGTCGCGGCGCTCACGCTGACGTGGATCCTGCGCACGTTCCTGATCGCGCTGATGCACCGGCTGCACCGGGTGCCGGCGCTGCGCGGCGCGCTCGAGGCGATGGCGGCGGACCCCGCGGAGCGCGGCTACACCTCGAGCGGCACGCCGATGGGACTATGGAGCACGCTTTTCCTGCAGGCGCTGCTGCTCGGTCCGCTGATGGCGCTGGGCATCTGGGGCATGCAGCGCCAGTCGGAATGGACGCTGGCGATGTGGGGCGTGTTCGTGGCGAAGGACCTGCTGTGGAAGGGCATCTACCTGAAGTTCGACCAGCCGCTGCACATCAACTACGACTACAACAGCCTGTGGATGATCGGCGGCATTCTCGTGATCGCGTGCCTGGCGGTACTCGGGCCTGCGGCCCTGGTCGCGGCCTTCGTTGCGCAGATGCTCGGCATCAGGCATGGCCTCGACGGTTGGTTGGACCAGTTCTGGGTGCAGTACCTGCTGGCGATCCTGATCCTGGTGCCGCTACACCTGAAGGACCTGCTCGAGCGCATCGCGCGCTGGAAGCTGGCACGCGGCCTGCGCACGGACGCGTGAGCGCGCGGGGGCGCGCGTGGTTCGCTTCCCGGCTCGCCCGCGACCGCGCGCTGGCCTAAACTCGGCGGTTCATGAAAACCGGCAACGTCACCCTCGCGGGCGGCAGCTTCCAGTGGGACGATCCGCTGCTGATCGAGGCGGAACTCACCGACGAGGAGCGGCTCGTCCGCGACACCGCGCGCGAATACGCGCAGGACAAGCTCGCGCCGCGGATCCTGCTCGCCAACCGCAACGAGAGCTTCGACATCGCGGTGATGCGCGAAATGGCGGAGCTGGGCTTTCTCGGCGCCACGCTGGAGGGCTACGGCTGCGCCGGCATCGGCTACGTCGCCTACGGCCTCGTCGCGCGCGAGCTCGAGCGCGTGGACACCGCGTACCGCTCGGCGATGGGCGTGCAATCCACGCTGGCGATGCTGCCGATCTACGCCTACGGCAGCGAGGAGCAGCGGCGCCGTTTCCTTCCGAAGATGGCGAAGGCGGAACTGCTCGGCTGCTTCGGCCTCACCGAACCGGACCATGGCTCGGACCCGGGCAGCATGAAAACCCGTGCGCGCGCAGCGCCCGGCGGCTTCCGCCTGTCGGGCACCAAGACCTGGATCACGCATGCGCCGATCGCCGACCTGATGATCGTGTGGGCCAAGGACGACGGCGGCGTGATCCGCGGCTTCATCCTCGAGCGCGGCATGCAGGGGCTGGAAACGCCGAAGATCGAAGGCAAGTTCTCGGTGCGCGCCTCGCCCACCGGGCAGATCGTCATGGACGAGGTGTTCGTGCCGGAAGCGAACCTGCTGCCGAACGTCTCCGGCCTGAAGGGGCCGTTCGGGTGCCTCAACAACGCGCGCTTCGGCATCTGCTGGGGCGCGCTCGGCGCGGCGGAGTTCTGCTGGCACGCGGCGCGGCAGTACGTCATCGACCGCAAGCAGTTCGGACGGCCGCTGGCGGCGAACCAGCTGATACAGAAGAAGCTCGCCGACATGCAGACCGAGATCGCGCTCGGGCTGCTCGCCTGCCTGCAGGTGAGCAGGCTGCGCGAGCGCGGGCTGGCGACGCCGGAGATGGTGTCGCTATTGAAGCGCAACTCCGCCGGCAAGGCGCTGGAGATCGCGCGCATGGCGCGCGACATGCACGGCGGCAACGGCATCGCCGACGAATACGGGGTCATCCGCCACCTGATGAACCTGGAGACGGTAAACACGCTGGAAGGCACGCACGACATCCACGCGCTCACGCTGGGACGCGCGCAGACCGGCATTTCTGCATTCACCGGATAAACGGGAGACATGGCAAAAGCAAAACCCAAGCAGCGCAAGCCGGAAGGCCTGCGCGCACTGATCAGCCCGGCATCGATCGCCATCCTTGGCGCGTCGGCGGACTTCGCCAAGATCAACGGCCGCCCGTTGAAGCACCTGCTGGACAAGGGCTACAAGGGGCGGATCTACCCGGTGAATCCGAAGTACGACAAGGTCGGCGGGCTCACCTGCTACCCGTCGGTGGGCGCGATCCCCGACGCGGTGGACCTGGCCGTGATCGTGCTGCCGGCGAAGGACGTCATCGCCGCGGTGCGCGAACTCGGCGCCAAGTCGGTGCCCGCGGCGGTGGTGTTCAGCTCCGGCTTCGGCGAGATGGGCGAATCCGGCCGCGCGCTGGAGCGCAGCCTGGTGGAAGAGGCGAAGAAGGGCGGCGTGCGCCTGTGCGGCCCCAACTGCCTCGGCCTGGTGAACGCGTTCGAGCACGTGGTCGCCACCTTCAGCCAGTACGCGGATGCGGACACGCCGGCTGGTCCGGTGGGCTTCGTCACGCAGTCCGGCGCCTTCGGCACCGGCATCGCGGCGCTGGCGCGCAGCCGCGGCACCGGCCTCGGCTACTTCATCAACACCGGCAACGAGTCCGACGTCAGCTTCCCGGAAGTAATGCGTTACGTGCTGGACGATGCGCGCATCCGCGTCGGCGCCGGCTACATCGAGGGCCTGAAGGACGGCGCGGGGCTGATTTCTCTTGCGCAGCACGCGCTCGAGGTCGGCAAGCCGATGGTGCTGACCAAGGTGGGCCGCCTGGGCGCGGGCAGCCGCGCCGCGGCTTCGCACACCGGGTCGCTGGCGGGCGAGGACCGCGTGTTCGATGCGGTAGTGCGCCAGTACGGCATGGTGCGCGCGAGGAACGAGGAACACATGCTGGACATGGTGGAGGTGATCTCCGCCTGCCCGCTGCCGGAGGGCAAGGGACTGGGCCTGATCACGCAGTCCGGCGGCGCCGGCGTACTGATGGCCGACCGCGCGGAGGAGATCGGGCTCGCCGTGCCGGTGCTGGGAGAGGCGACGCGTAGCGCGCTGCAGGGCGTGATCCCGGGCTTCGGCGCGGTGGGCAATCCGGTGGACATCACCGGCCAGTTCGTCGCACAGCCGGCGCTTCTGCGCGACAGCGTCCGGATCGTGCTGGAGGATCCACAGGTGCATGCCGGCATCGTCTGGTTGCAGCTGATGCACGCGCACGTGGACACGCTGGTACGCATCTTCGGCGAGATCAAGGCGGCGGCGAAGAAGCCCTTCGTCGTCGCCTGGGTCGCCGCGCCCGAGGCCGGCGTGCAGAAGCTGCGCGCGCTCGGCATCCCGGTGCTGCGCGGCGCGGAGCCGGCGGTGGATGCGCTCGCCGGGCTGATGCAGTACGCGGATGCGCGCCGGCGCTGGTTTGCGGACGCACCCGCGCGCGCCGCGGTGCAGTTGCCGAAGCTCGCGCTGCCGCAGGCGGCGGGCGCGGTAGGCACGGCCGAAACCTCGCAACTGCTTGCCGAGTGCGGCGTGCCGATGGCGCCGGTGCGCCTCGCGGCATCCGCTGCCGAAGCCGTCACCGCGGCGGCCGCGCTCGGCTACCCGGTGGCGGTGAAGATCGAATCGCCCGACATCCTGCACAAGACCGAAGCCAAGGGCGTGCGCCTGGGCGTGGACTCCGCGCCGGCGATGCGCGCCGCGTTCGCCTCGCTCATGGCGGACGCAAAGGCCTACAAGGCCGAGGCGCGGCTGGAGGGCGTGATCGTGCAGAAGATGGCGGCGGGCGGTGGCGTCGAGGTAGTGATCGGCCTGCAGTATGACCCGGTGTTCGGGCCGGTGGTGATGGCGGGCCTGGGCGGCGTGTTCGTCGAGGTGCTGAAGGACGTGGCGTTCCGCCGCTGCCCGGTGACGCCAAGCGTCGCCGCCGGCATGCTGGACGAACTGCGCGGCGCGGCGATGCTCGGTACGGTGCGCGGTCGCGCCGCTGTGAACCGCGAGGCGCTGGTGGAGGCGATCTGCGCGGTGTCGCGCTTCGGCGAGGCGGCCGGCGCGCGGCTGCGCGAGCTGGACCTGAACCCGGTGCTGGCGGATGCTGCCGGCGCGACGGCGGTGGACGCCGTGATGGTATTGAACTGAAAGCGAGGACAGGCATGAGAAGAGACGCACACATGCGCGGAAAGGTCGCGGTGGTCGGCTACGGCAGGACGCCATACAGCCGCGCGAAAAAGGGCGAGCGCATCTACACGGTGGACGAGTACCTGGCCTGGGCCGCCGACCTGGCGCTTGAGCGCGCCGGCATGTCGAAGAACGACTTCGACGGCCAGGCGATCGGCGTCGCGCACGCCGAGGCGAGCCACACGGTGAACTGGTCGGCGGCGGTCGCCGAGACGCTGGGCATCAGCCCGCGCGTGCTGATCCGCGCCGACCAGGGCGGCGCGTCGGCGGCGGCGATGATGATCCGCGCCGCGGCGATGATCGAAGCGGGCATCGTCGATCGCGCGCTGATCATGGGCGCGGACACGCCGCTGACGATACCGTCGATTGCGCCGGGGTTGCCGCTGTCGCCAGAGCGCACGCGCGGCGTGTTCTGGGATTTCCAGGGCCCGTTCGGCGTCATGGGTGCGAACGCGCAGTTCGCGCTGGTGCAGACGCGCTACATGGACAAGTACCCGCTGAAGGACGAGCAGCTCGGCAAGATCGCGGTCACCGCGCGCTACCACGCGTCGCTGAACCCGGGCGCGATCTACCGCAAGCCCTTCACCATGGAGGAGTACCTCGCCTCCGAACGACTGTCCTGGCCGGTGCGCCTGTTCGACTGCGTGCCGATGGTGAACGGCGGCCTTGCCTACATCGTCGCGCGCGCCGAAGACGCGCGCGCGATCACGCCGAAGCCCGCGTACCTGCGCGGCTTCGCCGAGGTGAACAACTATTACTCGGGCTCGCGCACCTTCCCGGACATCACCGATACGGGCTTTTTGCAGACCGCACCCGAGGCGTTCGCGATGGCGGGCATCGCGCACAAGGACGTGGGCTCGTTCCAGCCCTACGACGACTACCCGATGGTGGCGCTGATCCAGCTCGAGGACTACGGCTTCGCGAAGAAGGGCGAGGGCGGGCGCTTCGTCGACGAGCACGACCTGCGTATCCAGGGCGACTTCCCGCTGCTCACCGATGGCGGCCAGCTCTCCGGCGGCCAGCCCGGCGGCGCGATCGGCGGCTTCCAGCCGCTGATCGAGGCGGTGACGCAGGTGCGCGGCGAGGCGGGCGAGCGCCAGGTGAAGAAGAACGCCGGCATATCGGTCGCCTCCGGATTCGGCGGCATGACCTACGCGAGGAACAACCGCAGTTGCGTGACCCTGGTATTCGGAGCGGAGGCCTAGAAGATGAGCGAAATGAAAATGGACGCCGCGGGCAAGCCGATGCCCGACATCACCGACGCCACACGGCCGTTCTGGGCCGCGGCGAAGAACCGCAAGCTGGTGGTGCAGAAGTGCGGCAAGTGCGGCACGTTGAACTTCTTCCCCAAGCCCTGGTGCATAGACTGCGGCAGCCGCAAGCTCGAGTGGGTCGAGGTCTCGGGCAAGGGCACGATCTATTCGTTCACCACCGCCAACAAGGTGATGATGAACTTCCCCGGCTGGAAGGCCGACCTGCCGGTGACGCTGGGCATCATCGACCTGGACGAAGGCGCGCGCATGTACGGGCAGCTGGTCGGCGCCAAGCCGGAACACTGGAAGATCGGCATGAAGGTGGTCGTCACGTTCGAGGACATCAGCGCAGAGGCCGGCATCCCGAAGTTCAAGCCGGCGTAAGCACGGCGTGATGCCTGGCCGACCTCCCTTGCGGGGCGACGTATGCGTCGTCGGCGCGGGTGCCGCGGGGCTGATGGCCGCCGTGGCGGCCGCGCAGGCCGGTGCGTCGGTCCTCGTCGTCTCCAAGGACCCGCCCGGGCAGGGCGGCGCGTCGCCAATCTGCGGCGGCGGCTTCATCGGTGCGTGGCGCGGCCTGTCCGCGGAGGAGCACGCCGCGCGCACGTTCGAGACCGGACGCGGGCTCAACCGGCCCGAACTGGTGGCCGCACTGGTCGAGGATGCTCCGGCACGGCTGCAGCAACTGCTGGACTGGGGCTTGCGCACCGTGGCGCCGCTGCGTGCCGGCAGCATGGTAGCCGCCGGATCCGGGCCGAGACGCGGCAGCGAAGTCGTGCGCTGCCTGCATGAGCGCGCGCTGGCGTTGGGCGTGCGCTTCGCCAGCGGCCTTGTGGTGCGCAGCATTCGCGCCGGCGGCGAGGGCGCGAGCCTGGCTGCCTTCGATACCGCGAGTGCAGGCTGGCAGGCAATAGCTTGCGGCGCGCTGGTGCTGGCCGCAGGCGGCGGCGCGGCGATGTTCGCACGCCACGATACCGCCGAGCAGATCACCGGCGACGCCTTCGCGCTCGCGCTTGGCGCGGGAGCGCGGCTGCAGGACATGGAGTTCGTGCAGTTCTACGCGCTCGCACTCGACATGCCCGAACTGCCGCGCGCGATCATCCCGGGGCCGGTGCTGGACCTCGGCCGGCTGGTAAACGACCGCGGCGAGGACCTGCTCGACAAGCATGGCCTGGAGCGCAGGCTGCCGGCGGTGCGAGCGCGCGACCGGCTGGCGCAGGCCCTGTATCGCGAGTTGAAGGAGGGCCGCGAGGTGCTGGTCGATTTTCGCGCGGCGGACGCGGCGGCCTGGAACGCGGATCCGCAGACAGCCGGCAGCTGGACGTTCTTTCGCGATACCTGCGGCGTGCTGGAGCGTCCGCTGCGCATTGCACCCGCGGCACACTACGTGGTCGACGGCGTGAGCTTCCGGCCGGATGCTTCGACCGATGTGCCCGGACTATTCGTCGCCGGGGAAACCGGCGGCGGGCTGCACGGCGCGAATCGCATGGGCGAGAACTCGCTGAGCGAGACTGTCGTCTTCGGCCACCGCGCCGGGTGCGCCGCGGCCGCGTTCGCGAAAGTTGCCGGCCGCGCCGACCCGGACCTGGAGGCGCTGATACCGCGCGGGCCTTCGGGCATTGCGCGCAGTGCCGCGGACATCCTGGCCGGCATCCGCGCCACGCTATGGGAATGCGGCGGCATCGAGCGCCGTCCTGAGGATATGGCGCGCGGCAGCGCCGCCATCGCCGCGCTACGTGAAGAAGCCGATCAGATGCCGGCAGGCGAAGCGCCGGCAGACCTGGCGCTGCGCCTGCAGGCGCAGATGGCGGCGCGCAGCGCCGCCGTGGTGCTCGGCGCGGCATTGCGGCGCGAGGAGAGCCGCGGCGCGCACCTGCGCGCCGACCACCCGACAAGCGACGACGCACGCTGGCTCGGCCATGTGTGCGCGAGGGCCGACGGAGACGGCCTCGCCTGGTCGTTCGAGCCGCGCAGTCCGATGCGGCAGCCGGCGCTCGCAGCAGCCGCCGGGCCGCAGGGCTGGCACTGAAACGCAGCCCCTACGGCCGCGCCTAGCGCGGCCAGTGCCGCGCGCGCGCGAGGATCGCCACCGCGGCCAGCGCGGCGGCGGCAGCGGCGAGGCCGAACGCGCCTTGGAACGCGCCAAGGAAGCCGTGCGCCGGTTCGAAGCCCTGGAAGGCGAGGCTGAGCACGGTCGCGCCGGCGAGTACGCCTACGGTGCGCGTCAGGTGCGCCAGGCTGCCGGCGACGCCGCGATCCTCGCGCGGCAGGTGCGCGGTGACGATGTCCATGTACGCAACCTGGAAGAGACCCAGCCCGCAACCCTGCAGCAGCAGCGCGCCGAGGATCAGCGCGACGTTTGCATCGGCCTGCCACAGGCACGCGAGCGCCAGGCCTGCGGCGACCAGCAGGCCGCCCAGCACGCTGATCGCGTACGGCGACACGCGCGCGACCCAGCGCGCGGCGAACGGCGATGCCGCCGCGGTGCCGATGCCGCCAGCGGCCAGCAGCGCGCCGGCGAGCGCGAGCGGACCCTCGACCGCGCGCACCAGATAGTACGGCGCCAGCAGCAGCACCGCGAAGCCGGCGAAGTTGACCAGCAGATTGGCGGCGTTGACCAGCGCGAAGTCGACGTCGCGAAACGCTCGCGCATCGACGATCGGCGCCGGGCTGCGCCGCTGCTGCCACAGGAACGCAGCAGCGGCGGCGACGCCCAGCGCGATCAGCGCCAGGCCGCTCGCGTCGCCGTCGGCGAGATAGCGCAGCCGGTTCACCGCCAGCAGCAGCGCGGCGAGTGCCAGTGCCAGCAGCAGCGCACCCGGCGCGTCGAAGCGCGCCGCGGCACTGGCGCGCGCGGCGGCCGGCAGCACGCGCCAGCACAGCGCCAGCGCCGCCAGCGCGATCGGCACGCGGAACCAGAACACCGCCTGCCAGCCGTACTGCTCCACCAGCACGCCGCCGACCAGCGGGCCGAGCGCGAAGCCCAGCGCCATCGCCATCGCGTACACGCCCAGCGCGCGCGCGCGCATGCGATCGGGCGCGAGGGCGGTGATCAGGGCCGGGCCGCAGGCCAGCACCAGCGCCGCGCCCACGCCCTGCAACGCACGACAGGCAAGCAACCAACCGTAAGTAGGCGCCCACATGCAGAGCACCAGCGCGGCCGCGCTCCATGCCAGCCCGAGGCGGAACACGCGCGCATGGCCATGGATGTCGCCGATGCGCCCGCACACCAGCAGCAGGCTGCCGTAGACGAGCATGTAGCACACCACCAGCCACTGGATCGCCGCCACCTCGAGGGCGAAGGCCTGCGTGATCGCGGGGAACGCGATGTTGAGCGAGGTGTCCAGCGGCACGATCAGCGTGCCGAGCGCGATCGGCAGCAGCCGCGCAGGACGCCAGGTCCGCTCGCCGGCGGCGCTACCTGGTTCCGCCACCGCTAGCTGGCGAACTCCCGCAGCACGTGGCCCGGCCCGCGCTCCATCGCCAGGTAGCTGCGGCCGTTGTGCACCTGCACGCCGTTCACCCAGACGCCGTGCACGCCATGCGGCTCGCGGATCATGCGGCTGCCGCCGCCGGGCAGGTCCTTCACGCGCTTGACGTCCGACACGCCCACCTTGGCCGGATCGAACAGCAGCAGGTCGGCATGGTTGCCGATGCGGATCTCGCCGCGCCTGGGAATGCGGTACTTGCGCGCCGGGTCCGCGGTCAGCCGCCGCACCGCCTCCTCCAGCGTGAACGTGCCGTTCTCACGCACCCAGTGGGCGAGGAAGTGCAGGCCGAAGCCGGCATCGCACAGGTAGATGAGGTGCGCGCCGGCATCCGACAGCGCGATGACGCCGGCGGGGTGCTTGAGCAAGGGCGCGACGCCGGCGTCGTCGTTCTGGAACAGCTTCGCGATCATCTGCGCATCCAGCGGCTGCGAGCAGAAGTAGTCCAGCGGGTCCGCGCCGCCGGCGCGCTGCGGCAGCGGCACGCCGTCGATCTCGACCTTGCTCCAGTCGCCTGAAAACAGCACGCCGGCGCGCGGATTCTTCAGGCTGTCGCGGAAATGCTGCCGGAACGCCGGATCCGCGTAGATCGCGGGCAGCTCGTCCGGTTTCGCCGCCTTGACGCGATCGAAGGCTTCCAGCGCCATGAACGGGTAGGGCTCGCGCAGCGTGAAATCGAAGGACAGCGGCTGGCAGTTGGCGTGGATGTACACCTCGTGCCCGCGCGCCAGCGCCGCCGCGCAGCGCTCGTAATAGTCCATGGCGCGGCCGGGGAACGAATCGGTGTACATGGTGATCACGGTGACGATGAACATCGGCCTGCCGGTGTCGGCGGCGATCGCCTCGAGGTACTCGGGCGTGGCGCGCGAGCCGGCGGAGACGACGAACACGCCGCGGCCTGCCTCCTTCAGCGGCTCGATCAGCGCGCGCAGTTCGGCGTCCTCGCAGATGGTCGAGGGCATCGGCCGGCCACCCCAGCCGCTGTGGTTGGGCGAGAACGAAGACGCGAAGCCCGCCGCGCCTGCAGCGAGGGCGTCGCGCACCGTGTCCTGCATGCGGCGCAGCTCGTCAGGCGTCGGCACGCGGCGGGTCGACGCCTCTTCTCCCATCACCGCGCTGCGTATCGTCGAGTGACCCGCCAGCACGCCGACGTTGGCATAGGGCCGGATGCGTTCCAGCGCATCCAGGTACTCGCTGAAGGTCTCGAAATCCCAGCGCGTGCCTTCCAGCAGCGCCTTCAGGTCCATGCCTTCCACCACCGACAGGTTCTTCAGCACGGTCTCGCGCAGCGGCTCCGGGCAGGGTGCGATGCCGAAGCCGCAGTTGCCCATGATCGCGGTGGTGACGCCGAGCGCGGGCGACGGCGACAGCGTCGCATCCCAGGTCACCTGCGCGTCGTAGTGCGTGTGGATGTCGACGATGCCGGGCATCAGCGCCAGGCCGCCGGCCTCCAGCGTGTGCTTCGCCGGCCCCGGCTCGGCGATGCGCCCGTCGGTCACCGCGACGTCCCTCACGCGGCCGGGCTCGCCGCTGCCGTCGTACACCATCGCGCCCCTGATCAGCAGGTCGTTCATGGCGCGAGTCTACCGGTTCATCGGCGCCGGCCGCAGTCCGTCGCAAAGCGCTGGAGTACGCGGTGCGGAGCATGGAAGCTGCGCTCATGCACTCCGCCTTTACCCCTGTCATCCTGCTCCACACGTTCGCTGCGCTGGCGGCGCTTGCGCTGGGCGGCGCGATGTTCCTTGCGGCCAAGGGAACACCGCTGCATCGCATGGCCGGCCGGTCCTGGGTAGCATTGATGCTGGTGGTCGCGATCTCGAGCTTCTGGATCCGCGGCAACGGCACATTCTCGTGGATCCATGCACTCTCGGTGATGGTGATCGCCATGCTCGGAGCAGCGGTGCATCTCGCCGTGACGCATCGAATCCGCGCACATCGCCGCATGGTGATCGGTCTCTACGGCGGGGGCTTGGTACTCGCGGGGTTGTTCACCCTGCTTCCCGGCCGCCTACTGGGTAGGTTCGTCTGGTCCGGCCTCGGCCTTGCCTAGAAGAGAGATCGTCCATCCGCCCTGCCTGGGGGTTCGTCGGCGTCGGCCGCAGCCCGTCGCAAAGCGCTGGAAGCGTGGCCTTGCGCAACGCAGACTGGCGTCCTCTCAATGGAGGATGCCCATGAACGAAGACCTGAAACGCATTGCCCGCCGTCGCGTCAACGCCCGCGTCGGGCTGTACGTTCACGCCAGCGTGTACGTCGTGGTCAATGCCTTCCTCGCCCTGGTGCAGATGCAAACGACTCCGCAGGTGCACTGGAACCTGTGGCCGCTGGCGAGCTGGGGGCTGGGGCTCGCCATCCACGCCACCGTCGTGCTGCTCGCACTGTCCGGGCTGCGGGAACGCATGGAGACCGCGGAGCTGAAGCGGCTCCAGTAGGCATGTGCTCGCGTGCGGCCGCAGGGCGCCGGCGGTAAGCTGCACGCCTGATGCAAGGATTCGGCTTCGCCCTGCTCGCGGTCGCGGCGTTCAACACCGGCATCGCGGTGCTGCTGACGCTGGTGGGCTATGGCGGCCGCTTCGCCGTGAACCTTGTGTTCTCGCAATGCATCGGGCTGCTCGTGTTCGCGCTCATCCACGGCGGCTGGCGCCTGCTGTGGCCGGGCCGCAGGCCACCGCTGGCGCCGTTCGCGGCCCTGGCTGCCGGCGCGGTGCTGGCCGGCTGGCTGGCCGGAAGCGCAATCGCATCCGCTCTGCTGGGAATGCCGCAGGATTCCGCCGGCGGCACGCGCGCGGCGCTCGCGGTGACGGTCGCCGCCGGCCTCGTCGGCACCTGGTTCTTCTGGACACGACAGCGCGCGGCCGAGCTCGAGCGCCGCGAACTGGAGGCGCGGCTCAAGCTCCTGCAGGCGCAGATCGAGCCGCATTTCCTCTTCAACACGCTGGCCAACCTGGATGCGCTTATCCAGACCGACCCCCCACGCGCACGCGCGATGCTCGCCCACCTGAACCGGTACCTGCGCGGCGCGCTGGGCGCGACGCGCGCCGAGCGCAGCACGCTCGGCGACGAGTTCGCGCTGTTGCGCGGCTACCTGGAAGTTCAGGCGGTGCGCATGGGCGCGCGCCTGCGTCACGCGCTTGAGTTGCCGGATGCGCTCGCCGGCGCCGCCATCCCGCCGATGCTGCTGCAACCGCTGGTTGAAAACGCGATCCGGCACGGCATCGAGCCCAAGGTGGAAGGCGGCGAACTGCGCGTCCATGCCCGCGAGGCGGCGGGTGGCATCGAAATCACGGTTGCCGATACCGGGCTGGGCGAGTCGGCCACCGCCGGCAGCGGCGTGGGTCTGGCCAACGTGCGCGCGCGCACCGCCGCCGCGAACGGCACGTTCGACTATGTGCGAAACGCCTCCGGAGGCGTCACCGTGACGCTGCGCCTGCCGCGATGAAGGTACGCGCGATCCTCGCCGAGGACGAGCCGCTGCTTGCTGCCAGCCTGCAGGCGGCGCTGGCCGAGGCGTGGCCGGAGCTGGAGATCGCAGGCGTCGCGGGGAACGGCGCCGATGCGATCGCGATCGCCGAACGTGAGAGGCCGCAGGTCGCGTTCCTCGACATCCGCATGCCCGGCATGAGCGGGCTGGAGGCCGCCGAAGCGCTCGCCGAGTGCCTGGGGGAGGCGGTGCCGGCCATCGTGTTCGTCACCGCCTACGACGAGTACGCTCTGAAGGCCTTCAATGCGGCGGCAGTCGACTACGTGCTCAAGCCCGTGAGCACCGCTGCGCTCGCGCGCGCGGTGAAGCGCCTGAAGGCGCGCATCGGGTCGCGCGCCTGCGAGCTCTCCATGCTGGCAGCGCAGCTGCGCAGCCTGATGGCCGCGCCACAGTCGTGGGTGCCGTCCGCGGATGCGCTGCGCACCATCCGCGCCGCGGCGGGCAACACGGTGAAGATGATCCCGGTGGAGTCGGTGCTGTACTTCCAGGCCACCGACAAGTACACCAGCGTTGTCACCGCGGAGGGCACGGCGTTGCTGCGCACGTCGCTGAAGGAACTACTCGCGCAGCTGTCGCCCGAGCGCTTCCGCCAAGTGCACCGCGGCACCATCGTGAATCTGGACGCCATCGAAATGGCGCACCGCGACGAGTCCGGCCGACTCAGTCTGCGACTGAAGGCTTCTGGCGAGATGCTTGCCGTAAGCCGCGTGTACGCGGACCTCTTCAAGGCGATGTAGGCGAAGCGCGGCCGAGCTCCGTGCTCAATCCCCCCGGTAACCCGCTTCTCTCTGATGGCGGATCGCGACGACGCGGATCAGCGCTTCCGCCGCAGAGTATTCGTAGAGCGCAATGTAGCCGGTCGCGCCGTGCGAGATGACCAGTTCGCGCAGCCGGGAACCGCCGCCGATCGGGCGTCCGATCTGCGGATGCGGGTCGAGCACGGCGACGGCACTGTGCACCTTCTCCACGTGTTCCAGCGCCGAGGCAGGGTCGCGTGCGACGTTGAATTCGAGTATGCGTTCAAGGTCGTCCAGCGCCTCGTCCGCAAAGACGATCACGCGACCCGGAAAGCCTTGGGCCGCGCGGGCGTGCCGCCCTCAGCTCGTTCGCGCAGGTAGGCGAACGCCTCATCTGCGGGAATCGCCAGCCCGGACTTCTTCATGCGCGCGAGCCGCGCCTTCGCCTCGGCATGGAACGCGGCACGCGCCTCTTCGGCGTCGATCTTCTCGCGAATCGCGTCCACCATCAAAGCGTGCGGCGTCGTCTGCTGCGCCTCGGCCAGCCTGGCAAGGCGCCGCTTCATGGCATCGGGTAAGCGCAGCGAAACCGCCATCGAATGCTCCGTATCACATTTGCGATACGCAGATGCTAGGTGTACAGGGGCGCCAGCGTCAAGCAGTCCAGCCGCCGCGGCACCACGTCCTTCATCGGCGGCGCGGCGCGCAGGCGCTCGATAGCGCCGACGGCCTGTGTCAGGGCACGATCGCCACGCCGACGCGGAACTGCGACTTGCGGCGCTGGTTGTAGCCGAGGATGTCCTCGCCATAGCCGCTGAACCACTGCAGGTGCAGGTAGCCGCTCAACGGGCCGAACGCCAGCGCGCGCGTGCGCACCGAGTAGTCGGCGAGGAAGCTGCCCTTGCCGGCGGTGCCGGCGCGCGCGGTCAGGCCCAGCGCCCAGTCGCTGCCGCGCGCGTAGCGCAGGTGCCAGTCGGCATAGCCGCGATAGCGGTGGATGTCCGGGTTGTCGTCCTTGTCCAGATAGGCATAGAACTTCGGCGCGAACTCGAGGGTCTCTCCCGGCGCGGTCTGCCAGCGCCACGACGGCCGCACGAACGCGGTGTCCACCGAGCGCGAGCGCAGCCCGTCCTTGCCGTTCGATTCGTGCTCCAGGCCCGCGCGCAGGCCGTCGATCCAGCTGTTGTCGTCCAGCCGCCGCCAGTCCCAGAACAGCGACGGCCGGTAGCTGGTGTCGCGGAACGGTTTCGATTCGGACGACAGGTCCCACAGCGAGTTCTGCGTGTAGCCGAAGTACAGCCCGGTCAGCCACGGCTGTTCGCGGCCCAGCCCGGCCGCCTCGTCGAACAGCCGGTACTTGAACGAGATCTGGAAGCGTGCGCTGGCGCCGCCGCGCGTGCCGGCGATGAAATACATCGGGTCATGCGCCGACAGCGGCGGTCCGGCGTTCGCGCGCGCCTTGGCGCCGGCGGCGAGCGGCGCGGTGAGCTGCTGCACCGCATCGCGCTCGCGCTGCACCAGCAGCACCAGCACGCTCGACGCGCGGTCGGCAAGCTCGAGCGCGAGCGCACCCTCGGCCACGGCAGGCAGGGTGCCGGAGTACGCGCGGCGTGCATTCGCGGCCTCGCCGGCCGCGATGGCGTCGATGACGCGGCCATAGCGGTCGCCGCGCACCCGCAGGGCGATGCGCCCGGGCAGCGGCTCGCCTGCAAGGCTGATCAACTCGATGCGGAACGCGGCGCCGGCGCGCGCGTGCTCATCGGCGCTCGCGAGCACCCAGTCGTAGGCGAACGCGCGCCCGGCAGCGGCGAGCGCGAGCAGGCAAAGCAGCAGTCTTGTCATGCGGACCTCCGGAATCGAAGCATGCGCGGCACGGAAGTACGCCGTGCCGCGTCAGCGGCTGGAGAACACCTCGTCCAGCAACCGCGGTACCACGCCCTTCATGGGCAGCTCGGCGCGCAGGCGCTCGCGCATCGCGTCGGCGTGCGCCTGCCGGTCGGGCAGGCGCAAGGCCTCCTCGCAGGCGCGCGGCATGTCGTCCCAGCGCACGTGGTCGACGTAGCGATCGAGGTGGCTCGGCTGCGGGCATTGCTCGTGCAGCACGTGGCAACCGTTCATCACCAGGGCGTGCATGCGCGATACCGAGGGCAGCCGCGTTTCCGGCCCCAGGCGCATCGACAGGCAGACCTTCGCGCGCGAGATGTAATCGCGCCGGACGTACTCGGGCACCTCGTGGTGGTGCGACACCACCGCGTGCCGCTTCGCCAGCGCCTGCAGCAGGCTCTTGCGATGCGCGGTCGCGGAACCCGAAAAGTAGAAATCGATGTCCTTCTGCGCTTCGGGGCGCTGCACCACCTGCGGGTAGCCCTCGGCGTAGCCGTGCGGGAAGAACTGCACCGGCACGCCCGGCGCCGCGTCGCGGTAAGGCCCCACCAGCGACTCCACCGGCACCCAGATCGCCGCGGCATGCTCGGCGACGGTGGCGAAGTTGTCGTAGCGCAGCTTCCAGTGCTCGCGGTCGCCGTAGTGGGAACTTGAATCGTCGACGTTGATGTTGAAGGTCTCGCCGGTGATCTCCTCGGTGGCCCAGATGATGATCGGCGTGCCCGCGTGCGCGAGGTCGATCGCCATTTCCATCAGCCTGGGACCGAAGTTCTCGATGATGATGTTGCACGAACCGGCCACCAGCTTGCCGCTGAAGTACGTCGGGTGGCCGCAGCTTTCGAGCGATTTCTGCAGGTGCAGCGCGAGGTCCTGCACCGCGGCGCCGTGGTTGCTGACGAAGATGTGGAAGCGCACGCGGGAATGATACCTGCGCGCTTCAGTAGTTCTCGCGGAAGTAGATGAAGTTGCGCGGCTGCGCGCCGTAGAGGCCGAAGGCGGCACGTGCCGCGGGATTGTCGTCGTAGCGCGTGTTGGCATCGCCATCCGGATTGTCGGCGTCGTTCCAGCGCCCGAGCAGGTAGCGCCTGATCGCCGCCTCGGCGGGCACCGTCGCGGCTGACGCATTGCACGCGCTGCCGGACGCCGTGGTTCCCAGTTGCACCGTCAGCAGCACCGAACCGTCGTTGCCGGCGCCCGGTGCCGACAGCGTCAGCGCGCCCACGCCGCCGCTGAAGGCGATGGTGCCGGTCTCGGGCGCACCGGCATTGACGATGGTCTCGCAGGCTTCGAGGTTGGAGATCGGCGTGAAGCTCATGGCGACGTTGGCGCGATCCAGCGTGGTGCAGTCATCCAGCGTGTTGAGCGCGAACGCGCTGCCGGTCCAGTACTCGGTACGGATGCCCAGCGGCAGCGCAAGCCGCTCGGAACCCACCGCGTTCAGCATGCGCAGGCGGCCGTAACGGAACGCGGTGTCGGCGCCGATCTGCCGGTGGTCGTTGCCGCCGGCGCCATCGACATCCATGTCGAGCGCCGCCGGCAGCAACCTGACGCTGTCGCTGTCCGCGGGCGCGATGCCGACGCGCACCGGCGTCAGCGGCGGCTCCGGATCGTCCGGCATCGGCCGCGCGAGGCGCAACGTGGCGCGGATGTCGGCCGCGCCGGCCACGAATGGCCCGGTCGAACTCACCGCGACCAGCCTCGAACCCAGGTTCGTCGTACCAAGCAGCGCCGCTGGGTCGAGCTGCGCCGGCACGCTCGCGGACAGCAGCGCGTAGCCGCCTGCGGTGCTGTAGTTCTGCGTCACCACGGCTGCCGAGTTGCGCGCCTGCAGCGTGAAATCGAGCCTGAAGTCCTCGCCCAGGTAGGTGAAGGCGGAGGCCGGCGTACAGGCCGCGCCTGCGCGGTTGACGAGCGCAGGCGTGCCGACGACTGCGAAGTGCTGCGGGCGGAAGCGTCCGACGCCTGAATAGCCGGTGGCTGAGTTGCGGACCTCCTGGCCGCCGCCAAGGTAGTTCGGCGTACTGGCGAGCAGGTTGAGAAACCCCACCTCGCTCCAGTTCACCTGTTGCGTGCGGCTGCCGGCAATCCAGCCGGTATAGGTGGTGCTGCCGCCGAGCGTGCCGGGGTTGCCGCCGGCGGGCGCATGCAGCGTATGCGACAGGTAGGCGATCGCCGGCGGCGTCTCGCGCCCGAAGCTGGGCGTGATGCCGTTGCCGAGCAGCTGCGCGTCGGTGTCCGCCACGCCGTCGCTGTCCAGGTCGTCGCCCGCGTTCCACGCCACTGCGGTGAGCGTGACGGCGAAATCGTCGCCGGCAATCGCGAACACCGGGTCGGTGGGCGAAGGCGCTGCGCTGGTCGTCGGCCCGGACACGCGCAAACCGAACGGGCGGACGACGAATGCGTCGCTCGCGCCGGTGGTCTTCTGCGTACCGGCGGGCGCGCGCATATGCAGCCGCAACTGCCCGGCGTCGCCATGGCGCACCACGATCGGCGCGACTGCATAGGCATCATTGCTGAACACCAGCGGCACCGCGGTGTAGACAGGCGCGACGCCTGCGTTCACCTTGGCGATGTTGACGAAGCCGCCGCTACCGAGCAGCTGCAGCTCAGTGCCGGCGTCTGCGGCGCACAAGGCGGGGTTGACGCATTCGGCGCCGAAATCGACGCTGACCGCTTCGCCCTGGAACAGCGCGGCGCAGTTGCCGCCCTTGGCGCGGATCGCCTGCACATAGAGCGCCTTCGCGCCGTAGCCCTCGTCGCTGCGCTTGCCGGCGATCTGCGTGCCGATTCCCGAGGCGGTGACGCCGTCGCTGGTGATGCGGATGGTCGCGTTCGCCACGCTGGCGCTCGGATCCTCGCTGCCATCCTCGGTGCGCAACGTCGAGTCGATGACATTGAAGTTGATCGACTTCAGCGGCGAGCCCTGATCCAGCAGCGCTTCGAAGTACGTCTCGCCGCCCGGCCAGGTATAGGTTGCTGCGCCATTGTTCGCACCGGAGGGCGCCCAGGCGCCGCTGCCGCTGGCGAGCGGCGCGAGCCAGGTACCGCGCGCCGGCGTCGCCGTGATGCTGAACGTGATGCCGGCCTGCTGCGCCACCGCCTGGTGCATCGCATCGTGCGCGGTGAAACGCACCCGCAGCGGTTCGCAGGTGACGCCGGTGTCGCCCGCGGGAAAACTGATCGCATAGTGGTGCACCAGCAACCCCACCGCCACGCCCGGCGGCTTGGGCACCGGGATGCTGGCCGCGGTGCCGCCACCGGTAAAGAAGTATTCGGTGCCGATCAGGCTGACCGACGAGCCACTGGCGGGACGGATGGCGAGTGTCTGCCCGATGTTGCCGCCGGCGCGGTCGAAGGTGGCGATGCGCTCGCCAGTGTCGCCGCTTGCGGCCTGGGTGTGGTCGCCGACCCAGGCGCCGACACCGTTCGGTCCCGCGCCCGTCCTTGCGGCATACCGCTCGCTCAGCGCGCCGCCGCTGGTGGCGGTCACCGACGCGCCCACCGCGAGCGTGAACGCGCGGTAGACCCAGTCTCCCGCGGCACTCGTTACCGAAGGCGCGGTGACCAGCGCGCTCGCCGCCGCCAGCTGCGCAGCGGACGCCGCTATCGGGTTAGCCGGGTCGACGCCGTCGTAGGCGACGATGCCGGACACCAGGCGGCTCGCAGACGACAACGTCCACGTGTAGCTCGCCGCGGTGTTGTCCGCCGGCGTGGCAAGGCGGTAATAGATCGCGGTATTCATCGCATCGGCGTCGGTGCCGATGTTGTCGCGGCGCAGGAGCGCCCAGCCCGCCGGCGCGGTGATGGTTGTGCTGGTCGCGCCCCGGAAGGCGATGTGCGCCACCATCAGGATGTCGGCGTGCGCCGGCGCGCCCAGGCACAGGCACCACAGCAGTACCGCGGCGAGGCGGCGGGCGAATCCCGAAGGCAATCCTGCTCCCCGGTTGGGCGGAAAAGGGATTGTAAGGATTGTAAGGACTGCGCCGCCCGCATGGCGATCATGTCCATGACGCCGCCGGCCGCGTCAAATATCATCCCGGCATGTCCGAACGCAACCTGACCTACGACGACCTGGTCCAGCTCGTCGAGCTGATCAAGTCCGCCTCGCATTTCTCCGAGTTCCGGCTCAAGTCCGGCGACATCGAGGTGAGCCTGAAGCGCCGCGTCGACGGCACGGCGCCACGCGCCACCGAGCCTGCGCATGAGGCCGCCGCCCCTGCAGTGCAGGTGCCCGCACCAGCAGCCACGCCGCGGACCGCCGGCGGCGCGAGCCCCGTTCCCGAAGGCATGCATGCGGTGCGCGCACCCATGGTCGGCACCTTCTACCGCGCGCCTTCGCCCGGGGAGCCGCCGTTCGCCGAGGTCGGGCAGGCGGTCGAGCCCGACAGCATCGTCGCCATCATCGAGGTGATGAAGCTGATGAACTCGATCGAGGCGGGCGTACGCGGCACGGTGCGCGAGTTCCGCGTGCCGAACGCGACCGCGGTGGAGTACGGCGAGGTGCTCGTGGTGATCGAGCCGCAGCCATGAAGCGATTCGATTTCGTCGACGTGACGCTGCGCGACGCGCACCAGTGCCTGTGGTCCACGCGCATGACTACCGCGATGATGACGCCGATCCTCGGCGACATCGATCGCGCGGGCTATACGCACATCAACATCCTGGGCGGCGCGGTGTTCGACGTCTGCGTACGCTTCCTGCACGAGGATCCGTACGAGCGCGTCGGGATCCTCTGCGAGCACCTGCGCACGCCCTGCGACGCGCTGACGCGCGGCCAGAGCCTGTATACCTTCGAGCTGTTTCCCGACGACGTCGTGGCGTTGAACGCGCGGGTGCTGGCGGCGCTGGGCATCAAGGTGTTCACCGTCTACGACGCGCTGAACGACAACCGCAACCTCGAATCGTCGATCGCCGCCGGCCGCGAGGCCGGCATGCAGATCAACGGCTGGATGACCTATACGCTGAGCCCGGTGCACACCGACGCGTACTACGCGGCACGCGCGGCGGAGCTGGTGGCGATGGGCGTCGACTACATGTGCATCAAGGACCCCACGGGGCTGCTCACCCCCGAGCGCGGCGAGACGCTGTTCCCCGCCGTGGTGAAGGCAGCCGGCAGGGTGCCGGTGCAGCTGCACTCGCACTGCCAGTCCGGGCTCGCGCCGCGCGTCTACGAGGTGGCCATGCAGAGCGGCTTCACGCACGGCTACACTGCGAGCGAGCCGCTCGCCAACGGCGCTTCGCTCCCGGCGACCGAGGAGATCGACGAGCGCGCACGTGCGCTCGGTTTCCAGACGTCCATGGACCGCGACGTGCTGGCGCAGATCTCCGGCTACTTCCGCTGGCTGTGCGTGCGCGAGGACAAACCGCGTGGCGAGGTGGCGCAGTACGACCCCGCCCTCTACGAGCACCAGGTGCCCGGCGGCATGATCTCGAACCTGAAGAGCCAGCTGGCGGCCATGCAGCTGGAGCATCGACTGCCCGAGATCCTCGAGGAGATCCCGCAGGTGAGGCGCGACCTCGGCTACCCGATCCTGGTCAGCCCGTTCGCGCAGTACATCGTCACGCAGGCGACGCTGAACGTGGTGCAGGGTGAGCGCTACAAGACAGTGCCGGACGAAGTCCGCAAGTACGCCATGGGCTACTACGGCAAGCTGGCGGCAAGCCCGAGCGCGGAGTTCCTCGAGCGCGCCGGCATCCGGCCGGCGGACCTGGTGACCGACCGCCCGGGCGCGCACGTCGAGCCGTGGCTGCCGCGGTTGCGCAAGGAACTCGGCGCCGGCGCGAGCGACCGCGACCTGCTGCTCGCGGCGTTCTACGACAAGGCACTGCTCGCGCCGCTGAAGCGGCCTGCGCCGGAGTACCGCTTTCGCACCTCGCCGCTGCACGAACTGGTGGCATGGGTCGGCACGCGGCGCGACATCGACCACGCGCGCATCCGCTTCGCCGGCACCGACATGACGTTCAGCGCATGAGGCTGGATGGCCGCGTCGCGCTGGTGACCGGCGCGGGGCGCGGCCTGGGCGCGCGCATCGCCGACAGCTTCGAGGCGGCCGGCGCGAAGGTGCACCGGCTGGACCTGGACTCGGGGCTGCGCGTGGACATCACCGATCGCGCGGCGCTAGCGGCCGCGGTGGCGGGCATCCGTGCCGCAGACGGCGGCCTCGACATCCTGGTGAACAACGCCGGGCTGCTCGCCAGCGGGCCGTTCGACGCCACCAGCGGCGAGGCCTGGGACCGCCTGGTGGCGGTGAACCTGACCGGCGTGTTCAACTGCGTGCAGGCCGCGGTGCCGGCGATGCGCGGCCGCGCCGGCGCCGCGATCATCAACATCGCGTCGGTCTCGGCGGAGAAAGGCGGCGGCGCGATCGGCAACGTGTGGTACGGCGCCACCAAGGCGGGCGTGGTGGCGATGACCAAGGGCCTGGGTCGCGAACTCGGCCCGCAGGGCATCCGCGTGAACGCGATCGCGCCGGCGGTGCTCGAAACCGACATGGTGCGCGACCAGCTCACCGATGCCGCCCGCGAGCGCATCCTAGCCCGCATCCCGCTCGGCCGGCTCGCACGCGCCGACGACGTCGCGCAGCTCGCGCTGTTCCTCGCCGCCGGCGCCTCGTCCTACATCACCGGCGAGACCATCGCCGTGGACGGCGGCTTCCTGCGCACGTAGCTCCGCGCAGACCGCCTACTGCGCGGTCCAGCCGCCGTCGATCGGCAGCATCGAGCCGGTGATCGATGCGGCATCGTCCCCTGCCAGGAACAGCGCCAGTGCGGCTACCTGCTCTTCGGTGACGAAACGGCGGGTGGGCTGCACCGCCAGGATCACCTTGCCGACCACCTCGTCCTCGCCCATGCCGCGCGCCCGCGCGAGGTCGGGGATCTGCTTCTCGACCAGTTGCGTGCGCACGTAGCCCGGGCAGATCGCGTTCACGGTGATGCCGGATTCGGCCACTTCGAGCGCCACGGACTTGGTGAGCCCGGCGATGCCGTGCTTGGCGGCGACATAGGCGGACTTCAGCGGCGAGGCCACCAGCGCGTGCGCCGAGGCGATGTTGATGATGCGGCCCCAGCCGCGCCGCTTCATCGCCGGCAGCGCGTGCCGTATGGTGTGGAACGACGCCACCAGGTTGATGGCGATAATCGCCTCCCACTTTTCCGGCGGGAACTCGTCGATCGGCGCGACATGCTGGATGCCGGCGTTGTTGACCAGGATGTCGATGGCGCCGATCTCCCGTGCGGCGCGCTGCATCATCGCCGTGATGGTGTCCGGCTTCGTCATGTCGGCGCCATCGTGGATCACGCGCACGCCGTGCGCCGCGGCGAGGCCGGCGCGCAGCGCCTCGATCTCCGCGGTTGGCCCGAAGCCGTTCAGCACGATATTGACGCCGCGCGCGGCGAGCGCACCGGCAATGGCGCGGCCGATGCCGCTGGTGGAGCCGGTGACGAGCGCTGTCTTGCCTTCGAGCATGGGGACTCCTTTCGCCAGGCGGCATCGTATCGCAGCGCGTTGCGCCTTATGATTCGGCCTCGACGGAGGGCGGCATGAGTCGGGCGAAGATCTACGGCATCAGGCAGTGCGACACGATGAAGAAGGCCTTTGCGTGGCTGGACGCGCAAGGCGTGGCGTACGACTTCCACGACTACAAGAAGGCCGGCGTGCCGGCCGGCAAGCTGAAGGAATGGGCCGCGCGCACCGGCTGGGAGAAGCTCGCCAACACGCGCGGGCCTACCTGGCGGAAGATTCCCGAGGCGCGGCGGCAGGACCTGGACCAGGCGCGTGCGCTGGCGCTGCTCGAAGAGAACCCGAGCGCCATCAAGCGGCCGGTGGTGGAATCCGGCTCGAAGCTGCTGGTCGGCTTCGATGCGCAGGCTTTTGCCGCCACACTGAAGCAGTCGGACCGATGAACGCAGCGGCTGGGCAGACGGCGGAGCTTGTGGCGCTCGTGAAGCGCGACTGCGAAACCTGTCGCATGGTGGCGCCGGTGCTGGCGGAGCTCAAGCGACGATCGGCGCTGACGCTGTACTCGCAGGACGATCCGGCATTTCCCGAGGAAACCGGCGGCGCGCTGGATGACACCTCGCTGGAGGCGTCCTGGCGGCACAAGGTGGAGATAGTGCCTACGCTGATCCGGCTCGAGGGCGGGCGCGAGGTAGCGCGCACCGAGGGCTGGCATAGGGAAGAGTGGACGCAGGTCGCCGGCCAGCCGGACATCGGCGCGGGCCTGCCGGCGCAGCGCCCGGGATGCGGCTCGAAGACCATGGATCCCGGCATGCCCGAGCGGCTGGCGCTGAGATTCGACGCGGTCCGCTTTGCGTCGCGCCCGATCGCGGTGGACGAGCTCGAGGACCCGATGGAGGTGGCGTACGACCGTGGCTGGTCGGACGGCCTGCCGGTGGTACCGCCGACCGAACTTCGCGTGTTGCGCATGCTGGGCGGCACCACGCGCCGCAGCGACGAGGTACTCGGCCTGATCCCGCCCAACCTTGCGCCGTGCACGGTGGAGAAGGCGGCGATCAACGCGGTGATGGCCGGATGCCGGCCGGAGTACTTCCCGGTAGTGCTGGCGACGATCGAGGCGGCGCTGATGCCGGAATTCTCGATGCACGGGCTGCTGGCGACGCTGTGGTTCTCCGGTCCGGTGATCATCGTCAACGGCCCGGTGACAAAACGCATCGGCATGAACTGGGCCGGCAATGCGCTCGGCCAGGGCAACCGCGCCAACGCCAGCATCGGTCGCGCGCTGCAGCTCGTGATACGCAATGTCGGCGGCGGGCGGCCGCAGGAGATCGACCGCTCGATCATGGGCAATCCCGGCAAGTACACGTTCTGCTTCGCCGAGGACGAGACCGACCCGGAATGGGTGCCGCTGAATGTCGCGCGCGGGCACGCGCGCGGCAGCTCGACGGTAACGCTGTTTCACGGCGACGGCGTGCATGGCATATGCGACCAGAAGTCGCGCGACCCCGAAAGCCTCGCGCGCTCGCTGGCCATGAGCCTGTGGTCGGTGTGCCACCCGAAGCTCGCGCAGTGGTCGCACGCGATCCTGGTGCTGTCGCCGGACCACTACGACATCTTCCGCCAGGCGGGCTGGGACCGCGCCAGGATCGAGGCCGGGCTGTGGCAGGCGCTGAAGCGCCCGGCACGCGACCTCATCGAGGGTGCGCAGGGCGTGGGGGAAGGGCTGGATCCGTCGCGCGCCGGGGAAATCGCCGACAAGTTCCATCCGGGCGGGCTGCTGGTGGTACGCGCAGGTGGCCGCGGCGGCCTGTTCTCCGCAGTCATCGGCGGCTGGACCGCGCAGCGCCGCAATCAGGAAGTACAGATCGTTTCGAGGGAGATTGGCACATGACGGAGGAGGCATACCGGATGCTGGACCCGACCGCGGAGAGTTCCCCGGTGATGCGCGACAGGCTCGCGCCGCCGCAGGATCTGACCGCCGCGACCATCGGCTTGTTGTGCATCTCGAAGGAACGGAGCGAGGAGTTCCTCGACACGGTCGAATCCCGGCTCGTCGCGCGCGGCCACAAGGTGCTGCGCTTCGCCAAGCCGACGCACACCAAGCCGGCGCCCGAGGCGGTGCTCGCGGACATCGTCGAGCGCTGCGACGTCGTCATTGAGGCGCTGGCCGACTGAGGCTCCTGTACGTCGTGCAGTTTGCATGACCTGCAGGCACTCGATCGGCGCGGCATCCCCGGCTGCGCGGTGGCAACCGAGGCATTTCGCGCCGCGGCCGACGCGCAGATGCGCTCGCTGGGATTCGGCGCGGCGCTGGCCTGGGTGCCCCACCCGGTGCAGAACCGGACGCGCGAAGAACTCGCGGCGATCGCCGACGCGACGCTGGAGACGATACTCGGGCTGATCCGGCGCTGAAGGCGCGCCTAGATTGCGCCGGCGGCGCGCAGCGCTGCGATGTCCGCCGCGCTCACTCCCAGCCATTCATGCAGCACCGCCTCGGTGTGCGCGCCAAGCGGCGGGCCCAGGGACTCGATGCGGCCCGGCGTCGCGCTGAGGCGCGGCACCACGTTCGGCACCGCCAGTGCGCCGACGTCCGGCAGGCGCGGTTCGGGCACCCAGGCGATGTTGCCGCGGGCGCGATACTGCGGGTCGTCGAAGATCTCGGCAACCGAATACACCGGGCCGCAGGGAACCTCGGCGGCGTTGCATCGCGCGAGCACCTCTTCGCGCGTGCGCGCCCCTGTCCAGGCGGCAACGGCGCCATCCACCGCTTCGCGCTCGGCTTCGCGCTGCGCGATGCTGCCCCAGCGACCGCCTTGCGCGACCTCCGGCATGCCCATCAGCGTCGCCAGCCGGGCGAAGATCTTGTCGCTGGTGCAGGCGATGGCGACCCAGCGGCCGTCCGATGTTGGATAGTGGCTGTGCGGCACCGCGTTCACCGTACCCGCGCCCATGCGCTGGCGCACGAAGCCGCCGTAGTGGTAGGCCGGTGCGAGTTCGTCGAGGATACGGAATACCGATTCGTACAGGCCGACGTCCACGACCTGCCCTTCGCCGTTCGAATCGCGGGCGCGTAGCGCGGCAAGCGCCCCGAGCGCGCCGTACATGCCGGACAGGTAATCGGGCAGCGTAGCCGACCCGGGCGTCACCGGCGGGCGGCCGGGCTCGCCGGCGAGGAAGGACAGCCCGCCGAAGGCATTGGCAATGCGACCGAATCCTGGCAGCCGGCTCGAGGGCCCGGTCTGCCCATACGCGGAGATGCGGACCATGACCAGGCGCGGGTTGGCCTGCTTCAGCGCTTCCCAGCCCAGGCCCCAGCGCTCCAGCGTGCCCGGGCGGAAGTTCTCGATCAGCACGTCCGCCTTTGCCGCGAGCTGCCGCAGCAGCGCGGCGCCCTGCGGATTCTTCAGGTCGATGGTGATCGACCTCTTGTTGCGCGCCTCGGACAGCCAGACCAGGGAATCGCCGCAGGGAGTAGGCGTGCCGAATCTGCGCGTAGGATCGCCGCTGCCCGGCTGCTCGACCTTGACCACTTCGGCGCCGAACTCGGCGAGGAAGGTCGCGCAGTAGGGACCGGCGATGAAGGTGGCGCAATCGAGCACCTTCAGGCCGGCGAGGGCGACGTGGTCCTGCGGTTCGGGGGGCGTCTGCGGCATCGGTCAGTTCAGTGCCGGCGGAGTATAGCGGCGGGGAACGCGCGGGCGCGTTTCGCTGCGCCTTGCCCGCGACGTCGTACACTCGCCGCGAAAGGAGGCGCATCGAACATGAGCCAGCAACTGCTTGCCAGGGAAGCAAAGGAACGCGAGATCCTCCACAAGCACCCGGTGCCGGGAAGGATCGTGAGCGAGTTCGTCATCCCGGCGAAGGAATATGCCAGCCTGACGATGACGACGGGACAGACGCTGCGCTTCGTCGACATGGAAGGCAAGCAGGTGCCGGACGTGGTGTGCTTCAACGCACACGACCTCACCGAAGAGCTGAACATGGGCAACACGCTGCTCGTCAACAAGCGGCGCGAGCTCGTGAAGGGCAACGTACTGTACTCGGTGCTCGCCAACCCGATGATGACCATCACCGGATATTCCAACGAGGTGAGTTACTCCTACGGGCCGATGTGCAGCGAGGAAGTGAACCGCATCCGCTACGGCGTGGCCTGCACGCGCAACTGCCGCGACAACTTCGCCATGGCGCTGAAGGACTGGGGCTTCAATGCGCGAACGATCCCGAACGCCTTCGTGCCGTTCATGCGGGTGGAGGTGGACGCGCAGGGGAACATGGAGATCCGCGAGCCGACCAGCGTGCCGGGCGACTACTACGACCTGCGCGCCGAGATGGACCTGGTGGTCGGCATCTCCAACTGCCCGCAGGAACGCAACCCCTGCAACGGCTGGAAGCCCACGCCGATGGGCGTGATCGTCTACCAGGCCTGAAGCGGCGTCCTAGGAAGCCGCTCGGACAACCAGCCGGCGGTCGGGCTGGATGCCCAGCTCCGCCACGCGCTGCTGCGTGTACAGGTCGTTCCAGTTGGTCCATGCCTGGTCCGTGACCTGGCGGGGGTCGTAGCCGCGCGCAGGCACCTCGATCCTGCGCCCGCCGATGTGCACATGGCAGATCCGGCTCTTGTCCTGCAGGATCGCGACGTCGTCCAGCGGCGAGCCATCCACGGCGATGAAGTCGGCATGGCGGCCGGGCTCGAGCACACCCAGCGACTCGCCGTTCGCCATGAAGCCGGCGGTGACCGAGGTCGCCGCGCGCAGCGCCTGCGCCGGCGTGAAGCCGAGATCGTTGACGAAGATCTCGATCTCGCGCGCGTGCCACTCGCCATACGGGGTGACCGCGAAGCCAGAATCGGTGCCGGTCATCATCGGTATGCCCGCCTCGCGCGCCTTCCTCAGGTTGGCGCAGGCGTCCTCGTACTCGCGTTGCACTGCGCCGATGCGCCCCTTCAGGTATGCCGGTTCGGTCGGGCGCGTGAAGTCGACGATGTTCCGCGGGAAGGTCATCGTCGGGCCGATTACGCTGCCGCTTTCCAGCATCGCGTCGATGCACGCGTCGTCCAGATAGTAGGCGTGGAAGATCAGGTCCACGCCAGCCCGCGCCGCGTACAGCGTGGCCTCTCGGCCGCGCGCATGCGCCACTACCTTGCGGCCCAGGCGGTGCGCCTCGGTCACCATGACGCTGGTTTCCTCCTGCGTGAACGCGGCGATGTACTCGCCGTCCGGGCGTCGTTGCACCCCGTCAAGCGCCAGCTTGATGCAGTCCACGCCGTTCTTCGCCTGCACGCGGATCTCCTCGACCGCCTCGTCCTTGCTGGTCACCAGGCGCCCGATCGAGGTGTCCGGCACGCCGATCCAGGTCGGGTACCAGTCGGTAAGACCCTGGCGGGTGGTCAGGTAGCGGCCCGCCGCGGTGACGCGCGGGCCGTCGAACAGGCCAAAGTTGATGGCGTTCCTCACCGACAGGCTGATCTGGCCGGCGTCGCCTGGCGCGCAGATCGACGTGTAGCCAGCCGCGAGGCATTTCTGCGCGAAGAACAGGCCGCGGATGGCGCGGAATTCCATCGGCTGGTAGAGGTCGATGTCCTCCTCGGTCTTCGCGTTGCCGTAGGCCAGGTGCGTGTGCACGTCGTGCAGCCCGGGCATGACGAAGAACCGGCTGTAGTCGAGAACCCGGTCGCCCCTGGCGGGCACCGGCGCGGCGCTGGTCGGGCCGGCGTACGCAATGCGCCCGGCGTCGTCCGCGACCAGGGTCTGGGACGCGCGCGCAGCGTCCTCGTTGCCGGTGAACAGCGCGCCGCACTGCACGTGTATGGCCATGTCAGACTCCTTTGCCTGAATGCGCGTTCGCCGCGGTGATCCGGTACGCGCAGCTCAATACAGCAACCTCGGCAGCCACAATGCCAGGTCAGGATAGACGATCAGGATCGCCACCATCGACAGCATCACGGCAAGGAACGGCAGCGAGGCACGGGCGACGTACATCACCGAGAACTTGGGCAGCACGCCGTGGATGGTAAACAGGTTCAGGCCGAAGGGCGGCGTAACCAGGCCGATCTCGGCCAGCAGCACGAAGGTCACGCCCCACCAGATCGGGTCGTAGCCGAGCTTCAGGATCACCGGCATCACGAACGAAAGCGTCAGCAGCATCATCGCGAACGAATCGAAGAACATGCCCAGCACCAGATACAGCAGCACGACCAGCAGCATGGTGCCGTACTTGCCGAGGTCCAGTCCGAGCACCGCCGAGGAGATCTTCGCCGTGGCGCCCAGGTCCTGGAACACGAAGGACAGCAACCGGGCGGCAAAGATGATGAACGCGATCATCGCGGTGACCTTCACCGCGGTCATCGCGGCGTCGCGCAGCATCGCGTAGCTGAGCTTGCCGTAGTAGCCGGCGATGCCGACCGCCATGAAGGCGCCGAGCGCGGAAGCCTCGGTGGGCGTCATCAGGCCGCCGAAGATCGAGCCCATGACGATGACGATCACCACCAGCCAGGGCAGCATGTCCTTCAGCGCGTCGAAACGCTCCTTCCAGGAGGCCGGGGCCGAGCGCGGCGCGATCGCCGGGTTGAGCTTGACCATCACGTAGACGGTCAGCATCAGCATCAGCATCAGCAGGATGCCCGGAATCATCGCGGCGGCGAACAGGCGCGCCACCGACACGCCCTCCCAGGAACCGTAGACGATCAGGATCAGGCTGGGCGGCACCAGTACGCTAAGCGTGCCGCCGACCGCGATCGCACCGAGCGAGAGCTTCGGGTCGTAGCGGCGCTTCTCCATTTCCGGATACGCGATCATGCTGAAGGTGGCGGCAGCGGCCACGCTCGAGCCCGAGATCGCGCCGAACACGCCGTTGGAGGCGATCACCACCGAGGCGAGGCCCCCGGACAGCCAGCCCAGCCATTTGTCCAGCGCCCGAAAGAGCAGATGGATCGCGCCGCTGCCGGAGAACACCGCGCCCATGAAGATGAACAAGGGCATCGCCAGGAGCGTGAACGAGTTCAGCGACTCCCACGCGGTCCATGCCATCTGCACGAGGGGCTTGTCCACCGCGAACACCAGGCCGAGCGCAGCGATCACCCCCATGGCGATGCCGATCTCGGCGCCCAGGGCGAGCAGCACGAGCAGCCCTCCCATCAGGAGGACGGTCATCCACTCTGGCGACACCTAGAAGTCCTTGCTCCCGAACCGGTCGACGGCGCGGCCGTTCCTCAGGTCCAAGAGCGCCTCGAGGAACTGCCCCAGCAGCACCAGGGCATACAAGGTGAAACCGATCGAGATCGCCATCTGCGGCCAGACGAGCGGCGTGCGCAGCAGCGAGTTGGAGCGCATGTCGCGGCGGAAGGAATCGCCGATGAAGTCCCAGCACACCCAGGCGACGACACACACGAAAACCAGGCCGAGCAGCAGCGTCGCGAGCCGGGCCCAGCTGGCCACGAGCGTCGGACAGCGCTCGACGACGAAGCTGATGCGGATATGGCTACGATCGCGGGCACAGAAGGCAAGGCCGAGGAAACCCACCGCCACCATCGCGTAGCCGCCCATCTCGTCGCTGAGGATCAGCGGGTTCTGCAGCACATAGCGCGAGATCACCTCGACCATGGACAGCGACATGATGGCCAGCAGCACCAGGGCTGCCAGCCATCCGGTCGCGTACGCAAGCCGGTCGAGGAAGCGGACGATCGCGCCCATCGCTTCCGCCTGCGCCGAGGCGGCTACTTCGCCATGTCGCGGATGATGCCTACCGACGGACCCTTGGCGTGCTTCGCGGCGATCGACAGCACTTCCTTGGCGAGCGGACCGGCCGACTCCATCCAGTCCTTGTACACCGGCTGCATCATGCCCATCGCCTTGCTCACCTCGGCATCAGAAGGAACCACCATCTCGGTCTTGGAGCTGCGGATCCACAGGTTGTAGGTGAACTCCATCTGTTCCAGCGGCATCGGCATCTCGCGCGTCAGCTGCGCGGCGGCGCGCAGCAGGCCGTCCTTCTGGCGCTGGTCGAGCCCGTCCCAGGCCTTTTTGTTGATCAGGATGAACTGCGGGAAGATGGGCGTCACCGGCCAGATGGACACGAACTTGGCCATCGGGAACAGGCCACGCTCGGCACCGAAGCTCTTGCTGGTGGTGATCGCGTCCACGGTGCCGCGGCCGAGCGCCTCCTCGATCTCGGCCATCGACAGCGTCACCGGGCTGCCGCCCAGCGCGCGCAGCGCCGCGGTCTGGGTGCGGCCCGAAGCGCGCATCTTCACGCCGCGGAAGTCCGCGACGGTACGGACCGCCTTGTTGCCCCACAGCGCGTTGTTCGCCAGGCTGATCGCCGAGCCCAGCACCTTGAAGCCGGCCTTCTCGGTGAACTTGTCCATCGTGGCCATCATCTTCGGGTCGAGGATCGCCTCGGCATACTCTGTCGCGCCCTCGGGCATCGCGGAGAACAGCCCGGGCAGGCCGCCGAAGTCGAACAGCGGATAGGTGCCGGAGGCCGCCGGAATGGACTGCGTGCCCATCTGCACGCGGCCGTCGCCGACCGCGAGGGCGGAATCCATGATGCTGAAGAGCTTCTCCTTGTTGTCGAGCTTCACCGTGCCGCCGGTGTGCTGGTTGACGAGCTGCTCGAAGCGGCCGCCCGGACGGAACGGCCAGACGAGCACGTTCTGGCGGCCGTAGGCGCCTTCCCAGTTGAAGCTCAGCGTGGTCGACTTGGACTGCGCCTGTGCCGAGGGCAATGCAAAGACCGAGCAAACCAGGGCGAGCGCGGCGATTCCGGTGCGTGTACTGAACCTCATGTTGGTCTCCGTGTGAGTTGTTGACTGGAAAGAACCTGCCACAGCAATTTCTCCGGGCTGACCGGCGTTTCGTTCAGCTCGATGCCCAGATGGGACAGAGCATCGCACACCGCGTTGGCGATGGCCACCGGCGGCGAGATGGCGCCGGCCTCGCCGATGCCCTTGACCCCCAGCGGATTGAGCGGCGACGGGATCTCCTGGTGCAGCAGGGTAAGCGGCGGCGCATCGGTGGCGACCGGCATCATGTAGTCCATGAACGAGCCGGTGCGAAGCTGGCCTTCCTGGTCGTAGCCGATGGCCTCGAAGGTGGCACCGCCCACGCCCTGCATGACCCCGCCGGTCACCTGCGCGTCGACCAGCATCGGGTTCACCATCACGCCGCAATCGTGCGCGACGACGTACTGCTCGATCGACAGCCGCCCGGTCTCGATGTCCACCTCGACCACCGCCGCGTGCGTGGCATAGGCCCAGGTGACCGTCGAGGGCTCGAAATAGAATGTTTCCTCGAGCCCCGGGTCCATGCCCGGCGGGCGACCGCTGTCCCAGCCCGGGCGCGCCGCCGCGGCGACCTGCGCGAGCGAGAGCTGCGCGCCCGGCACGCCGATCACGCCGACGTGGCCGTCGCGCAGTTCCAGGTCCGCCACCGCGCACTCGAGCTGGTGCGCGGCCACCGCGAACACCTTGTCACGCAGCCGCATGCTGGCATGGTGAATGGCGCCGGTCACCGTCACCGTGGTGCGACTGGCCACGGTGCCGACCCCCATCGGGATGGACGCGGTATCACCGAACGCGGTGACCACGCTGTCCGGCGAGACTCCCCAGGCGTCGGCCGCGACCTGCGCGAATATCGTCTCCATGCCCTGGCCATGCGGGCAGGCTCCGGAAGACACGTATATCTTGCCTGTCGGGTCGATGCGCACCGTGGCGCCCTCGAACGAGCCCACGCCGGTGCCCTCGGTGTAGCAGCCCAGTCCCAGCCCGATGTAGCGGCCGGCGGCGCGCGCTTCGGCCTGGCGCTTGCGGAACGCCTCGAGGCCGCCGATCGCCCCCAGCGCCTGTGCCAGCGCGGCGGGGTAGTCGCCGCTGTCGTAGATGATCGGCTCGCCGTCGCGATACGGGATGCCGAGCGTGTAGGGCATCTGCTCGCGGGTGATCATGTTGCGGCGGCGCACTTCGGCCGGCTCGAGGCCGAGTTCGCGCGCCACCAGGTCCATCAGTCGCTCCATCACCTGCACGGCTTCGGGACGCCCCGCGCCGCGGTACGGCGCGTTCGGCACCTTGTTGGTCGCGGCCACGCGCGCCTCGGAGGCGTAGTGCTCGATCCTGTAGGGACCCTGCATGTGCGCCGCGGTGTTGTATACCACCGCGACGCCCAGCGGGTTCCAAGCGCCGCAGTCGACCACGTAGGCGTCGCGCAGCGCAAGGATGCGGCCCTGGTCGTCGAAGCCGATCTCGGCCTCGTGGTGCTGGTCGCGCGAGTGGCAGGCCGACAGCATGTGCTCGCTGCGCGTCTCGATCCACTTCACCGGGCGGCCGACCATCCTGGCGAGCGCCGGCAGCAGCATCTCCTCGGGGTAGACGTGTCCCTTCACGCCGAAGCCGCCGCCCACGTCCGGGGCGATCACGCGCACGCGCGCGACCGGCACCTGCAGCGTCATCGCGATCTCGCGCTGCACCCAGTGCACCACCTGGGTAGACGACCAGACCGTGTGCGTGTCTGTGCGCTCGTCATGCACCGCCAGCACGCCGCGGCATTCGATCGGCATCGCGGCATAGCGGTGGTGGGAGAACCTGCGCTTGATCCTGCGCGGCGCGGCGGCGAGCGCCTTGTCCACGTCGCCCTTGCTGACCTTGAACCAGCCGATTTCGTTCGTCTTCAGATTCTCGTGCACGAGCGGCGAACCCTCGCGCAACGCCTGCTCGGGGTCGACGATTGCCGGCAGCGTTTCGTATTCGACCTCGACGAGTTCGGCGGCATCCTCTGCGGCCACGCGGGTCTCGGCGAGTACCACAGCCACCGCTTCGCCGACATGGCGTGCCTTGTCGGTGCACAGCAAGGACTGTTGTGGATTCAGGATCCGGTGCGGGATCGCCGCCTTCCACTTCGATGGCAGCGGCAACTGGTTGTCGGGCACCGGCGGCAGCAGCTTCTCCAGGTCGGCGCCGGTGACCACGCGCACCACGCCCGGCGCTGCGGCCGCGGCATCGGTGGATACCGCCCGTATGCGCGCATGCGCGACCGGGCTGCGCACGAACACCGCGTGGAGCATTTGCGGCAGCACCATGTCCGCGACGTACTGGCCCCGGCCCTGCAGCAGCCGCGCGTCTTCGCGGCGTGGAATGCGCTGCCCGACGTACTTCAAGCCGTCACCTCCGGATACCTGCGGCCGCTCAGGCCTTGTCCTTGTCTGTCAGGTGTGCTTCGCGCCGCTTGAACAGTTCTTCGTCTGCGTATCCCATGGCCTCGGGGCGTCCCTTGCCGAGCATGACCTGGAAGTAGACCGGCTCCAGGCTGTCGTTGATGTAGCCATGGATGACACCGGGTGGGCAGGAAATGCACTCCCAGGGCCCGAGCCGCACGTCGATCCTGCGCCCACTCTCGTCTTCGACGAATGCGGTGAGATGGCCCTTCAGGACGAAGAACACTTCTTCCACCTCATGGGTGTGGGGTGCGTTGCCCTGTCCGGGCTCGACGTACATGATGCTCAGCGTGAAGGCGCGCGGGGGGATGACTCCGCCGTCGCCGTGCTTGCCCGATCCGCCGGCGCCGATGAAACGGTGCTGGGCGCGCTTGTAGCCCTCGAGCTTGGCGTCTTCGAATGCAGCCCAGTCGGCCTTTCGATCGCGGAAGCGCGCGGTGTATTTCTGCGCGACCTCGTCGAGCGTGAGCTTGGCGACCTCCGGAGGCATGGCATGGCGTGCGACGGACATGGGCGATTCCCTGAAGCAGGTGAGGAAACCGCCAAGTATCCCGATGAAGGTCTCTCGCGGTCAACCGGAATCCGGCCGAGCGCTATGCAAGTTTCGCCTATGCGTGTCGAGGGGATCCAGGTTCTGCTCGCGCGTACGCGAGTCTTTGGCGGCCGGGGCTTCCCGGCATCGCCGGATGCGGCCTGCAAGGCAAGCGGACTGACGCCGCCTCGCCTGCCACACGATCCCGCCTAGCGCTTGCGCAGCTTCCTGATCGCGGCGAGCTGCGCCGCGAGCATCGCGAGCTCGCCCTCGACGACGGCGATTTCCTGCTTGTCGGTGGCCTTCGCGCGGGCTTCCTCGGCCTTCCTTATCGCTTCATTGGCCTTGGCCTCGTCCAGATCGTGGCCGCGTATCGCGGTGTCTGCGAGCACCGTGACGACCCTCGGCTGGATCTCGAGGATGCCGCCGGCGACGAAGATCAACTGCTCCTCGCCACCGCCGGGCGGGGTGATGCGCACAGCGCCAGGCCGGATGCGCGTGATCAGCGGGGCGTGGCGCGGGTAGATGCCGAGCTCGCCGGATTCCCCCGGCAGCACGACGAACTCCGCCTCGCCGGAGAAGATCGACTCCTCGGCGCTGACGACATCGACTTGCATGGTGGCGGCGGCCATGTGGCTCTCCCTACTGCAGGGACTTCGCCTTCTCGAACGCTTCCTCGATCGGCCCGACCATGTAGAACGCCTGCTCGGGCAGGTGGTCGCACTCGCCGGAGACGATCATGTTGAAGCCCTTGATGGTGTCCTTGAGGGACACGTACTTGCCCGGCGTGCCGGTGAAGTTCTGCGCCACCGTGAAGGGCTGCGACAGGAACCTCTGGATCTTGCGCGCGCGGGAAACCGCCTGCTTGTCCTCGGGCGAGAGTTCATCCATGCCCAGGATGGCGATGATGTCGCGAAGTTCCTTGTAGCGCTGCAGGGTCGCCTGCACCGCACGCGTGGTGTTGTAGTGCTCCTCGCCGATGGTGTTCGGGTCGACCTGACGGGACGTCGAATCGAGCGGGTCCACCGCCGGGTAGATGCCCAGCGACGCGATATCGCGCGACAGCACGACGGTGGCATCCAGGTGGCCGAAGGTGGTCGCGGGCGACGGGTCGGTCAGGTCGTCCGCGGGCACGTACACCGCCTGGATCGACGTGATCGAGCCGGTCTTTGTCGACGTGATGCGCTCCTGCAGGCGGCCCATTTCCTCGGCCAGCGTCGGCTGGTAGCCCACCGCGGAGGGCATGCGGCCGAGCAGCGCCGACACTTCGGTTCCCGCCAGCGTGAAGCGGTAGATGTTGTCGACGAAAAAGAGGATGTCGCGGCCCTCGTCGCGGAAGCTCTCGGCCATCGTCAGGCCGGTGAGCGCCACGCGCAGGCGGTTGCCCGGGGGCTCGTTCATCTGGCCGAACACCATCGCCACCTTGGACTCGGTGAGGTTATCCGGCTTGACGACCTGGGCCTCGATCATCTCGTGGTAGAAGTCGTTGCCTTCGCGCGTGCGCTCGCCGACGCCGGCGAACACCGACAGGCCCGAGTGCTGGGTGGCGATGTTGTTGATCAGTTCCAGCATGTTCACCGTCTTGCCCACGCCGGCACCGCCGAAGAGGCCGATCTTGCCGCCCTTGGCGAAGGGGCAGATAAGGTCGATCACCTTGATGCCGGTCTCGAGCAGTTCCACCGACGGGGACAGCTCGTCGAACTTGGGCGCAGTCTGGTGGATCGAGCGCAGCTTGTCGGACTTGATCGGGCCGACCTCGTCGATCGGCCGGCCGAGCACGTCCATGATGCGCCCGAGCGTCCCCTGCCCTACGGGCACGGAGATCGGCGCGCCGGTGCTCTTCACCTTCATGCCGCGGCGCAGGCCGTCCGAGGAACCCAGCGCGATGCAGCGTACGACACCGTCACCCAGCTGCTGCTCGACCTCGAACGTCAGCCCCTTCTCCGCCAGTCCGCCTTCGCCGGTGTCTTCCAGCCGCAGCGCCTCGTAGATGTTGGGCATCGCATCGCGCGGGAACTCGATGTCGGTTACCGCGCCGATGCACTGGACGATGGTGCCTTCTGCTTGTGCCATGGTTGTTCCTTAAACGGCGGCCGCGCCGCCCACGATTTCGGAGAGTTCCTTGGTGATGCCCGCCTGACGGTTCTTGTTGTAGATCAGCGTCAGCTCGTCGATCAGCGTCGCGGCGTTGTCGGACGCCGCCTTCATCGCCACCATGCGCGCCGACTGCTCGGATGCCATGTTCTCGGCGACTGCCTGGAAGATGATCGCCTCGATGTAGCGTGTCATCACCTGGTCGAGCACGGCCTTCGCTTCCGGCTCGTAGAGGTAGTCCCAGACGGTCTCCGGCGCCCCCAGGCGGTCGCCCGACAGCGGCAGCAGCTGCTCGATGACCGGTTCCTGCTTCATCGTGTTGAGGAAGCGCGTATAGCCGATCATCAGCCGGTCGAAACGGTCCTGCGTGTAGCCGTCGAGCATGACCTTGATGGTGCCGATCAGCTTGTCCATCTGCGGGCGGTCGCCAATCTGGACCGCGTGCGAGACGATGTTCGCGCCGATTCGCTGCATGAAGCCGAAGCCCTTGTTGCCGATCGCGCAGACGTCGATCTCCTCGCCCTCGGCCTGCCAGGCCTTGTACTGGCCCAGCACCATGCGCAGCAGGTTGGTGTTCAGCGCGCCGCACAGCCCCTTGTCGGTGGTGATGACTATCAACCCGACGCGCTTCACGCTGTCACGCGGTACCAGGAATGGGTGCCGGTACTCCGGGTTGGCGTGGCTGATATGCGCCGCCACCGTGCGGATCTTCTCGCCATAGGGCCGCGCCATGCGCATGCGCTCCTGCGCCTTCCTCATCTTGGAGGCCGCGACCATTTCCATGGCCTTGGTGATCTTCCGGGTGTTCTGCACACTCCGGATCTTCACCCGTATCTCTTTTGTACCCGGCATCTGAGCGGTTCCGCGCGGCCCTAGTAGGAGCCGTTCTTCTTCCAGTCCTCGATCGCTGCCTTCAGCGCGCCCTCGTCGTCGCCGGCGAGGTCGTTGGACTTCTCGATGCGGCCGATCAGGTCGCCGTACTTGCCCTTGACGTACTCGCGCATGCTGCGCTCGGCCGCGAGGGCCTTCTTGACGTCGATGTCGTCGAAGAAGCCGTTGTTCACCGCGAAAAGCGTCAACGCCATCTCCCATACCTGCATCGGGTGGTACTGCGGCTGCTTCATCAGCTCGGTGACCATACGGCCGCGCTCGAGCTGCTTCCTGGTCGCCTCGTCCAGGTCGGATGCGAACTGCGCGAACGCCGCAAGCTCGCGGTACTGCGCGAGCGCGAGTCGGACGCCGCCACCGGTGTCGCGGCGCTTCATGATCTTCGTCTGCGCCGCACCGCCGACCCTGGACACCGAGATGCCGGCGTTGATGGCTGGCCGGATGCCGGCGTTGAAGAGGTCTGTCTCGAGGAAGATCTGGCCGTCGGTGATGGAGATCACGTTGGTCGGCACGAACGCGGTGACGTCGCCGGCCTGCGTCTCGATCACCGGCAGCGCGGTAAGCGAGCCGGTCTTGCCCTTGACCGCGCCATTGGTGAACTTCTCGACGTATTCGGGGTTTACGCGCGCCGCGCGCTCGAGCAGGCGGCTGTGCAGGTAGAACACGTCACCTGGGTAGGCTTCGCGGCCGGGCGGGCGGCGCAGCAGCAGCGACACCTGGCGGTATGCCCATGCCTGCTTGGTCAGGTCGTCGTAGATGATCAGCGCGTCCTGGCCGCGGTCGCGGAAATATTCACCCATCGTGCAGCCTGAATAGGGCGCGATGAACTGCATGGCGGCGGATTCGGACGCGGTCGCGGCGACAACGATGGTGTACGCCATGGCGCCGTGCTCTTCGAGCTTGCGCACCACGTTGGCGATCGTCGAAGCCTTCTGCCCGATGGCGACGTACACGCAGAAGAGATCCTTGCCCTTCTGGTTGATGATGGTGTCCACTGCGACGGCGGTCTTGCCGGTCTGGCGGTCGCCGATGATCAGCTCGCGCTGGCCCCGGCCTACCGGCACCATGGCGTCGATCGCCTTCAGCCCGGTCTGCACCGGCTGGGACACCGACTGGCGCGCGATCACGCCCGGCGCGACCTTCTCGATGACGTCGGTGAGCTTGGCGTTGATCGGGCCCTTGCCGTCGATCGGCTGGCCGAGGGAGTTCACCACCCGGCCGAGCAGTTCCGGGCCGATCGGTACCGACAGGATCTTGCCGGTGCACTTGACGGTGTCGCCCTCGCTGATGTGCTCGTACTCGCCCAGAATGACCGCACCGACCGAATCGCGCTCGAGGTTGAGGGCAAGGCCGTAGGTGTTCCGGGGGAACTCCAGCATCTCGCCCTGCATCACGTCCGACAGGCCGTGGATGCGGCAGATGCCGTCGGTCACCGAAACGACGGTGCCCTGGGTGCGCATCTGCGCGCCGGCATCCATGTTCTGGATCCGGCTCTTGATGAGTTCCGAGATTTCGGACGGGTTCAGTTGCATGAAGACTCCTTAAGCTTTCAGTGCGTTTTCCAGCGCCGCCAGCTGCGCACGCGCGGAACCGTCTATTACCTTGTCGCCAATCGCGATCTTCACGCCGCCGATCAGGGTCTTGTCCACGCTTACGCGCGCCCTCACCTTGCGGCCGGTCTTCTTCTCAAGCAGCGACACGAGATCCGCCACCTGGGCATCGTCCATGTCGAACGCGGACGAGATGTCCGCCTCCACGACCCCTTCGCGCTCGTTCTTCAGCGCCTCGTATTGCGCGCGGATGTGCGCCAGCACCTGCAGCCGCCCGTTCTCGGCCAGCACGCGCACCAGGTTCTCGGCATCGCCCACCAGCCGGCCGGACAGGATGGAGATGAACATCCCGGCGACCGCGGCTGCGGAATGCGCCGGATCATCCATCGCGACGCGCACGCGCGGGTCGGCGGCAACGGCGTCAAGGTTCGCGAGCACCGCGGACCAGTCCGCGAGCTTGCCCTGCGCGTCGGCCAGCCTGAAGACCGCTTCAGCATACGGACGGGCGATGGTGCTGGGCTCGGCCATCAGAGCTGCTTCTTGATTCCGTCGAGGATGTCGGCATGCGCCTTGGCATCGACCTCGCGGCGCAGGATCTTCTCGGCGCCGGCGACGGCCAGCGCGGCAACCTGCTCGCGCAACTGCTCGCGCGCGCGAGAAACCTCCTGGTGAATGTCGGCCTTGGCGGCCGCCTTCTCGCGCTCGCCCTCGGCCTTTGCCGCATTGCGCGCCTCCTCCAGCATCTGCGCGTCGCGCTTCTCGGCCATGGCGATGATCTCGGCGGCGCGCGCGCGCGCCTCCTGGATGGCCTGATCGGCCTGCTTGCTCGAGGTTTCCAGCGACCTCCTGCCCTGGTCGGCCGCGGCAAGGCCGTCTGCGATGGTCTTCTGGCGTGCCTCGATCGCGCGCAGCATGTAGGGCCAGACGACCTTGACCGTGAACAGGATGAACAGCGCGAACGTCAGCGCCTGGGCAATCAGCGTCAGATTGAAGCTCATAGCTGTCCCCTTCGGGGAAGGCCGTCTACTGGACTACGGCGAGCAGCGGGTTGGCGAAGGCGAACATCATCGCCAGGCCGACGCCGATGATGAACGACGCGTCGATCAGGCCCAGCAGCAGGAATACCTTCACCTGCAGCGAATTCGTCAGCTCGGGCTGGCGCGCCGCAGCCTCCAGGAACTTGCTCGACATGATACCGATGCCGATACAAGCGCCGGCAGCGCCCACGCCGATCATCAGGCCGATGCCGATACTCGTGTAGGCCTGGATCATGGCCAGCATTTGGAGCTTTTCCATCGTGATTTCCTTTCCTGTGCGAGAAGAGTTTGAACGGGGTTATCAGTGGTGGTCGTGCGCCATCGCAATGTAGACGACGGTGAGCATCATGAAGATGTACGCCTGCAGCACCACGATGAGGATGTGAAAGATCGCCCAGCCGAGGCCGAACAGGACCGCGATCGCGGTACCGAAGATGCCGGTCGCCGCCAGCAGCCAGAGCAGCAGGAATATGACCTCGCCCGCATACATGTTGCCGAACAGCCGCAGCGCGTGTGACAGCGGCTTGGAGATGTACTCGATGGCATTCAGCGCCAGGTTCGCCGGCCACAGCAGCGGGTGCTTGCCGAACGGCGCACAGAACAGTTCGTGGATCCAGCCGCCCAGGCCCTTGGCGGAGATGGAGAACCAGATCATCAGCAACCAGACCGACAGCGCCAGCGCAAAGGTCGTGTTGACGTCTGCGGTGGGCACCGGACGCCATGCGTGCAGCCCCATCGCCTCCAGCGGCATGACGACGATGTCGATGGGCAGAAAATCCATCGCGTTCATCACCAGCACCCACACGAATACCGTCAGCGCCGCGGGCGCGACGAAGCGGTTGCGGTCGCCGTGGTGGAAGATGCTCCTGACCTGGTCGTCGATGAACTCGATCAGCAGTTCGATGAACGCCTGGCGCTTGCCGGGAACGCCGGAAGTCGCCCCGCGCACCACCCACCAGATGAATCCCATCGCCAGCACGCCGACCAGCAGCGAGGTGACCACCGAGTCCACGTTGATCGACCAGAAGCCGCCGTCGCCCACCGGCTTGGTGAGGAACGTGAGGTGGTGCTGGATGTAATCCGTGGCGTTGAAGTCTTTGCCGGCTGCCATCGCTTAGTCGTATTCGCGCACAAAAAACGCCATTGCAAAAAAAAGGGCCGTCAGCACAAACGTACCGATGAACGCCGGCATGACGACGTCCCTGTACGTCGCCAGCACCAGCCCGAGGAGGAGCACGATGAGACCGATGCGGATGCCTTCGGCCATCAACGCGCCGATCAGGACCCCCCCTGCCGACTGCGCATTGCTCTTCGTTGCCACTGCCGCCGCCACCAATCCGGCCACGATGCTGACTGCGCCGCCAATCGCGGCGGAGTAAGCGCCATGCGCACCGGACCAGACCCCGGCAATGACGGCAATGACCGCGGTAGCGATCAACTGCCACCGCAGTACGGTGCGGATCGGCTTTGTCTGGATGCGAAATCTCGCGTTCATCGTCTCCGCACCCTGAAAAGCCGGCGAAGTATAGCTTTCCACGCTTTGACGGGTCAATCTGTTGCGCCGCAATGCACGGCCTGGTTCACGTCAGTTTCTTCAACAGCTGGTCCAGATGATCGAGGCCGGAGTAATGCACGACGATCCTGCCGTTGCCCTTCTTTCCCGCCTGGATCTCGACGCTGGTACCAAGTCGCTCGGAGACCTCCTCTTCGAGGCGCGCGAGGTCTCGGTCGCGCCGGGAAGCATGCCGGTCGCGCCCGCCCTTGGCCGCCGCCGCGACCAGCGCCTCGGTTTCGCGCACCGAAAGGCCGCGCGCAGCGACGCGGTTCGCGAGTTCGACCTGCCGCGCGCCGTCGAGCGACAGGAGCGCGCGCGCGTGGCCCATCTCGAGCACGCCTTCCATGAGCATCTCCTGCACCGGCCTTGCCAGCCTGAGCAGGCGCAGAAGGTTGGTGGTGGCACTGCGCGAACGCCCCACCGCGTCGGCAATCTGCTCGTGCGTAAGCCGGAACTCGTCGGCCAGGCGCTGCAGCCCCGCGGCTTCCTCCATCGGATTGAGGTCCTCGCGCTGTATGTTTTCGATCAGCGACATCGCCAGCGCCGCCTCGTCGGGCACCTCGCGCACGATCGCGGGCACCTCCTCCAGGCCGGCCATCTGCGCCGCGCGCCAGCGGCGCTCACCGGCAATGAGTTCGTAGCGGTCCCGGTCGACAAGGCGGACGATCACCGGCTGCATCAGTCCCTGGGCCTTGATCGAGCTGGCGAGCTCTGCGAGCGCTTCCTGATCCATGCGGGTGCGCGGCTGGTACTTACCCGGCCTGATGCGGCCGACCGGGAGCGTAGCCAGCGCGTCGCCGCGCGGCGGTTCGCTTGCGCCGAGCAGCGCGTCGAGGCCGCGGCCGAGTCCCTTGGACTTGATCATGCCGCCGCCTCGCGGGAAAGCATTTCCTCCACCAGCGCGAGGTAGGCCTGCGCGCCCTTGGAGGTCTTGTCCCAAAGCACCGCGGGGATGCCGTAGCTGGGCGCTTCGGCAAGTCGCACGTTGCGCGGCACCATGGTGCGGTAGACCTTGTCGCCGAAGTGCGATTCGAGTTGCGAGGACACCTGCTGTGCCAGCGTGTTCCTCGGGTCGTACATGGTGCGCAAGAGCCCTTCAATCTCAAGCGTTGGGTTGAGGCTGGCGCGCACGCGCTTGATCGTGCCCACCAGGTCGGAAAGGCCCTCCAGCGCGTAGTACTCGCATTGCATCGGGATCAGTACGGTACGCGCGGCGGCAAGGCCGTTGATGGTCAGCAGCGACAGCGAGGGCGGGCAGTCGATGAGGATGTAGTCGTACTCCCCGCTCACCACGTCCAGTGCGGCACGCAGCCGTGTCTCGCGGTTCGGCAACTCGACCAGTTCGACCTCGGCGCCGGCGAGTTCGCGGTTGGCGGGCAGCAGGTCGAAGTTCGCCGCCTCCGCGCGGCGCCGGATCGAGGCCACTTCGCCCAGACCCAGCAGCACGTGATAGACGGTGCGCGCCAGCGTGCGCTTATCGACGCCGCTACCCATGGTGGCGTTGCCCTGCGGGTCCAGGTCGACGAGCAACACGCGCTTCCCAGCCTGCGCGAGGCTGGCGGCGACGTTCACGCTGGTGGTCGTCTTGCCGACGCCGCCCTTCTGGTTGACCACGGCGAGAATTCGGCTCATGCCGCGCAGACGCTCATGCGCACCAGGTGCCGCTCGGCATCGAGGAAGGGCACGCGCAGCTCCGTGACCTGCTGTACCCGGATGTCGGCGGGCAACCGTGCCACCTCTGCCCGCGGGTGGGTGCCTTTCATTGCCAGCAGCACGCCCTGAGGCGCAAGCAGGTGCCGGCAAGCGGCGGCGAAAGCCGCGAGTTCGGCGAAACCACGGCTGATCACGCCATCGTACCCGGGATGCGGATGCCATTGCTCGACGCGCCCTTCGTGCACATCGACGTTGTCGAGGCCAAGTTCGATTCTCGCCTGCCGCAGAAACGCAGCCTTTTTCGCGTTCGCATCGTTCAGGGTTACCGCTCTTGCCGGTTGCGCGGCTGCGATGGGAACCCCCGGCAAGCCAGCGCCCGAACCCACGTCTGCAAGCCGGCCCTCAGGCAGGTGCGGCAACACGGCGAGCGAGTCGAGCAGATGATGCGTTGTCATTCTGTGCGGTTCTCGGATGGCGGTCAGGTTGTAGGTGCGATTCCATTTGTCGAGCAGTGCGGCGAACGCCAGTAGTCTGGGGAGCGCGCTGTCCGGCAGCGCAAGGCCAAGTTCATCGATACCCTGGGCGAGCAGCGCATCCGGGTTCATGCGCTTTGCTTCAGCGCTTCCTCGCCCCTCCTCAAGTGCACCAGCAGCAGGGAGACAGCTGCCGGGGTGATGCCGGAGATCCGGGCCGCCTGGCCGATGGTTTCGGGCCGGTGCGCCTGCAGCTTCTGCTGCGCTTCGGCGGATAGTCCACGCACGCGCCGATAGTCGATCCCGGCGGGCAAACGAATCGACTCCTGACCGATGCGCCGCTGGACTTCCTCATGCTGGCGCTCGATGTAGCCCTGGTACTTGGCTTGGATATCTACCTGTTCCGCTACATGCTTATCTTCTATCTCCTCACCTGCCTTTGGCAAAGTCATAAGTGAGCGATAACTTACATCAGGTCTGCGCAGCAACTCCGCGAGCGTCTGCTCGCGCTCCAGCGGCTTGCCCAGGACTCTGAGCGCGTCCGCTTCCGGCAACTCCCTCGGCCGCATCCAGATCGTGCGCAGGCGTTCCTGCTCCCGCGCGATCGCGTCGCGCTTGCGGGCAAATGCTTCCCAGCGTGCATCATCCACCAGGCCCAGGGAACGACCGCGCTCGGTGAGCCGGAGGTCGGCATTGTCTTCACGTAGTTGCAGTCGATACTCGGCACGACTGGTGAACATGCGGTATGGCTCGGTGACACCACGGGTGACGAGGTCATCCACCATGACGCCCAGGTAAGCTTCGTCGCGACGCGGGGACCAGGCGTCCTTGTCCAGTACCTGCAGCCCGGCATTGAGCCCGGCGAGCAGTCCTTGTGCCGCAGCCTCTTCGTACCCGGTGGTGCCGTTGATCTGCCCGGCGAAGTACAGGCCGGCAATCGACTTGGTTTCGAGCGATGCCTTCAGGTTGCACGGGTCATAGTAGTCGTACTCGATCGCATAACCCGGCCGCAGGATATGCGCGCTCTCGAGACCAGGGATGGACCGCACCAGCTCAAGCTGAACATCGAAAGGCAGGCTGGTGGAGATGCCATTCGGGTAGATTTCGCTGGTATCCAGGCCCTCGGGCTCGAGGAAAATCTGGTGGCTGGCTTTGGCCGAGAAACGATGGATCTTGTCTTCGATCGAGGGGCAATAGCGCGGACCCACGCCCTCGATAACGCCGGTATACATGGGGGATCGATTCAGCCCTCCCCGCACAATGTCATGCGTGCGCGCATTCGTATGCGTCACCCAGCATGGCAGCTGCCGCGGGTGCATCGCGGCGGTTCCAATGTACGAGAACACCGGCTCGGGGACGTCGCCAGGCTGCTCCACCATCACGGAAAAGTCGATGGTTCTGCCATCCAGCCTGGGTGGAGTGCCAGTCTTCAGCCGGCCTGCAGGTAGCGCCAGGTCGCGCAGGCGGTCCGCAAGCATCACTGATGCGGGGTCACCCGCGCGCCCCGCCACGTGCCGCTCCAGGCCGACATGGATCAGGCCTGACAGGAAGGTACCGGCAGTCAGAACCACTGCCCGAGCGCGGACCTTGATCCCCAGTTGCGTCACGACCCCGACGACACGGTCTCCCTGCAGCATCAGATCGTCAACGGCTTGCTGGAACAGGGTCAGGTTGGCCTGCCGCTCCAGCCTGCTACGGATGGCCCTGCGATAGAGCGAGCGATCGGCCTGGGCGCGTGTCGCGCGGACGGCGGGACCCTTGGACGCGTTCAAGGTTCGAAACTGGATGCCCGCTTCATCGGTCGCCAGCGCCATCACGCCGCCCAGGGCGTCGACTTCCTTGACCAGATGGCCCTTGCCGATCCCGCCGATGGATGGATTGCACGACATCTGCCCCAGAGTTTCCAGGTTGTGGGTCAGCAGCAGGGTGCGCACACCCATGCGCGCGGCCGCCAGCGCGGCCTCGGTACCGGCATGGCCACCACCCACCACAATGACGTCGAACTCGCCAGGAAACTGCATCTGCGGGGCCTTCAGGAAGGTCGCAATGATACGGCAATGTTCCACGTGGAACCAGCGGGCGGGGCCGTCGCATGTTCCACGTGGAACAATCCGGAACCATCTATGCTGCATCGCCGCAATACGCTAAGTCATGAGAAAATAGCGACTTTCCAGGATCGCCCGCCATTCTCTCTCGCTACATCGCCCTGCTTTCCAAGCCCGAACTGAAGGGGGCGATCGTCGCATCCATCATCGGCCGCATTCCGATCGGCATGGCCGGCCTCGCCATCATGCTGGCGGTGCAGGAAAGCTCCGGTTCGTTCGGCTTCGCCGGCAGCGTCACCGCCTCATACATCGGCGGACTCGCGTTCTTCGCACCCTTGCTCGGGCGGAGCATCGATCGATCCGGACCTCGCGGCATCCTCGTCGCGTGCGCCTTCGCCTACCCGATGATGCTCTGCATGCTGGTCGCGTCGCTGCACTTCGCCGTGGCGGTTCCGCTGGTACTTGCGATCGCTTTCGCGGCAGGCGCCTGCTATCCACCGATCACGGTGTGCATGCGCGCGTTCCTCAGGCAACGCCTGGGCGAGGACACGCTGCTATCGGCCGCCTACTCGATGGAATCGATACTCATCGAATCCATCTTCATCCTCGGCCCCATGCTGGTCGCATTCTTCGTTGCCGGCGCCTCAGCCCAGGCCGCCGTGCTCTTCGCGGCCGGCTGCGGCTTCGCCGGCACCATCCTGTTCGTGAAGTCATCAGCCCTCAAGCTATGGCGGACTGAACCGCGCACGCACGCAAGCCTGTTCGGTCCGCTCGCGGAGCAGGGATTCCCGGTGCTGCTCGTTACGATCCTGTGCTACTCGGTCGCCTTCGGTCTGGTCGAGATAGGCATCGCCGCCTACGCGGCGGAGTTCGGCCGTCCCGCACTCGCCGGTGTGCTGCTCGCGCTGATGAGTGTGGGGAGCGCCACCGGCGCGGTGTACTACGGCAGCCGCACCTGGCACGCACCGCTACGCCGCCAGTTCGCCGCCATGCTCTTCCTGATGGGCGCCGGCATCGCAGTGCTGGCCGGCATCCACGACGTCTGGCTGTTCGCCCTGCTGAGCGTGTTTGCGGGCATTGTGATGGCGCCCGCGCTGATCATCCAGTCGATGCTGGTGGCAAAGATTGCCTCACCCCAACATGCCACCGAAGCCTTCACCTGGTCCTCCACCGGCCTGCTCGCCGGCGTCAGTTCCGGCCTCGCGCTGGGCGGCCTGATCCTCGAAACATCGCCGCCGGCGGCAGTCTTCGGCGCTTCCGGCATCGCGGCCATGACGGCCGCCGCGCTCGCCGTCGCGCTGCTACGCCGTCCCTGAAACGCGCCGCGAGCGCGCGCGCTGCAGGAAGAACACGAACGCGACAAGCGCGAGAGCGGGCAGGAATACCCAATGCGGGGACGGGCGGTCGTTCGGTACCTTGATCGCGGCTACCTGCCAGCCCTGCTCAAAGCCCGACTTCTTCGCGCGGCTGCCGAACTTGACCGCAGTAGTGCGAACCTCGTCGCCCAGCACCTGCAACGACAGGCCAGCCTCGGCAAGCCGCCGCCGTCCGTCCCCCGGCTTTGTCAGCTGCACGGCCACGGTCTTCCTGATGTCATCGCCTTCGATGTTGGTGCCGGCTATCACCAGCACGATGCGATCGTTCTCCCCCAACGCCTGCGCCACCTTGTAGATCTGCTTCGCCGGCACCTCTGCATACGGCTGATACAGCCGGTCCATGAAGAAGTCGGGCCGGAACAGCGCGAACGTCGCGGCCAGCAGCATCGCAATCTCCCACCACCTGCAACGCGTGTGGAACCAGCCGAGCGTCGCCGCGGCAAACGTAAGCGACGCCACTGTCGAGGCCACGCCGACAAGCGCCACCTCCCACCAGCCATGCACGTCGATCAGCAGCAACGCAGGGTTGAAGACGAACACGAATGGAAGCACCACCGTGCGCAGCGCGTAGAGGGAACCCTGAATCCCGGTCGCGATTGCGTCCTCGCCCGAGATCGCCGCTGCCGCGAAGGAGGCCAGGCCCACAGGCGGCGTGATGTCACCCATGATGCCGTAGTAGAAAACGAACAGGTGCACCGCGATCAGTGGAATCACCAGGCCGGATTGCGCACCGAGCTCGACGATCACCGGTGCCATCAGCGTGGCGACGAGAATGTAGTTCGCCGTCGTCGGCACGCCCAGGCCAAGAACCAGGCAGACGAACGCGGTGAACAGCAGCATGACGATGATGTTTCCCTGCGACACGAACTCGACGAAATCCGTCATGCGGAATCCAAGCCCGGTCAGCGTGATGCCACCGACGATGATGCCCGCCGTGCCGGTCGCGATCGCGATGCCGACCATGTTGCGCGCGCCGATGTTCAGGCCGTCCAGCACCTCGCCCGCCCCGGTGCGCGCCTCCTGCAGGAGCCGCCCCCGGCCGCGGAACCATGCCGTCAGCGGTCGCTGCGTCAGCATCAGCCCGATCAGCGAGGTCGTGGCCCAGAAGGCGGACAAGGACGGCGACAGTTCTTCGATCATCAGGCACCAGATCAGCACGCCGATCGGGATCAGGAAATGCAGCCCCGCCTTCACGGTGGGCCAGGTATCCGGCAGCACCGGCTTGTCGATGTCGATATCGGCCGGCAGGTCCGGGCAGCGCGCCGCAACGCGAACCGAGAACACGTAGAGCGCCGCCAGCGACACACCCAGCACCCAGGGCGCCGCTTCCCCCATCATCTGCTTCACCGCCTGGGCGAAGAAATAGATCAGGCTGCAAACGACGATGCTGCCGGATACGCCGAGGCCCCAGCCGACGAAGCTCTGCGACAGGCTGCGATGTCGGCGCGCCGCCATTGGCTCCAGGCCGAGCTTGAGCGCCTCCAGGTGGACGATGTAGAAGAGCGCGATGTAGGAGATCAGTGCCGGCAGGAACGCGTGCTTGACCACGTCGGTATAGGGAATGCCGACGTACTCGACCATCAGGAACGCGGCAGCGCCCATTACCGGCGGCATGATCTGCCCGTTCACCGAGGATGCGGTTTCGATGGCGCCGGCCTTGACGCCCCCATACCCGGCCTTGCTCATCAGCGGGATGGTGAATATCCCGCCCGAGACCACGTTCGACACCGACGAACCGGAGATCAGGCCGTTCAACGCCGAGGACACCACCGCCACCTTGGCCGGACCGCCGCGCAGGTGCCCAAGCATCGCGAACGAGACCTGCATCATGTAGTTTCCGGCGCCTGCCTTGTCCAGCAGCGAACCAAACAGCACATAGATGAAAATGTAAGAGGAAGACACACCCAGGGCCACGCCGAACACGCCCTCGGTCGTGAGCCACTGGTGCGACAGCATGCGTTCCCACGACGCCCCCTTGTGGGCGAGCACGTCCGGCAGGAACTTGCCCAGCAGTATGTAGCCGAGGAACAGGATCGCCAGCACCGTCATCGGCAAGCCGACCGCTCGCCGCGTTGCCTCCAGGAGCAGAATGAGGCCGACCGTCGCAGTGACCACGTCCATCATGTTCGGCTGGCCCGGACGCGTCGCCAGGTCGGCATAGAAGAGGATGAAATAAGCACCCGCGAACGCCGCCGCGATTGCCAGGGGCCAGTCGTAGTGCGCCACGCGGTGACGTGGCGACGAGCGCAAAGCCGGGTAGCACAGGTAGCCAAGGAACAGTGCTATTCCCAGATGCAGCGAGCGCGCCTCGGTGTCGTTCAGCACCCCCCAGCCGAAGGCGAACGGCAGCGGCGACGCATACCAGAGCTGGAACAGCGACCAGCCCGCCGCGATCGCGAAGATCAGCTTGCCGACGACGCCACCGACCCGGCGCCCGCCGGTGTCGGCCTCGGCCACCAGCTGCTGCAGATCGGTCGGCGCCTGCTCGCGCGCAGTGCTGGTCATGTCCAAACCCCCGCAAAAACAAGGGGGCGAAACTCGCGCTTCGCCCCCGTCACGCCGCGGCCTGGTTCGCCTACTTGCGCCAGCCCTTTTCCTTGTAGTACTTCACGGCACCATCATGCAGCGGCGCCGAGAGGCCGTCCTTGATCATGTTCTCGGGCTTGAGATTCGCGAGCGCCGGGTGCAGCTTCTTGAACTCGTCGAAATTGTCGAACACCGCCTTCACCACCGCATACACGGTGTCCGCCGGTACCTTGCTCGACGAGACGAAAGTCGCCAGCACGCCATAGGTATCCGTAGCCTGCGGGTTGTTCGGATACATGCCGCCGGGAATCGTCGCCTTGGCGAAGTAGGACTTCGAACCGACCAGCTTGTCGATCGCCGGGCCGGTCAGCGGCACCAGCTTCGCGCCACAGGTGGTGGTCGGATCCTGGATGTTCGCCGACGGATGGCCCACGGCGTAGAAGAAGCCGTCGATCTTGCCGTCGCACAGCGCAGGGCCGTGCTCGTCCGCCTTTAGTTCGGAAGCCAGCGAGAAATCCCGCTTGCTCCAGCCCAGTGCACCGAGCAGCTCAAGCATCGACGCCTGCGTGCCCGACCCGGGATTGCCGATGTTGAATCGCTTGCCCTTGAAGTCGGCGAAGCTCTTCACGTTCGCCTCCTTGCGCGCCAGTACCGTGAAAGGTTCGGGATGCAGCGACATCACGGCGCGCAGGTCCGCGTAGGCACCATCCTTCTGGAACTGGGCAATGCCCTTGGTGGCGTTGAAGTGCACGTCGGACTGCGCCACACCCATGTCGAGCTCGCCCGCCTTGATGGTGTTGATGTTGAATACCGAGCCGCCAGTCGACTCGACGGAACAGCGGATGCCATGGGACTTGCGGTCCTTGTTCACCAGCCTGCAGATCGCGCCGCCGGCCGCGTAGTAGACGCCGGTTACGCCGCCGGTGCCGATGGTGATGTACTTCTGCTGCGCCTGTGCTGCCGGCGCGGCGAGGCCGGCCGTGGCAAACGCCAGGGCGATCAGGGTGAGTCTGCGCATGGATGCTCCCTTCGGAAGAATGTAACGGCTAGCTTACAGCAGCAGCGCTGCTTTTCAAGACGGCGTCGAGTGCCGTGCCGAGCTTGGCGACGAGTTCGTCGAGCTGCGCCTCGTCGACGATGAACGGCGGCGCAACGAGGATATGGTCTCCTTGCACGCCGTCCAGTGTTCCTCCCATGGGGTAGCACAGGAGCCCCGCCTTCAGGGCCTCTTTCTTCACCCGGGCATGGACGCGAAGTGACGGATCCAGCGGCGTCTTGCCAGCGCGCTCCTGCACCAGCTCCAGCCCCCAGAACAGGCCGCGGCCGCGGATGTCGCCGACGTGAGGGTGCGACCCGAAGGATTCCCTGAGCTTGCGTTCCAGCATCGCGCCGAGTACCGGCACGCGGGCAAGCACGCCATCCTCGTGAAACCGCTTCTGCACCGCCAGCGCGGCCGCGCACGCCGCCGCATGGCCGAGGTAGGTGTGCCCGTGCTGGAAGAACCCGCTCCCGCCGGCGATGGCTTCGTAGACGCGTCGCGACACCAGGGTCGCGCCGATCGGTTGGTAACCCGCGCCCAGCCCCTTCGCCACCGTCATCAGGTCTGGCACCACGCCTTCCGCCTCGCAGGCATGGAACGAACCGCAACGGCCCATGCCGCACATGACCTCGTCGAGGATCAGCAAGACGCCGTAGCGGTCGCAGACCTCGCGCACGCGCTTGAAGTACCCGCTTACCGGGGGTACGGCGCCGAGCGTCGCGCCGGCCACAGTCTCGGCGACAAACGCCATTACCCGGTCGGCGCCCAGGCGCACGATCTCCGCCTCGAGCTCTGCAGCCAGACGTGTCGCGTAGTCGTCATCCGATTCGCCTGCGTGCCTGCCACGATAGGCGTAGCAGGGCGACACATGCGACACGTCAACCAGCAGCGGCTCGAACTGCCTGCGGCGCCAGGCGTTGCCGCCAACCGCAAGCGCACCCAGCGTGTTGCCGTGATAGGACTGTCGACGCGCGATCAGATGCGAGCGTTGCGGCTCGCCACGCTCGACGAAATACTGCCGTGCAAGCTTGAGCGCCGCCTCAACGGCTTCGGAACCCCCCGATACGAAGTAGACCTTCTCGAACTCCGCCGGCGAACGACGCATCAACTGCTCGGCCAGCGCCTCCATGGGTTCGTTGGTGAAGAACGAGGTGTGCGCGAACGGCAGCTTCTCCAGCTGATCCTGTACCGCTCGTATGACCGCCGCGTCGGAATGTCCGAGGCAGGAAACCGCGGCGCCGCTTGAAGCGTCGAGGTAGCGCCGGCCCTCGGCATCGAACAGGTAGGCACCTTCACCGCGCACCGCGACAGGGTAGCTGTCGCGCGGATGGCGATGGAAGACGCGCGTCACGCAGCGAGGTTCTCGTGCAG
>JBFWRS010000019.1:0-63087 GCA_050248795.1 Burkholderiales bacterium | reverse complement strand
TTGCCGGCTTCCATTTCGGCACGTCCTTCGGCCGGGATGAACCCGAGCGGATCGCGGTCTGGCTGAAAAAGAGCGTAATGAGGTTCTTCGCCACGCCGCCGACCGCGAGCTTCGCCAGGTAGCGCGACTCGATCCTCAGCGCGGTGTCGAAATCCACGCTCGCGCCTTCGACCGCGCAGGCCATGATCGCCTCGGGCGCGGGGTACAGGCCGCGCGTCTTCTCCACCAGCATCGCCGGTGCGATCGCCAGCATCTGCGTCATCTGCGGACTGGACAGCGACGGGCCCGGCATGCGGTACTTGTCGTCATCCCAGGGCTGCGCCGGGGCCTGGTTGGCGGCGATCCATTCGCGCGCCATGCGGAATGCGTCCTCGCGCGTTGCCGCGAGGCCCTGCACCAGCCCCAGCTTCGCCGCTTCCTGCGGCCCGAAGGTCTTGCCTTCGACCAGGTACGGGAACGCGGCCTGCAGGCCGAGCAGGCGCACCATCTTGGTCACGCCGCCGGCGCCGGGCAGCAGGCCCAGCGTCACTTCGGGCAGGCCGAGCTTGATCCTCGTGTCATCCAGAACGATGCGGCAATGCGCCGCCAGCGCGACTTCCCAGCCGCCCCCCAGCGCCGCGCCTTCGAGCACCGCGACCACGGGCTTGCCGAGCTTCTCAAGCAAGCGGAAGTGCTTCTTCGCCTCCTCCAGCCACGCATAGACCTGCCGCCCGTCGGTCCAGGTAAGCGCGTCCTTGAGTTCCGCCCCGGCGAAGAATGTCTTCTTCGCCGAGCACATGATCGCGCCCTTGATGGAATCCTTCGCGAGCCTGGCGACCGCGTCGGCGAACGCGCTCTGCCATTCGGCGGTCATGGTGTTGACCGGGCCGGGCGCGTCGAAAGTCAGGGTGACGATGCCGTCGGCACCCTTCTCGTAACGGACCGGCACTTACAGGCGCTCGACGATGGTGGCGATGCCCATGCCGCCGCCGACGCACAGCGTGGCTAGGCCGTAGCGCAGCTTGCGGCGCTCCAGTTCGTCGATCAGCGTGCCGAGGATCATCGCGCCGGTGGCGCCCAGAGGGTGGCCCATGGCGATCGCGCCGCCGTTGACGTTCACCTTCTCCTCGGGCACGCCGAGCTCCTTCATGAACTTCATCGGCACCACCGAGAACGCCTCGTTGACTTCGAAGAGGTCGATCTGGTCCACCGTCAGGCCGGCTTTCGCCAGCGCCTTCCGCGCCGCCGGCATCGGGCCGGTAAGCATGATGGTCGGATCGGCGCCAGACAGCGCCGTCGCAACCACGCGCGCGCGCGGTGCGAGGCCGAGCGCGCGCCCCTTCTCCTCGCTGCCGATCAGCACCGCGGCGGCGCCGTCGACGATGCCGGACGAATTCCCCGGCGTGTGCACGTGGCGGATGCGCTCGACCTGCGGGTAGCGCTGCATCGCCACCGCGTCGTAGCCCATCTCGCCCATCTTGTCGAAGCTGGTTTTCAGCGCGGCAAGCCCCTCCATCGTCGTGTGCGGCTTGATGAACTCGTCCTCGCCGAGGATGACATTGCCGACACCGTCCTTCACCGGCACCACGGACTTCGCGAAATGCCCGGCCGCGCGGGCGGCGGCGGCGTTCTGCTGCGAACGCAGGGCGAAGCGATCGACTTCCTCGCGCGAGAACTCCTCCAGCGTGGCGATCAGGTCGGCGCTGATGCCCTGCGGGATGAAGCCGAGGTCGAGATTGGTCTCCGGGTCTGCCATCCAGGCGCCACGGTCGGTGCCCATCGGCACGCGCGACATCGATTCCACGCCGCCCGCGACCACCAGGTCCTCCCAGCCCGAGCGCACTTTCTGCGCCGCGAGGTTCACCGCCTCCAGCCCCGAGGCGCAAAAGCGATTGAGCTGCATGCCGGAGGCCTGGAAATCCCAGCCCGCAGCGAGCGCCGCGGTCTTGGCGATGCAGGAGCCCTGCTCGCCCACCGGCGTGACGCAGCCCATGACGACGTCGTCCACCTGCGCGGTGTCGAGGTCGTGGCGCGACTGCAGTTCCCTCAACACGCCCGACAGCAGCGTGATCGGCTTCACCTCGTGCAGCGTGCCGTCCTTCTTGCCCTTGCCGCGCGGGGTACGGATCGCATCGAAGACGAATGCCTCAGCCATGCTTGCCTCCTCCCAGTCCCATCGATCTGGAAATCACTTCCTTCATGATCTCGTTGGTGCCGCCGTAGATGCGCTGCACCCGCGCATCGACGTACGCGCGCGAGATCGGGTACTCCCACATGTAGCCGTAGCCGCCGTGAAGCTGCAGGCATTCGTCGATGATGCGGCACTCGGCGTCGCTCGCCTGGAGCTTGGCCATCGACGCGGTGGCGGCATCGAGCTTGCCCTCCAGCAGCAGCTCGATGCAGCGGTCGACGAACACGCGCAGCACCTGCGCCTCGGTGGCAAGCTCGGCGAGCTTGAAGCGCGTGGTCTGGAAGTCCGCCACCGGCTTGCCGAAGGCTTTTCGTTCGCGCACGTAGTCGATTGTCCACTGGATCGCCGCCTCGGCCTTCGCCACCGCGCCGATGGCGATCTGCATGCGCTCCCAGGGCAGTTCCTGCATCAGGTAGATGAAGCCGTTGCCCGCCTCGCCCAGCAGGTTCCCGGCCGGCACCTCGACGTTGTCGAAGAAAAGCTCCGCCGTGTCCTGCCCCTTCAGGCCCATCTTCTTCAGGCGTTTACCCTTGCTGAAACCCTGCATCGAGGTATCGACGACGAGCAGGCTCGTGCCCTTGGCGCCCCTGGCCGGGTCGGTCTTGGCGACGACGATGACGAGGTCGCAGTTCCAGCCGTTGGTGATGAAGGTTTTCGAGCCGCTCAACACGTACTTGTCGCCCTGGCGGATCGCGGTGGTCTTCACCGCCTGCAGGTCGGAGCCTGCGCCCGGCTCGCTCATGGCGATGGCGCCGATCATGTCGCCGGAAGCCATCTTCGGCAGGTACTTCGCCTTCAGCGCCGGCGTGCCGTAGTGGTTGAGGTACGGCGCGACGATCTCCGAGTGCAGGCCGAACCCGAGCGACGAATTGTTCGCGCGCGCCTGCTCCTCGATGAGGATGATGCTGTAGCGCTTGTCGGCGGCGGCGCCGCCGTACTCCTCCGGCATCGAAGCGCAGAGGAAGCCGTTGGCGCCGGCCTTCTTCCAGACGTCGCGGTCGACGTAGCCCTGTTCCTGCCAGCGCTCGTCATGGGGCACCACTTCGGCGTCCATGAAGCGCCGCACACTGTCGCGGAAAGTCTCGTGCTCGGCTGCGAACAGGGTGCGGGGGATCAAGGCGCCGGACTCCGGGGTGGAGTCCGGATTCTAGACGATCCCCAGTGCCTCGGCGGTGAGCTTCTTCAGCTCCTTCTTCACCGCCTCGCGCTCCTTTTTCAGCGCCGGATCCTGCGCCAGGTTCTTCGTTTCAAACGGGTCGGACTGCAGGTCGTAGAACTCGGCCATGTCCTGCTTGTGCGTCCAGTGGATGTACTTCCAGCGCTCGGTGCGCACTGCCTTGTAGCCCATGCCGACGATCCACGGCCACGCGCCCTCGCTCCAGTACTCGCACAGGAACGACTGGCGCCAGCGCTTCGCCTTGCCGCGCATCAGCGGCACCAGCGACCTGCCCTGCACCGTCGGCCCCGGCTTGCCGCCCGCCAGGTCGATCAGCGTCGGCGCGATGTCGATGGCGAGGATCATCTGCTCGAAGCGGCTGCCCGCCGGGATGCGCTTGGGGTAGCGCACGAAGAACGCGGTGCGGATGCCTTCCTCGTAGGCGAAGCGGCGCTCGATGGTCAGGCCGTGCTCGCCGAAGAAAAAGCCGTTGTCGCCGAGGAAGATGATGCAGGTGTTGTCGAGTTGCTTCGTTTCCTCCAGCGCTGCGAGCAGCATGCCCACGCCTTCGTCGACGGACGCCATCATCGCCGCGCGCTTGCGGATCTCTTCCTGCGTGCCGCCGTCCATCGCGGCGAGGATGTTCTGCGACGAAGGCTGCGCGCGTGTCTCGAACATCATCCGCAGCGCCGGCTTGTCGCGCGCCACTTCTTCCAGGGGCAGCACGTTCGGGCGCGCCGGGTAGCTCATGCCCTTGTAGAGGTCCTTGTGGCGCTCGGGCAGGGTGTAGCCGCCGATCGAGCTGGCGTCGATCTCGCCGGTGGACGTCTGCACCAGGTCCGGGTGCAGCGCCTTGTGCGCGAAAAAGAGCGAGAACGGCTGCTTGCGCTTTTTCTTCACGAAGTCGACCGCGCGCGCGTTGAGGATGTCGGTCATGTAGCCGTTCACCTGCTGCTCGCCGCCGTTCTCCCACAGCACCGGGTCGATCAGCTGGCCCTGGCCCTTGAAGCTCACCCAGTGGTCGTAGCCCGGGCGCGGGCTGGCGTCGTTGCCCATGTGCCACTTGCCGACGTGCGCGGTCTCGTAGCCCAGTTCCTTCAGCGCGAGGTTGAAATTGTCCAGCCGGTGGCTGGCGACGTCGCGGCCGACGTTGTCGATGATGCCGTGGCGCGACGCGTACTGGCCGGTGAGGATGGAAGCGCGGTTCGGCGAGCACAGCGGCGTGGTGTGGAAGGCGTTGGCAAAATTCCCGCCCTCGCGCGCAAGCCGGTCTATGTGCGGCGTCTTCATGTAGGGGTGCCCGCTGAAGCCGGTCTCGTCGAAGCGCAGGTCGTCGATGAGGATGACGATGAAATTGGGTTTCCTAGCCATGGTGCCTCCCGTCTTTGCAAAGGCTGGAGTCTAGCCGGACCGGGCCGGCAGCGTCCGGCGCGGGCCGGTCCGGTTCGCATCGCGGCAAGCGTTCGCCCCCGTACAATGCGCGCAATGCCAGCGATCCAGAGCCGCATCGATACTGCCGGCGAGGCGTTCGCGCGCAACCGCGAGCACATGCTCGCGCTGGTCGCCCGGCTGCGCGCGCTGGAGGCGCGAACGCGCGACGCTTCCGCACGGGCGAAGCCGACTTTCGACAAGCGCGGCCAGTTGCTGCCGCGCGAGCGCATCGCGCGCCTGCTGGACGCCGGCGCGCCGTGGCTGGAACTGTCGTCGATCGCGGGCTGGTGCCTGGACAACCCGGACCCGGAAAAATCCATCCCGGGCGGCGGCATGGTCTGCGGCATCGGCTGCGTCGCCGGCGTGCGCGCGATGGTGGTGGCGAGCGATTCGGGCATAGACGCCGGCGCGATCCAGCACATGGGGCGCGAGAAGCTGCTGCGCGCGCAGGAGCTGGCGCTGGAGAACAGGCTGCCTTTCTTGCACCTGGTCGAATCGGCCGGCGCGAACCTGCTGAAGTACCGCGTCGAGGGTTTCATCCACGGCGGCGCGATTTTCTACAACCTGGCGAAGCTGTCGGCCGCCGGCATCCCGGTGGTGACGGTGGTGCATGGATCGAGCACCGCGGGCGGCGCGTACATGCCGGGCCTGTCGGACTACGTGATCATGGTGCGCGGCCGCGCCAGGGCCTTCCTCGCCGGCCCGCCGCTGCTGAAGGCGGCGACCGGCGAGGTCGCGACCGACGAGGAGCTGGGCGGCGCGGTGATGCACACGCATGTGTCGGGCCTTGGCGAGTACCTGGCCGAGGATGATTCGGACGGCGTGCGTCTCGCACGCGAAGTGCTCGATCGGCTCGGCCTGCCGGCGCCATCGCCGCCAGGCGGCACGCCGCCGCGCTACCCGGCCGAGGAGCTGCTCGGCATCGTGCCCGAGGACTACCGCAAGCCCTTCGACATGCGCGAGGCGATCGCGCGCGTCGTCGACGATTCGGACTTCCTCGACTTCAAGCCCGACTACGGCGCCGCCACGGTATGCGGGCACGCGGCGATCCAGGGCATGCGCATCGGCATCGTCACCAACAACGGCCCGCTCGACCCCGCGGGCGCCACGAAGGCCACGCACTTCATCCAGGCCTGCTGCCAGGCCGGACTGCCGATCGTCTACCTGCAGAACACCACCGGCTACATCGTCGGCAAAGCCTCCGAAGAAGCCGGCATGGTGAAGCACGGCTCGAAGATGATCCAGGCGGTGGCGAACGCCAACGTGCCGCAGGTCACGCTGATGTGCGGCGCCTCCTTCGGCGCCGGCAACTACGGCATGTGCGGCCGCGCCTACCGGCCGCGGTTCCTGTTTTCATGGCCCAACGCGCAGACCGCGGTGATGGGCGCCGAGCAGGCGGCGCTGACGATGGCGATCGTCATGGAAGCCGGCATGAAGCGGCGCGGCGTCGACGTGGACACCGCGCAGATCGAGCAGATGAAGCAGCGCATCGTCGACAACTTCGAGAGCCAGCAGAGCGCGCTGGTGACCTCGGCGCTGATGCTCGACGACGGCATCATAGACCCGCGCGACACCCGCAACGTGCTGGGCCTCGCGCTGTCGATCTGCAGCGACGGCGACGCGCGCAAGCTGCGGCCGGTGCAGTTCGGGGTCGCGAGGCCCTGATACCAAAGACCAAGTACCAAGGACCAAGTACCAAGTACTACAAGGAGCCCCCCATGCCATCGCTGCGCCTCGGCCTTACCCTCGGTTATTCACGCGGCATGCTGGCGATCGACCGCGAGCTGATCCTCGAAGCGGAGCGCCTCGGCTTCTATTCGGTGTGGAGCGCCGAGGCCTACGGCTCGGATGCGGTGTCGCCACTGGCGTACATCGCCGCGTTCACGACGAAGATCCGCCTCGGCACCTCGATCATGCAGATGCCGGCGCGCACGCCGGCGGCGACCGCGATGGCGGCGATGACGCTGGACGCGCTCTCCGGCGGGCGCTTCATCCTCGGCCTCGGCCCGTCGGGCCCGCAAGTGGTGGAAGGCTGGTACGGCGTGCCCTACGGCAAGCCGCTGACACGCACGCGCGAGTACGTCGCCATCGTGCGCAGGATCCTCGCGCGCGAAGCGCCGCTGGAATTCAAGGGCGAGCACTACGAGATCCCGTACCGCGGGCCCGGCGCCACCGGCCTCGGCAAGCCGCTGAAGAGCATCCTGCACGGCAGGAAGGACATGGAGATCTATACCGCGTCGATCGGCGCGGCCGGCATCGCCTGCAGCGCGGAAGTCGCCGACGGCCTGATCCCGGTGTGGATGAACCCCGAGCGCTTCGACCTGCTGCAGCCGCACCTGGAAGCCGGCTTCGCCAAGGCCGGCGGCGGCAAAAGCCTCGAGAACTTCGATGTCGCACCCTTCGTCACCTGCATCCTCGGCGACGACCTGGCGAGGTGCCGCCAGCCGGTGAAGGAGAACCTCGCGCTGTATATCGGCGGCATGGGCGCGCGCGGCAAGAATTTCTACAACGACTACGCCAAGCGCCTCGGCTACGAGGACGCGGCGGTGAAGATCCAGGACCTGTATCTCGCGGGCAAGCAGGCCGAAGCGGTAGCCGCGGTGCCCGATGCGCTGGTGGACGACATCGCGCTGGTCGGGCCGAAGGCACGCATCAGGGAAAGGCTCGAGGCATGGAAGGCCTCGCCGGTGCGCACGCTGCTGGTGGCGGCAAGGCAGAAGGAAGCGCTGCAGGCGCTCGCCGAGCTGGCGCTGTAGCGGCGGTGCGTGCACGCCGCCTTCCCCCGCGCCCGCCATGTTGCTGCAACTGCTGATATTCGCCGGCGGCCTGGTCGCGCTGGTCGCCGGCGCCGAGCTGCTGGTGCGCGGCGCATCGCGGCTGGCCCTGTCCTCGGGCGTCTCGCCGCTGGTGGTGGGGCTCACCATCGTCGCCTTCGGTACCAGCGCGCCGGAGATGACGGTGTCGGTTGCCGCGGTGCTGGACGGACGCACCGACATGGCGATCGGCAACGCGGTCGGCTCGAACACCTTCAACGTGTTGTTCATCCTCGGACTGGCGGCCGTCATCACGCCGCTGGCGGTGCACGTGCAGGTGATCCGGCAGGAGCTGCCTATCATGATCGGCGCAGCGGTGCTGATGCTGGTGCTGGGCCAGGACGGTGCAATCGGCACGCTGGACGGCGCGCTGCTTGCCGCCTGCCTGGTCGGCTACACGGTGTTCCTGATCGTGCAATCGCGCGCCGAGTCCGCGGCAGCTGCAGCGGAGTACAACGATCTTCCCGCGCCCGGCGGGAAGACCTGGATTCAGCTGCTGCACGTCACGCTCGGCCTCGCGCTGCTGGTCGGCGGCTCGCAGGCGCTGGTCAGCGCGGCGGTCAGCTTCGCGCGCGCGCTCGAGGTCAGCGAAGTGGTCATCGGCCTCACCATCCTTGCCGCCGGCACCTCGCTGCCCAAGGTGGCGGCATCGCTGGCCGCGGCGCTGAAGGGCCAGCGCGACCTCGCGGTGGGCAACGTCGTGGGAAGCTGTACCTTCAACCTGCTTGGTGTCATCGGCCTGGCAGGCCTCGCGGCCGCGCCGACCGGCTTGCCGGTACCGGATGCGGTGCTGCGCTTCGATGCCTGGGTGATGCTCGCCGCGCTCGCCGCCTGCCTGCCGATCTTCATCACCGGGCGCGAGGTGGCCCGCTGGGAAGGCGTAGTGTTCCTGCTCTATTACGCGGCCTACACCGCCTACCTGATCCTGCAGTCGCAGGCGCATGCGGCGCTGCCGGTCTTCTCGCAGGCCATGATGGGTTTCGTGATCCCGCTCACCGTGATCACGCTGGTCGTGACGATGTTCCCGCGCGGCGGCCGGCAGTCGGCCGGCTAGCGTCCGCCACCGCCGGAACCAACGGCGCCGCGATGCGCGGCGGCGAACTCGGCGAGGAAATCGCGAAACGCAAGCGCAGGGGCCGAAAGCTCCCCTTCGCTCCAGTGGACCACGTGCCAGGCGCGACGGATCGGAAATCCGCGCACCGCCAGTATCCGCAGGTCTGCGAGGTCGGCCTCGGACAGCGCGTGGCGCGAAACGATGGCGAGCCCCAGCCCCCCGGCCACTGCCTGCTTGATGGCCTCGTTCGACCCTACCACCATGCGTCGGGCCAGGATTACCCGCTCGCGCGCAAGCTGTTCGTCCACTGCCATGCGCGTGCCGGAGCCAGGCTCGCGCAGCAGGAAGCGCTCGCCGGCCAGATGGCGAAGCTCGAGCCGCTGGCGTGGTGGCTGATAGGACCGCTGGGCGATGACCACCAGCGGATTGTCGAGGAACGGCCGGGCTTCGACCGTCCAGTCTGCCGGCGGCGCGCTCATGATGTACAGGTCGTCCAGCCGGTCACGCAGGCGCGCCAGCACTCCCTCGCGGTTGAGAATCTCAAGCTCGACCTCGATGCCCGGGTGGAGTTGCACGAACTGGCCCAGCGCGCGCGGCAGGAAGTATTTAGCCGTGGTGACGACCGACACCCGCAGCAGGCCACGGCGCAGCGCCGCCTCGTCGTCCAGTCGCGCCTCGAAGCGCGACCAGGCGGCCGACAGCTCGCGGCAGGTTTCGTGCAGGTCGCGGCCGGCCTGGGTAAGGCGCAGGCCTCTCCCGGCCGGCTGCGTGAGCGGCCGGCCTACCGCATCCGCAAGAGCTTTCATCTGGATCGAGACCGCAGGCTGCGTGAGGTGCAGCGCGGCGGCGGCCCGCGTGACGCTCCCCAGGCGCGCAACCGCTTCGAAGATCTGCAGCTGGCGCAGGGTGAGGTGGCCGGTACGGGTGGGCGGAAGCATTTTGTTTATCTTATGTTTCCTGTAAATATTTTAAACTGGTTTTAATGATGCCAGGCGGGCACACTGCGCGCCGTTGCATGTTCAGCAGCACGGTCCCCATCGGGGAGTAGCTCCACGCCGCGCGGTCGTCAATCCGGGTGCATGCACCCCGTCGCGCGGGCGATCCCAGGATCGCGAGCCAGACCAGGCCGTCGCCAGGCGCGACGGCGGGCCGGAGACATTGATAGCGATGGAGGCTCGGCATGATCTGGTCATGGTTCTGGTCGGCGCTGCAGGATGTGCTTGCGCGCCTGGCATCCGCTGTGAGCGCACCGGCGCTTCGATTGGCACCGATTCCGCGACGGCGCAGCCGTCTCGGTCAGCGGCCGCGCCGCCAGAGTCTCGACGGCTGATCCCCCGTGGAAACCATCGCCACGCCCTGGATGTGGGCGGGATTCTTCGCGTTCGTGATCGCCGCGACGGCGATCGACCTGAAGGTACTCGCCGCGCGCGGCGCGACGCGGGTCAGCGTCAAGGAGGCGCTCGGCTGGTCGGCGCTCTGGGTTGCGCTCGCGCTCCTGTTCGCCGCCTGGCTCTGGCAGCACCTGGCCGGCAGCGCCGGCCCGGAGGTGGCGCGGGAGAAGACCCTCGAGTACCTCACCGGCTACCTGATCGAGAAGTCGCTCTCGGTGGACAACATCTTCGTGTTCCTGATGCTGTTCACCTACTTCGCGGTGCCGCCGGAGCTGCAGCGACGCACGCTCGTGTACGGCGTGCTGGGCGCCATCGCGCTGCGCATCGTCATGATCCTGATCGGCGCCTGGTTGATCGCCAGGTTCCACTGGATCATCTACGTCTTCGGCCTGTTCCTGCTGGTGACCGGCGCCAAGATGCTGCTGTTCGCCGGCCAGAAGCCCGAGCTGTCGACCAATCCGGTGCTGCAATGGATGCGCGGCCGGCTCAGGCTCACCACGCAGTTCCACGGCGAGCGCTTCTGGCTGCGCCAGGACGGCGCGCGGGTGTACACGCCACTGTTCCTGGTGCTGGTGATGATAGGCGTCACCGACATCGTGTTCGCGGTGGACAGCATCCCGGCGATCTTCGCCATCACCGACGACCCGTTCATCGTCATGACCTCCAACATCTTCGCCGTGCTGGGCCTGCGGGCGCTGTACTTTGTCCTCGCTGACCTGGCCGACCGCTTCCACCTGCTCAACTACGGCCTCGCGCTGGTGCTGATGTTCATCGGCGTGAAGATGCTGCTGCTCGAGGTGTACAAGATCCCGGTGTTCGTCGCGCTGGGCGTGGTCGCGGGGTTGATCGGCGCCAGTGTTGCGGCCAGCCTGATCTGGCGGCCTCGGGCGCGGGGCTGAGCGGCACGACCATGCGGAACAAGTTCCTCGGCACCGGCCAGCCCGGCTACCACCCGGTGCGCAAGGTAAAGACCGTGCTCTCCGGACTGCGATACGCGGCGCTGTACGACTTCAGCGTCGGCTACAAGCTTGCACTGTCGGCCGTCCTGGTCTCCGCCGCGTTCTGGGCCCGGCAGTGGGTGGACGTGCTGCTCATCGTCTTCGCCACCGCGCTGGTGCTGATCGCCGAGATGCTGAATACCGCGATCGAGGCGCTGTGCGACTTCGTGGAGGGCCGGCACAACGAGAAGATAGGCATCATCAAGGACATTTCTGCCGCCGCAGTCGGGGTCAGCATCGCCGTCTGGCTGCTGATCGTGACAGTCGAGGCAGTCCGGCTATGGACCAGGTGACCATGGTCGGGCACACCGGCACGCCACTGCGCGAGACACCGAATTCGAGGACGACCGCCGGGCCAGGGACAGCACGGCGCGGTTCTGCCCCGGACTCTCCACGGAGGAATCACGTATGCGAGTGCTCATAGGATTTGACGGATCCGCGCCGGCGCGCGCTGCGGTCGACGAAGTATTGCGCCTGCCCCTGCCCTCCGGCCTCCGGGTGCGCGCGTTGGTTGCTCTCGGCGGCATCGATGGCCCGGCGGCGATTCGCACCGCGATTCAGGAAGCGCTGCGCAATCACGCTGCCTGGATCGACGAGCGGCTGCGCAAGCGCTGGCCCATGGCGCAGACAACGCTCTCGACCAAGCCGCCGGCGACTGCGCTGCTGGCCGAGAGCCGGCGCATGCGCCCGGACCTGGTGGTGCTTGGCTGGCGCGGCCATGGCCCGGTCCGGCGGATGCTGATGGGCAGCGTCTCGCGGAGCGTCGCGCGCGAGGCGCGTACCGCCGTCATGGTGGTGCGCACTCCGCGGAAGCGGATGAAGGAATCAAGACGCTTCGTGCTCGGCTATGACGGCTCGCTCAACGCGCGGCGCGCCCTTCGCCTTCTTGCGAGCCTGGAGCCGTCCCCCCGCAGCCGCGTGCTCATCGTCACCTCGCTGCCCCACCCGTACGCGCCGCCGCTCTCGCCGATGCCGATGCAGGCACGTCGCCTGGCGCTTGCGGCGATCCGGCGGGCCGAGCGCGCCCGAGAGAAGCGCGCCCGCGCTCGGCTGCAGCGCGCCGCCGGCACCCTGCGCCGCGGCGGCTGGTCCGTGGAAACCCGGATCACGCCGCAGGCGCCATTGCTTTCGCTGCTTGACGCCGCATCGGCGTTCGACGCCGATGCACTGGTGGTGGGCGCACGCGGCGTCAGCGGCATCGAACGGGTCCTCCTCGGCAGCGTTGCCAACGGCGCGCTGGAGCGAAGCCCTTGCCCGGTGATCGTCGCACGCTGAGCGTGCAGGTGCGCGATGCTCGACCCGGTTGTCCTCTTCTTCCTGCTGGGGGTCTTCGCGCGCCTCGCGCGCTCGGACCTGCGCGTCCCGGAGCCGCTGTACGACGCGTTGTCGATCTACCTGCTCCTCGCGCTGGGACTCAAGGGCGGCGTGGAACTTGCCCGGGCGGACGCGGTCGCCCTCGCCGGGCAGACGGCGCTGGCGATCGGCCTGGGCTGCCTGCTGCCGCTGCTCGCATTCGCGATACTGCGCGGCCTGGGCCGTCTCGACCGCAGCAACGGCGCGGCGATTGCGGCACACTACGGTTCGGTAAGCGTTGTCACGTTCGCCGCCGGACTGACGTACCTGAACGCTCGCAATATTCCCTCCGAAGCGACCATGCCGTTTTTCGTCGCCGTGCTGGAAGTGCCCGCGCTGCTGGTGGGCGTGCTGCTCGCGAGAGTCGGTACCGGGCGTGCTACGAAGCTCGCCGGCACGGTGCGCGAAGCACTGGCCGGCCGCAGCGTGGTGCTGTTGATGGGGGGCCTGGCGATAGGCGCGCTGCTGGGTCCCGAGGGCATAGCCCCGGTAAAGCCGCTGTTCACCGACCTCTTCAAGGGCGCCCTGTGCCTGTTCCTGCTCGAGCTGGGACTCGTCGTAGGCGGACAGGTTCCAGCGCTGCGCCAGGCGGGCGCCTTCCTCGTCGGATTCGGCCTGCTGGTGCCGCCCTTGTTCGGCGCCATCGGCGCCGCCTGCGGCTGGCTGATGGGCCTTTCCCATGGTGGCATCGCCCTGATGGCGACGCTGGCGGCGAGCGCTTCATACATCGCCGCACCAGCGGCGATGCGCATGGCGATTCCCGAGGCGAACCCCGCGCTGTCGATCGCGGTCGTGCTCGGCGTGACCTTTCCGTTCAACCTCGTGGCCGGGATACCGCTCTACGAGCGCCTCGCCGCGCACATTGCGGGGGGATCGTGAACGAGCTGCATCCGCGCAAACTGCTGACCATCGTCTGCGAGACGGCGCTCGAACGCAGGATCCTTGAAGCCTTGCAGGAGGCCGGCGCAAGTGGATACACGCTCGAAGATGTGCGCGGCGGCGGCGCGCGCGGCGAGCGCGGCGGCGACTGGGAGGGAGGACGCTCGGTAGAGATAAAGGTGCTGTGCGATGCCGGCACCGCCCAGCGCATCGTGGACGAGATCATGCGGCAATACGGACCGCACTACGCCCTGACGCTCTGGGTGAGCGACGTGGCCGTGGTCCGACCCGGCAAGTTCCCCTAGCAAGCCATCTGTCAAGGTGCCTCCGATGAAGAAGCCGTTCCTCGTTCATGTCGCGATCTGGTCTGCGATTGCGGTACTCGCGCTCCTGTGGTCCGCGCTTGCATGGCCCGCGCACGCGCTGTCGGAGTGGGTAGCAGCGAACTCCGGTGCGCTCGCCGGGCTTCCCGAGTGGATCGCGCGCTGGGCCCCGTCCGGGTGGATGGCGGCCTGGCTTCCCGAGGCAACCCTTGCATCCTCGAAGGCTGTACTGGCGGCTGCGGTGCCGTTGCTGGAAGGGGCTCTCGCACTCCTGCCCAGCCTGGCGGCCTGGCTTCCTGCGGTGGTGGTCGCGGCATGGGTCGCCGGGTTGCTGCTCGCGCTCCTCGCGGGAGCTGCATGCAGCGTGGCGGTCGGCCTGTTCGCGAAGCGCGCCCGGGCCTGACGGCGTTCCAGCGGGCCACGACTGGCCGCGCCTCGGACCTCGGGATCGAGCCGGGCGCAGTAGAATCGCCGGGCGATGCGCGCGTTACTCGATGCCGGGGACCGCATCGATGCTCTCTGATCATCGCCCCGGGCAGAGTCACGAAGGACACGCGCCCATGAGGTTCACCCAGGAACACGAGGAAATCCGCCGCACGATGAAGCGCTTCATCGATGCGGAGATCAACCCGCACGTCGACGAGTGGGAGGCGGCGGAACGTTTTCCGGCGCACGAGGTGTTCGGCAAGCTCGGGAAACTCGGCATGCTCGGCCTGACCAAGCCCGAGGCCTACGGCGGCGCCGCGCTCGACTACAGCTATGCGATGGTGTTCGCCGAGACGCTGGGCCGCATCGCCTGCGGCGGCGTGCCGATGGCGATCGGCGTGCAGACCGACATGGCGACGCCGGCGCTGGCGCGCTTCGGCTCGGATGAACTGCGGCGCGAGTTCCTCGCGCCGGCGATCGCCGGCCAGCAGGTGGCCTGCATCGGCGTGTCGGAGCCCGGCGCGGGGTCCGATGTGGCTTCGATCAGAACCACGGCAAGGAAGGATGGCGGCGACTACGTCATCAACGGCGCCAAGATGTGGATTACCAGCAGCCTGCAGGCCGACTGGATGTGCCTGCTCGCCAATACGTCGGAAGGCGCAGCGCACAAGAACAAGTCGCTGATCGTGCTGCCGATGAAGACCAGGGGCGTGTCGGTGGCGAAGAAGATCCGCAAGATCGGCATGATGTCCTCCGACACCGGCCTGATTCACTTCGACGACGTGCGCGTGCCGCAGCGTTACCGCATCGGCGAAGAGGGCATGGGCTTCACCTACCAGATGCAGCAGTTCCAGGAGGAGCGCCTGTGGGCGGCGGCCAGTTCTGTGGAGGGGATGCTGAGGACGCTCGCCGAGACCATCGAGTACATCCGCGAGCGCAGGATGTTCGGCCAGGCGGTGCTCGACTTCCAGTACGTGCACTACCGGCTCGCCGAACTGAAGACCGAGATCGAGGCGCTGCGTGCGCTCACCTACCGCGCCTGCGAGATGTACGTCGCCGGCGAGGACGTCACCGAGCTCGCGTCGATGGCGAAGCTGAAGAGCGGGCGCCTGCGCCGCGAGGTGTCCGATGCCTGCCTGCAGTACTGGGGCGGCATGGGCTACACCTGGGACAACCCGGTGTCGCGCGCCTTTCGCGACGGCCGCCTCGCGTCGATCGGCGGCGGCGCCGACGAGGTGATGCTGGGGATCATCTGCAAATATATGCGTGTTCTGCCCTCGAAGAATCGCTAAGTGCCAGCGTTTCGCTCACTCCTGATCGCCAACCGAGGCGAAATATCGCTGCGCATCCAGCGCACCGCGCGGCGCATGGGTCTGCGCACCATCGCCGTGTATTCGGATGCCGACCGCGAGGCGCGGCATGCGCGCGAAGCGGACATGGCCGCGCGCATCGGCCCAGCCTCGCCGCGCGAGTCCTACCTGAACATCGACGCCATCATCGAAGCCGCGCGCCGCAGCCGCGCCGACGCGGTGCATCCGGGCTACGGCTTCCTCGCCGAGAACGCCGCATTCGCGGACGCCGTGATCGGCGCCGGGCTCGCCTGGGTCGGCCCGCCGCCGGCAGCGATCCGCGCCATGGGCAACAAGTCGCAGGCCAAGCGCCTCGCACGCGCCGCCGGCGTGCCGGTGCTGCCCGGCTATGACGACCCCGACCAGAGCGACACGGCGATCGCCGAGGCCGCGGTGAAGACCGGCTTCCCGCTGATGATCAAGGCGGCAGCCGGCGGCGGCGGGCGCGGCATGCGGCTGGTGAGAACGCTGGATGAGTTTCCCGCAGCGCTGGATCAGGCGCGGTCGGAAGCGCGCCACGCCTTCGGCGACGCAAGCGTGCTGCTCGAGGGCGCGCTGCTCGCCGCGCGCCACGTCGAAGTGCAGGTGTTCGCCGACGCGCACGGCGGCTGCGTGCACATGGGCGAGCGCGACTGCTCGGTGCAGCGCCGGCACCAGAAGCTGATCGAGGAAACGCCTTCGCCCGCGGTGGACGGACCGCTGCGCACGCGCATGGGTGCGGCGGCGGTCGCGGTCGCACGCGCCTCGGGCTACGCTGGTGCGGGCACGGTGGAATTCCTGCTCGGCGACGAGGGCCAGTTCTGGTTCATGGAGATGAATACGCGCTTGCAGGTCGAGCATGCGGTCACCGAGGCGGTCACCGGGCTGGACCTGGTGGAATGGCAGCTGCGCATCGCCGCCGGCGAGCCGCTGCCGCTGCGCCAGGCGGACATCCGATTCTCAGGCCACGCGATCGAGGCGCGCCTGTGCGCCGAGGATCCTGCGCTCGACTGCCTGCCGCAAAGCGGCGCGCTCGCCCTGTGGCGCGAACCGCGCGGCATCCGCGTCGATCATGCGCTCGAATCCGGCGCCGAAATCTCGCCCTACTACGATTCGATGATCGCCAAGCTCGTCGTCCACGCGCCCACGCGCGACGCGGCGCGCGAGCAGCTCGCCGCCGCGCTCGACGCGACGGTGGCGCTTGGCATCGACACAAACAAGGCGCTGCTCGCCGCGGTGCTGCGCGACGAGGTGTTCGCGCGCCGCGGGCCGACCACCGAGTTCCTGTCGCGCCGCTTCGCGCGGGTGCGGCCGGTGCCGGCGAGCGCGGACGACCTTGCCATTGCCGCGATGCTTGTCGCCGACGATGCGGCGCGGCGCGCAGGCCACGGCGAGTGGTCCTCGTGGAGCAACAACCCGGCACGGCTGCAGCGCCTGAAGCTCGCGTGCAATGGCGATGCGGCAGAGATCGGCATCGAGACCGGGCACGGCCGATGCGTCGCCCACGTCGGCGCCGAGGCGATCGGCATCAGGATCGTGTCGGTCGAAGGCGCGCGCGCGCGCATCGAGCTGCGCGGACTGGTGGAGGAATCGGTCGACTTCCGCGCCGAGGGCGGCACGCTGCACCTGGCGCGCAACGGCAAGAGCCTGCGCCTCGCGAACGTGCTGCATGCGCCGGCGGCACGGCCCGAGGGCGGGACGGGCGACGGACGCGTGCTCGCGCCGATGAACGCGCGCGTCGCCGCGGTGCATGTCGCGCCCGGCCAGCGCGTCGAGGCCGGCGCACCGCTCGTGGTGCTGGAAGCGATGAAAATGGAACACGCGCTGGCCGCACCCGCGGCCGCGCGCGTGAAAGCCGTGCACGTGGCTGCCGGCGCGCAGGTCGCGCCTGGCCAGCTGCTCGCCGAACTGGAGCCGGAATGAAGCAGAACGCAGTGACCCGCGCGCTGATGCGCAAGGTGATGGAGGAATACATCGCGTTCAACAAGCTGATCGGCCTGAAGGTCGAATCGTTCGACCCGGAGGCGCCGAAGCTGCGCTTCGACATGCGCCCCGAACTGGTCGGCAACCCGGCGCGCAAGATCCTGCACGGCGGCGTCATCTCGGCGACGCTCGACGTGGCCGGCGGCTACGCCATCATGCTGGCGCTGCTGGAGGAAGTTAAGGTCATGCCGACGAGCTTTCCCAACATGGGCACCATCGACCTGCGCGTCGACTACCTGCGCCCGGGCCGAGGCAAGTACTTCGTCGCCTCGGCGCGCATCGTCAGGAAGGGCAAGCGCATCGCGGTTACGCACATGGAGCTGCACAACGACGAAGGCGAGCTGATCTCCAGCGGCAGCGCTGCCTACGTCATCGGCTAGCGCCCGGCGGCAGGCCGTCCCCTGCGTTCCGGCCCGTCAGGCGCAGGATCTTCAGGATTGCCGGCAGCGCGAGCACCATCAGCAGCACGCCCAGGCCTGCCAGGCGCCAGGCATTGTCCTTGTCGGCGAGCAGCGGGAATACGCCATGCAGCGACGTGGAAGTCGCGCCGGCGACGCCGAACGCGAGGCAGATCGCACCGACTGCGTCGAGCGCAAGCCAAGGCAAGAGGCGCCGCATGCGTTCGGCCGCGGCCGGATCGGCTGGCGCGGCGCTCATCGCGCCTTGCGGCCGCGCGGCCGCGGCTTCGCGCGCTGCAGGTGGTCGAGCATCGCTTCGAGCCCCAGCACGTAGGACTTCACGCCGAAGCCGGCGACCATGCCCACCGCGGCTTCGGCGAGGATCGAGCGGATGCCGCGCTTGTCGATGTTGGTCATGTGCACCTCGACGTACGGCATCGGGATCGCGCGCAGGCAGTCGCGCAGCGCATAGCCAGCAAAGAGGAAGGCCGCCGGGTTCATCACCACGCCGTCGACCTTCGCGTCCACCGCGGCGTACAGCCGCTCGATCGCCGCGGCCTCGCTGTGGGTGTAGAAGATGTCGAGCCGGTACCGGTTCGCCTGCGCGTGCTTTTGCAGCAGGGCGTCCAGCTGCGCAGCGGTGGTGCGGCCGTAGAGCTCGGGCTGGCGCCGGCCGAGGAAGCTCATGTTCGGGCCCTGGATCAGCAGGATGTTCGGCATGTGGTGCTCCGCAACGAAAAACGCCTGCCGGGCGGATGCGCCGGCAGGCGTCGAGGCTGGTGAACCCGCTTCAATCCAGGTAGTCGGTAACCTTCACCCACTTGCCGCCCTGGATCTGGGTGATCTTGCCGCGGCGGTTGCCGAGGTGGTTGGTCTTCGAGAAGCTGTACTCGGGCGCGCCGAAGAAGTCGCGCGGCACGGTCAGGCTCTCAAGCGCCGCGTTCAGCGTTTCCGCGTTCAGTTTCGGGCCGGCCTTCTCCGCGGCGCGCGCGAACACGTCGATGATCGTGTAGCCCGCGGTCGAAAACAGCGTCGCGTCCTCGTTGAAGCGCTTCTTGTAGTCGTCCATCCACTGCTTCAGGCGCGAGTTGGCGGTGGCGTAGTCGGGGATCTCGGCCTGCACCGAGATGGCGTAGAAGCCCTCGACCGCACCCTTGCCGACGCGCGGGATGTTGTTGTCGTACGAGGCGGAGCTGCCGAGGAACTCGACGTTCCAGCCGAGCTTGCGCGCGGTGGCCATCGCGCCGATGGTTTCGCGCACGATGGTGCCGAGCACGACGAAGTCGCAGCCGGCGCTGCGCAGGCGCTGGATCTGCGACGAGAAGTCGGTCGCCCCGCGCTTGTAGTTGGTGCGCTCGCACAGCTTCTTGCCCTCGGCCTTCACCGCCGCCTCGGCGCCCCTGAGGATTTCGAGGCCGAAGTCGTCGTCCTGGTACATGATGCCGACCTTCTGGTAGCCCTTCTGCTTCATCAGGTACCGGGTCGCGGACGCGACGGTGTCGGCGTAGGGCGCGAAGATCTGGAACTTGTTCTTCTGCACCGGCTCGTAGGCCAGCGCCGCGCCGGTGAGCGGGAACAGGTGCGGCAGGTTGCGCTCCAGCACCAGCGGCATGGTGGCCGCGATCACCGGCGTGCCCAGCGTGCCGAGCATGGCGAACACCTTGTCGCGCTGCAGCAGCTTCTGCTGGGCCAGCACTGCCTTCCTCGGGTCGTAGCCGGAATCCTCGATGAACAGCTTGAGCTTCCTGCCGTGGATGCCGCCGGCGGCGTTGATCTCATCCACGCGCATGCGCATGCCGTTCGAGGTCGGCTTGGAGTAGACGACCACCGGGCCGCTCAGGTCCTGGATGCTGCCGATGACGATCTCGTTCTTGCTGACGCCCTGGGTCTGCGCCAGCGCGCCCGAGGCGCCGAGCGCAAGGGCGGTTGCCGCGATGAGTCTGGCCGCAATGAATTTCATGGTTTCTCCTCCTAGTGGATGGCTGCAACTCTACCGGATGGCCGCGGCTTAGTCACGCCGCCGCCTTCTCCGCGTACATTGCCTCGATCAGGTCCCTGTACTTCTCGTTCACGAGCTTGCGCTTAAGCTTCATGGTCGGCGTCAGTTCCTCGTCCTCGGCCGTCAGCTTCGTCTCCAGCAGGCGGAACTTCTTCACCTGCTCTACCCGGGCGAAAAGCCGGTTGACCTTGGCGATCTCGCCCTGGATCAGCTCCTGGATCTCGGGGCGCCGGCACAGGCTGGCGTAGTTCGAGAACGGGATGGCGTTCTCTTGCGCGTACATCTCGACGTTCTCGTGGTCGATCATGATGATGGCGACCAGGAACGGGCGCTTGTCGCCGACGACGACCGCGTCGGTGATGTAGGGCGAGAACTTGAGCTGGTTCTCGAACTCCGAGGGCGTGATGTTCTTGCCGCCCGCGGTGATGATGATGTCCTTCATGCGGTCGGTGATGGAGAAGAAGCCCTCGTCGTCCACGCGGCCGACATCTCCCGTGTGCAGCCAGCCATCCTGCAGCGTCTCGGCGGTCTTCTCCGGCTGGTTCAGGTAGCCCATGAACACCGTTGGACCGCGCACCATCAGCTCGCCTTCGGGCGAGAGCTTCACCTCGGCGTGCGACATCTGCGGCCCGATCGTGCCGGGCTTGGCCCGCCCGGCCGGGTTCGCCGTCACCGCACCGCAGGATTCGGTCATGCCCCAGACCTCGTACATCTCCAGCCCCAGCGCCATGTACCAGCGCAGCAGGTCCGGCGAGATCGGCGCCGCACCGGTGACCAGGACCTTGGCGCGGTGCACGCCGATCACCTTGCGCACGTTGTTCAGCACCAGCACGCGCGCGAGCCAGAAAGCGAGCCGCAAGCCGACGGGAACCGGCTTGCGCTCCTCGCGCAGCTTCGCCTGCCGGTAACCGATGCCGATCGCGACCTTGTACGCCCACTGCTGCAGCGCGCCGGCCTCGCGGATGCGGATCAGCACGCCGGAGTAGAACTTCTCCCACACCCGCGGCACGGCGGTGAACACGGTGGGTGAGATCTCGCGCACGTTCTCGGGCACGGTGTCCGGATTCTCGACGAAGTTGAGCACCGCGCCGGCATGGATGGCGTGATACTCGCCGCCGACGCGCTCGGCGATGTGGCACAGCGGCAGGAATGCCATGCGCTCGTCGCCTTCGTCCTGCGGGAAGGCCTGCTGGTAGGCCCTGCAGGTGAGCACGATGTTCCGGTGCGAGATCATCGCGCCCTTGGGGCGGCCGGTGGTGCCCGAGGTATAGACGAGTATCGCCAGGTCCTCGGGGCGGCGGGTTTCGATGCGCCGGTCCCACTCGCCCGGGCTCCTGGCGTCGTATTCTCGCCCGAGTGCGCGCAGCGCGTCCAGGCTCATCACCTGCGCGTCGTCCAGGTCGTGCAGGCCTTCCATGTCGAAGACGAAAATGCGCCGCAGCGCGGGCAGCCGCTCGCGCACCTCGAGCACCTTGTCGAGCTGCTCGTCGTCCTCGACGAAGGCGTACACCGATGCCGAATCCGCGAGCAGGTACTCGCACTGCGCCGCGGCGTCGGTCGGGTAGATGCCGTTCACCACGCCGCCCGCGCACAGCGCGGCGAGGTCGGCGTACATCCATTCGCGCTTGGTGTTGGACAGGATCGACACCACCTCGCCCGGCGCGTAGCCCAGGCTCGCCAGCCCCATGCCGACCTCGCGCACGATCGCCTCCAGCTCGCGCCAGGTGGTGCTCTTCCAGATGCCGAGTTCCTTCTGGCGCAGGATGACGCGCCCGGCGCGACGGCGCGCACCGTCGCGGAACATCCGCGGCACGGTGTCGGCGTCGCCGTCCGCCGCGGCGCTCAGCGCCACTGCTTTTTCTTCTTCCATCGCCTCGTCCCCCTCACGCCCTCGCTCTTCATGCCGAGGTAGAACTCCTGGATGTCCTCCTTCGCCGCGAGCCTGGCGCAGGTGTCTTCCATGACGATGCGGCCGACTTCCAGCACGTAGCCGATGTCGCCCACCTTCAGCGCCATGTTGGCGTTCTGCTCGACCAGCAGGATGGTGGTGCCGCGCTCGCGGTTGATGCGCACGATGATGTCGAAGATCTCCTTGGTCAGCTTCGGCGACAGGCCGAGGCTGGGCTCGTCCATCAGCATCACCTGCGGCCGCGACAGCAGCGCGCGCGAGATCGCCAGCATCTGCTGCTGGCCGCCGGAGAGCTGGCCCGCCTCCTGCTTCCTGCGCTCGCGCAGGATCGGAAAGTACGCGAACACCGCCTCGATGTCCCTGGCGATCTCGTCCTTGTCCGAGCGCGTGTACGCACCCATGCGCAGGTTGTCCTCGATCGACAGCAGCGGGAACACCTCGCGCCCCTCGGGAACATGGCCGATGCCGGCGCGCACGATCCAGTCCGGCGTGCGGCGCTGGATCTCCTCGCCGCGCAGCTTCACCTGGCCCTTGAGCGGGTCGATGATGCCGGAGATGGTCTTCAGGATGGTGCTCTTGCCCGCGCCGTTGGCGCCGAGCACGGTGACGATCCTGCCCTCGGGCACGGTCAGCGACACGCCGCGCAGCGCCTGCACCGGGCCGTAGGAGGACTCGATGTTCGCCAGTTCGAGGATCGGCACGGCGGCGTTCACGCGGCGCCTCCGAGATACGCCTCGACCACCGCCGGGTGCGATTGCACTTCGGCGGGCGTGCCCTCGGCGATCGCCCTGCCCTCGTTCATCGCCAGCACGCGATCGGACACGCGCGACACCAGGTTCATGTCGTGCTCGACCATCAGCACGGTGATGCCGAGCTCGCGCTTGATGTCTTCGATCCAGAACGCCATGTCGTCCGTCTCCTCCGGGTTGAGCCCGGAGGAGGGTTCGTCCAGCAGCAGCAGCTTCGGTTGCGTGGACAGCGCGCGCGCCAGCTCGACCACCTTGCGCACGCCGTAAGGCAGCCCGGCCACCAGGCTGTCACGGTACTTGGCAAGGTCGAGGAAGTCGATCACCTGCTCCACCGCCTCTCGCTGGGCGAGCTCCGCGCGCCGTACCGCGGGCGTGAACAGCAACTCCTGCCAGACGGAAGTCTGCCGATGGCGGTGCCTGCCGATCAGCAGGTTCTGCAGCACGCTGGCGTGCTCGAAGAGCTCGATGTTCTGGAACGTGCGCGCGATGCCGAACTCGGCCACGCGATGCGGCGGCAGCCCGTTCAGCACGCGGTCGCCGAAGTGGATGGTGCCTGAGGTCGGCGGGTAGATCAGGCCGATCAGGTTGAAGATCGTCGTCTTGCCCGCGCCGTTCGGCCCGATGATGGTGTAGCACTCGCCCTCCTTCACCTCGAAGGAGATGCCGTCCACGGCTACCAGCCCGCCGAAGCGGATGCCGAGGTTCTCCACTGCAAAGAAGCTCACCGCAACCGCTCCGACTTGGTGTAGGTGCGCTGGCGCCGGAACATGCCCTTGCGGTAGAACGGAAACAGCTCGAACCAGGTTCGGATCTTCAGCCAGCGCCCGTACATGCCCATCGGCTCGAAGATGATGAAGGCCACCAGCACGATGCCGAACACTACCGCCTGCAGGCCCGAGGCCTGCACGCCCTGGGGCAGGTAGTCCTTGGCGAGCGAGATGAGCTGCGGCAGCACGATGATGAACACCGAGCCGAGGACCGCGCCGTGCAGGAAGCCGATGCCGCCGAGGATCACGATCGTCACCAGCTCGATCGACACCAGCAGGCCGAACTGCTCGGGCGAAATGAACGCGATCTTGTGCGCGTAGAGCGCGCCGGCGACGCCGGTGAGCGCGGCGGAAATCGCGAACGCCATGGTCTTGTACCAGGCGAGGTTGACGCCCATGCAGGACGCGGAGATCTCGGAATCGCGGATGGCGACGAACGCCCGCCCGGTGGGCGAGCGCAGGAGGTTCACCAGCCCGAGGCAGGCGGCAGCCGCCAGCGCGAGACAGATGTAGTAGAACTGCGCGTCCGATTCCATCTTCGTGCCGAACAGCTCGATCGGCTTCAGGTGCTTGCCCTGGTTGCCGCCGGTGACCGACTCCCAGCGCGCGGTGATCTCCTCGACGATGACGTTGAACGCGATGGTCGCGATCGCCAGGTAGATGCCCTTCAGGCGCAGCGCGGGCAGCCCGACGATGATGCCGACCATGCCGGCGAACAGAGCAGCGCAGCTGATCGAGACCACGAACGGCACGCCCGCGGACTGCATCAGCGCCTCCGTGTAGGCGCCGACGGCGAGGAACGCGGCGTGGCCGAGCGAGATCTGGCCGGTGTAGCCGACCAGCAGCATCAGGCCGAAGCCGACGATGGAGTAGATCAGGATGAAGTGCAACTGCGTCATCACGTACTCGCCCGCCCACCACGGCGCGGCGAGCAGCAGAACGCCGAGCAGGCCGTACCAGAACATGGTGCCGCCGTGCTTGAACAGGCGCAGGTCCTGCTCGTATCCGGTCTTGAAGATGAATCTCACGGCGGCTAGACCTTCTTGCGCATGGTTTCACCGAAGATTCCCGATGGCTTCACCATCAGCACGGCGAGCACGACGACATAGGCGGCGATGTCCTTCCAGCCCTCGGGCATGTAGAAGCCCGCGAACGCCTCGACCACGCCGATGATCAGGCCGCCGACGATCGCGCCCGGCACGCTGCCGAAGCCGCCGATCACCGCGGCCGGGAACGCCTTCAGGCCGATGAAGCCCATGTTCGAGTGCACGAAGGTCACCGGGGCGAGCAGGATGCCGGCGAACGTGGCCACCGCCGCCGACAGGCCCCAGATCAGCATGTTCACGCGACGTACCGGGATGCCCATGTAGTACGCGGCGATCTGGTTCTGCGAGGTCGCCTGCATCGCCACGCCGAGCTTGGCGTAGCGAAAGAACAGGTACAGCACCAGGCACAGCGCCGCGGTCATGACGATCACCGCGAGTTGCTGCGCCGGCAGCACCAGGCCGCCGAAGTTCCACGCCGCATCGGCGAACGGGGTCGGTATCTGGTGGGTCTCGGTGCCCCAGCCCGGCACCATGGTGACGATGCCGCGGATGACGAAGCCGACGCCGATGGTGATCATGACGACGGTGAACTGCGGGTAACCCAGCACCGGGCGCAGCACGATGCGCTCCACCAGCATGCCGACCACCGCCATCACCGACAGCGCGAACACGATCATCGCCCAGTACGGCCAGCCCATCATCACGCCGGCGGTGAGCGCGAAGAACGCGCCGAGCATCATCAGGTCGCCCTGCGCGAAGTTGATCGTCTCGGTCGCCTTGTAGATCAGCACGAAGCCGAGCGCGACCAGGCCGTATACGCAGCCCTGGGAAACGCCTGCCAGCAGCAACTGCAGAACCTGGTTGAGCAAGCACCCTCCTCCAAAGCGTGCGCGGCGATTATACCGGCGGCATGCGCGCCGCCTGCATGCGATTGAAGGCTGCTAGGGCTTGCGCGCCATGCGTGCGCGCACGAGGTCGCGGGTCTGGCGCGCCGCGGCGGCGAATGGGCCTCCTGCGGCGACTGCGCGCTCGGCGAACGGCAGGGCTTCGGCGTGGCGGCCCTGGTCGGAAAGCGTCTGCGCGAGATTGTTCAGCACCACTACCGAATCCGGCCGTCGCGCGAGCGCGCCGCGCAGCGCCGCTTCCGCCCCTTTCAGCTCGCCCGCCGCATGGCGCGCGTTGGCGAGCCCGATCATGGCCTCGACGTTGCCGGGCCAGCGATCGAGCAGCGCGGCGTAGGCGGTGCGCGCGCCGCGCGCATCGACCCGCTCGAACGCGGCCACCGCGGCGAGCCAGGTCGCCTCGTCCGCGGTCGCCGGGATGCGTCCCGGCGGCACCGCCACCATCGCCCAGTAATCGCTCCTGCGCCAGACGTATTCGTGCACGCCCAGCGGCAGCACCTGGCGCTTCCGCTCGCCCGAACGCAGGATCAGTTCGCCTTCGACGAGGTCGTAGCCGACCGCCACCGCGTAGTGCCATTGCTCGGTGATCGGCCAGATGCCGAGGTCCTGCAGCACGATCACCGGATTGCCGGCGGCGATCTCGCGCAGCATGTCCTCCATGCGCGGCAGCAGCACGTAGGAAACCATGCCGTGGCGGCGCGCCGCGGCCAGCATCTCCACCTGCAGGCTGCCCTTGCGCTCGGGCACGTACACCTGCGACACCAGCGCGTCCGGCGTCACCGTGGCCTTGCCGTGCGCGAGCACGGTCGCCAGCGCCGCGGGCCCGCACTGGTATTCGGTCTGCGGAAAGAACGGCACGTCCGCCAGCTCGATGCGCTCGGGAATGCCCGCGGGTCGCGCGTCACGCAGCGCGGAGGACTGCGGGATCAGCGCCGCACAGCCCTGCAGCAGCGCGGCAAGCGCAAAAACGAAAACGCCCGCTGCGAGGCGGGCGTTCCTGGCCGCCGGAAGACCGGCGGACAGTGGCTTCGGAATCACCGCTTCCAGAACACCAGCCAGAGCACGACGCCGACGAGGATCAGCACCGCGACGCCCGAGCCGTCGGCACCGGCCGGGGCCGAATGCAGCTTGCCTGCGAGCGAGCGCACTTCCGCGTCGGTCAGCGCGGCAACGCGATCCTGCGCGGTGGACAGGTCCACGCCGTAGGAAGCGAGCTCGCGCGCGACGTCCGCACGGTTGATCATCGCCAGCACCGCCGAGCGCTCCGCCTGCGTGCTCGACACCACCACCTGGTCGGTACCGATCATGCCCGCGTGCGCCAGCTGGAACGGCGTCCAGACCATCATCACGATTACTACCCTGCAGATCATTCTGGTAAGTGCGTTTTTCATCGAATCTCCCTAATGAAGGTTGACCATTTCCGCTTCCCCTGCGCCACGCGATGCGGCCACGATGCGCTGCGGACCAATCTAATCCTCGGCAGCGCGCCGGTCAAGGCAAGGCTGTCGGGTGCCGGCAACAGCGGCCGGATCAGGCGGCGAACCTCGCCAGGTGGTGGTCTGCGTCGCCGAACTGCTGCGCGATCATGGTCAGGCGCCGGAAGGTGTGCGACACCTTCATTTCCTCGGTCATTCCCATGCCGCCGTGCAGCTGGACCGCCTCCTGGGAAACCTGCCGGCAGGCGTCGGCAACCCGGATCTTGGCCGCCGACACCGCATGCGCGCGCTCGCGGGCATCGCCGCCGGCATCGACCTTCGAGCAGGCGAGGCAGGCCATCGAGCGTGCCTGCTCGGTGGCGATGGTCATGTCCACCATGCGGTGCTGCAGCGCCTGGAAGGTGCCGATAGGCACGCCGAACTGCTTGCGCGTCTTCAGGTACTCGAGCGTCGCCTCGCACGCGTACTTCATCGCGCCTACCGCCTCGGCGCAGACCAGCGCGGTGGCGAAATCGACCGCCTCCTCGATCGCCGGCAGCGCGCCGCCGTCCGCGCCAACGAGCGCGTCGGCGCGCACCTTCACCTTGTCCAGCACCACGTCGGCCGCGCGCATGCCATCGAGCGTGCGGTAGGCCTTCAGCGTCACGCCGCCCGCATCGCGCGGAACGAGGAACGCGCTTATCCCCGCCTTGGTCATCGCCGTGACCACCAGCACGTCGGCCATCGGCGCGCCTAGCACGACCAGCTTCTCGCCGGAAATCTCCCAGCCATCGCCGGACTTCGCCGCCCTGGCCGACACCGCGCCGAGGTCGTAGCGCGCACCGGCCTCGGTCTGCGCCAGCGCGAGCCGCGTACGGCCTTCGACCACCGCGGGCAGGATGGCCTGTTGCTGCGCCGCGCTGCCCGAGCGCGCCACGATGCGCACGCCGAGCAGCGTGGCGAGATAGGGCTCGACCACCAGCGCCTCGCCGAATATCTCCATCACGCCCATCAGGTCGATGGCGCCGCCGCCAAAGCCGCCGTGCTCGTCCGCCACCGGGATGCCGAGCAGGCCCATTTCCGCGAACGTTGCCCAGGCATCGCTGCTCCAGCCCTCCTTCGAGTGCACGATCTTCTTCCTTGCCTCGAAGTCGTACGCCTTCTGCGCGAACCGGCGCACCGATTCGGCGAGCTGCTGCTGTTCTTCCGAGTATTCGAAATCCATGTCCGCCGCGCGCCCCCGCTCAGAGTCCCAGTGACATCTTGGAGATGATGTTGCGCTGGATCTCGTTCGACCCGGCGTAGATCGTGGTCTTGCGCATGTTGCAGTAGCGCGGCGCGAGCAGCGCGTTCAGCTCGTCGAAGTCGTTCCTGCCGTCGGTGGGCGTGAAGGGCTGCGCGAGCGGCCCGACCGCCTGCATCATCAGTTCGGTGAGCGCCTGCTGGATCTCGGTGCCCTTGATCTTCAGCATCGACACGTCGGCGCCGGGCGGCTGCCTGGTGCGCCGCATCTGGTCGAGGAACCTGAGGTTGGTGATCTCGAGCGCCATCAGTTCCACTTCGACGCGCGACACCCGGTCGCGAAAGCGCACGTCGTCCATCAGCGAGCGCCCGCCGGACACCTGCTTCGAGGCGAACTCCTTCAGCTTGGCGAGTTCGCGCTTCGAGGCGCCGATGCGCCCGGTGTTCATGCGCTCGTGGCCGAGCAGGTATTTCGCCACCGTCCAGCCCTTGCCTTCCTCGAAGACGAGGTTCTCGACCGGCACCTTGACGTTGTCGAAAAACACCTCGTTCACCTCGTGGCCGCCGTCCATGAGGATCAGCGGGCGCACGGCGATGCCCGGCGTCTTCATGTCGATGAGCAGGAAGGAAATGCCCTCCTGGCGCTTGGCGGCACCCGAATCCGTGCGCACCAGGCAGAAGATCCAGTCGGCATAGTGCGCGAGCGTGGTCCAGATCTTCTGGCCATTGACGACATAGTGGTCGCCCTGGCGTTCGGCCTTGGTCTTCAGCGACGCCAGGTCCGACCCCGAGCCGGGCTCGGAGTAGCCCTGGCACCAGAAATCGTCGCCGTTGTAGATGCGCGGCAGGAAGCGCTGCTTCTGCGCATCCGAGCCGAAGCGCAGCAGCACCGGCCCGCACATCGCGAGCCCGAACGGCACCAGCGGCGGCGTTCCGGCGTAGCCGCACTCCTCCTCGAAAATGTAGCGCTGCGCGACGTTCCAGCCGGTGCCGCCCCATTCCTTCGGCCAGCCCGGCGCCACCCAGCCCTTCTTCGCCAGGATGCGGTGCCAGCGCAGCAGGTCGTCTTTCGACAGTTCACGGTAATTGACGACCTTGTCGCGCAGATCGCCGGGAAGGTTCTCGCGCAGCCAGCCGCGGACTTCGTCGCGGAAGGCGAGTTCTTCGGCGGAGTAATTGAGGTCCATCGGCATCCTCCTTGGGGAGACGCGAGTCTAGCGCAGCGCCAACGCCATCACCATCGCGGCGCCGCGCAGGACGGCGTTTGAAACACGGCGCGCGCCAGCGCCGCGCAGGCTATGCGCTCAGACGATGTGTTTAGACGATGGTTACGCCGCCGTCGGCGACGATGGTCTGCCCGGTGATGAACGCCGCCGCTTCGGACGCCAGGAACACCGCGATGCCGCCGATGTCGCGCGGCTCGCCCAGCCGACGCAGCGGCGTCGCCGCCTCGCGCTCGACGCGGCGCTTGTCGTCCTCCCAGAGCGCGCGGGCGAAGTCGGTCTTCACCAGGCCCGGCGCGATCGCGTTGACGCGCACGTTCCTCGGGCCCCATTCGGCGGCCAGGTTGCGCACCAGGTGGTGATCCGCCGCCTTCGAAATGCCGTAGGCACCGATGATGGTGTTGGCCTTCAGGCCGGCGATCGAGCCGATGGAGATGAATGAGCCGCCGCCGCGCTCGGCCATGCCCGGCAGCGTCATGCCGGCCAGCCACAGCACGCTCTTCACGTTGTTGGTGAAGATCTTGTCGAAAGCCTCGTCCGGCAGGCCCGCGAGCGGGCCGTAGTACGGATTCGCCGCCGCGTTCGCCACCGCGATGTCGATGCGGCCCCAGGTCTTCACGGCCAGGTCGACCAGCGCCTGCAGTTCGTCCTTTCTCGAGACGTTGCAGGCTTGCGCGATGACCGGCCAGCCCTGCTGCGCGAACTCCGCGCGCACCGCCTCGCAGGCCTCGACCTTGCGGCTGGAGACCACCACCTTCGCCCCGGCGCGCGCGAGTTCCTCGGCGATGGACTTGCCGATGCCGCGGGTGGAACCGGTAACCAGCGCAACCTTGCCGCCGAGGTCGAAGAGCGGATGCATGGGGTTCTCCTGATCGAGCGGCAAGGTTAGCCGAGAAGGCCGGATGGCGCCGCCGCAAGGCTTTGATTATGGGTCGATCAATGTTCCGCATAATGGAACGTGAAACCAAATATTTGACAGCGAAACAGCCGAGGCAAACAATCGAATCACTTCCGCAGTACCCAACACTAGGAGAACAGCAGATGGGCGCACCAGAGTCCGCGGTCCCGCTTTCACAGCCGGCCGTGCAGTACAGCTACGAGCACGAAGGCGACCGCCAGTTCGCCACCACCCTGGCGCGAGGGCTGGAAGTGCTGCGCTGCTTCACGCCGCTCGAGCCGATGCTCGGAAACAAGGAAATCTCGGTGCGCACCGGGCTGCCCAAGCCCACCGTGTCGCGGCTCACCTATACGCTTACCAAGCTCGGCTACCTGCGCCACAACATGCGCCTGGGCAAGTACCAGCTCGGCTCGGCGGTGCTGTCGATCGGCTATCCGCTGCTCGCCTCGATGAGCCTGCGCCAGGTGGCGCGCCAGCACATGAAGGAACTTGCGGACTTCGGCAGCGCTGCAGTGTCGATGGGCATCCGCGACCGCATGAACATGGTGTACGTGGAATCCTGCCGCAGCGGCAACGGCATTGCCACGCTGCCCGACATCGGCACCGCAGTGCCGATCGCACAGAGCGTGATCGGGCGTGCGTTCCTGGCCGCGTGCAGCCCGCCCGAACGCGAGGCGGTGCTGAACCAGATGAAGGTCAAGGAACCCGAGATGCTGCGCAAGTACAAGGCGATGATCGACAAGTCGATCGAGGACATCCGCGGGCGCGGGTTCTGCGTGTCGCTCGGCGAACTGCGCCGCGAAGTGCACTCCGTGGGCGTGCCGATGCGGCGCACCGTCGACGGCGAGATCATCGCCTTCAACTGCAGCGTGCCGGCGTTCATGCTGAAGAAGGGGCAACTGGAAGAGGAACTCGGGCCGCGCCTGGTGGCCACGGTTCGCAACATCGAAGCCGCGCTCGGCATGCACTGAGCATGGCCGCCGCAAGGGTGGGTGAGTTCCGGCACGGGCGCGTGCTGGAGCTGGTGATCGAGAACGCGGAGCAGCGCAACGCGCTGACGCCCGAAGTCTCGACCGCGCTCGCCCGGGCGCTGTGGCTGGCGCACGAAGACGCCGCGATCGGCGCGATCGTGCTGCGCGGCGATGGCGCGCATTTCTGCGCCGGCGGCAACCTGAAGTCGCTGGCCGCGATGCGCGCGGAGAAGCCGCGCCAGGCGATCGTCGAGCGCATCGCCTACGTGAACGAACTGGCGCGCGCGCTGCGCGGCACCGCCAAGCCGGTGATCGCGGCGGTCGAAGGCCACGCCGCGGGGGCCGGATTCTCGGTCGCGCTCGGCTGCGACCTGGTGGTCGCGGCGCAGAACGCGGTATTCACCCTTTCATACGTGAGGATCGGCGTGAACCCGGATGGCGGCGGCTCCTGGTTCGTCGCGCGTGCGCTGCCGCGGCAACTCGCCGCGGAACTCGCGCTCACCGGCAGGCCGGTGGACGCGCAGACGCTCGCCGCGCACGGCGTCGTCAACCGCATCGTCCCCGCGGGCAAGGCGCGCGACGAGGCGATGGCCTGGGCGGCTGACATCGCCGCCGGCGCCACCGGCGCGATCGGCCGCACCAAGCGCCTGCTCGAGGAAGCCGCGACGCAGAATCTGGCGGCGCACCTGGAGCGCGAGCGCGAATCCTTCGCCGACGCATTCCATGGCGACGAGGCGGGCGAAGGCATGGCCGCGTTCCTCGACAAGCGCAAGCCGGAGTTCCGGCGATGATCCGCGACGCCGCCCGGCTGGACCAGTTGCTGGCGCGCATCCGCGCCTTCGTGCGCGAGGTCGCGATCCCGAACGAGGACCGCGTCGAGCGCGAGCGCAAGGTGCCCGACGAGGTGTTCGCGGAGTTGCGCCGCATCGGCTCCTTCGGCTGGAGCATTCCCGAAGAGTACGGCGGCTCCGGCCTGACCACCGAGGAGCTTGCGCGCGCGTTCATCGAGCTGACGCAGTGTTCGGTCGCGTACCGCGTGATCGGCGCGCAGAACGCCGGCATCGGCTCGGAATCGATCATCCAGGACGGCACCGAGGAGCAGAAGCGCAGGTACCTGCCCTTGCTTGCGAGCGGCGAGATGCTCGGCTGCCTGGCGCTGACCGAGCCCGAGGCGGGTTCGGACGCGGTCGCGCTGCAGACCAGCGCGACGCCTGCCGGGGACGGGCACTACGTGCTGAACGGCGTGAAGCGCTACATCACGCTGGCGCCGATCGCCGACCTATACACCGTGTTCGCGCGCACCGATGCGGCGAACAAGGGCTCGAGCGGGGTATCGGCGTTCCTGATCGAGCGCGGCACGCCCGGACTGACGGCGTCCGCGCCGACGCCGATGATGGGCCAGGAGGGCGCGCCGGTGGGCGAGGTGTACCTCAAGGACTGCAGGGTGCACGAGAGCCAGATCATCGGCGGCGTGCCGGGGCGCGGTTTCAAGACCGTGATGAAGGCGCTGAACAAGCAACGCGTGAACCTCGCCGCGCTGTGCACCGGGCCGGCGATCCGCATGCTGGACGAAGCCTTGCGCTACACGCGCGAGCGCCGGCAGTTCGGCAAGCCGATCGCCGAGTTCCAGCTGGTGCAGGCGATGCTCGCCGAGTGCAAGGTCGACATCGAGGCCGCGCGCGCGCTGATCCTGGAGACCGCACGCAAACGCGACCGTGGCGAGGACGTGACGCTGGACGTCTCCATCTGCAAGCTCTACGCCAGCGAGATGTGCGGCCGCGTCGCCGATCGCGTGGTGCAGGTGTTCGGCGGCCAGGGCTACGTCAAGGAGCGCCCGATCGAGCGCTTCTACCGCGACGTGCGCGTGTTCCGCATTTACGAAGGCACGACGCAGATCCACCTGCTGAACATCGCCAAGCAGCTCCTCAAGGGCGCGGCATAGGGAACTCAAGCGCGCGGCCGCGCTCCAAGCGTCGAGGAGATCCGCATGCACAGACGCCGCTTCGTACAGGCCGGGCTCGTCCTGCCGGCAGGACTGATGCTCGCCGGGCGCGCGCTGGCGCTGACGCCGGCGTGCCGCGACGCGGCACCTGGCACACCGCGGCAGACCGAAGGCCCCTTCTACACGCCGCAGACACCGCGCAAGGCATCGCTGGTGGAGCCTGACGCGGGCGGCACGGCCCGCATCGTGCTGGCCGGCCTGGTGCTGACACCCGGCTGCCGGCCGGTGGCGAACGCGATGCTGGATTTCTGGCACGCGGACGACAAGGGGGAGTACGACAACGCCGGCTTTCGCTACCGCGGCCACCTGTACGCGGACGCCCAGGGCCGCTACCGCGTCGAATCCATCGTGCCCGGGCTGTACCCCGGGCGCGCGCGGCACCTGCACGTCAAGGTCGGCGCGCCCGGCCGGCGGCCGCTCACCACGCAGCTCTATTTCCCGGGCGATGCGAGCAACGCGCCCGACCGCCTGTACCGGCCCGAACTGCAGATGAAGCGCGACGGCGCCGCTATGCGCTTCGACTTCGTCATCGACGCTTAGCGCCCCAGCCGGCGAAGATCGCGTGCAGACGCGCCACGCCGTCGGTCAGCGCGGCGGGTCCGGGCTGCAGGATGTCGGCTGATTTCACCTCGTGCAGTTCGCCGTCGCGCACTGCCGGGATCGCCGCGAACCCGGCGCGCGCGGCGACGCGCTCGGGCCTGAACTTCTTGCCGCACCATGAGCCGACGATGATATCCGGCGCGCGGCGCACGACTTCCGCGGGGTCGGCGATGGTGCGGCCGGCGGCGCCCTGCGACAGCGAAAGTTCGGCGAACACGTCATCGCCGCCGGCGATACCGACGAGTTCCGACACCCAGCGGATGCCGCTGATCATCGGCTCGTCCCATTCCTCGAAATAGACCCGCGGCCGCACGCGGAACGCCGCGGCCTGCGCGCGCACCCTCGCCAGGTTCGCCTGCAGCCGGGCCACCAGTACCGCGCCCTTCGCCGCCGCGCCGACCATCGCCGCCAGGGTCTGCACCATGTCGAGGATCTCCTCGACCGAGCGCTGGTTGAAGATCATCACGTTCAGGCCCTGCTTCACCAGTTCGCTCGCGATGTCTCGCTGCAGGTCGGAAAAGCCGATCACCAGGTCGGGCTTCAATTCGAGGATGCGGTCGGTCTTCGCGGAGAGAAACGCCGACACACGTGGCTTCTCGCGCCGCGCGCGCGCCGGGCGCACGGTGTAGCCGGAAATGCCGACGATGCGCTGCGCCTCGCCGAGCAGGTACAGCGTCTCGGTGGTTTCCTCGGTCAGGCAGACGATGCGTTTCGGGTATCGGTCGGTCATGGCGGGTGTGGGGACATTATCATCCGTGCATGGGACCCTTACACGGCATCAAAGTCATCGAGTTCGAGGCGATAGGCCCCGGGCCGTTCGCCGGCATGCTGCTCGCCGACATGGGCGCGGACGTTCTCGTCATCGATCGCCCGGCATCGGGCGACCTCGGCCTGAAGCGCGCGCGCAAGGTGGAGCTGATGAACCGCGGCAAGCGCTCGGTGACGCTGGACATGAAATCCCCCGGCGGCATCGACGCCGCGCTTGAACTGGTATCGCGCGCAGATGCGCTGATCGAAGGCATGCGGCCGGGCGTCATGGAGCGCCTGGGCATCGGGCCCGATGCAGCGCTCGCGCGCAACCCGAAGCTGGTCTACGGCCGCATGACCGGCTGGGGGCAGGACGGGCCGCTGGCGCCGCGCGCAGGCCACGACATCAACTACATCGCGATCGCCGGCGTGCTGCACGCGTTTGGTCGCAGGGGCGAGGCACCGGTACCACCGCTCAACCTGGTCGGCGACTTCGGCGGCGGCGGCATGCTGCTCGGCTTCGGCATTGCCTGTGCGCTGATCGAAGCGCAGCGCTCCGGGCGCGGCCAGGTGGTGGATGCGGCGATGGTCGAAGGCGCCTCGCTGCTGGCGACGATGTTCTCCGGCATGCTCGCGGCGAACACCTGGTCGGAAGAGCGCGGCGCGAACGTGCTCGACACCGGCGCGCCCTGGTACGACGTTTACGAAACCAGCGACGGGCGCTACGTGTCGATCGGCGCGATCGAGGCCCGCTTCTACGCCGAACTGCTGGCGCGGCTGGGTCTGGCGGCGGAGAACCTGCCCGCGCAGCACGACCGCGCCGGATGGCCCGCGTTGCGCGAAGCGTTCGCGCGCGCCTTCCGCAGCCGCACGCGCGACGAATGGGTGCAGGCCTTCGCGGGGTCGGATGCGTGTTTCGCCCCGGTACTGAGTTTCTCGGAAGCGCGGCGCGACGCGCACAACGTCGCGCGCGGCAGCTTCATCACGCTCGATGGCATCGCGCAGCCGGCACCCGCGCCGCGATTCTCGCGCACGCAGGCGCAGGTGCGGCGCGCGCCGCCCGAGCGCGGCGAGGGCGGGCGCGAAGCGCTCGCCGACTGGGGCTTTTCCGGCGCCGACGTGTCGCGCCTGCAGTCCCTCGGCCTGGGAGCGCTGTGATGGCAGGGCCGCTCGAGGGACTGAAGGTACTCGACATCTCGAACGTGGTGGCAGGGCCGTTTGCCGCCGCAATGCTCGGGGACTTCGGCGCCGACGTGGTCAAGGTGGAGCTGCCTCGCACCGGCGACGCGCTGCGCGCGCTCGCGCCGCACAAGGACGGCAAGTCGCTGCTGTGGAAGGCGGTCAACCGCAACAAGCGTGCGATCACGCTGGACCTGCGCAAGCCCGAAGGCAAGGCGCTGTTCCTGCGCCTGGTGGCGGAATTCGACGTGCTGGTGGAAAACTACCGCCCGGGAACGCTGGACCGCTGGGGGCTGGACAAGGCGGCACTGTGGTCGCATTCGCCCAGGCTCATCATCCTGCGCGCCACCGGCTTCGGCCAGACCGGGCCTTACAGCAACTATGCCGGCTTCGCCCGGCTGTTCGAGGCGTACTCGGGCATGGTGTACATCACCGGCGAGGCGGACCGCCCGCCGATGCACGTGGGATATCCGATCGGCGATCCGATCGGCGGCATCTTCGGTGCCTTCGGCGTGCTGGCAGCGCTGGTGCACCGCCTGAAGCATCCGGACGCGCCCGGCCAGGAGATCGACCTGTCGATGACCGAAGCAGCGCTGCGCATGCTGGAAGTGCTGCCTGTCGAGTGGCAACAACTCGGCCAGGTGCACGAGCGCATCGGCAACGCCAATGCCTATGTCTCGCCCTCGAACGTGTTTCGCACCGCCGATGGTCAGTGGGTGACCTTCACCGTGCCGGTGCAGAACGTGTTCGAGCGCTTCTGCGCGCTGATCGGCCGCGAGGACCTGGCGCGAGACCCGCGCTTCCTCGACAACCCGGGCCGCATGCGCCACGCCACGGAGCTGAATGCCATCGTCGCCGAGTGGATCGGCAAGCTGCCTCAGGCAGAAGTGATGGCGCGGCTCGCCAGCGGCGGCGTGTCGGTGGCGCCGATCCTGTCGAACGCGCAGATGGCGACGGACCCGCATTTCGTCGCCCGCGGCGCCATCACGCATGTGAAGGACGACGATTTCGGCGAGGTTGCGGTGCCCTGCGTGGTGCCGCGCCTGTCGGCGACGCCGGGCGAAGCTCGCACCGCCGGCCCGGCGCTTGGCGCGCATAACGCCGAGGTGTATGGCGGCGTGCTGGGGCTGTCGGAGGCCGAGCAGGCGCGCCTGCGCGAGGCCGGCGTGATCTGATCGAGCCGCGGCGCGGCCGGGTCGCGGTCAGGCATAGGTAAGCGCGTCCGCCCGGTCCGGGCGGTCCAGGTGCGGCACGTTGTTGAAGCTGACCAGCCGGAAGCCGCGACTGTCGGCGCGGAACTCCGAGACGCCGGAATTGCGCGTCTGCAGGTTCAGTTCCACCATCATGCGCTGCGGCATGCCGGTCACCGCCGCGAGGAACGTGGAGATCGGCCCGCCCGAGGTGACCACCAGCACGCGCGCAGCCGATGCGTCGTCGCGCAGCGGTTCCAGCGCCGCGAGCACGCGCGCGCGGAACGCCTCGAACGGCTCGTGCGCATCGCCTGCCAATCTGCCTTCGGTCCACGCGCCCAGCGCCTCGCGCAGCAGCCTGAAGTGCGCGCGGCGATCGCCGCCCTCGGGCCTGCCGCCGTGCGCCGCGAGCAGCGCATGGCTGTCGTACTCGTTCAGCCCGGCATCCGCCGCGTCGTCGGCAGACGCCTGCATGCCTTCGAGGATGCCGCGTAGCGTCTCCTCGTGCCGGCGCAGCGTGCCGCGCAGCACGCGGTCGAAGCGCACGCCGCGCGCGCGGAAGTGCTCCCCCAGCCAGCGCGACTGGCGCCAGCCCAGTTCGGAGAGCCGGTCGTAGTCGTCGGCGCCGAAGGACGCCTGCCCGTGGCGCACCAGGATCAGTTCTGCCATCTGCCTATAATCGCATCGAACCGGGGAGGGTCGGCTGCATGAAGATCGCGGGCAAGGTGTGCGTGGTTACCGGCGCGGCGCGCGGCATCGGCGCAGCACTCGCCGCGCGCTTCGCCGCCATGGGCGCGAAGGGCGTGGTCTGCGCCGACATCATTCCTGCGCAGGAAACCGCAGCCAGCGTCGGCGGCATCGCCGCGAGCTGCGACGTATCGAAGGAAGAGGACATCCGCGCGCTGGTCGACACCGCAATCGCGCGCTACGGCCGTGTCGACATCTTCTGCTCCAATGCAGGCATCATCGGCCGCCACGGCCTGGAGGCGACGGCGGAGGAATGGAAACGCACGCTGGACGTGAACCTGATGGCGCATATCCATGCGGCGCGCGTGCTGGTGCCGCTGATGCTGGCGCAGGGCGGCGGCCATATCGTCGCCACCGCTTCGGCCGCCGGCCTGCTGATGCAGCCGGATTCTGCAACCTACACGGTGAGCAAACACGGCGCCGTGGCGTTTGCCGAGTGGCTGTCGGTGAACTACGGCGACAAGGGGCTGGGCGTGTCCTGCCTGTGCCCGCAGGGCGTGCGCACGCCGATGCTGCTCGGGCCCTCAGGCGACCGCAAGTCGTTTCTATCCGAAGGCTCGGTGAGCGCCGAATACGCCGCGCAATGCGTTACCGAGGCGATCGAGGAGGGACGCTTCCTCGTGCTGCCGCATCCCGAAGTAGCGGAGTACGAGCGCCGCAAAGCCGCCGACCGCGAGCGCTGGCTGGCCGGCATGCGCCGCATGCTGGCGCGCATCCAGTCGGATCCGGACTACAGGGGCCTGGACTGACGCGGGACGGCGGGCGCACGGGCAAGCCTGTGCACAGTCCCGACCTTACGGTGCCGCCGCCTTCCTGTTTTCTTCTTCCTGCAGCTTGCGCCAGAACACCTTGCCGGTGCCGGTCTTGGGCAGCGCATCGACGAACTCGACGACGCGCGGATACTTGTACGCGGCCATGCGCTCCTTCGCCCAGGCGATGATGTCCGCGGCGCTGGTCCGGTCGCGTGCCGCAGCCTTCAGCACCACCACGGCCTTGACCGTCTCGCCGCGCTGCGCGTCGCGCGTGCCGATCACGCAGGCTTCCTGGATGTCCGGGTGCGCGAACAGCATCGCCTCCACCTCGGCCGGCCAGACCTTGAAGCCGGACGCATTGATCATGCGCTTCAGGCGATCGGTAATGAAGAAGTAGCCTTCGTCGTCGTAGTAGCCGAGGTCCCCGGTGCGAAAGAACCGCTTGCCGTCGCGCTCGATGAAGGCGTCAGCGGTGGCCCCGGGCTGGTTCCAGTAGCCGCCGAACACCTGCGGCCCGTGCACGACGATCTCGCCGGTTTCGTTCGCGCCGAGTTCCGTGCGCGACACCGGGTCGATCACGCGGGCGTCGGTATTCAGGTAGGGAATGCCTGCGCACTGGCGCTTGGGCCGGTGCTGCGGATTCGCGTGCGACGGTGCCGCGGTCTCGGTCAGCCCGTAGCCTTCGATGAACTTCAGGCCGAAGCGGCTCTCGATCCTCGCCGCCAGCGCTTCGGGCATCGCCGCGCCGCCGCCGCCGATGCGCTCCAGCGACGACAGTTCGTAGCTGTCGAGCTTCGGGTTGGCGAGGAAATCCACCACCATGGTGGTGATCGCGGTCCAGTGGGTGACGCGGTGGCGCTCGATCAGCTTCGCCGCCGCTTCGCGATCCCAGCGCGCCAGCAGCACCACGGTCGCGCCGATGTGGATGGCGCCGTTCATCCCTGCCTGCATGCCGGTGAGGTGGAACATCGGCAGCACACCCAGGCCGACGATGCCGCAGGTATTGCCGCCCCAGGCATTGCCGCCTGCCGCAGTGGCCATGATGTTGCGGTGGCTCAGCATGCAGCCCTTGGGCTTGCCGGTGGTGCCGGAGGTGTAGGGAAGGCAGGCGAGGTCGGTCTCATGCGAGGCGTGCGGGGCGGGCACATGTCCTGCGCCCAGCGCATCCCGCCATGCCGTAGCCTGAGCGTGCGCGAGGGGTACGGAGGGCGCGCGGACGAAGTCCGGCACCGGCAGGTCGGTCGCCGCATCGATGTAGTCGGCATAGGTACCGACGATGCAGCGCTCCAGGCTCGTGCCCATCAAGGGTTCGACAAAGGCATAGAGATCCTGCATCGCGATGGCAACGCGGCCCCCCGAGTCCTGCACGTAGTGAGCGAACTCCTCGGTCTTCACCATCGGGTTTGCCGGCACCACCACCGCGTCGGCGCGCAGCGTGGCGTAGTAGCCGATGACGAACTGCGGGCTGTTCTGCGCATACAGCACGACGCGGTCGCCACGCTGCACGCCGCAGGCGTGCTGCAGGTATCCGGCCAGCGCCTCGGCCTCCGCCTTCAGGCGAGCATAGGTCAGCGCGCCGCCGTAGAACCAGTACGCCACCTTGTCCGGGTAGCGCGCCGCGCTCACTTCGAGGTTGTGCCACAGCGTGGTGTGCGGAATCTCCAGCGTCTTCGGCAGCCCCGGCGGCCAGTGCGGAAAATGGCGCTCGAACATCAGGCCAGGTACCGCTTCACCGCCTTGTCGTCCCAGCGCATGCCGAGGCCCGGACGTTCGCTCGGCAGCACGAACCCGCCTTTCACCACCGGCGGCTCGAGGAGCACCGGGTCGGCCCAGTCGACGAACTCCAGCCAGTGGCAGGTCGGCGTGACCGGAAGCAGCTGCGCGCTTGCCTCGGAGAACAGGTGGCTGGACATTTCGACACCCGCGGCCTGCGCCAGCGCCGCGGCCTTCATCCAACCGGTGACGCCGCCGATCCGTTGCAGGTCGGGCATGACGTAGTCGCAGCACTGCGCGGCCAGCGCCTGCGCCATCTGTTCCGGCCCCATGAAGTTCTCGCCGATCTGGATCGGCGTCGCGACTTCATCCGCGACCCTGGCGCAGCCCTCGAAGTCGTCGGCGCGGATCGGCTCCTCGATCCAGTGCATGCCGCCTTCATCGTCGATCATGTGCCCGCGGCGGATCGCCTCGGCGACAGTGAGCCCCTGGTTGAAGTCGCACATCAGCGTCACCTTCGGGCCGAGCGCCTTCTTCACCGCGCGCACCGCGGCAAGGTCGTCCGCCGCCTCGGGCCGGCCAAGGCGCAGCTTCACTGCGTCGAAGCCCTCGTCGACCAGTTGCCGCGCCTCGCGCGCGAGCGCGGGCAGCGGCATGATGCCGAGGCCCTTGGAGTTGTAGGCGCGCACCGGGCGCGGCACGCCGCCGAGCAATCTCGTGACCGGCTGTCCCAGCGCCTGCCCGAGCGCGTCCCAGGCCGCCATGTCGATGCCCGACATGGCGAACAGCACGATGTTGTGCACGCCAAGCAGCGTGTACCTGGCGCGGAGCTTCTTCTCGATCTCGAAAGGCGCCAGCGCATCGCCCTGCAGCATCTCGCCCATTGCCCGCACCAGCGCCACGATCGGCGCGAGGTTCGGCGCGCCGATGGCGAAAAGGTACGAGCGCCCGGTCACGCCGCCCGAAGTCTCGACGTCCACCAGCACCAGCGCAGCGCCCTTGATCGCGCCTGTCGCGGTCTGCAGCGGCAGCTTCATCGGCACCACCACCGGGCGCGCCTGCACGCGCCGGATCTTCAGCGTCTCCAGTTTCACGACTCCCCTCCCCCGGATTGCGAACCGCATTCTCGCGCAGTCCCCGCCGCAGGTCTAACATGCGCCAGCGAATCGAAAAGGAGCAGTTCATGCCCGCAGTGACGGTTTTTGCCCCCGGCGGCTATCGCTACATCAACGCCGTTTTCCAGTACTCCGGCGGCGTCGCCGCCGAGCCCGGCTTCGAGATCGAGCGCGCGCGCTTTCGCACGCCGCTGCGCCTTGGGGACGCCTATGCCGCGGTGGAAGCGCACCTGAAGGCGATCGGCCGGCCGAGTACCGCGTTCGCGCAGTGCGAGCTGCGCTCGCCGGCCCCGTTCACCGAGCAGGGCTTCATCGACTTCAACCGCGTCTACGTGCAGACGCTGGAGCGCTGGGGCATCTACAAGAACGAGGACAACCCGGTGGCGCGCACCAACGTGTGCCCGATGTACCACAAGCCTGCCGAGCCGGTGATGGTCGCGTTCTCGTACACGGTGCCATCTACCGACCCGACGCGCCGGACGTTCACGCTGGCCGGCGGCGGCGAAGCGAAGGAAGGCAAGGGCAGCTTCTCCGAGCGCATCGTGCGCCTGAACGACTGCTCGCCCGAGGGCCTGAAGGACAAGGTCGTGCACGTGATCGGCGAGATGGAGCGGCGCCTGAAGCTCCTCGGCTTCGGCTGGGACGACGCCGTCACCACGCAGGCCTACACGGTGCAGAACATCGGCCACCTGGTGGGCGAGGAGCTTGCGAAGCGCGGCGCCATGGCTGGAGGGCTCGTCTGGTACTACGCGCGCCCGCCGGTAGTCGGGTTGGAATACGAGATGGACGTGCGGGGCGCCGCCCGAGAACTCATTCTGTAGAAGCGAGGGGGGAGCACGAGGGGGATTCATCCCCTCGTTCCGATCCTCTCTAGCGGCCGCGAAATACCGGCTTGCGCTTCTCCATGAAGGCGCGCCGGCCTTCGGCGTGGTCCTCGCTCGCCATGCAGCGCTGGAGCAGCGCCTCGCCCTTCGAGAAGTCGCCATCGGGCTGGGTCGATGCCTCGATGATCGCCTTGGATACCGCGATCGACAGCGGCGCGTTGTCGGCCAGCGTCGCCGCCATGCGGCGCACGTAGGCTTCGAGTTCCGCGTCCGGGAGCACGCGGTTCACCAGACCCATGTCCAGCGCCTCCTGCGCGTTGTAGCGGCGCGCGGTAAAGAGGATCTCGCGCGCCGCAGCGTGCCCGACGGTGGCGACGAGCTTGCTGGTGCCGTGCCTGCCGTAGCCGATGGACAGGCGCGCGGCAGGAATCGCGAACACCGCCGAGCCCCCGGCGTAGCGCAGGTCGCAGGCGAGCGAGATCTCGACGCCGCCGCCCATGCAGATGCCGTGGATCATCGCGATCACCGGCTTGTCGGAGCCCTCCAGCGCGAAGAGCGCGCGATCGAGGATGCCGTCGAAGGCGCTGGCCGCCGCGGGGTCCGCGCGGCGCTGCTCGAATTCGGAGATGTCCGCGCCCGCGGCGAACGCCGCGCTGCCCTCGCCTCGCAGCACCACGCAGCGCACCTCTGGATCGGCATCGAAGGCGGCCATGGCTTCGGGGAATGCGCGCCACATGTCGGCGCCGATGGCGTTCCTGCGCGCCGGGTTGGAGATCACGATCCAGCCGATCGCGCCTTCCTTGTGCCAGAGCAGCCTGCCGGCAGCCATCAGATGATGCCTTCCTTGCGCAGCGCGGCGATCTCGGTCTCGGCATAGCCGGCGCCGCGCAGCACTTCGTCGTTGTGTTCACCGGGTGCGCCGATCGTGCGCTTCATCTGCGCATCGGTGCGCGTGAGTTTCATCGCCGGGCCGACGAGGTTCATGGCGCCGCCTTCCGGCCGGGGCACGCGTACCGCCATGCCCAGGTGCTGCACCTGCGGATCGGCGAATACCGCATCCATCTTGTTGATCGGTCCGCAGGGTACGCCGGCCTCGGCCAGCAAGTCGACGATTGCGGCGGAACTGAACGTCTTCGTTCGCTCGCCAAGCGCCGCGTTCAGCGCCACGCGGTTCTGCGAGCGCAGCTCGGAGGTGGCGTAGTCCGGATGCGCGGCAAGATCCGGCACGCCCAAAGCGTTGCAGAGCCGCGTGTAGATCGCCTTGCCGCTGGCGGCGATGTTGACGAAACCGTCGGCGGTCGGGAACACGCCGGTGGGGATCGAAGTCGGATGGTCGTTGCCGGCCTGCGCCGGCACCTCGCCCTCGACCAGCCAGCGCGCGGCCTGGAAATCCATCATGTTGACCATCGCACCAAGCAGCGAACTCTGCACCCACTGGCCTTTGCCGGATCTCTCGCGCTCCTGCAGCGCGATGAAGATGCCGAGCGCGGCGAAGAGCCCGCCGGCGAGGTCGGCCACCGGAATACCGGCGCGCATCGGCCCCTGCCCGGGCTGGCCGGTGACCCACATCAGGCCGCCCATGCCCTGCGCGATCTGGTCGAAGCCGGCGCGCCCGGCGTAGGGCCCGTCCTGGCCGAAGCCGGAGATGCTGGCGTAGACGAGGCGCGGGTTATCCCTGGCCAGCGTTTCGTAGTCGATGCCAAGGCGGAACTTCACGTCCGGGCGGTAGTTTTCCACCACCACGTCGGCGGTTTTCGCCAGGCGCTTCAGCACCTCGACGCCGCGCGGATCCTTCAGGTTCAGCGTGAGCGAGCGCTTGTTGCGCTGCAGGTTCTGGAAGTCCGAGCCATCGCGCGCACCAAAGCCATCGTCGGCCATGCCTGCGGGCATCTCGACCTTGATCACGTCCGCACCCCAGTCGGCGAACTGTTTCACGCAGGTCGGGCCGGCGCGCACGCGCGTCAGGTCGATCACCTTGAGGTGACTCAGCGGACCGCCCTCCGCTGCCGCGCCGCCTGCCACTACCAGCGCCCTGACTCCACCTGGTGGAAGAAGTCCTCGAGTACGCGGTTGAACAGCGCCGGCTCCTCGAGGTTCATCGCGTGTCCGGTCCACGGAAACACCATGTGCCCCGCCTTCGGGATCGTACGTTTCATCATCAGCCCGGGCTCGAGGCAGGCTTCGTCTTCGTCGCCGTTGACGATCAGCACCGGCACGGCTATCTTCGCCATCTCCGCTGTAAGGTCGTACAACGATGGCCTGCGCGCCTGGTAGCCGCGCATGGTGTTCGCCGAACCCTCGGCCGAATGCGCGGACAGGCGCGCGATGTACTCGTTGAAGCTCAGTTCATCCTTCTTCTTCAATTGCATCCTCGCCGGGCCGTGCCCGTAGGTGGAGGCGAACCAGGCCATGCCCTTGTCGAGGATGTCCTTTGCATTCGCCTCGGCGTTGGCGACGAACGCCGCGCGCGTCGCCGGATGGGCGCCGTAGCCGCAACCGGCGACCGTCGCGCTCAGCGCGCGCGCGCCGTGCGCCATGGCGAAATGCAGTGTCGCGAAGCTGCCCATGGACAGGCCGACCACGTGCGCCCGCTCGATCTTCAGGTGATCGAGCACGCAGCGGATGTCGTCGCACACCCGCGCCTGCGAATAGCGGTCGACATCCTCGGGTACATCGGAGGGCGGATAGCCGCGCGCGTTGTAGGCGACGCAGCGGTAGCGCCGCGAGAAATGCCTGATCTGCGGCTCCCAGCTGCGCGCATCACCGGCAAATTCATGCGCGAACACGACCGGCGTGCCGCTGCCGGTCTCTTCGTACCAGAGCTTCACGCCATCGTCGGTGGTAAGGTGGGGCATGCGGCTAGCGTAGCAAAAAGTGCCGCCTTTCCGGAGGGCATTTCATGGATCTTGGTTTTACAGGCAGGCGCGTGCTGGTCACCGGGGGCTCCAAGGGCATCGGCAGGGCCTGCGCCGCGGCGTTCGTGCAGGAAGGCGCTTCGGTGATGATCGCCGCACGCGACCCGAACACGCTTGCGGTCGCGGCCGAAACTGTCGGCGGCGACACGCGCTTTCGCGCCACGGACCTGTCGAAGAAGGGCGAAGCCGAGGCGCTCGCCGCCTGGGCGGGTGACGTGGATATCCTCGTCAACAACGCGGGCGCAATACCCGGCGGCGACCTGCAGAACTTGGACGAAGAAACCTGGCGCAAAGCCTGGGACCTCAAGGTGTTCGGCTACATCAACCTCACGCGCGCGATGTACGCACGCATGAAGGCGAAACGTACGGGCGTGATCGTCAACGTCATCGGCGCCGCCGGAGAGCGGCTGAACCCCGCTTACATCGCCGGCAGCACCGGGAACGCCAGCCTCTACGCCTTCACGCGCGCGCTGGGCGGCACGTCGCACGCAGACGGCATCCGCGTACTGGGGCTCAGCCCCGGGCCGGTGGAAACCGACCGGCTCGTGTCGCTGAACCGGCAGATCGCGGCGACGAAACTCGACGACGCCGGACGCTACAGGGAGTTGTACAAGGAAATGTCCTTCGGTCGTCCGGCCAGCCCGGAAGAGATCGCCTGGTCGGTGGTATTTCTCGCCTCCGACAGGTCGGCCTACACCACCGGATGCGTGCTGACCATCGACGGCGGGCTCTCGGCGCGCTGGAGCTGAGCCGGATCGCTCAGGCAGGCCGGCGCAGTTCGAAGCCGAAACGCGGAAAATGTACCTGCAGCGTGCCCGCGCGCGGGTCAATGCGTCGCAGCACGATCTCATCCGACGTACAGGACACCAGCTCGCCGCGTACCGCGTCCCGCGCGTAGTCCACCGGCAGCACTTCGGCAGTATCGCCGGGCGCGATGCCGTCGGTTTCGACGGCCTGCGGTGCGAGCGCCTGCGCCTCCGAAGCCTTCGCTGCGCTGATCGCCTGTGCGCTGGAGAGCGCGTTGAATCTGCCATGGCCGATCGCCTGCATGCGACCCATCCACCTGCCGATCTTGGCGAACGGCGCAAGCAGGCTGCGCGTATCGGGGACGCGCGCAAGCGGCCATAGCGTGTGATAGACGGCGAAGTCGGCAACACAGGGCGAATTGCCGAGCAGGAACGTCTGCGCGCCGTGCAGTTGCGTCTCGATGCGCGCAGCGACATGCGCGAAGTTGGCGCGGCATTCCGCCGCCGGGCCGCGCCGCACCATGCCGCCCTTGCGCATCGCGCCGCGGTCCCCGCGAAACCGCTCGAAGAACTCGGTCGTTGCATCGGGAAAGAACTCTCTCAGGCCGCCGCCCTGGAAGGCGAGCGGCACGGCAATGTTGAACAGCACGCTGTCGGCGAAGTGCTGGATCGCCTCGACCGCAATCGACTCGCCGTAGGGGTACAGCGTCGGCGAGGGCGCGATGCGCTCGAGTACGCGCGGGATCAGGGCGGTGTCGCAATAGATGTCCGCGCCAAGCTGCAGCACCGGCGTCCTGCGGTAGCCGCCGGTGAGTGCCACCAGGTCCGGCTTGGGCATGACTACCGGGATGGTGACCGACTTCCATGCCAGGCCCTTGAAGCCGAGCATGAGGCGGATTTTCTCGGCAAAGGGCGACGCCGGATAGTGGTGCAGGATGGGTTCCATGGGCGGATTCTAAGGCGGCGGGATTCCGGGACGGAACAGTTATCATCCGGCGCATGAAAGCGATCCTGTGCAAGCAGTTCGGCCCGCCGGAGAGCCTGGTCTGCGAAGAGCTGCCCTCGCCCGTGGCCGGGCCGGGCGAAGTCATCGTCTCGGTGAAGGCCGCGAGCGTGAACTTTCCCGACGTGCTCATCATCCAGAACAAGTACCAGTTCAAGCCGCCGCTGCCCTTTTCGCCGGGCAGCGAAATGGCAGGCGTGGTGAAGGAGGTCGGCGCGGGCGTCGCCAATGCGAAACCCGGGGACCGGGTGATCGCGTTCACCACCTATGGTGCATTCGCCGAGGAGGTGAAGCTGGAAGCCTCGCGCATCGTACCGATGCCGCCGGGTATGGACTTCCCCCGCGCCGCCGCGTTCCTGCTCACCTACGGCACGTCGGACCATGCGCTGCGCGACCGCGGCGGCTTGCAGCCCGGCGAGACGCTGCTGGTGCTGGGTGCGGCCGGCGGCGTCGGCATCGCCGCGATAGAAATCGGCAAGGCGCTGGGCGCACGGGTCATCGCCTGCGCATCGAGCGCGGAGAAGCTCGCCGTATGCCGCGAGCATGGCGCCGACGAGACCATCAACTACGACGCCGAGGACATGCGCGAACGCATCAAGGCCATCACCGGCGGCAGGGGCGTGGACGTGGTCTACGACGCGGTCGGCGGCGGCTATGCTGAACCGGCGCTGCGCTCCTGTGCGTGGCGCGGCCGCTACCTCGTCGTCGGCTTTGCCGCGGGCGAAATCCCGAAGATCCCGCTCAACCTGACGCTGCTGAAGGGGTGCTCGATCGTCGGCGTGTTCTGGGGCGACTACGCGCGCCGCGAACCGAAGGCCTTCGCCGCAAGCATTGCGCAGCTCGGCCGCTGGTATGCCGAGGGCAAGCTGAAGCCGCACGTGTCGGCGACGTTTCCGCTGGAGAAGGCTGCCGACGCGCTGAATCTGATGGCTGCACGCCAGGTAAAGGGCAAGGTCGTCATCAGCGTCGGCGGCGGGGCCTGATCGACGCCCCGGGCGCACTCATGCAGGGGCGGACGGGCGTAAACTGCGCATAGTCAGGGAGGCGCGCATGCGGCTGGCGACGAAGCGCTTGGTGGTGAAGGGGGCCTGCGCGGCCGCGGTGAGTTGCGCGCTGGCGGTGCCGGCGTTCGCCAACCCGAACGCGCCCGCGGTGGTAAACGGACAGGCAAACTTCCACGTCAGCGGCAAGACGCTGACGGTGACCAATGCGCCCGGCACCATCATCAACTGGCAGGGGTTCTCGATCGCAGCGGATGAGCTGACGCGCTTCCTGCAGCAATCGCCGGTGAGCGCGGTGCTGAATCGCGTGGTCGGCGCCAATCCTTCCGAGATCCTCGGCCGCCTGCAGTCGAACGGGCGTGTGTTCCTGGTGAACCCGAACGGCATCCTGTTCGGCGCCGGCTCGCAGGTCGACGTAGCCGGCCTGGTGGCATCGACGTTGAATCTTTCGAACGCCGATTTCCTTGCCGGCCGCAATGCATTCAGCGGCGGCGGCGAGGGCCGGATCGCAAACCACGGCGAGATCGCCACCGCGACCGGCGGCAAGGTGTACCTGATCGCGCCGCAGGTGGAGAACAACGGCATCATCCGCGCGCCTTCCGGCGAGATCGTCCTAGCCGCCGGCAGCACGGTGCGGCTGGTCGATGCGAACTTCCCGTCGATCCAGGTCGAGGTAAGCGCCGCCGGCAGCGACATTCCGCTTGGCAGGCTCGACGCAGGCGGCAAGGTGTTCACGTTCCTGGTGAAGCAGTCAGGCGTGGTCAGCGCCTCGTCCGCAGGTATCGGCGCGGCCGGAAGGGTGGTGCTCAAATCCGCCGGCGACATCGACCTGGCCGCGGTGTCGCGCACGGAGGCGAGTGGCGCCACCCGCGGCGCGGTGCTGCTGCAGGCTGCCAGGCAGATCGCGTTCTCGGGCACCATCGATGCACGTGGGTCTGCCGCAGCGGGCGGCAGTGTCGCCGTGGAAGCGCCGCGGATCGTGGTGACCTACAGCGGCGCGATAGACGTATCCGGCGAACGCGGCGGACGCAGCACGCTGATCGGCACGTTCACGCACTTCGCCGGCAGCATAGATGCGCGTGCCAGGGGTGCCGGCGACGGCGGCTTCGTCGAAGTGTCGGGCAGGCAGTCGCTTGCGTTCACCGGCAGCGTGGATACCCGTGCCGTTGCGGGCAGAACCGGCACGCTGCTCATCGACCCGGCACGCATCGAGGTTGTGGCGGGCTCGAGGAGCATGCCACCGGCACTGTCCGACGGCACCTGGGCAGCGAACGAGGATGCCGGCACGCAGATCGTAGGCGCCACCGAACTCTCGACCCTGCTTGCCACCACGTCGGTGACGCTGCAGGCCACCACAGAGGTGGTGGTTGCGCCTGATGCGGTGATCGAGGCACCCGTCGCCGATCGCACGCTCACGCTGCAGGCGCCGCGCGTGCTGTTCCAGGGAACCATCCGTACCGCAGCCGCGCCGGTGGGGCTGCGCATCGAAGCGACGCAGGCACAGGTTTCGCAGGCGGCCAGGCTGGAACTCGGCGGCGGCAGGCTGGAAGTCGAGGCTCGCACCGCGATGGTGGAGCCGGCGCAGGAGGCTGCCCGGCCGCAGACCCAGGCGGCGCAACGCCGCGCCGAAGTCACCGAATCGCCGCAGCTCGCCCAACTGCGCGCGGAAGTTGCCGCGGAGATCGAGCGCGAAAATGCACGGCTTGCCGCGGCGCTCAGCCGGTCGTGCGACAAGGCCGGCGCGCCGCGGCTGGGCTGCACCGTCGGCGGCCCGCCGGCGCGGCGCTTCGCGTTCGCCGGATGAGCATGCCGGTCTTCGGCGCCGTCCTCGTCGTCATCGGCTTCTGGATCGGCGGCAAGTATCACCCGTGGGGTTTCGTGCTAGCCGCCATTCCCATCGGCATCTGGGGCGGGCTGCACCTGCAGCACTGGCTGCGTCGCCGCAGGGACGCTAGCTGATCGCCTGCGGGGGCGTGCCGTCGCCGCGGCCCAGCGGCCGCTGCATCAGCACCGAATCCACCCAGCGGCCGAACTTGTAGCCGCTCGAGCGCAGCGTCCCGGCGTGCAGGAAGCCCAGCGCGGCGTGCAGTCGTATGGATGCGGCGTTCGCGCTGTCGCCGATCACCGCAATCATCTGCCGGTAGCCCAGCGCGTCGCAACACCTCACGAGCTCGGCGAGTACGGTCCGGCCTATGCCCCGCCGGCCCATTCCCTGGCGCACGTAGATCGAATCCTCCAGCGTGAACCGATACGCCGAGCGCGGCCGGTACGGCGTGCAGTAGCCGTAGCCGAGCACCTCGCCGCCCTCGCAGGCAACCAGGTAAGGCAGGCCGCGCGCGCTCACGTCCTCGTAGCGGCGGCGCATCTCCTCCAGCGCCGGCGGCACCTCCTCGAACGATGCCAGCCCGTGCAGGACATGGTGCGAGTAGATGTCGTGGATGGCGGGCAGGTCGGCCGCGACGGCCGGGCGCAGGGTCGTCATGCCATCACTCTAGCAGCGCGGCCCCGCCACGCCTGCCGCCGTATGCCTGGCATATCGGCTATACTTCCTATTGATATTAATCATTCGAATGAGTTAAGCCTATGAGTACGCTGGCCGAACAGGCGCCGGTGGGCTTGCAGTCGCCGGAACCGCTGTACAAGCAGGTCAAGGACCGCATCGTCGACAGCCTGACGCAGGGCGAATGGAAGCCCGGCGACATGCTGCCCAGCGAGCCGAACCTGGCGAGCCGCTACGGCGTCAGCATCTCGACCGTACGCGCCGCGATCGGCCACCTGGTCGCCGGAAAGGTACTCTCCCGCAAGCAGGGCAAGGGCACGTTCGTGTCGTTGCACGGCCACCGGCGCGACATCCACCAGTTCTTCCATGTGGTGCGCAACGACGGCCTGCGCGAGCTGCCGCGCAGCGAACTGCTGTCGCTGCGCGTCGCCCGGGCAGACGACGAAGTGGCGGACCTGCTGCGCCTGCCGCGGACGGCCCGCCGCGCCGAGGTCTACAGGATCCGCAACGTCCTCAAGGTGAGTGGCGTCCCGGTGGTGCTGTCGGACGTGACCATCCCCTGCGTGTTGCTGCCGGGCCTGGACGAGGAGACCATCCGCAACGGCGGCGACACGCTGTACGCGGTCTACCAGATGCACTTCGGCCTGAACATCGTCAGGACGGTGGAGCAGTTGCGCGCGTCGAAAGCGGATGCGGCGGCAGCGAAGGCCTTCGCCATCCCGTCCGGCGACCCGGTGCTGGAGATCCATCGGCTTGCATACACCTTCAACGACGTGCCGGTGGAGGCGCGCCGGATCCGCGTCGACACGCGCAATTACTTCTATCACTCGGAGCAAGGCTGACCCCATGACGCTTTCGATTCAACCGCTCTCCGCCGCGCTGGGCGCGGAAGTCTCAGGCATCGACTTCAAGCGCCCGCTGGCCGCGGAAGACGTGCGCCGCCTGCACCAGGCGCTTGGCGCGCACGGCATACTGCTGTTTCGCGGCGCCGACGTCACGCCGGAAGAACACATCGCCTTCAGCCGCCAGTTCGGCCCGCTCGAGACGCACGTGGTGGGGGAGTTCAACCTGCCGGACCATCCGGAGGTATTCGTCGTCTCGAACGTCAAGGAAGGCGGCAAGCTGAAGGGCGCGGTGTATGCCGGCCAGTACTGGCACTCGGACCTTTCCTACATGGAGAAGCCGTCGCTGGGGTCGCTGCTGCTGTGCCGCGAGATGCCGAAGCTGGGCGGCGACACCATGTGGGCGAACATGTACATGGCCTGGGACACGCTGTCGGAACCGCTGAAGGGATTCCTCGGCGGGCTGAAGGCGGTGCACGACTACAGCCATGCCTACGACACCTACTTCGCGCACCTGAAGGACAGGCCTCCGCTCACGGCCGAGCAGCGCGCCAAGACCCCGCCGGTGGAACAGCCGATCGCGCGCACGCACCCGGTGACCGGCCGCAAGGCGCTGTACGTGAATCCGGGATTCACCACCGGCATCGTCGGCATGCCGAAGGAGGAAAGCGCGCCGATCCTCGACTTCCTCTTCCGCCACTCGACGCGCCAGGAGTTCATCTACCGTCACAAGTGGCGCGTGAACGACATGATGTTCTGGGACAACCGCTCGACCATGCACTACGCGCTGGCTGACTACGACTTCTCGGTGCGCCGCCTGATGCATCGCACCACGGTCGCCGGCGACGCGCCCTACTGACGGCGATGGAAAAAGAAAAGGCCGCCCGCAGGCGGCCTTTTCGTCCCACCTGAAGCGCTGCCTCAACCGCCCGCGGCTGCGGCCTCGGTCGCGGGTGCCGTCTCCGCGGGCATCTCCAGCACCGGCGGCTCGGCAGCCTGCGCCTTGCGCACCTGGTGGTAGGCGAGACCGGTCCCGGCCGGGATGAGGCGCCCGACGATGACGTTTTCCTTCAGCCCGCGCAGGCCATCGCGCTTGCCCATGATCGCCGCCTCGGTCAGCACGCGCGTCGTTTCCTGGAACGACGCCGCGGAAATGAACGAGTCCGTCGACAGGGACGCCTTGGTGATGCCCAGCAGCATGTAGGAGTAGGTCGCAGGCTTCTTGCCCTGCTTCTCCATCGCCTCGTTCTCCTCGAGGATCTCGGCGCGCTCCGCCTGCTCCCCGGTGATGAACGAGGTGTCGCCCGGATCCTCGACCTGCACGCGGCGCAGCATCTGCCGCACGATCACCTCGATGTGCTTGTCGTTGATCTTCACGCCCTGGAGGCGGTAGACGTCCTGCACCTCGTCGATGATGTACCGCGCCAGCGCCTCAACGCCGAGCAGGCGCAGCAGGTCGTGCGGGTCGACCGAGCCGTCGACGATCATCTCGCCGCGGTTCACCACCTGGCCGTCGTGCACCAGCACGTGCTTCTCCTTCGAGATCAGTTCCTCGTGCTGGGTGCCTTCGGGGTCGGTGATCACCAGGCGCTGCTTGCCCTTGGTGTCCTTGCCGAAAGACACGGTGCCGGTGTACTCGGCGAGGATCGCCTTGTCCTTCGGCGCGCGCGCCTCGAACAGTTCCGCCACGCGCGGCAGGCCGCCGGTGATGTCGCGGGTCTTGGAGGTTTCCTGCGGAATTCGCGCGAGCACTTCGCCCACGGTCATCTGCTGGCCTTCGCGCACGGCAATCACCGCACCGACCGGGAAGCTGATGTTCACGGCATGGTCCGTGCCGGCGATCTTGACCTCTTCGCCGGCCTCGTTGACGAGCTTCACCGAGGGCCGCACGCCCTTCGCCGCCGCGCTGCCGCGGCGCTTGGGGTCGATCACGACCAGCGTCGACAGGCCCGTCACGTCGTCGATCTGCTTCGCCACCGTCACGCCTTCCTCGACGTGCTCGAACTTCACCGTACCTGCGTACTCGGTGATGATCGGGCGGTGGTGCGGATCCCAGATCGCGATGGCCTTGCCGGCCTTGACCGTGTCGCCGTCGGTGACCGACAGCAGCGCGCCGTACGGCACCTTGTGGCGCTCGCGCTCGCGGTGGTTGTCGTCGACGATCATGACTTCACCCGAGCGCGAGATCACGACCTTGTCGCCCTTGGCATTGGTGACGTAGCGCATGGTCGGGGTAAAGCGCACCGTGCCGGCCGACTTCGCCTCGACGTTGCTCTGTACCGCGGTACGCGAAGCCGCGCCGCCGATATGGAACGTGCGCATCGTCAGCTGCGTGCCCGGCTCGCCGATCGACTGCGCCGCGATCACGCCGATCGCCTCGCCGACGTTCACGGGCGATCCGCGGCCGAGATCCCTGCCGTAGCACTTCGAGCATACGCCCCAGCGCGTCTCGCAGGACAGCGGCGTGCGGACCTTCACCTCGTCGATGCCGAGGTTGTCGATCATGTCCACCGCTTCCTCGTCCAGCAGCATGCCCGCCGGATAGAGAACGTCCTGGGTGTCCGGATGCAGCAGGTCGATCGCCAGCACGCGGCCGAGGATGCGCTCGCGCAGGGCCTCGACCACTTCGCCGCCCTCGACCAGCGCCTTCATCGCGACGCCGTCGGCGGTGCCGCAATCTTCCTCGGTGACGACGAGGTCCTGCGTCACATCCACCAGGCGGCGAGTCAGGTAGCCGGAATTCGCGGTCTTCAGCGCGGTGTCTGCCAGTCCCTTGCGGGCACCGTGCGTGGAGATGAAGTACTGCAGCACGTTCAGGCCTTCGCGGAAGTTCGCGGTGATCGGCGTCTCGATGATCGAGCCGTCGGGCTTGGCCATCAGGCCGCGCATGCCCGCGAGCTGGCGGATCTGCGCAGCCGAGCCGCGCGCACCCGAGTCCGCCATCATGTAGATGGAGTTGAATGCCTCCTGCTTGACCTTCTTGCCGTGGCGGTCCACCGCGTCCTCGGCACCGAGCTGCTCCATCATCACCTTGCCGACCTGCTCGCCGCAGCGCGACCAGATGTCCACCACCTTGTTGTAGCGCTCGCCCACGGTGACCAGGCCCGAGGTGTACTGGGACTCGATCTCCTTGACCTCGTTCTCGGCGGCGGCGATCAGCTCCTTCTTCGCCGCGGGGATGTGCATGTCATGCACGCCGAACGATATGCCCGCACGCGTGGCGTAGGTGAAGCCGGCCTGCATCAGCTTGTCGGCGAAGATGACCGTTTCGCGCAGGCCGCAGCGGCGGAATCCCGCGTTGATGAGCCTGGAGATCTCCTTCTTCTTCAGCGGCCTGTTCAGCAGCTCGAAAGGCAGCCCTGCGGGCAGCACTTCTGACAGCAGCGCGCGTCCGATCGTCGTTTCGTAGCGCGTGATCTTGTCCTTGCGCTCTCCCGATTCGGAAACCTCGACTTCCTTGATGCGCACCCAGACGCGGGCGTGCAGGTCGACGTGGCGCGCTTCATAGGCGCGCGACACTTCCGCCAGGTCGGAGAAGGACATGCCCTCCCCTTTGGCGCCGAGGCGCTGGCGGGTTGCGTAGTACAGGCCCAGCACGATGTCCTGCGAGGGCACGATGATCGGCTCGCCGTTGGCGGGCGACAGCACGTTGTTGGACGCGAGCATCAGCGTGCGCGCCTCCATCTGTGCCTCCAGCGACAGCGGCACGTGAACCGCCATCTGGTCGCCGTCGAAGTCGGCGTTGAACGCCGCGCAGACCAGCGGATGCAGCTGGATCGCCTTGCCCTCGATCAGCACCGGCTCGAACGCCTGGATGCCCAGGCGGTGCAGCGTCGGCGCGCGGTTCAGCATGATCGGGTGCTCGCGGATCACCTCTTCGAGGATGTCCCAGACTTCGGGGACCTCCTGCTCGACCAGGCGCTTGGCGGCCTTGATGGTCGTGGCAAGTCCCAGCAGCTCCAGCTTGTTAAAGATGTAGGGCTTGAAGAGCTCCAGCGCCATCTTCTTCGGCAGGCCGCACTGGTGCAGCTTCAGCTGCGGGCCGACGACGATCACCGAGCGCCCGGAGTAGTCGACGCGCTTGCCCAGCAGGTTCTGGCGGAAACGGCCGCCCTTTCCCTTGATCATGTCCGCGAGGGACTTCAGCGGGCGCTTGTTGGCGCCGGTCATCGCCTTGCCGCGGCGGCCATTGTCGAGCAGCGAATCGACGGCTTCCTGCAGCATGCGTTTTTCGTTGCGCACGATGATCTCGGGCGCCTTGAGTTCGAGCAGGCGCTTCAGGCGGTTGTTGCGGTTGATGACGCGGCGATAGAGGTCGTTCAGGTCGGAGGTCGCGAAGCGTCCGCCGTCCAGCGGCACCAGCGGGCGCAGCTCCGGCGGCAGCACCGGCAGCACCTCCATGATCATCCACGACGGGTTGATCTTGGAGTTCTTGAAGCCCTCGAGCACCTTGAGGCGCTTGGCGATCTTCTTGATCTTGGCGTCCGAGCTCGTCGCTTCGAGGTCCTTGCGGAGCTGCTCGATGTCGCGGTTCAGGTCGATCGACTTCAGCAGCGCGCGGATGCCCTCGGCGCCCATCGCCGCCGAGAAGTCATCGCCGAACTCCTCGACCTTGGAGAGGTAGTCATCCTCGGTAAGCAGCTGGCAGCGCTTCAGCGGCGTCAGGCCGGGGTCGGTGACCACGTAGGCCTCGAAGTACAGCACGCGCTCGATGTCGCGCAGCGTCATGTCGAGCACCAGGCCGAGGCGGCTCGGCAGGCTCTTCAGGAACCAGATGTGCGCCGTCGGGCTGGCGAGCTCGATGTGGCCCATGCGCTCGCGGCGGACCTTGGCAAGCGTCACCTCGACGCCGCACTTCTCGCAGATCACGCCGCGGTGCTTCAGGCGCTTGTACTTGCCGCATACGCACTCGTAATCCTTGATCGGCCCGAAGATCTTGGCGCAAAAGAGGCCGTCGCGCTCGGGCTTGAATGTGCGGTAGTTGATCGTCTCGGGCTTCTTCACCTCGCCGTACGACCAGGAACGGATCTTCTCCGGCGAGGCGAGCCCGATGCGGATGGCGTCGAATTCCTCCGCCGGCTGGACCTGCTTGAACAGTTCGAGTAGCGCTTTCATCTAGAACCTCTCCAGATCGATGTCGATGCCGAGCGATCGAATTTCCTTCACCAGCACGTTGAACGACTCGGGCATGCCCGCGTCGATCTTGTGCTCGCCCTTGACGATGCTTTCGTACACCTTGGTGCGACCGTTGATGTCGTCGGACTTGACCGTGAGCATCTCCTGCAGCGTGTACGCGGCGCCGTAGGCTTCCAGCGCCCAGACTTCCATCTCGCCGAAGCGCTGGCCGCCGAACTGCGCCTTGCCGCCCAGCGGCTGCTGGGTGACCAGGCTGTACGGGCCGGTCGAGCGCGCGTGCATCTTGTCGTCGACCAGGTGGTGCAGCTTCAGCATGTGCATGTAACCCACGGTGACGGTGCGATCGAACGCCTCGCCGGTGCGCCCGTCATAGAGCGTCACCTGGCCGGTGGTGGGAAGCCCCGCGAGCTCGAGCATCGCGTTGATTTCGGTTTCGGAAGCGCCATCGAACACCGGCGTCGCGAAGGGCACCCCCTGCTTTAGCCCTTCGGCGAGCTGCATCACCTCGTCGTCCGCGAGTTCCTCCAGCGGCTCCGGCTTGCCGCCGGAGTTGTAGATGCTGTTCAGCGTCTTGCGCATCTCGGCCGCGCGCGCGCCCGCCTGCATCATGGCGCCGATCTTCAGGCCCAGGCCCTTGGCGGCCCAGCCCAGGTGCGTCTCGAGGATCTGGCCGACGTTCATCCGCGAAGGCACGCCCAGCGGGTTCAGCACCAGGTCGACCGTCGTGCCGTCTGCCATGTGCGGCATGTCCTCGACCGGCGTGATCTTCGAGATCACGCCCTTGTTGCCGTGGCGCCCGGCCATCTTGTCTCCGGGCTGCAGCCGCCGCTTCACGGCGACGTACACCTTCACCATCTTCAGCACTCCCGGCGGGAGTTCATCGCCCTGCGTGAGCTTCTTCCGCTTCGCCTCGAACATGGCGTCGAACTCGCGGCGCTTCTGCGCAAGCGATTCCTTGAGGCTCTCGACCTGCCCGGCGGATTCCTCGTTGGCGAGGCGGATGTCGAACCAGTCGTAGCGCTCCAGCGTCTCGAGATAGCTCTTCGCGATCTTGGTGCCCTTGGCCAGCCGCTTCGGGCCGCCATTCGCAGTCTTCCCGGTCAGCAGTCGCTCGAGGCGCTCGAAGGTGTCCGCCTCGACGATGCGCATCTGGTCGGCGAGGTCGGTCTTGTAGCGCTTGAGCTCGTCCTCGATGATCGACTGGCTGCGCTTGTCGCGCTCGATGCCCTCGCGGGTGAAGACCTGGACGTCGATCACGCAGCCAGAAATGCCCGATGGCACGCGCAGCGAAGTGTCCTTCACGTCGCTTGCCTTCTCGCCGAAGATCGCGCGCAGCAGCTTTTCCTCGGGGGTGAGCTGCGTCTCGCCTTTGGGCGTTACCTTGCCCACCAGCACGTCGCCCGCCTCGACTTCGGCGCCGATGTAGACGATGCCGGATTCGTCGAGCCTCGCCAGCTGGGCTTCCGAAAGGTTCGAGATGTCGCGGGTGATCTCCTCGGCGCCGAGCTTGGTGTCGCGCGCGACGACGGTGAGCTCCTCGATGTGGATCGACGTGAAGCGGTCGTCCGACACCACGCGCTCGGAGATCAGGATCGAGTCCTCGAAGTTGTAGCCGTTCCACGGCATGAACGCGACCAGCATGTTCTGGCCCAGCGCGAGCTCGCCCAGGTCGGTGGACGCGCCGTCGGCGACGACGTCGCCCCTGGCGATGCGGTCGCCCGGCTTCACGATCGGGCGCTGGTTGATGTTCGTGTTCTGGTTCGAGCGCGTGTACTTCGTCAGCTTGTAGATGTCGACACCGACGTCGCTTGCCTGGGTCTCGTCATCGTTGACGCGCACCACGATCCTGGTGGCGTCCACGTAATCGACGATGCCACCCCGCAGGGCGATCACGCAGGTACCCGAGTCGACGGCCGCGGTGCGCTCTATGCCCGTGCCGACCAGCGGCTTTTCCGGCCGCAGGCAGGGCACCGCCTGTCGCTGCATGTTGGAGCCCATCAGTGCGCGGTTCGCGTCGTCGTGCTCCAGGAACGGGATCAGGGAGGCCGCGACCGAAACGATCTGCGACGGCGCCACGTCCATGTAGTCGATCTTGTCCGGCGTCGACAGCATGAACTCGTTCTTGTTGCGCGAGGACACTAGCGTATCGGTGAGCTTGCCCGACTTGTCGACCGCGGCATTGGCCTGCGCGATCACGTGGCGCCCCTCCTCGATCGCGGAGAGGAACTCGATGTCGCTGGTGCTCTTGCCGTTTACCACCTTGCGGTATGGCGTCTCCAGGAAGCCGTACTTGTTGGTCCGGGCGTAAAGCGCGAGGGAGTTGATCAGGCCGATGTTCGGACCCTCGGGCGTCTCGATCGGGCAGACCCTGCCATAGTGGGTCGGGTGCACGTCGCGCACCTCGAAACCGGCACGTTCCCGGGTCAGGCCGCCCGGTCCGAGGGCGGAAACCCGGCGCTTGTGCGTGATCTCCGACAGCGGGTTGGTCTGGTCCATGAACTGCGACAGCTGTGACGAGCCGAAGAACTCCTTCACCGCAGCCGAGATCGGCTTGGCGTTGATGAGGTCATGCGGCATCAGGTTGTCGGACTCGGCCTGCGACAGGCGCTCCTTCACGGCGCGCTCCACGCGCACCAGGCCGGCCCTGAACTGGTTCTCGGCCAGCTCGCCGACCGAGCGTACGCGCCGGTTGCCGAGGTGGTCGATGTCGTCGATCTCGCCGCGGCCATTGCGCAGCTCGACCAGGATGCGGATCACCTCGACGATGTCGCGCGGAGAGAGCGTGAAACGCTGCTCCACCTTCGCTTCGAGCTTCTGACGGTCGACGCCTTTCGCCTTCAGGTCCTGGAACATCTTCTCGACCAGTGCCTCCGCTTCGGCGAGGTTGCCCGCGCCATCAAGCGCGACCTTGTTCAGCGAGAGTTCCGGGGCATTGCCGAAGTACGTCCACACCTCGGCTTCCGCCTCCTTCGACAGGGCAAGGTTGCGCAGCCGCACCTGCCAGCTGGATTCGCTTGCGACCCCGACGCGGCGGTTGAACTTCATGCGCCCGACCGCCGAAAGGTCGTAGCGCTCCTCGGCGAAGAACAGGCCGTTGAACAGCGTCTCGACCGCGTCCTCCGTGGGCGGCTCGCCGGGACGCATCATGCGGTAGATCGCCACGCGTGCCTGGTTCAGGTCGGCGGTCTCGTCGGCGCGCAGAGTCTGCGAGACGTAGGGACCGTAGTCGAGGTCGTTGGTGAACAGCGTCTGGATCTTCGCCACCCGCGCCTCGCGCAGCTTGGCGAGAAGCGTCTCGGTGATCTCGTCATTCGCATTGGCGATGATTTCGCCGGTTTCGGCGTTGATCACGTTGTGCGAGATCGCGCGGCCGATCAGGAACTCGTCCGGCGCCTCGATGCGCTTGATGCCGGCGGCCTCCATGTCGCGGATGTGCTTCACGGTGATCCGCTTGTTCTTCGCGACGATGTTCTTGCCTGACTTGTCGTTTATGTCGAACCGGGCGACTTCGCCGCGCAGCCGCTCCGGCACCACTTCGAACGCGACGTGGTTCTCGGAGATGTGGAAATTGTCGAACTTGAAGAACTCCCTGAGGATGCGCTCGGGGTTGTAGCCCAGCGCCTTGAGGAGGATCGTCACGGGCATCTTGCGGCGGCGATCGACGCGGAAGTACACGATGTCCTTCGCGTCGAACTCGAAATCGAGCCACGATCCGCGGTACGGGATGATGCGCGCGGAAAAGAGGAGCTTCCCGCTGGAGTGCGTCTTGCCGCGGTCATGCTCGAAGAACACCCCTGGCGAGCGGTGCAGCTGGGAGACGATCACGCGCTCGGTGCCGTTGATGACGAACGAGCCGGTGGTGGTCATGAGCGGGATCTCGCCCATGTAGACCTCCTGCTCCTTCACTTCCTTCACCGTCGGCTTGGCCGCTTCCTTGTCGAATATCGTCAGGCGGACCTTCGCGCGCAACGGGCTCGCGTAGGTGAGCCCGCGCTGCTGGCACTCCTTGACGTCGAACGGCGGCTCGCCGAGGACATAGGAGACGAATTCGAGCCTCGCGTTGCCGGAATGCGACGAGATGGGGAAGATCGTATTGAACGCGGCCTGGAGGCCTTCGTTCTTGCGGCTCTCCGGGGGCGTGAACTCCTGCAGGAACGCCGCGAACGACTCGAGCTGCGTCGCAATCAGGTAGGGCACGTTGAGAACGCTCGCACGCTTCGCGAAACTTTTGCGGATGCGCTTGCGCTCGGTCAGAGAATAGGTCATGAAAGCTCCCGGTCAGAGGCTCTTGAAGGGCAAAGCAAAGGGCACGCGCGACCCTTTGCTTTGGCCTCGGGTCGGGGGACGGCTCGCGCCGCCCCCGATCCATGCAGCCGGCCTTACTTGATCTCCACCTTGGCGCCGGCGTCGGTCAGCTTCTTCGCCACCGCGTCGGCATCGGCCTTCGACACGCCTTCCTTCACGGGCTTGGGCGCACCATCGACCAGGTCCTTTGCCTCCTTCAGACCCAGGCTCGTGACCTCACGCACCGCCTTGATGACGTTCACCTTGTTGTCGCCCACCGCGGCGAGAACCACGGTGAACTCCGTCTGCTCGGCGGCCGCAGCACCACCGGCTGCACCACCGGCCGCCGGAGCGGCAACCGCCACCGCGGCGGCAGCCGACACGCCGAACTTCTCTTCCATGTCCTTGATGAGCTGCGAAAGCTCGAGGACGGTCATTTTCGATACTGCTTCGAGGATCTGTGCACGTTCCATGTTCTGCTCCTAGATTGGGTTCCTGCAGCCGCTACGCGGCCGCCTTCTCTCTTGCATCGCGCACCGCGGCGAGCGCCCGGACGAACTTCGTGGGCACTTCATTCATGGTGCGCACCATTTGCGCAATCGGCGCCTGCATCGTGCGCACCAGCATCGCCAGCAACTCTTCGCGCGAAGGCATCGTGGCGAGCGCCGTGACGTCCTTGGCGGACATCATGGAGTTCGGCATCGCGCCGCCCTTTATGACGAAGAGCGTGTTCTCCCTGGCGAAGTCGGCGAGCACCTTGGCACCGGCCACCGGATCCTGCGCAACGCCGTACATCAGCGGCCCGACCATCTGTTCGGACAGCTTCTCGAACGGCGTGCCCTTGACGGCACGACGCGCCAGAGAGTTCTTCAGCACGCGCAGGTAGACACCCGATTTGCGCGCCTTGGCGCGCAGGCCGGTGACGGCCTCGACTTCGAGGCCGCGGTACTCGGCGAGGATCACTGCCTGCGCCCCGGAAAGGCGTGCAGTGAACTCGGAGACGACCGCTTGCTTCTGCTCAAGATTGAGACTCAAGGTCCTGCTCCTTCACTGTTGATCAAAAGGCCCGCCCTTTCGGACCGACCCGCCCTGGCGACCTTGAATCGGGAACCTCTCGATTCCTTCCTCGGGTGCGCCGTCTGCGCAGGGTGCAGCCGTATTAAGCGGGATCTACCCCGCCCCTGCGGTCTTTGACAGCAGCCGCCTTCCCGAAGGTCGGCGGCAGCCCAAAGTCCTTTTGTTACGCCTGCTGCGTCCCCAGCGAGCCCGCGTCGACCTTCACGCCGACACCCATCGTGCTCGATACGGACAGCTTTCTCAGGTAGATGCCCTTCGCATTCGCCGGCTTGGAGCGGTTCACCGCCTCGACTAGCGCCGCGAGGTTGTCGCGCAACTGCTCCGGCGTGAACGAGGCGCGCCCGATCGTGCATTGCACGATTCCGGACTTGTCGGCGCGGAACTGCACCTGGCCGCCCTTGGCATTCTTCACCGCCGCGGCGACGTCCGCCGTCACTGTACCCACCTTCGGGTTGGGCATCAGTCCGCGGGGACCGAGGATCTGGCCAAGCCCGCCAACGACGCGCATCGCCTCGGGCGCCGCGATCACGACATCGAAATCGAGCTTGCCGGCCTTGATGCTCTCGGCAAGGTCCTCCATGCCGACGATTTCCGCGCCAGCCGCCTTCGCGGCCTCGGCCTTGTCCCCGGGCGCGAACACCGCGACGCGAACCTTCTTCCCCGTGCCCGCCGGCAGCACGACAGATCCGCGCACGGTCTGGTCGGACTTCTTCGCATCGATGCCAAGGTTGATGGCGACATCGACCGCTTCGTCGAACTTGGCCGTGGCCGTGTCCTTCACGAGCTTCATCGCATCGAGCGCGGCGTACGACTTGACGCGATCGACCTTGTTCGCAAACGCCTTGCGGCGCTTCGAGATGCTGGTGGTCATTTACAGGCCCTCCACGATGATGCCCATCGAACGCGCGCTCCCGGCAACGGTGCGCGTCGCGGCCTCGAGGTCGGCCGCGGTGAGGTCGGGCATCTTCTGCTTGGCGATCTCTTCGGCCTGCTTGCGGGTGATCTTGCCGACCTTGTCGGTGAGCGGCCGCGCGCTGCCGGATTCGATCCCCGCCGCCTTCTTGATCAGCACGGTGACTGGCGGCGTCTTGATGATGAAAGTGAAGCTCTTGTCGGAGAAGGCCGTGATCACGACGGGCAGCGGCAAGCCCGGCTCGACCTTCTGGGTCTGTGCGTTGAACGCCTTGCAGAACTCCATGATGTTCAGCCCGCGCTGGCCCAGGGCGGGGCCGATGGGCGGCGATGGATTCGCCTTGCCCGCAGGGACCTGCAGCTTGATGAAGCCTATGATCTTCTTCGCCACACTACGCTCCTTTCGGGTTCAGACGAGCGCTCCGCAACTGCAAGGAGCGCTCTCCCCGTACGGTTGCAAAAAGGCTCAGGCCTTCTCGACCTGGCCGAACTCGAGCTCGACCGGAGTCGAGCGTCCAAAAATCGTCACCGCCACGCGCAGGCGGCTCTTCTCGTAGTTCACGTCCTCCACCGTCCCCTGGAAATCGGTGAACGGGCCATCCTTGACGCGCACCATCTCGCCGTTCTCGAACAGTACCTTTGGCTTGGGCTTTTCGACGCCCTCGCGCATCTGCTGCATGATGGCGTCGACTTCCTTCTCCGGGATCGGCGCCGGCCGCGTCGCCGTACCGCCGACGAATCCCGTAACCTTGTTGGTGTTCTTCACCAGGTGCCAGGTGTCGTCGTTCATCTCCATCTCGACCAGCACATAACCCGGGAAGAACTTGCGCTCGGACATGTGCTTCTGGCCGCCCTTCATCTCGACGACCTCCTCGACCGGCACGAGGATCTTGCCGAACTTGTCGTGCATTCCCGCGCGGTTGATGCGGTCCTCCAGCGCACGCTGGACCGATTTCTCGAACCCCGAATAGGCATGCA